>JAGRIE010000004.1 GCA_020443425.1 Halioglobus sp.
CCAGCAGTGGGCCCTGTTTGGGACCTCGACGGGGATCAGGGGCGGCCCCGGAACGCCTTCGCCACCACGTAGACCTCCCGGGAGCGCGGCCTGGACGCCTTCGGCTTGCGCGTCAGCACCTTGGCGAACGTCGTTTTGGCCTGCTGGAACACCTGGTCAAAGCCCTCTCCCTGGAACACCTTGGCGACAAAAGTGCCACCCGGGGCCAATACCTGCTGCGCCATATCCAGCGCCAGATCCACCAGGTACATGGCCCGCGGCTGGTCCACCGCGAGCACACCGCTCATGTTCGGCGCCATATCGGAGATCACCAGGTCCACCGGTTTCCCGTCCAGCGCCTCGACGATGCGCTGGAACACCGCGTCCTCAGTGAAATCGCCCTCGATGAAGCTCACACCGTCCAGCGCTTCCATCGGCAGGATATCCGAGGCTATCACCCTGCCGGTGTCGCCCAACAGCTGTATCGCCACCTGAGACCAGCCGCCCGGCGCGCTGCCGAGATCCAGCACCGTCATGCCGGGGTGGATCAGGTGGTCCTTCTCCTGCAACTCCAGCAGCTTGTAGCAGGCGCGTGAGCGGTATCCCTCGCGCTGCGCCTGCTGCACATAGGGATCATCCCGGTGCTCTTTCATCCACGCCTTGCTGGAGGATTTCTTTTTCGCCATGCTCGATCACTGTAATATCGGTTTCGTGTGCCGAACGCCTTGTGTAGAATGGCCGGCCCCGCGCTGGCGGGCATTGTACCTTGGAACTGTGATGAGCAAGAAAGCAAATCAGGATATCAAACAACTGCGCGCAATCGGCCACAAGCTCAAGCCGGTGGTCACTGTCGCCGGCAACGGCCTCAGCGAGGGCGTCGCTGCGGAGCTGGACAGGGCGCTGACTGACCACGAGCTGATCAAGGTCAAGCTGGCCGTGGGCTCGCGCGAGGCCCGGGTCGAGATGGCGGCGCAAATCAGCGCGCAGTTCGGCGCCGAGGTGGTCCAGAGTGTCGGCAATATCCTGCTGCTGCTGCGCCGCTCCCCCTCCCCCGACCCGCGCCTCTCCAACCTGATCAAGATCAAGCCGGTCTAGCAGGCGGCCTGCTGCCGGCAGGCTTGCGGATGTTCATTTGCCACAGTGGACACATTCGCTATTATGGAGTCCCTGCGTTGTGGACAGTGCGGCATGGGTGACATTCTTGAATTTCCTTCCCAACAGGCCCAGGGCCTGGCGTTTCTCGACCGCCAGTTGCGCGAACTGCTGAGCAGCAAGGGAGCAGACGAGCAATTGGTTGATTTCGCGGCCGGTCAGCTGACGAAAATGTACGCGGCACTCAGCGAGTCAGAGCAGTACAGTTTTACCGTGAGCCTGCCTGGCCACCTCAACGACGCGGAGAAAGCGAGCCTCTACCAGCAGATCAACGACGGGCTGGAAGGCATCCGCAAAGAGAATCACGCACTGCTGGTCGGCATGCTGGCACAGCTGGTGCTGGCACAGGTCAAGCTGTTCCAGCACGAGCGGCCCCGGTAGCCGCGCCTCAGGTAAAGAGGTTGGTCAGCTGGTACACCGCGACCGCTGCGGCGTAGGCGAACAGGAAGTAGCCGGCAAACATTTTCACCGCCAGTGAACTCGAGCCACTCTCCTTCGCCAGGATGGCCAGCGTCGAAATACACTGCAGCGCAATGGCGAAGAACACCAGCAGCGCGATACCGGAGCCCAGCGTCATATCACTGTTCTGGATGTGCTGCACCAGTGGCGCCATCTGCTCATCGGCGGATTCAATCCCGAAGATGGTGCCCAGCGTCCCGACGAATACCTCGCGCGCCAGGAAGGAGCTTAAAATCGCCACGCCGTAGCGCCAGTCCAGGCCCAGCGGCGCGAACAACGGCTCGATGATGTGCCCCAGATACCCCAGCCATGAAGTGCCGAGGTCAGCGCCGAAATTGGGGAAATAGCCCAGCACCCAGACGCCAACGGTAACCGCAAAAATGATTTTCCCGGCCTTGGTGACAAAGTGCTTGGAGCGGTTCCAGCAGGTGCGCAGCAGCGGCTTCAGGCTGGGCAGCCGGTACGGCGGCAACTCCAGCACAAAGGGCAGGTCGCTGTGGTGATCCTTGCTGGTGCGCGACACCAGCGCTGTCACCAGCAGGCCGCAGAACATACCGAAAAAATAGATCATAAACATCGCCAGCCCCTGCCAGCCCACGAGGCCGCCGAGCGCGGTGGAGGCAGGTATAAACGCGGCGATCAACAGCGTATAGACGGGCAGGCGCGCGGAACAGGGCATCAGCGGTATCGCCATATAGGTCAGCAGCCGCTTGCGCGGGGAATCGATCGCGCGGGCGGCGTAGATCGCGGGGATCGCACAGGCCACCCCCGATAACATGGGGATGAAACTCTTGCCGGTCAGGCCGAACAGTCGCAGCGGCTTGTGGCAGATGAGGGCGGCCCGCGCCATATAGCCGGAGTCCTCCAGCAGCCCGATAACGAAGGTCAGGATGAAGATCTGCGGCACAAACACCAGGAAGGCACCGACACCCCCGAACAGCGCATCGGCGGTGAAATCCCGCGCCGTCTGGTTCCCTATCTTCGGCACAATCCAGTCGGCCGCCACGCCCAGCACGGTCTCCACGGCATCCATCAGCGGCGCCGCCCAGGTGAATATACTCTGGAACAGCAGGTACATGATGAAAAAGAACGCGAAGCCACCTGTCACCGAATGCAAAAAGATGCCGTCCAGCCGGGTCTGGTTGCGGATCAGCACGTCGCCGCTGGTCCCGAAACGCTGCGCGAGTTTGTGAGCCTTGACGCGCAGCTGCTCGTCGGGCACATCCACAGACCGCTCTGTCGCCCAGGTCTGGGGCAGCACCATGTCACCCCTGAGTGCGGCGATGACCCTGTCAATGCCCTTGCCCGACCGGCCCGATACGGGAACCACCGGCGCCTGCAGTTCCACGGCCAGCTGCTCGACATCGAGGCTGAGCTTATGTGACTCCAGCACGTCCATCATATTGGCCAGCACCGTCACCGGCTTGCCGTGGCGCGCACTCTCGCGGATCACCTGCAGGGTGAAATACAGGCTTTTCTCCAGCCGCGTCGCATCGACCACGCACAGCACATGGCTGACATCGGGATCGTCCAGCGAGCGCTCGAAGTAATCCACCGCCACCCGTTCATCGGCTGAAATGGCCTGCAGTGAGTAGGTGCCGGGGAAATCGATCAGCTCCACATCGGGCAGGTCTGGCACGCGGCCGGTGCTGACGTCCACGGTGATGCCGGGAAAATTGGCGACCTTGTGGTGCAAGCCGGTCAACCGATTGAAAAGCAGGCTTTTGCCCGAATTGGGGCTGCCTATCAGCAGGACTTTACTCATGGGGTGTGGCTATCCGGACCAGGACGTGAGAGGCGACTTCATCGTCCAGTGAAAAAACGGTATTGCTGACGCGGTAGACCTTGGGGGCGCCAAACGCAAGCGACTGCAGACAGGACACCGACTCGCCGGGATGAAAACCAAACTCCATCAGGCGGATGCGGTATTTTTCATCGAGGGCGTCGTCATAACCCACTATTTCGCAGCGGTCACCGGACTTCAGCGACCAGAGATTGGTGTTCATGGTGTTGCGATCACTCCAGTGGAAAACCCGATCATAGTCTAAATGAGAATTATTTTCATTGGTGTGGCAGAAATAAATCGCCCCCCACCACCGGCGTGCAACCGCACTGGAAGCGACGGCGGGCAGTGGCCGCTGCCCACGGCCACCGCGAGTTGCCAAAAATCAGCTGGAACCCCAGAATGGCGAACCTCACATTTTCACTGCCGGGAGCACAAAGGACAACATGGAAACCAAAGATTTCAGGGATATTCTCTACTCGAAAGACGACGCGGGGCTGGTGACACTGACGCTGAACACCCCGGCGCGGAAGAACGCGCTCAGCGCGCTGACGTTTCTCGAACTCTACCACGCTGTCGACCAGTTCCAGAGCGACGACTCCGCCCACGCGATGGTCCTGACCGGGGCCAAAGACCCGAAATCCGACGACCCGAGCCGGGAGGCCTTCAGCAGTGGTGGCTATTTCAACCCCGACGCCTATGAGGGTGTGGCGCCTGAGATCATGGCGGAGATCGATATGTCCGATATCGCCCAGAAGCGCACCACACTGAAATTCTATACCTGCGACAAGCCCGTGATCGCCGCAGTCAACGGGCTGGCCATCGGCGGCGCGGCCACCCTGTGTCTCGCGGCAGCGGACCAGATCTACCTGTCTGAACACGCCTGGCTGGACCTGCCCTTCGCCCGGCTGGGCATCGCAGCAGAGCTCGCGTCCACGTTCTTCCTGCCGCGCCTGCTGGGATTCCAGAGAGCCAAGGAGTTGCTGTTTTTCCCCGAGCGCATCAGCGCAACAGAAGCCGTCGAACTGGGCATTGCCAATAAAGTCCTGCCCCACGACGAGTTGCTCCCCTACGCCAGGGAGCGGGCGCTGAAGCTCATCCCCCCGCAGGGGCCGGCACTGTCCATTCGCGAGATGAAGCGCTGCCTGCACCAGCCCCATATCGACGCGCTCAGCGAGGCGCTGGACCAGGAGAACGCCGCGCTGGCAAAACTGATGGCGACCGAGGATTTTGTCGAGGGCATGATGGCCCGGGTAGAGCGCAGGGCGCCGGTCTTCAAAGGGAAATAGCGGCGGCGCCGACAGGCAAACCGATCAGATATGCTGCACCTGGTCGATCTCGTACTCGATATCGCCGCCGGGTGCTTTGACGATCACCACCTCGCCCTCTTCCTTGCCGATCAGGGCCCGCGCAATCGGCGAACCCACCGAGATCATATGGTTCTTGATGTCGGCCTCGTCCTCACCGACGATGCGGTAGGTCACTGTTTCATCGGTTTCCAGGTTCACCAGATCCACCGTGGTGCCGAATATCACCTTGCCGGTTTTGGGGATGGTGGTGATGTCGATCACCTGGGCGTTGCTGAGCTTGCCCTCAATCTCCATGATGCGGCCCTCGGTGAAACTCTGCTGCTCACGCGCCGCGTGGTACTCTGCATTCTCCTTCAGGTCGCCGTGAGCACGCGCCTCCGCAATCGCCTCTGAGATGCGCGGGCGCTCCACCTTTTTCAGGCGATCCAGTTCCTCTCGCAGTGCCGTTTCGCCGGCTTTTGTCATCGGAAACTTGTTCATGCATCAACTCTCCCGTGCAGGTCCTGCAAACGCCGCACTGTCTTCTCTCCCTTGAATTTCAATGCCATACAGATCGCCTGCGCAGCCGTCAGGGTCGTAGTGTAGAACACCCTGTGGGCCTCTGCGCTGGCGCGGATGGACGCGGAGTCCTCGATCGCGCGCCGCCCCTCGGTGGTATTGATAATGAAATCCGCCTCGTCGTTCTTGATCATATCGACGATATGGGGGCGACCCTCATTGACCTTGTTGACGCGGCGCACAGTCAGCCCCGCCTCCTCCAGCACGGCGGCAGTGCCGCTGGTCGCCACCAGCGAGAACCCCAGCTCCGCGAGGTCGCGCGCCACACCGACAACACCGGGCTTGTCGACATCGCGGACGCTGATCAGCGCGGTACCTTCGGCGGGGGCTCCGCTGCCGGCTGCCAGTTCGGCTTTGGCGAAGGCCTCGGCAAAGGTGTCACCGACACCCATCACCTCACCGGTCGACTTCATTTCCGGGCCGAGAATCGGATCCACACCCGGGAATTTGTTAAACGGCAACACCGCTTCCTTGACACAGTAATAGGGAGGGATAATCTCGCGGGTGAAGCCCTGCGACGCCAGCGTCTGCCCGGCCATACAGCGCGCGGCCACCTTGGCCAGCGACACGCCGATGCATTTTGACACGAACGGCACCGTGCGCGACGCGCGCGGGTTCACCTCAATCACATAGATCTCATTGTCCTGCCAGGCCAACTGCACGTTCATCAGGCCCTTGACGCCCAGTTCCAGCGCCATCTTCTTGACCTGTTCGCGCATCTCATCCTGCAACTCTGCTCCCAGACTGTAGGGGGGCAGGGAACAGGCCGAGTCACCGGAGTGCACACCCGCCTGCTCGATATGCTGCATGATGGCGCCGATCACCACTTCCTCGCCATCGCTGACGGCATCGATATCGACTTCAATCGCCGCGCTGAGAAAGCTGTCCAGCAGCACCGGCGAATCGTGGGACACCTGCACCGCATCGCGCATATAGCGCAGCAGATCCTCTTCCCGGTACACGATCTCCATGGCGCGACCACCGAGCACATATGAGGGGCGCACAACCAGGGGATAGCCGATAGTATTGGCCGCCTCCAGCGCCTCCTCGACACTGCGCACCGTGGTATTCACGGGCTGCCTGAGATCCAGTTTCTGGATCATCTGCTGGAAGCGCTCACGGTCCTCAGCCCGGTCGATAGCGTCCGGGGTGGTGCCGATGATGGGTACGCCCTGGGCCTCCAGCGCGCGCGCCAGTTTCAGCGGCGTCTGGCCACCGAACTGCACGATCACACCGCTGGGTTTTTCCAGATCGACGATTTCAAGCACATCCTCCAGCGTCACCGGCTCGAAGTAGAGGCGGTCCGAGGTGTCGTAGTCGGTGGACACCGTCTCCGGGTTGCAGTTCACCATGATGGTCTCGTAACCATCCTCACGCAGCGCCAGCGCTGCGTGTACACAGCAGTAATCAAACTCGATGCCCTGCCCGATCCGGTTCGGGCCGCCGCCGATGATCAGGATCTTGTTGCGATCGGTGGGCGCAGCTTCACACTCCTCCTCGTAGGTGGAGTACATATAGGCCGTAGCGGAGGCGAATTCAGCGGCGCAGGTATCCACTCGCTTGTACACCGGACGCACACCCAGCGCATGGCGGTGCTGGCGCACCTGCGTCTCTGAGGTGTCCAGCAACACGGCCAGGCGCTCGTCGGCAAAGCCCTTGCGCTTGAGCGCGAACATCTGCGCGTGATCGATATCCTCCAGCCGCACGGTTTTCAGCTTGTCTTCCGTGTGGATGAGATCCTCAATCTGGACCAGGTACCACGGGTCTACACCCGAGTACTGGTAGACCTCGTCCACGCTCATGCCCGCACGGAAGGCGTCGCCGATGTACCAGATGCGGTCCGGGCCGGGATTGGTCAACTCCGCCACCAGTTCATCGCGCAGTTCCGGATCGTCCACATCGATCTGGTGCTCAAAGCCAGCCGAGCTGACTTCCAGCCCGCGCAGTGCTTTTTGCAGTGACTCCTGGAAAGTGCGGCCGATGGCCATAACCTCGCCGACAGATTTCATCTGGGTCGTGAGACGGGGATCGGCACCGGGAAATTTCTCGAACGCAAAACGCGGGATCTTTGTCACCACGTAGTCGATCGAGGGTTCAAACGAGGCCGGTGTGGTACCGCCGGTAATATCGTTCTGCAGTTCGTCCAGCGTGTAACCGACCGCCAGTTTTGCCGCCACCTTGGCGATGGGGAAGCCGGTCGCCTTGGACGCCAGTGCGGAGGAGCGCGACACCCGCGGGTTCATCTCAATGATCACCATGCGACCCGTTTTCGGGTCCTGCCCGAACTGAACGTTGGAGCCACCGGTTTCCACACCGATCTCACGCAGCACCGCCAGTGAGGCGTTGCGCATGATCTGGTACTCCTTGTCCGTGAGTGTCTGCGCCGGCGCCACGGTAATGGAATCACCCGTGTGCACACCCATGGCGTCAAAGTTCTCGATGGAGCAGATGATGATGCAGTTGTCGTTCTTGTCCCGCACAACCTCCATCTCGTACTCTTTCCAGCCGATCAGCGACTCGTCGATCAACAGTTCGTTGGTCGGCGACAGATCCAGGCCGCGGCGGCAGATGGTTTCAAACTCGGTGCGGTTGTAGGCGATACCCCCGCCGGAGCCACCCATGGTGAAGGACGGGCGGATGATGCAGGGAAAGCCGATGGAGTCCTGCACCTGGAAAGCCTCTTCAAGGCTGTGCGCCGTGGCGGAGCGCGGCGTTGCCAGGCCGATGCGCTTCATCGCCTTGTCGAACAGCTGGCGATCCTCAGCCTTGTCGATGGCCTCTTTGGTGGCGCCGATCATCTCCACACCGTACATCTCAAGCACGCCCTCGCGCGCGAGATCCAGGGCGCAGTTGAGCGCGGTCTGGCCGCCCATCGTGGGCAGCAGGGCGTCGGGTCTTTCCACCTCGATGATGCGGGCTACAGTCTCCCACTCGATCGGCTCGATATAGGTGGCGTCAGCCATCGCCGGATCGGTCATGATCGTGGCCGGGTTGGAGTTCACCAGGATCACCCGGTAGCCCTCCTCACGCAGGGCCTTGCAGGCCTGGGCGCCGGAGTAGTCAAATTCACAGGCCTGCCCGATCACAATAGGGCCGGCGCCAATAATCAGGATGCTTTTTAAGTCAGTACGCTTCGGCATGATGGCTTACTTCTTCTGGGCCCGTGCAGTTATCAATTCAATAAAGTGCGCAAACAGCGGCGCGGCGTCATGTGGACCGGGACTGGCTTCCGGATGGCCCTGAAAGCTGAACGCAGGCTTGTCGGTGCGGTGGATACCCTGCAGGCTGCCGTCGAACAGCGACTTGTGCGTGGCGCGCAACGTGGCGGGCAGACTCGCCTCGTCCACGGCAAAGCCGTGGTTCTGGCTGGTGATCAGCACCGTGCCGTCATCCAGGTTCTGCACCGGGTGGTTGGCGCCGTGATGACCGAATTTCATTTTCAGTGTGCGGGCGCCACTGGCGAGGGCGAGTAACTGGTGCCCGAGGCAGATACCGAACACCGGGATATCCGTTTCCAGGAACGCCTGGATCGCCTCGATGGCGTAGTCACAGGGTTCGGGGTCGCCGGGACCGTTGGACAGGAAAATACCGTCCGGATTCATCGCCAGCACCTCAGCGGCCGGGGTCTGCGCCGGAACCACCGTGAGGCGACAGCCCTGGTCGACCAGCATGCGCAGGATATTGCGCTTGACGCCGTAATCGTAGGCCACCACATGCCAGGGCAATTCATCTTCTGGCCGCTGCCCGTATCCGTCCTCCAGCGACCAACTGCCTTCCCGCCAAGTATACCCGGCGGCGGCACTGACCTCTTTTGCCAGATCCAGCCCCTTGAGCCCGCCAAACGCACGCGCCTGCTCCAGCGCCTGCGCCTCGTCCACCGTTTCACCCGCCATCAGGCAGCCGTTCAGCGCGCCCTTCTCCCGCAGGATTCGCGTCAGGCGGCGCGTGTCGATGTCGGCGATCGCGACGATATTGCGGCTTTTCAGGTAATCGGACAGACCCTGCTGGTTGCGGTAATTGCTCGCCATCAGCGGCAGGTCGCGGATCACCAGGCCTGCGGCCCAGATCTCAGGGGACTCCTCGTCCTCTTCGTTGGTGCCGGTGTTGCCGATATGCGGGTAAGTCAGGGTGACGATCTGTCGGGCGTAGGAGGGGTCGGTCAGTATTTCCTGATAACCGCTCATCGCGGTGTTGAATACCACCTCACCCACCGAGGAGCCGATAGCACCGATTGCCAAACCTTTAAAAATACTGCCGTCTTCAAGGGCTAGGATGGCCGGAATGGACAAGGAAACCTCCGTCGGTCAAGGGCAAAATGCCGGTCGCGCGCTCGCAAAAAAAGCGAGATGGGGAACCGCATCTCGCCTTTTTCATATGAATACAACTCAGCTTATTCACAGGGGTACACTCAAGCCGGTGCGCTGGCCGGGTGCGTGTAATCTGGCGTGGCATTGTAGGGGAAGGCCCGGGAAGTGTCCAGACTCCATGCCGCCATTAACGCCCGGCATCGCGTATCCGGGCCGCCCCGACGCCGCCAAAAAAGTGCCGCTAAAGCAATTGCTTTAACGAAAAAAGCGCCTATTATTAGGCCACTCTTTCAGGCAGCGAGGTGTTCTCATGGCGTATTCACAGGGCAAAATCGCGGTTATCACCGGCGCGGGGTCGGGCATAGGGCGCGCGCTGGCATTGCAGCTGAACGGCGAGGGCTGCGAACTGTTCCTCAGCGACATCAACACCGATGCTCTCAACGAGACCATCGCCATGCTGCGGCGCAAGGAGATCCCGGTAGATGGGCAAATGCTGGATGTGGCGAGCAAGGAAGGCGTGCACAGCTGGGCCGAGCGCATCGGCAACATCAAGGGGCATGTGGACATCGTCGTCAACAACGCCGGTGTGGCGCTGATGGCGACCGTCGAGGAGAGCGACTACGCAGACCAGGAGTGGCTGATGGGCATTAATTTCTGGGGGGTGGTCTACGGCACACAGGCCTTCCTGCCGCTGCTGCGCAATTCCTCCCAGGGCCATCTCATCAATGTCTCCTCCGTGTTCGGCCTGATCGGTGTCCCGACCCAGTCTGCCTACAATGCCGCCAAATTCGCCGTGCGCGGCTATACCGAGGCACTGCGGCAGGAGATGGCGGGCACCAATGTCCACGTGTGTTGCGTCCACCCCGGCGGCATCAAAACCAATATCGCGCGGGTCGCGCGGGGCGGCGACCAGAGCCTGACCCCCGAGGAGCGCGGCCGGGAGTTTGAACGGCTTGCGAAAACCACGCCGGAAGTGGCGGCACAAAAAATCATCGGCGCGATCGAGAAGCGCAAAAAGCGACTGCTTATCGGCCTGGATGCCATCGTCATCTCCGCAATGAGCCGCCTGTTCCCGGTCAACTACACGCGTTTCATACTGGCGCTGGGCAACACCGAGATGCTCGGCAAGAAGTGACGATACCTGCGCGAACAACGCTGGAGAAAGGCGGCGACACACGCGAGCGACTGCTGCTGACCGCGCTGCACCTCTATGCGACCGAAGGCCTGCACGCCGTATCCCTGCGGCGTATCAGTACCGAGGCGGGCTCGAAGAATTCCGCCGCCATGCACTACCACTTCCAGAACAAGCTCGGTGTGGTGCAGGCACTGGTGAAACTGATCGCCCGCGAGCTGCGCCACATCGCCACGGCCCTGCGCGCTGAGCAGGCACCGAACCGCTTGTTGCGCAGCGCCTGCCGTGACACCCTGCACCCGCTGGTGCTGCTGCCGGCGCGCCGGCCCTGGGGCGCCGATGCCGTGCAGTTCCTGTCGCGACTGGTGAGTGAAAACGATGCCGATATCGCCGCGATGGTGAATGCGATGTTCGCACCCTTCTGGCAACGCGTGGACCAGGCACTGGAGGCGCAGGTGCCGGAGCTACCGGCCCCGGTGCGCCGGCTGCGGCTGATGTTCATGACCACGAATGTCCTGCACGGTGTTGCAGAAGTGGGCTGGCTCGCGCACACACCGCTGGGCGACCTCAGTGATTTTGATGAGGACACCCTGATCGACCATCTGGTGGACTACTTGATTGGCGGACTGCAGGCACCCTGCCTCACCGCTGTAACCCCACAACCCGAGAGACCATACCAATGACTGATACCACCCCCGATCTGCTGTTCGACCTCACCCTGACGGATGAGCAGCGCATGAACCGCGAGAGCATGCAGCGTTTCGCCGCCGCTGAAATCCGCGCGCAGGCAAAACTTGTCGACGAAGGCGCCGGCAGCGCACGCGATTTCTACCCCCGGACCGCCGAACTGGGCCTCACCCTGCTACCGATCCCCGAGGCACTGGGAGGTGCCGGTGTCGACCGCTCCCCCGTGTCAAACGCGCTGATATTCGAAGACCTGGCCCACGGCGATATGTCACTGGCGCTCGGCGCGATCAGTCCGATGGCCTTCGTCAACACACTGCTGGACCAGGGCTCGGAAGCGCAGCGCGAGAAATACCTGCCGCTGTTCTGTACCGGTGAATTCAAGGCAGCCACCACCGCGCTGCTGGAACCGCGCGCCACCTTCGACCCCGGCGCACCGGCCACGACGGCCACCCGCACCGACAGCGGCTACACCCTGTCCGGCACCAAGGCCATGGTGCCGCTGGGCCTGGATGCGGAGCTGGTGCTGGTGATCGCGCGCCTGGACGGCGGCGAGTGCGCCGCGTTTATTGTCGAGGGCAGCCCTGCCGGCATGACCCGCACGGCGGAGTCCAATATGGGCCTGCTGGGCGCACAGCTGGCGACCCTGCAATTCGACGATGTGCAGCTGCCGGCGGATGCGCGCCTCGGCAGCGGCGCGTTTGACCTGCAGCGGTTTGTCGACCTGGCCCGACTCGGTATCTGCGCGCTGGCAGTGGGCACCTGCCAGGCGGTTCTCGATTACGTCAAGCCCTATGTCAACGAGCGCGTAGCGTTCGGCGAACCCATCAGCAACCGCCAGTCGGTGGCGTTTATGGTGGCGGATATGGCCATCGAACTGGAGGCGATGCGGCTGATGACCTGGCGCGCGGCCGCGCTGGCGGAACAGGGCGAGGACTTCCACCAGCAGGCCTACCTGGCCAAGGTGTTCTGCGCTGAACACGCGATGAAAATCGGCACCGACGGGGTGCAACTGCTGGGCGGCCACGGTTTCTGCCGCGAACACCCGGTCGAAATGTGGTATCGCAACCTGCGTGCCATCGACATACTCGAAGGCATCGCCAGCGTCTGAGCCACGAGCCACCCAATTCAGGAGTACACGTAATGATCAATCTGGAACTCGCAAAAAAACACCGGGAAACCTTTGAACAGGTCATGATGCTGGCCGAGCACATGATGCGCCCCTACTCGCGCAAGTATGACAAGGAAGAGCACACCTACCCGAAAGAGATGGAGGAAGTGGCCAAGCTGATCGGCAGCGCGCGCTCCAACCCCGGCGGCACCCGCGAGGCCGTGCCCGAGGGCACGGTCGTCAACGGCGGCAATATGGGCTCGGTGGTCGGCCTGTTCGGCCTGTGCTGGGGTGACACCGGGCTGTTCCTGGGCATGCCCGGCAGCGGCCTGGGCAATGCCGCTATCAGCGCAGTCGGCACCCCCGAACAGAAGAAGAAGTTCGGCAGCAGCTATGCCGCCATGTGTATCACCGAGCCCGGCACCGGCTCCGACTCCGCCAATATCAGCACTACTGCGGTCCTCGACGGCGACGAGTGGGTGCTGAACGGCGAAAAAATATTCGTCACTGACGGCGAGCGCAGCGACACACTGGTGGTGTGGGCCACGCTGGACAAGTCGCTGGGCAAAGCGGCGATCAAATCCTTTATCGTTGAGAAAGGCACTCCCGGTTGCGAAGTGACCCGCCTGGAACACAAACTCGGCATACGCGCATCGGATACCGCCTCCATCAGCTTCAACGACTGCCGTATCCCCAAGGACAATATCCTCGGCAGCGCGGAGGTGGCCACCGATGCCGAGGGCCGCAAGAAGGCGTTCGGCGGCGTGATGCAGACTTTTGACAACACGCGCCCACCCGTCGCTGCGATGGCGATCGGTGTCTCCCGCGCCGCGCTGGACCTGTGCCAGGAGCTGCTGCAAGCCGAGGGCGTGGCGCTCACATACGATAAAAAGCCCTGCAATCTCAGCGCCATAGAGGCCGAGTTGTGCCAGATGGAGGCCGAGTGGAACGCGGCCCGCCTGCTGGTCCTGAAAGCCGCCTGGATGGCGGACAACAAGACCCCGAACTCGATGGAGGCCTCCATGTGCAAGGCCAAGGCGGGCCGGGTCGGCAACCATATCACGCTGCGCTGTGTGGCGCTGTGCCAGAGCCTGGGTTACAGCGAGACCTATCTGCTGGAGAAATTCGCGCGCGATTCCAAGATCCTGGACATCTTCGAGGGCACCCAGCAGATCCAGCAATTGATCGTCGCGCGCAGGGTGTTGGAAAAATCCTCTGCTGACCTGAAATAGCGGTATGCAGTGAGTACGGCAACACCGGGGCAACTCACACGACAGCAGCTGACCGTGCTGATCCTGGCACTGATGGCCACAGGGATGGGCCAGTCACTCGTGTTCGCGATCCTCGCCCCGCTGGGACGGGAGGTGAATCTGCGCGAGTTGCAGATCACCTCCATCATCGCGTTTTCGGCGCTTATCTTCGGGCTGGCCGCGCCGCGCTGGGGCCGCTACAGTGACCGCATCGGTCGCAAGCCCGTCATCATCACCGGGCTGGTGGGCTACACCGTGGGCACCGTGTTTTTTGCCAGCGTATTCTACGGCGGCCTCACCGGGCTGGTCAGCGGCGCCGCGCTGTACTGGGTGCTGCTGCTCACGCGGTGCAGCCAGTCCGTTGTCATGTCCGCCACCGGCCCGGCGAGTATGGCCTACGCGGCGGACCACACCAGTCGCGACCAGCGCACCCGGACGATGGCGAAACTGGGCACCGCTAACAGTATGGGCACGATTCTGGGGCCCGCTGTCAGTGGCGCACTGGCCACTTTCGGGCTGTTGGCGCCCCTGTATTTTGCCGGCGGGCTGGCGGCCGTGGCCGTGCTGGTGGTCTGGAAAAAGCTCCCCGCCACACCACCCGCCCAACTCACCAGCCGCACAACCGCCGTCAAGCTGCGCTATCGCGACAGCCGAATAGCGCTACTACTGCTGACCGCGGTAGGCTTGTTCGTGGGGTTTTCGGCGATACAGCAGACGCTGGGGTTTCAGCTGCAGGACAAACTGCACCTCAGCGGCATTGAAACCGCGCAGATGACCGGCGCCGCCCTGATGGTGTCCGCGCTGTTTACCTTCGTGATCCAGGTGACAGTCATGCAGCGCGTCAACCTGCAGCCGATGCAACTCATTCGCATAGGCCTGTGCTCCATGAGCCTGGGCGCCGCCATTGTAGCGAGCTTTGAGACGTTCACGGTACTGGCATTCGGCATGGCGTTTCTGGGCACCGGACTGGCACTGTGCATGCCGTCGATCTCCGCCGGCGCCTCGCTCGCAGTCACACCCGAGGAACAGGGCGGCGCCGCCGGTCTCGTGAGCTCCTGCCCCGCGATCGGTTTTGTGCTGGGGCCCATCTGCGCAGGCGGCCTGTACCAGATCCACAGCCCGCTGGCGCCGCTGTTCAGCGTCGGGGTCTTTCTCGCGGTGCTGGCAGTCGTGGTTGTCAATGATCGCTGACGATGCCACTGCGCACGCGCAGGCGCCCGCCAATTCTGCGGATACCGCGCTGTTCGTGATTTTCAATCCCGGCTCGGGCGCCGAGGATATCGCGGCACAGCGCAGGCGTATTGAGGAGGGGTGCGCGGCCGCCGGTCGCACCTTGCACCTGCTGACCGTTGACAGCACACAACAACTGGATGCACTGATTGCCGAGGCGGTGGCCGCTGCGCGAGCCTGTGATGGTATTGTCGTCGCCGCCGGCGGCGACGGCACCATCAATGCGGTGGCGCAGGCGGTGCTGGGCAGCGGTTGCGCGTTCGGCGTACTGCCACAGGGCACGTTCAACTATTTCAGCCGCGCCCACCATATCCCGTTTGATACATCCGAGGCGCTGCAGGTGTTACTCAGCGAGCAGCCGCAGGCGGTCCAGGTCGGCCTGGTGAACGACCGCGTATTCCTGGTAAACGCCAGCCTCGGGCTGTATCCGCAACTGCTGGAGGAACGCGAAAACTGGAAGCACTACCTCGGGCGCAACCGCTTCGTCGCTTTTGTCGCCGCGTTTTTCACCCTGATGGGGGGCTACCGCACACTGCGCTTGCAGGTCAGCACGCCGCAGGTGCAGCGGAAGCTGCGCACCCCGACCCTGTTTGTCGGCAACAACGCCCTGCAGATGGAGCAGTTGGGCCTGCCACTGGCACAGGACATCGACAGGGGCGAGTTGGCCGCTATCGTGCTGAAGCCGGTGCGCCGCCTCGCCATGCTGGGGTTGTTGCTGCGCGGCGCCCTGGGCCAGCTGGGCACATCCGGCAGACTGCTCAGCTTTCCGGTTACGCGCCTCGATGTGACGACAGCGTGGCCGTTTCGCGGCCGGCGCATCAAGGTCGCAACCGACGGAGAGATTCGCTGGTTGCAACTGCCGCTGGACTTTCGCGTGTCACCGCAGCCGCTGTTCCTGATCCGGCCACCGGCTGCAGAGCGTGAACCCTCATGACGTTACTACTTCAGGTGTCCGACCCCCATTTCGGCACCGAGCGCGCGCCTGTAGTGCAGGCGCTGCGACAACTGGTGCAGCAACAACAGCCGCAACTCCTCCTGTTATCCGGTGACATCACGCAGCGCGCGACGCGGCGGCAGTTTGCCCGTGCGCGCGAATTCGTCGATGCGCTCAATGTGCCGCAGGTAGTGGCGCTCCCGGGCAACCATGACATCCCGCTTTTCAACCCTCTGGCGCGACTGCTGCGCCCCTATGCCAACTACACAGAGGCGTTCGGGCACAGCCTGGAGAACGAGTATGAGAATGAGGACGTACTGTTGCTGACACTGAATACCACACGCTGGTACCGGCATATCGACGGGGAAGTGAGCGACGAACAGATCGATCGTGTTGCGGCGCGCCTCAGGCAGGCACCTGCGGATCGCTGGCGCATCGTTGCCACCCACCAACCACTGGCGACGCCGAGCGCCGAGGAGTCCCACGATCTGCTGCACGGCCACGAGAAAGCCCTGCGCTGCTGGGCGGCGGCGGGCGCCGATGTCGTGATGGGTGGTCACATCCACCTGCCTTATGTCATGGCCATGCACCAGCGTGAACCGGTCTTGCCGGCGCCGCTGTGGGTTGTGCAGGCGGGTACGGCACTGAGCAACAGGGTCCGCGCCGGAGCACCGAATTCGGTCAACCTGTTGCGCATCGAAAGTGCGGGAACCACTCCGCGTCAACTGCTGGTCGAACGCTGGGATTACAGCGGTGACGGGAAAAGCTTCGAGCTTGTTGCCACCGAGGAATTGCGTACTCCCGCTCCGCCCTAGGACGGCATCCGGCGGCAGCACGGCCAGTTCAGGCTCCGCCACTACCGCGGCTGGCAGGGACGCGGCGCGCGATCGCCCATAGACGGCCTTACCGAAGCATTTGCCACCGCGCCCGGACGCCCCGGACTGCAGCGGCGGTACTAGGCCAACCGCTCCAGCGCAGCTCGCAGGGGTTGCGGAATTGGAACCGAGCGGTTTTCCGCGCGCTCTACAAACACATGCACGAAATGGCCATGCGCGGCAGCATCCTCTTCCCCCTCCCTGAAGATGGCGATGCCGTACTGCACTGAGCTGTTTCCGAGGCGATCCACTCTGATGCCGGCCTCAATCACGTCGGGGTAGGCAATGGGCGCATGGTACTCACAGCCGGAATTCACCACATAGCCGACAATACTGCCGTCGCTGATATCCAGCCCGCCCTCTTCGATCAGGTAGCGGTTGGCGGCTGTATCAAAGTAGGAGTAGTAGGTGACATTGTTCACATGGCCGTAAATATCGTTGTCAGACCAGCGCGTGGTGATGGGATAGAACACCTTGTAATCGGCCCGGGTGGGGCGTCGCGCCTTACTCATGCTGCTGCTCCATAGGCGGCCTGATAGATGGCCAGCGCATCCTCGTAGGCGACATCGCGGGGATTGTTTACCAACAGGCGCTGTTGCAGCATGGCATCGCTGGCGAGCAGTTCGAGATCGGCCGCTTTCACGCCCGCCTTCTGCAGCGTTGCAGGCAGCGCCACATCGTCAATCAATTGCCGCAGGGCGGCGATCAATGCTGTCGTTTTCGCCTCGGCACTCCCCGCTACCGGACGGCCCGTCACGGCTTCCGCCAGCTCGGCATAGAGCTCGCTGGCCGCTGGCGCGTTGAACTCCAGGACAGAGGGCAGGACCAGCGAGTTACTCAGGCCGTGCGGGATATGGTAGTGGCCGCCCAACGGGTACGCCAGCGCATGGACCGCGGCCACGGGTGCATTGGCAAACGCCTGTCCGGCGAGGCAGGCGCCAAGCAACATATTTTCGCGGGCCTGCAGATTGCTGCCATCGAGCACAGCGGTGCGAATATTGCGCGATAGCAACTGCAGGGCCTGAATTGCGAGGTTGTCAGACAGGGGGTTCTTCTTGTGCCGGGAGGTATAGGCCTCAATAGCGTGCACCATGGCATCGACACCTGTCATGGCAGTGACGGCAGGCGGCAGCCCCAGGGTCAACGCGGCATCCAGCACTGCAACATCCGGCAGCAATACCGGCGAGGAAACACCCGCCTTGGTGGTCTCACCGGTGGTAATGACGGCAACCGGGGTGACCTCCGACCCTGTACCCGCAGTCGTCGGCACCAGAACCAGCGGCAGGCGGCCACCGCTCACCTGCCCCACACCGTAAATCTCTGGCAGCGCCTGCGTGCCGCCCAGTAGAACAGCCACCACCTTGGCGACATCCATCGAACTGCCGCCGCCGACCGCGATAACACCGTCGACCGCGCCATCTCGCGCCGCCTGGGCCGCCGCGTGCACTGTGGCCTCAGGCGGATCCTCGCGAACCTCGTCAAACACCAGCGGTTCGAGGCCCGCCTGCTGCAGCGCCGCCAATACCGGCTGCACCAGCCCGATCGCCACCAGGCCAGGGTCTGTCACCAACAGCGGCCGCTGCACACCCAGGTGCCGGCACTGCACGGCGAGCTCCAGGGCGCTACCTGCGCCATTGATGATTCGCGCTACCGTATTGAATTCAAAACCCTGCATGGCGGATTACCTCTACATCGTAAGTATGACCTTGCCGCGTGCGCGGCGCTCAATCATACAGTTGAAAGCCTCTTCGTACTGCTCGAGCGGAAAACTGTCTGTGACTACAGGGCTGATTTTACCACTGGCGAACAGCTCCCACAGCGCCTCGATATTCCTCAGGTTTTCCTCCGGCTCCTCGCCCACAAACCGGCCCCAGAACACTCCCACCAGGGAACAGCCCTTGAGCAGTGTGAGGTTGAGTGCGATCTTGGGGATGGGACCACTGGCAAAGCCGATCACCAGATAGCGGCCATTCCACGCCATGCCACGGATCGCCGGCTCGGCGTAATCGCCACCGACCGGGTCATACACCACATCCACACCCCGGCCACCCGTCAGGTTCTTGATCGCATCCTTGAGGTTTTCCCGGCTGTAGTTGATGACTTCGTCAGCGCCCAGCTTCTTGCACAGTTCCAGTTTCTCGTCGGTACTGGCAGCCGCTATCACCTTGGCTCCCATCTGCTTGCCCAGCTCTATGGCGCTGGTGCCGACACCGCCGGCGGCGCCGAGTACCAGCAGTGTTTCACCAGGCTGCAGGGCAGCGCGCTGCTTGAGCGCATAGTAGGAGGTGAAATAGGTGATACTGACTCCGGCCGCCTGCTCAAAGCTCAACCCGGCGGGCATCGGGAACGCACCCAGCTCATGGACGGCAATTTTCTGGCAGAACGCGCCTGAGCCGCCTGCGGATATCACCTTGTCACCGACGTTGAAACGGCTGACACCGGCACCGACGGCGGTCACCACGCCCGCGCATTCACCACCCGGCACAAACGGCATTTCCGGCTGCATCTGGTATTTCCCCTGAATCATCAGGACATCGGGAAAATTGAGGCCCGCCGCCCTCACGTCGATCAACACATCGTGTTCACCCACTTCCGGCTCCGGCCAGTCCTGCACCAGCTCCAGTTTGTCCGGCAAACCGTGTTCCCTGCACACCACTGCTTTCATTGTCTTTCCTCCGCTCGCTGGCCGATATGACCAGGTCTCAAACAAGAACGGCGCCCGCAGGCGCCGTTACAATCAGTTCAGGCTCAGGCCACTTCAAACAGGCCCGCTGCACCCATGCCACCGCCCACGCACATGGTGATCACCACATACTTGACGCCGCGGCGCTTGCCCTCGATCAGGGCGTGACCGATCATGCGGGAGCCGCTCATGCCGTAGGGGTGGCCGATGGAGATGGCACCGCCGTTGACATTGAGCTTGTCGTTGTCGATGCCCAGCTGGTCGCGACAGTACAGCACCTGCACAGCGAAGGCCTCATTCAGTTCCCACAGGCCGATATCATCCACTTTCAGGCCGTGCTGCTTGAGCAATTTGGGTACCGCGAACACCGGGCCGATGCCCATCTCGTCGGGCGCACATCCGGCCACCGCGATACCGCGGTAATAACCCAGTGGCTGCAGCCCTTCCTTCTCTGCGGTCTTGGCGTCCATGATCAGCTGCGCAGAGGAACCGTCGGACAGCTGCGAGGCATTGCCGGCGGTGATAGTGCCGCCCTCGACAACGGTCTTCAGGCCCTGCAGGCCCTCCAGCGTAGTGGCGCGCAGGCCTTCGTCCGCCGATACTGTGCCTTCAACCAGTGACGCCTCGCCGGTGGCCTTGTCCCATACCGTGCGCTGGCAGGTGACGGGCACCAGCTCGTCAGCGTATTTACCGGCCTCATAGGCGGCGGCTGTGCGCTGCTGCGACTGCAGGCCGTATTCATCCATCGCCTCGCGCGAAATATTGTAGCGCTTGGCGACGACTTCAGCCGTGTCCAGCATGGATACAAACATATTCGGCTCGATCGCCAGCAGTTCCTCATCGACCATACGATGCAGGTTCATGTGCTCGTTCTGCACCAGGGTGATACATTCCAGGCCACCACCGATTACACAGTCCATGCCGTCGTACATGACCTGTTTGGCGGCTGTCGCCACCGCCATCAGCCCGGACGAGCACTGGCGATCCATGGTCATCCCGGAGGTGGTGATGGGCAAACCCGCGCGCAGTGCAATCTGGCGAGCGATGTTTGAGCCGGTGGCACCCTGTTCCAGAGCGCAACCCATGATGACGTCTTCAACTCGGGCCGGGTCAATGCCGGCCCGCTTGACGACTTCCGCCACCGATGCGGCACCCAGGGTTGCACCCCCGAGGTTGTTGAAACCGCCGCGGAACGCTTTGGCGATGGGTGTACGCGCGGTGGATACGATTACTGCTTCTCTCATGTCGTTACTCTCCGGATGTGAAGGCGCCCTGAAGGCGCCGCGGTATCTCTCACTATTTGTTCAGGCCCAGGCCTTCCATTGCTTTACCGGTCAATTTCACGGTCTGCTCAAAGCCGGCCTGCGGCTGCGTCTCACCTACAGGCGATGCGATGGCGTCCCAGTGCGCGGCGATACCTTCCGGCGTCTGCTCGGCTGGTGGCAGCCAGACACCGTCCGTCTCGATAATTTTCGCCACCGAGTAGGCTCCGGCTCCCGCACAGATGATGGTTTTGGTCGGCGCGTTCTCGCTCACCATGTACAGTACAGCCGGCGTCACCGTCTCCGGGGTCAGCAGTGCAAACGCCTCCTCGGGGATGAGGCCCTCGGTCATACGCGTGCCGGCGGTCGGCGCCAGCGCATTGATGTGGATATTGTATTTCGCGCCTTCCTGCGCCAGCGTATTCATCATTCCGATCACGCCCATCTTGGCGCTGCCGTAGTTGGTCTGGCCGAAGTTGCCGTACAGGCCGGAGGACGAGGTGGTCACCACGATGCGACCGTAGGACTGTTCCCGCATGATCTCCCAGCAGGCCTTGGTGCAATTCACACTGCCCATCAGGTGCACGTCCAGCACGAGCTTGAAATCCTCCAGGCTGCCTTTGGCGAAACTCTTGTCACGCAGGATGCCGGCGTTGTTGACCAGGATGTCCACCCGGCCCCATTTGTCCATCGCCTGCTTCACCATCGCTTCCACTTCATCGTACTTGGCAACGTTCGCGCCGTTGGCGATGGCCTCACCACCGAGCGCCTCGATTTCAGCGACGACTGATTTGGCGGCCTCCGATGAGCCGCCGGAACCGTCGACACCGCCGCCAAGATCGTTGATCACAACCTTGGCACCGCGCTTGGCCAGCTCGATTGCATGGCTGCGCCCCAGACCCTGGCCAGCGCCGGTCACGATGGCCACTTTTCCGTCGTATCGAATAGACATTACTGATATCCCCTAATTCAAAGAAATAGATCTGTCGCCCGCTCAGGCACAGATAACCATGGTCAACCACTCGGCGATCAGCGCCGGCGTCTCCTCGCCTTCAATCTCCACCGAGATCGATTGCTTCACCAGGAAACGGTTGTCGTCCTTGCGCGTGACATCGGCGATTTCTGCATTGGCACGCACCCGCTTGCCGGATTTTACCGGTGCCAGGAAACGCACCTTGTCGAACCCGTAATTCAATCCCATCACGATATTTTCCGGAATGACACCGCTGCCCTCGACCAGTTTGGATAGCAGGGAGAGCGTCAGGAACCCGTGGGCGATCGTGCCGCCAAACGGCGTGTTCCTGGCCGCCTCCGGGTCCACATGGATGAACTGGTGATCCTCGGTGCAATCGGCGAACGTGTTGATCCGGTCCTGGGTGACCTCAATCCAGGGGCCCGGCTCAAACTTGGTGCCAATGGCATCCAGCATCTCTTCCTTGGGTACGATTTTTACTGCCATGCTGCGCTCCTTCTCAAATGTGCTGCAACGGAAACCATCTAGTGTAGTCGAGCAATGCTGTTTCACCCAGCCCATTTCCACCCGGTACAGGCCATTCCGGCTGCCGGGGAAAGCGCACGCAAAAGCGGGTGAAGCGTGAGATAAACTGCCCAAAAAAGGGTTTTGAACATACAGTATGTATTTACGTCTTTCAAGTATTTTATGCCGAACCCGGGGCGCCGGAAGGGGTGACGCCGTAACCGGGGAGCCGCGCGGGGCGCGGCGTCCAGCCCGGGGTGCGAGCGCCCGGCATCGGCCGCAGCGGGGCGCCACCCACGGCGCGCTGAGCTAGAAATTGTACTGCAATTTCAGGCCGTATATACGCGGGTCTGTCAGTGTGGTGACGGCGTTCTGCGTCACCGTACTGGGGCGATCGCGCCGCACAATCTCGCGATCATCGGTGATGTTCTTGATGAACGCCGTCACTTCCCATGCCAGGTCAGGGGCCGCGACGTTCAGGCGCGCATCCCATCGATCCCAACTGCCGACCCGGTCATAGGTGGGGTTGTTGAAGGGGGTCATCCACTGCTCACTCTGGTAGTAATAAGTGGCCGTTGCCGACCAGTCCAGCTGGAACAGCTCCCAGAAATACGTTGCGTTCAGCGACACCTTGTTCTCAGGCGTCAGCGCGAATTCATTGCCGCTGAGATCCTGCTCCTCGGTACAGAGCGGCGCCTAGGTGTAGCCCTGAGCATAGGGCCCGAGAGTACAGGCATTGGCATCCTTGCTGTAGAAATCCTTGAACTCAGTGCCATTGTAGGAGTAGGTCGCGCTCAGCATCACCTCCGGCACCGGCAGTGCACGCAGCTCCATTTCCACGCCCATCGCCCTGGCGTCATCGGCATTCTCGAAGGTGTTCAGTGCAATGCCGTTCTCCACATCCTGCTTGATCACCTGTAAATCGGCATAGTCGTAGTAGTAAGCCGACAGCGACAGGTTCAGCCGGTTCTCGAGCATTGCACCCTTATATCCCACCTCGTAGGAAATGATTTCTTCCGGCTTCACCACATCGACCAGCGGGCTGGCGGTGGGTTTCTGGAAATTAAAGCCGCCGGAGCGGTAGCCGGTGGCGACAAACGCGTACAGGAACTGTTGCGGCGAAAGGAAGTGATCCACACCGAGTCGCCAGGTCCACTTGTCCCAGTCATCGTCCTGTTTCCGGTAGATGGTGGGATCAGTGGGATCGCCGACAAACTGGACAAACGTATTGTCCTCGCCCTTTTTCTCATCGTAGGAATAGCGCAGGCCGAAGGTGAATGTTGTGTCTTCCGTCCAGTCCCACCCCAGCTGCCCGAACGTCGCGTAGGAGCGCGTGTCGACATGCGCATCGCCGCGATACAGGTAGTTATCGTCACTCACCACGTCGTTCACAAACGGCCCGAAGAACGCGTACATCGCCATCAGTTCGTCGTTCCACTCACGGTAACTGACCACCTGCTCTTCGTCGCTGTGGTAGTAATAGAGTCCGCCCAACAGCGAGTAATCGCTGTCCCACTCCGAGGCGTACTGCAGTTCGTGTGACTCGAATGTGGCCTCCTGGTTCACCACGTAGGTCATTTCAGCGGGGGTCACATGGTAACCCAGCGAACCGGGCAGATTGGCAACAGGAATGCCGCTCAGCAACAGCTTGCTCCAGTCCACGCCGGAATCCTCAGCTGCACTGCCGTCGGCATCGGTATCGGAATCGAACCAGTAGCGGGAGTACCCCCCGGTGTATTTCAGGGAGAAGGTGTCCGCACTGTATTCACTGTTGATGAAGGTCGCCCAGCGCCGGATTTTTACCGAGGGGTCATGATCCTGTTTCAGTTTGTTCTCGTTCGCCAGTGCCGGGTTTTCTATCGCCAGGCCCTGGCGCATGTTCACGAAATTCTGTGCGGGAAACATACCGGGAAGGCTTATCGGCGCACCGGTTTCCACGTCGGCGACCTGCTGGTTCAGTTCACGCGAAAAGGGCTCAAGGATGTAGCCGTTGGCCGGCCGGTAATCCTGGTCCGTCCCCAGCACCTTGAGCACGGTGTTCCAGCGGTCGCTGGTCTGGTGTTCCAAGCTGAAGGTACCGTAAGGCGTCTGCTGCTCCTGGTAGTCCTTGCCATTGTAAATATTCTTCTGGTAGCCCTCATGGCTGATGTATGACGCTCCGGCCAGGAACTTGAGCTTGTCCGTGACGGGACCGCTGGCGAGAGCCTGTATCAACCTGCCGTCATAGTTGGTCAACTGGGCAGTGGCGGTACCGCCCCACTCCTCATTGGCCCGCTTGCTGACAAAATTGATCGCACCGCCCACCGAGTTGCGCCCGTACAGGATGCCCTGCGGACCGCGCAACACCTCGACACGCTCAATATCCATGAATTCGGACAGGCCGAAAACGTCGTTCTCGGAGTTGTACACACCGTCCCAATAAATCCCGATCCCGGGCTCTGAGCCTACCGCGAGGTTCGGCCGCCCCACCCCCCGTATACTGACCCTGAACGTCGTGATGGACAGTGAGGGCGTGTGCACCACCAGGTCCTGGGCACCGGTGATGCCCAGTTGGTTCAGGGTGGCGCTGTCAAAGGCGCTGATCGAGGCGGCGCTGTCCATCAGCGATGCCTCCCGCTTGTTCGCGGTGACAATGATTTCTTCCAGCCTGTTGGCCTGGGACAGGGCCTGCGGGGTCAGCGCGGCGAGAACAAAGGCAACGGCTGCGACACGGCCTGACTTGCTGGCGATACACATCGGACTGCACTCTTATTATTCATTATTTTTCAGAGGCTACCGCAGAAAGGAACAATATTACAGAGGTGCGCGGAATATAACGACCAGCGCCGGGCGGGCGCCAGTCGCGCCGCCCGACCCCGATCACGCGCCCATCAACCATCCCTGAAGGTCGCGCGCACACCGTCCTGGGCAGTGTACTTCTTCAGCTCTGCCCGGCCGACCACCATGCGGTGCACCGCATCGGGGCCATCCGCCAGCCGCAGGGTGCGCTGCGCCATATACATATTCGCCAGCGGTGTGTCCTGCGAGACACCCAGTGCACCGAACATCTGGATGGCCTCATCGACAATGCGAATGGAGACATTCGGCACGGCGGTCTTGATCATCGAGATCCAAACCCGCGCCTCTTTCGCATCGACATTGTCCATCATCCACGCTGTTTTCAATGTCAACAGCCGCGCCTGCTCAATATCCATACGGGCGTCGGCGATGATATCGATATTGCCGCCCAACCGCGCCAGCGGCTTGCCAAAGGCTGTGCGCGACACCGCGCGGCTGCACATCAGCTCCAGTGCTTTCTCGGCTGCACCGATGGCGCGCATGCAGTGATGTATGCGGCCCGGCCCGAGGCGCCCCTGGGAGATTTCGAACCCGCGGCCAGCGCCCAACAGGATATTCTCCTTAGGCACCCGCACATTGGTAAACCGCTGGTGCATATGGCCGTGCGGCGCATCATCCATGGAAAACACATTCATCGGCCGGATGTTTTCAAACCCGGGAGTATCCATGGGCACCAGTATCTGCGATTGCTGCAAATGGGTGGCTGCATCGGGATCGGTCTTCACCATCACGATCATGACCTTGCAGCGGGGGTCGCCGGCACCGGAAACATAGTGCTTCTCGCCATTGATCACCCATTCGTCGCCATCCAGCACCGCGGACGTGGAGATATTGGTGGCATCGGACGATGCCACACCGGGTTCGGTCATCGCGAAGGCCGAACGGATCTCCCCGTTGAGCAGGGGTTCCAGCCACTGCTTTTTCTGCGCCTCAGTGCCGTACTTGTGCAGCACTTCCATGTTGCCGGTGTCCGGCGCCGAGCAGTTGAACACTTCGGCGGCCATATGCGACTTGCCCATCTCTTCGGCGAGATACGCATACTCCACGGTGGTCAGGCCGGAACCCGACTCCCCGGTGAGAAAGAAATTCCACAGCCCGCGCTCTTTCGCTTTCGCCTTGAGCCCCTCGCGAATGTCATTCTGGCGGTCGGTGAAGCTCCAGCGGTCACCCACGCCGATATCCTCAAAGTACTCGTGCTCCACCGGGTGAATTTCAGTTTCTATAAACTGTTTCACTTCCTTCAACAGCGGTGCCACATTGGCGCTGATACCTAAATCCATAATCACTCTCCCTTACCGTTAATGTTCAATACCCGCGCTACCAAGCGGGGCTGTATGGCACTACCGTGCGGCCAGTTCCGCGGCGTAGTCAGCCTTGAGCTGGCGCTTGAAAATCTTGCCCGAGGCAATGCGTGGCAACTGTTCGTCGTGGAACCAGATATGCGCCGGAATCTTGAATGAGGCGAGGTGGTCGCCGAGATAGGTGCGCAACGCCTCAGCGGTCACCTGCGCCCCCTCGCGCAACACCACAGCGGCGCCGACAATCTCGCCCAGCCTCTCGTCCGGCAGACCGAATACGGCGACCTCATGCACACCGGGGTGCGCGTAAATGGCCGCCTCTACTTCAATGCAGCTGATGTTCTCACCGCCGCGAATAATAATGTCCTTGATACGGTCGACAATATAGAGAAAACCGTCTTCATCCAGATAGGCCACATCACCGGTGTGAAACCAGCCATCGACAAAGGCCTCTGCGGTTGCCTCCGGCTTGTTCCAGTACCCGAGAATATTGGCCGGGGACTTGATACACAGTTCACCCCGCTCACCGGCGGGCAGGGTATGGCCATCCGAATCGACAATACGGAATTCTGTGACCGCCGGCACCACCCTGCCAGAACTGTCGGGCTTGGCGATATAGAACGCGCCCGCATTCACCGCGCCCAGGGCATTGGTTTCAGTCAGTCCATAGCCGATACCCGGCGCTGACTTCTTGAACGTGCCGCTGATTTTTTTCACCTGCTCGGGCGGACGCGCCGCACCGCCGGCCATGATCTCCGTCAGCGAGGAGATATCCCGGTCGGTGGTCTCCGCCGCTGCCTGCAGTTCGGCGGACATGGTGGGCACGCCGTTGAACCAGGTGATGCGCTCCTTCTCGATCAACCGCAGTGCCTCCTGCGCATCCCACTTGTGCATGATCACCATCTTGCGGCCCACCACCAGCGACAACAGAAACGCAGAGTGACTGGCCGTGCAGTGGAACAGCGGAATCGTCACCAGCGCCGAGGGCGGCAGGCCCTCTTCACGAACAGCCTGACTCGCTGTCATTTTGGTGGCAACGCCCAGGCACATCCAGCTGTAGAGCGCGGACAAAACACCCCGGTGGGAGGACAGCGCTCCCTTGGGATGCCCGGTGGAACCGGAGGTGTACATAATCGTCGCATGGTCTTCCAGCGTCACCTCCACCTGCGGCATGGCGGCGCCGGCATAGGCCCGCAGCAACTCCGCAAACGGCGTGTGATCAACAGCCAGGCCGCTGCAGTCGTCGATGGTAATGAGTCGCAAACCATGCTTTTTGGCAATGGGGGCGAGTCGCTCCACCCGGGCGCGATCTGCGACCACCACGGTGGCACCGCTATCGGCCATGCCGTAATCGAGCTCCTCAGTCGTCCACCAGGCATTCATCGGCACCGCCACCGCACCGATGGAGGTGATCGCAATCATCGCCATCATCCACTGCGGGTTGTTGCGGCTGAGAATGGCCACGCGGTCGCCTTTGCCAACGCCGAAGCGCTCAACCAGCGCCGCCCCCAGTTCGCAGCTGTGCTGGTAACCCTCGCCGAAGGTATAGCGCTCCTCCAGATACACCGCGAAGTCCTTGTCGGCGTGCTGTCGCATCACCTGGTAGTAAGCCCCCAGATTGGCCGGCAAGCCGACAAAGTTGCGGTACGCTATACCGCCCAGCTGCACGGTATTGACCTCAAAAGGCTGTCCGGGCGCCGTCAGACCGGCGACCACCTCATCGAATTTCGCAATATCAGGGTTCATTATTATTGAGCGTCCCTTATCGGTAACTGGCTAGAAATGATTGAGCTGGGCAAAGCGGTCCAGGTGGTAGTTATAATCACCGAACAAGTGCTGCACAACCCGGGCTCGCTTGATGAAAAACCCGATCTCGTGTTCGTCCGTCATGCCGATACCACCGTGCATCTGGATGGCTTCATTGGTGACACGCTGGGCCACCTCACACAGCTTCGCTTTCGCTGCACTGGCCGGCAGGGACAGGTCCTCTTCGCCGGCATCAATCGCATGCAGCGCCTGCAATACGATGGAACGCGACAGCTCCAGCTCGGCGAACAACTCCGCGGCGCGGTGCTGCAGCCCCTGGAATGACCCGATCACCCGCCCGAACTGCTTGCGCTCCTTCAGGTAGGCGACCGTGCGCTCAAACGCCTCGGTGGACAGGCCGAGCAACTCGGCAGCGAGGCCGATATTGGCAATATCCAGCGCCCGTTTCAGTCCGCCCCAGGCTGCCCCCGGCTCGCCCAGCAGACTGTCGGCAGCTACCCGCACATTGTCCAGCGACAGTGCGCCGACACTGCGAGAATCCACCAGCTTGCGGCGCTCCACGGTAACACCGGCTGTCGCCGCATCCACCAGGAAGGCGCTCAGGCCCTGTTCGTCACCGGGCTGTGCGGCCGTGCGCGCGATCACAATGAACGCGTCTGCCGACACGGCGTCCAGCACCAGCACCTTGGCACCGTTGAGAATATATTCATTGCCCTGCGCCTGCGCGCCCAGCGCAGTGTGCAGCGGATCGTGATGGGCACCTTCCTGCAGCGCCAAACTCACCAGTTTCTCACCGCTGGCGATCGCGGCCAGCCACTGTTCTTTCTGCTGCTCACTGCCCAGTTCGCCGATAACCGTGGCGGCCACCAGCACGGTGGACTGCAAGGGGCTGGCGCTGAGATTGCGCCCAGCCTGCTCCAGCACCAGACCGAGACCGGTGTAACCGTACCCCAGCCCGCCAAAGGCCTCGGCGATAGCGATGCCGGCCCAACCCATCTCTGCCATCTCCCGCCACACGTCATCACTGAAGCCGCGTTCACTGTCGCTGTCGCGCAACGCCCGCAACTGGGCGACGGATGCCTTTTCGGCCAGAAAGCCCGCGGCCGATTCCTTGAGCATCACCTGTTCTTCATTCAATACCAATGCCATGGTCTGTACCCTTCGTCTGGTTGGCGCTATGCGTCTGGAAGGCCAAGCACACGCTTGGCGATAATGTTGAGTTGCACCTCGGTGGTCCCCCCCTCAATGGAGTTGCCCTTGGAGCGCAACCAGTCGCGACTGAGCATACCGTCGTGATACACCTCGCCCTCCCAGCCCAGCGCCTGCTCACCGCACACCGCGAGATTGAGTTCGTTACGCCGCTTATTCAACTCCGTGCCGTAGTATTTGAAGATCGAGGAGGCAGCGCCCAGCCCCTGCCCCGCCTTCGCCTCATCCCCGACCCGCGCCATGGTGGCGCCGAATACCAGGGTATCGAGCTGGTACTGCGCGATGGCCTGGCGCAATACAGGGCTCGCCAGGCGTCCGCTGGCATCGGTACCGATGGTATCCACCGCCACCTGTCCCACGGACTTTTTCGGCGCCGCACCGAAACCGGAGATCATCTCACGCTCGTGCGTCAGCAGGTATTTGGCAATGGTCCAGCCATTCCCCGCCTCCCCGACCAGGTTCCGCTTATCGGCGATCGCATCGTCGAAGAAGGTCTCGCAGAACGGTGAACTGCCGCTGATCAGCTTGATAGGGCGCACGGTGACACCGGGCTGGTCCATATCAAACAACACAAAGCTGATGCCCTCGTGTTTGCTGCCGCTGTTGTCGGTGCGCACCAGGCAGAATATCCAGTCAGCTTTGTCGGCGTAGGATGTCCAGATCTTCTGGCCGTTGATCACATAGTGATCGCCCTTGTCCTCGGCCTTGGTGGCGAGGCTGGCGAGGTCCGATCCGGCATTGGGTTCGGAGTAGCCCTGACACCAGCGAATCTCCCCGCGCGCGATCTTCGGCAGGTGCTCCAGTTTTTGCTCCTCGCTGCCGAAGTGCAGCAGCGCCGGTCCCAGCATGGAGATGCCAAAGCTGTCCAGCGCCCGCCGCGCCCCTATCCTGGCCATCTCCTCACTGAGGATCTTCACCTCGGCTGCATCCAGGCCGCCACCGCCGTAGGCCTTCGGCCAGTGCGGGACCGTCCAGCCGCGCTCGGCCATGCGGTCACACCACAGCTTTTGGTCGGGATGCGCTATCTCCGGGTTCCGACCGCCGTTGTACAGGTCTTCAAAGCCCTTGACCGGCACGCGCATGGACTCGGGGCAATTACTCTCCAACCAGGTCCGGGTGTCCTGGCGGAATTGTTCAAGATCGCTCACGGGGTTACCTCACAGTTCAATTGGCTCGCTGCCAGACGGTCTCACGACCGCCGGGAGAAGACCGCTTCAGTATAGACGCTGCAGGTGGATACGCCTTCGGCCCGCCACCTGGAAAACGGATTTGAACATACAGTATGTTTTGAGTGCGTTCAAGTATCTCCCTCGTGTCGCACAGTACCCGCCGGTGCGGCTGTCAGAAAAAAAAAGGGGGGCTGCCACTGGCGCCCCCGTGAAACCGCCCCGCCGAGTGCACCTCGCGCACTGACGACACAGTCAGAACTCGAAAATCACCTCGCCGCCCCACATGGCGGGTGCCAGATAGGTGGTGGCCGTCGAGCCGATGCGGTAATTCACACTGTCCTCGTCGGTGATGTTTTTGCCCCACACGGCAAACTGCCAGCTGAGACCGCCCATCTCGACATCGGCCAGGCTGATGCGCGCATTGAGCAGGCCGTAATCGCCCACCTCCACTTTCCCGAACTCGGTATTGGCCAGCGCAAACTGGTCGTCCTGCCACGAGTAATCGAGGTGGAAGCGCAACTGCCCGATGCTGATCGGCAGCTCGTAGTCAGCGGTGACCGAGTAGGCATTTTTCGGGGCCCATACCAGTTCCGTGGTATCGGTGTGATCGGTGCCATCCGGAAAGTCGACATTACTGAAATCGTAGTCCAGGTAGGCGTAACTCAGCCCTACGAGAAACTGGTCTGTGACCGCCGCCTGCAGATCGATCTCCAGACCATAGACATCGGCATCACCCGAGTTGAAGGATTCCACCAGCTGCGGACTGAGCACCGGGTCGGGCAGGTAGTCGAGGATGATATCGTTGATGCGCATGTAGTAGGCCGCGCCGTTGAAGCGGACTCGCTGGTCCAGCAGCTCCGATTTCCAGCCGATTTCACCGGAGGTCAGGTCCTCACTGTCAAACGGCTTGTTGAAGTCCACCCCGTTGCGACTGGAGCCCCCGGAGCGGAAGCCGGTGGACACCTTGGCGTAAGTCGAGAACGCTTCGGTCCAGTTGTAGTCGGCGATCGCAGTGTAATCGAAGCGGTCCTTGCTGGAGTCGGTGGCCCCGGGCGCAAACGAGTTCGCGTACCAGCCGTCATTGGTGCGACTCGCCTCGCGTTGATCGTCGGTGTAACGCAGCCCCAGTGTCAGGTCCAGTTTGTCATCGAGGATATCGGGCGTGTAGGTGGACTGGCCATACGCCGCCCAGGACTCGACATCGGTACTGACTTTGTACTCACCCAGGTAATTGGGCAGCGTGCCATTCACAAAATCAGTGCAGATCGGCCCCGGCCGGGTGCCGTCCGAGCAGGGCTTCATGGTAAAGAAGTCGAAGGCGTAGATGCCCATTTGATCGACTGCGGCGCGATCCAGGTACTGCCGCTCCATCTGGTCACCGTTTTCATTGAAATAGTACAGGCCACCGACGTACTGCAGGCGCTCGGCACTGCCCAGCAGCTGCAATTCCTGCGACCACTGGTCCTGCTGTGTCTTGGTGTAGACCTCGAGACTGCCGGCATCACCAAAGGCCTGGGCAAAGTTCTGCGAGATTTCATCGTCGAAATCCCGGTAACCGGTGATCGACTTCAACGTCAGGTTGTCGCTGAGTTCATAGCTGATGGTGAGGTTATGCCCGTTGACCTCGGTGGTTGAGTCCGGCAGGTAGTAGGCGGTCTGCGCGCCACCGGTCGGGGAGCGGGTATGTTTCAACCGATCCGTGAAGCTGTTGGTAATCGGCAGGCCGGCCACCGTGGTGCCTCCGGTGGGCCCGCTGTACTGGAAGTACGGCGGCGATGAGGTCACATCCGAATAATCGTAGCTGTAATCCACCAGCAGTTTGTCAATACCGTCAAACCGCAGCGCCGCCCGGTAGCCCTCAGTCTCCTTTTTGTAGTAGTCGGTGTAATCGTAGCCGGGCACCTCATTCGCGCCCTCGTTCTGCACCCAGCCCTCACGATCGGAGAAGGCCGCTGTCAACTTGGCTTTAAAACCCGACACATCGGGCAGGTTCAGGTGGCTCACCGAGCGCCAGCTATCGTAGTTGCCGGCGCTGAGGGTCTGCTTGAAGCCCAGCTCACCCGTGGGTTTGGCATTGATGAAATTGATGGCACCGGCCATGGTGTTGCGCCCGTACAGGGTCCCCTGCGGGCCGCGAAGGATTTCCACTCGCTCCAGTTCAGACAGGTCCGACAACAGGCCGGTTGAGCGCGCCGCGTATACCCCGTCGTAGTACAGCCCGACAGTGGGATCCTTGGTGAGCACGATGGAATCGGCGTTGCCGATGCCGCGAATAAACAGCGCGAGATTGTTGGTCGCATTCGGGTAGGCCGGCATTTGCAGGTACGGGGATGCCGCGCCGATATCCTTGGCATCGATCAGTCCCATCGCCTCAATGCTCGCGCTGTCGTAGGCACTGATGGCGATCGGCGTATCCTGCAGCGACTCGGCACGTTTTTGCGCTGTGACAATAACCTCTTCCAACTGCTGTGCCATCGCTGCGTTCAGGGTCAGTCCCGAGGTCAGCATTACAGTAAGCGACAGTGTTGTTCGCGCGCATTTATGAAACATGGCTTCCCTCCACTTTTTATAAATCAATAGCTGATTTGCCCTCCTGGCGATAAGGCAACCAACGGACTATAGGACGATTCTGCTCGCAGTAAGAGTGAACTATTTACTGAAGTTGGTATTTGCCGGTGATCCGCGCCTGCCACGCACAGTCGCCCCAACACCGCGACCCGAAGCCAGAGCCGCCACGGCCCGCCTAGTCCTTGAGGAATTCAGGCACCGGCTCCAGCGGCACGATGGATGCGGGATCAGCGTGAATGATGATTTCGGCAGCCGGGTAGCTTTCCTGCAACTGACTCACGACCTCATCCGAGATTTTGTGCGCCTGCAGCAGTGAGAGATTGTCATCGAGTTCGAGGTGCAACTGGATGAACGTCGCAATCCCCGAGCGGCGCGAGCGCAGGTCATGCAGTCCGCGCACACCGGGGTGTGCGTTGGCGATGCGCTTGATCTCCTCGCGTTCCTCCTCCGGCAGCTCCCTGTCCATCAGGTCATCAAGCGACTGACGCACGATTGCCCAGGAGCTGTAGAGGATGTAGATCGCGATACCGATTGCGAACACCGCATCAAAGCCGTGCCAGCCTTCGATAGCGAGTATCAACGCGAGGATAACGGAGCCGTTGATCATGAAATCTGTCCGGTAGTGCAACGCGTCCGCCTTGATTGCGGTGGACCCGGTTTTGCGGATCACATGCTGCTGGAAGGTGATCAGCGCCAGTGTCAGCGCTATCGAAAAACCCATGACGACGAGACCCGGCCCATAGGATTCAAGCGGTACGGGGTGCATCAGTCGGCGCACCGATTCCAGCAGCAGGAAGCCGGCGGACCCGGCGATAAACGCGGACTGCCCGAGCCCGGCGAGCGCCTCTGCTTTACCGTGCCCGAAACGGTGTTCCCTGTCAGCCGGCGTCACCGCGTGGCGCACTGCGAGCAGGTTGATCAGTGAGGCGATGGCGTCGAGGGCAGAGTCAATCAGCGTGGCGAGCAGCACAACCGAGTCGGTGACAGCCCAGGCGGCCGCTTTTGCCAGCACCAGTATGATGGCAACGCCCAGCGAGGCGTATGTCGCGCGACGCATCAGGCGGGCTGACTCCGGGACTGGGCCAGTCCCGGTATCGGGGGCAATATCTGTCATGAGGGGAATCGGGGCCGCTAAAGTGACCCCAGTCTAGCAAACTTCTACAGCGTGGGTACCCCAATGCGGAGGGGTCAACGTCATACGGCGAGCATTTCGCCAGTAGCGATCAATCCTCGCAGGGACGACGCTCGCCGCCGTTGTTTGACCTGACCATGCGCACGGTCCGCTGGCAGGTGTCCAGCCACTGCTGCACGGTGTCCGTCTTCAGCGCCCGCACGTAGCCGCGCTCGGTGAGACAGGCAATACTGGTTTTGTTTGGCGTCCAGTCACCTTCCTTCGGACGCGGCTTGCGCGAACTGTAATACCAGAGCCCGCGCACGTCTTGCATTACATATCTGGCTTCGGCAGGCAGAAATACTTTTTTGCCACCGATTACGGCGAAAACTTCCGGTCCCTCGGCGGGAACCTGATCTACAACTGCCGTCGGAGTTATTGTCAACATTGTTCCATACCCCACTGATCTTCAGTTTTGACTCTGTTCGATTACCTGGAGGGGAGGGAGTCGCCGCAATCGACCAGACGTTCCCCGTCCACATCGCCACCCAATCGGGGGCGACAACCAAGTTATACGGCGGGGTGGGGGCGGCGACAACACACAGTGCGCCTTTTTTTAACACTATTAAAATGAAGGGCTGTTTTTATGCCATTTTTTAATATTTTTTTCGTTTTAAAAGAGTTTTTTTGCTTAAAATGCCATTTTTTTAATTATTATCGCCGTATATCAGTGTCACTTCTGGCATCAGACGGGGCTTGATGGGGAAGCGAGACCGCTGTTGCGGTCTCTCAGTTGGTCACCAACTTGATGTAGGGCGGCTGCTTCGGGGCCGGCGCCAGCGGCTTCAGCCCCTCCGTATCACCGCTGACAAGCGGCAGATCCTTCGCCTCCTCGACTGAACTCATCAGCATGAACAGCGCCAGTGTCGCGCGACTGTCCTCTGACATCATCTGGGATGCGAAGGCGGCGAGCCCGCCCTCGGGAATCTCGCCCAACACCACAGCATTGGTCAGGTAGTCGCGAATAATCTGGCGATTGACCTGGTCCTTCAAATAGCGCTGGAAGCCGGAGTCGCCAAAAATCCGCTTCAGGGCCTCTTCATCCCCCGGCGCGGGACGGGGTGCGGTATCGCCGAAAGCCGAATCAATCCAGCCGACTATCTCATCTAAATGCAACGGATTTCTCTCCAATATCTGTCAAGCGACCATCGAACTGACGGCGATTTTTTTCTGGAAACTGTCGAGGTCAGGCACCTGGCAAAGCTGGCCATGGAACGTAAAGGCCGCTGTGGCGTAGTCGCGGGCCTGCCCCGGCGCATCCTCGACTTCGGCGGGCACCAGGGGGGCCACTTTCAGGCCGTCGCCCCGGATGGCAACCGCCCAGTACTCGCAGTCATCGCCCCGGAGACCGAGGAACACAGCCACGAGGCCGGCATCGCGGTGTGGCTGCTGCCACTCGGGACCCTCCTCACCACCGAGGTCCAGCACCGGCACGGTGCGCTCACGCCAGATGATCTGTGCGGGCGGCTGCAGTGCATCCGTGTGCAGTGTCACTATCTCCGCCAGGCAGTTCTGCGGTACCGCCCAGGTCTCGGTTCGGGAGCAGGGTATGAGCGCACACCACAGTTTTGTCTCGTCAGTCATTGAGTCGTCCCCTAGGTCAGCTGCAGGTCATGCCCGGTCAGCTCATTGATCCGCCGGACCAGTTCCGGGAAGTTGAAGGGTTTGCCCATATAGCCGTTGCAACCCGCCTCACCCGCCAGCGCACGGTGTTTCGCACCGGTGCGCGACGTCACCATAATCACAGGCAGATGACCGTAGCGACGCGACTTGCGGATCTCACGCAGCGTCTGGATACCGTCCTTGACCGGCATCTCCACATCCAGCAGCACTACATCCGGCAAGCGGTGCGTCGCATTCAGCAGGTCGATCGCCACCAGGCCATTTTCTGCGGTGATGGTCTCGACACCCACCGTATCCAGCTGACTGGTGGCCACCATGCGCTGCGTCCTGGAGTCATCGACAACCAGCGCCAGCAGTGTGGTCGACTTCTGCTGGCTGACCGCCACCGGCGCGATACCATCGGCGCCCACGGTGCTGACCAGCAGATTGAGGTCGAGCGCAATAATCGCCTCGCCCTCCGCTGTCGTCGCCGCGCCGGCGACACCGGGCACGGTTGAGAACTGCGAGCCCAGCGAGCGAACCACCAGTTCCAGCGCCTCCTCAAGGCTGTCGATGGCAATCGCCATATGGCGATCGGCGCCACCGGCCACGATAACCGGCACAAACTTGCCCCAGGTGCTGCGATCGGGAAGACCCACACCCTGGCACAGGGTGGCGAGGTAGGTCGGCTCGCACTGGATATCGGCGATCGACAGCGTTGTATGCCCCTCAATGGCGGCAAAAAAATCTTCGACTGAAACCTGCTCCACCGCGACCAGACCGTTCAGCGGAATCGCATAGGACTCTCCCGCCGAACGCACCAGCAGCGCGCCGTTCACGGACACATTGCTGGGGATTCGGATTTCAAATGCCGTGCCCAGTCCGACAGCCGACTGAATCTGGACATCACCGCCGATCTGCTGCAGCTCGGTCAGAACGATGTCCATGCCGACACCGCGACCGGAGATTTCACTCAGGGTGCTGGCTGTGGAGAAACCCTTGTGGAAGATCAGGCGTATAGCCTCCTCATCGCTGAGTGCGTCCACATCCACATCCAGACCTTTCTCGTAGGCGGACTCGCGAATCGCATCCGGATCGATACCCCGGCCATCATCGGCCAGCCGGACCAGGTAATCCGCTCCTGACTTGCGCACATCGATGGTAATGCGGCCCCCGGTGGGCTTGCCCATTGCCATCCGCTCCTCAGGCGTCTCAATACCGTGATCGAGCGCGTTGCGCACCATATGCTCCAGTATCACCTGCAAGCGGGCGTAGTGATCGCGGTCCAGGGCACCGGTTTCATTCAGTGACTTGAACGAGACAATCTTGCCCAGGTCAGTGCTGACCGTGCGCACAATGCGGCGCAGGCCGGGCATGAGCCGCGACACCGGCACCACCCTGGCGCCCTGGATAGACGATGAAATACTCGAGATGACCGAGGACTGCTGCTTCAGCAGGGTCTCGATCTGCATGTTCTGGCGACTGACCACGTCGACCAGGTCGGCGAGATCCTCAACACCCTCGCGCAGGATACTGGCGGCCTCCTGCAACTCTGAGTACTGATCCATCTCCAGCGCATCCATATCGGGCGTGGAACTGCCTGGACGGGCGTTGACATCAAGCAGGGCGCGGTCGGCAATCTTGCGGATATGCGTGCGCACCGATGATAGCCGCGCCTGCAGCTCAGCCGACGAGCGCTTGCTGCGACTGGTGTTCTGCGATGCCCGCACCCCGAGTTGCTGGGCCTGGCTGGTCAGGTTCAGCAGGTGATCGAGTTTCTCGGAGGTGATTCGCACCGATTGCTGCGCCGCGAGCACCTTGGCACCCTCATCGGCCAACTGCTGATCGCGTTTTTTCTCCAGTGCGGAAAGCCCCACGGGTTTGGTCTCATCGCTGGCAATCGTGGTCTCGAATTGCTGCGGTGCCGTCTCGACAGGCTGCAGGGGGGCATGGCTCTCCTCAGCTGTGGCCGGGCGCGCCTGGGCGACGACGGGTACAGGAAACTCACTGGCCACGTCCGCCCGGTTCTCCTCGACGTACTCCACGCCGCGCACGATGGCGTCGAGCCAGGCGTTGACGATGCGAAAATAATTCTGCTCCTCACCGCTGGCCGGTCTCGGCATCTTCTCCAGCAGTGTCTCAAAGTTGTGTACGAGCGTTCCCAGCCGCTGCAGCCCAACACCCTTTGCAATGCCCTTCAGCGTGTGCAGGGTTCGCGACACGCTGGCGAAAAGCGGTTCGCTGGTAACGTTGCGCTCCCACTCCCCGACCTCATTCTCAAGCTTCTCTACCTCGTCAGACCCCTCTTCTATGAAGGCATCCAGGAAATCGGTGAAAATTTCCGCATTGCTCTGGGTGGAGTAGTTGAACGTGATGTAGTCGGGAACAAATCCGTCCACACAGGTACCATCAAAGGCCGCGGCATCCATTTCCTCGACCGGCTCGGTGCTGGCCGCTGCTGCGACCGGCTCTGGCTCCAGCCACTCCGGCTCAACCGCTGCGGCTTGCTGCTCCGCGGCGTACTGCAGCGGTGACTCGACGGGCGCCTCAACCGGGGCTACCGTCTCGAAGGCGTCGAAACCGACACCACAGATTTCGTCGCGGTGGTCATCCAGTTGCGACAGGTCGGCAAAGACCGCCTCGATATCGGAGGCGGCCAGATCGCCATCGCCGGGCAGTGCCGCGGTAAACCCCTGGGCGAAGTCATCGCCGAAAATATCCTCACCAAACCCGGCGTCCAGTTCCACCGCTTCGAGGGACGGCAGGTCGTCGGCAGCCGCATGGAAGCCGTCCTGGTAGTCGCCGGACAGGTCTTCGCTGTACGGCACAGGCGGCAGTTCATCTGCGACGCTGGCCTCGATCGATTGCCCGTCAAATTCGCCCAGCGCCTGAAAGTCCTCGTGGTAGTCGATCAGGACATCGCTGGAAGGATCCACCGAGACGACGCCCTCCTCGCGCTGCCACACCAGGTCCTCGGGATCGGAGTCGCCGTCCGGCAGGTTCTGCCCGCCCAGCAAGTAGCTGTCGAACTCATCGTCGTCCATGGAGTCGGGCAGGGTTGCGACATAGTCACCCACATCCGAATAGTTCGCGGGTGGCGCAATGCTGTCGCCACCGCCGATCGGCGCTGGCGCGGCGTCAAAGACCGGCGCAGCGGCCACGGCATCGCCCACCGCGTCCGCAGTTGTAACCGGCGCTGTAAATAGCGCCTGGTCGGGTTCCGGCTGCTGCACCGCTTCGGGCGCAGCTTCCGGCGCTGCTATCCTGGCTTCCGAGCGCACGACGCTGCTACTGTATGCCGGGACTGTCGCGACTTGCGCCGCGGGCTTGACCCGTTTGATGGATACAAACTTCTCACCGATGTCGTCATCACCGGCCAGGCCCAGAATATCGGCGCCCTCCTCCACGTGGACAGTGTTACCGCCCTGCAGACCGTCACGGCCGCTGGAGAAATCGATCGCCATAAAGCCGTCGCGCACCATGCGCGAGGAGGCGACCTCTGAGGTTGCCTCCTGGCGGTTGTAGATATCGGCGCCCGCACCGGCGGAGGAGACTACGATCTCCTCTTCGACATAGCTGGCCAGGTCGTCACCCGCGGCGTTGCCGCGAACAAGCGGCCTGCCAGCCACTTCGGCCTCGAACGCAGAGAGTTCGGTATCGAGGTAATCATCACCGGCCACCGTGAACAATTTCTCCTCGGGCTCGGAGAGATCCATGTCCAACAGCCAGCGCAGGCTTTTTTCCTGATCACTCTCTTCTTGATCTGCGGCCGAACTGAAGTTCAGTTCGTCCAGATTCTTATCAGTATGCACAATCGTTCTCCCTATCCGGTGAGCCGTCAGTACTGCCGGACTAATGTGTCAGATTGGTTGGGGCAGCCTGGCTCTCTGCCAATCCACCGGTTGCGTTGATCACTCCCGTGATCCCGGTTGAAGTGCCCTGTGCCTGTGGCTCGCCCGATGCGGCCACAGAGAAGCAGGCGTTGGTCAGCTCGCGAATGCGACCGATATCGGGGCCGGTCTCGTTGCTGTAGGACCGCACGAGGTCGGGCAGCGCACTGACCACCTCGTTGACCAGGGACTGCATAGTGGCACCCGCGGCCAGCTCGCCGTCGAGCGAGCGATCCAGCATGTCCTGGGCAGCCCACCCCAACTCACCGAGGACGTTGGCGCCCACCGCGCGCCCATTGCCCTTGAAGGTGTGGAAGTGCCGGCGAATATCGCGCAGGACTTCGCGATTATTGGGGTCTCGCAGCCAGTCTGCCGTCAGCCTGCTCAGCTCGGCGACCATCTCCTCAGACTCCTCGATAAACACGTCGCGAAACTCCTCGGGAATCTCTACATCCTGCACCAGCAGCTCGTCCCTGACTTCACCCGCACCAGTCGTGGCGACGATCTCTGCAATCTTGCGCCCGGGTGACAGTCGGGCTATACCCCTGCCCAGCTCCGCTGCCCGCTGCTCGGCCAGTGCAAGTATGTGCGAGGTATCATCCAGCGGATCCAGAATCGATCGCTGCAGGTGCATCTCGATCTGCGCAAAGGCGTCCGCAAAACAGCGGAACGCATCGTCTTCGCGCACACTGCCGGCATCGCTGGCCGCCGACAGCCACTTGGCACACTGTTCTATCACCGCGCCCTCGCGCGCCATGCCGGAAAAGTGCAGCGCACCGGCAATTTCATCGAGCAGCTGCAGGGATTCACTGATCGCCCTGCGATCGGGAATGGATTCCAGTTTACCGAGGTAGTCCAGTGACAGGCTGTAGAGCAGGTCGAGATCGGGGTCACCGTTGTCCGCATCCCTGATCGCCTGGCGCAACTCCTCATCGCCCTTGTCAGTTTTGTTCAGGTGCCGCTGCAGGGCAGTGGTCAGGCGCAGCACGCTATCCCTGTCGAACGGCTTTTTGTCGAGCGCGCTCTTCAACGCCTTGCGCCGCAGGATCTGGTGCAGGTAATTCTCCACCAGGCCCATCTGGCGGAAGGTCGCTGTCGCCACACTCTCGCGCAACTCGAACTCTTTCCCGGCATAAGAGCTGTTCAAGCCGTGCTGCAGTTTGTGTTCGATATCCGTCTTCACGTCGGAGATACCGACTGTTATCTCACGCACGCTCTCGGCGACTTTTTGCAGATCGGCAACACCGCCACCACTGAAGAAAGGCCTGAGTTGCTGCTGCACTTTTCGCAGTGAATCGGCATGCAGCAGCTGTCCCGCTGCCACCAGGCGCTGCTCGGCGGCCTCAACCGCATCCAGCACACTGATATCCTTCTCCTCCTGCTTCTTCCTCGCCACAGCCACCAGGTCGTGGACAGACAGGTACTCTACTGCCGTGTTGAGGTGGTGCAATGCGCCCTTCAGCGCAATCACGATGGCGTCGCTGTGCACCAGGCCCTGGCTGGCATCCATGATGGTATTGTCGGTGATGCCGAACGCCTGTCTAATGGCAGTGATATGCACCGGTCTGGAGCGACAGGATGCGACGTAGTAGAGCATTTGCTGCAGGTAGCTGTCGTAGTCGATGGAATCGTCTATCGCGCTGCCGTTCTCACGCGCGAACTTTATTGCGAAAGCGCCCGATTTGAATATTTGTGCAATACATTCATCGGGAACAATCAGACCGCCAGCAATACCTTCGCACAGTCCTATCATCGTGAACCAGAATCGCTCCTGCTCACTACCGGCCATCAGAATCTGCATCTTCCTGGCGATCCGCGCCACGGTTTTCATGCTCTCGGTGACATTGCGCTTGCGCAGTGCCTGTTTCGCCATTTCGAGGTACAGCGCCAGCATCACATTGGCGCGGCTCCTGATCTCCTCGTCGGCGGCAGGCATCGCACCGGCGGTGATGCCGGCACGCGGATCGATCTCCATATAGAAAAAGAAGGCGGTCGGACGCGGGCGTTCACCCACCCAGCGCCGCAGATCGTTGACGAACTTCTCCAGCCCGCGACCGGTATCGACGCGCTGGTTCTGCGTGTGTTCCAGATAGGCGGGGATAATCTTCAGCGCCTGCATCAACCCGCCCATGGCCAGCTTGCGACGCTCTCCGAGGACTTTGTCTTTGTACAGGAAGTTGAGACTGCGCTCCATCTCCAGCGTCAGCATCTCCGCCTTGCGCATGCCCAGTGCGCGCAGGGTTGAGGTTATCTGGTGCACTGACCACATGCAGCGCAGCAGAGCCTGCTTCTGCGCCGGGTCCTGGCCGTACTCAACCAGGGCCGCCTCGGCGGCATCGGCCTGTTCATTGATGAGGCCGATCACCCACTTCAGGGACACGATGTCCGGTTTCATATTCACTCGCTCAACCTCCAGTTTTCTTATAGGCACATACACCCGGCCACTCCAGCCGGTGCACGTTCTGACCCAACCAGGACACATCTTCACCCGCACCCAGAATCAGCAAACCGCCGACGCGCAGGCGCTTGACCAACTGGTCGATGATCCAGCGCTGCCGCTCACGCTCGAAGTAGATCAAGGTGTTCTGGCAGAAAATAATATTGAAATCGGCAAACGGGGCGCTGTCGACGTGCAGCAGATTACTGTGGAAAAAATGTGTTCGCGCACGAATCGCATCAGTCACCCGGCGGCGACCACCCAACTTGTCATCCATGTAGCTATCGCAGTATTCGGCCGGGATGAAGCGCATCGCCTCCTCGGGATAGATCGCCTGCTGCGCCTGGCGAATGGCATTGAAGCTGATATCGGTGCCGATACCGTGCCACTGCAGCCACGGCGTATGCCGCGATACGGCACTCTCCACCACCATCGCCATTGAGTACAGCTCCTGTCCATGCGAGCAACCCGCACTCCAGAAGGACAGTTCACTCGGTGTCGGGCCGGCGCAGAGCAACTCATCGACGTACTGCGCCAGGCATTCGTAGGCTTCGGGCTGGCGAAAGAAGCGTGTCTCCTTGACTGTGAGCAGGTCGATCAGCGCAAGCCACTCGGCTCGCGCACCGATGCTCTCATCAAAGATCGCCAGATAGCTGCCTACATCTGACAAACCGAGGTATGCCATACGGGACTGTATAGAACCGGCTATCACCGACCGCGTACTGTCGATCCTGATGCCTGCATGCGTGTGCAGCTTTTGCATCAGCAGTTCCAGCTGGCCGCTGCCGAGCTCGGGCGGGCGTTTGGAAGCCGCTGCGTTCACACAGAAACCTGCGCCACTTTAGCCTGCTCCAGCGCGGTCATCTCTTCCTCTCGATAGACCTTTTTCGCGCCCTGGACTTTCTTCAGGTCTTCGATGGCCGCCAGTGTGCGCTCGGCCTCGGTCACCTCCTCAATACGGAACTGGCTGAGACTTTCCTCGACTTCGCGCATGGAGGCCTTGAGGCTGCTGACGCCGACCAGTGTCGACTCGCTGTACTCACTGATATCCAGGTTGCGCTCGCGAATCGCATCCATCGAGCTGTTCATATGGCGCGCGGTGGTCGCTGACTGGCCTGCCGCATCATCCACTGAGGTAATAATCTTGGTAATCGCGGAGGACCCGGCGTTGATCTCCTCCAGCGAGCTGTCCAAGCGGTCGATGTACTCCAGGATCGTCACCACAGTACCCACCGTGTTTTCCATGCTGGACAGGTTGTCGGCTGACAGGTTCTGCAGCATCCGCACCTGCGAGATAATCTTGCGGCCCTCTTCCTCAGCCTCACGCATCAGGTCGCCGATGGCCTCGGCAATGCCCAGAAACGGCCGCCCGTGCTCACCGGCTTTCTCAGCCTCGATCCGGGTATTGATCGCCACCACCGAGATTTTCGTATTCAGCGCCTGGATATATTCCGCCGCCGCTGTCACCGATTGAATCAGCTCGCCCTGGCGCTTGGCAGACTTGGAGGTCTCCTGCACGGACTCGCGCACATCGGCGGAGGCCTTGGACATATCCTTGGTCAGTTCATAGCCCTGGGCGACCCGCTGCCGGTTGCGCTCGGACGTCCTGGCCGCCTCCGCCGTCGACTGCTTGATCTCTTCTGCAGTGCGCACCATCTCCGTGGCAGCGGTGGTGGACTCAACCACAGAGCGTGTCAGCTCGCGCCCCTTTTCAACCTGCCCCTCCGCGATACCGCCAATCTTGTTGATGCCCTCGGTGGACACTTTGAAAGGGGTTTTGATGTTGCGGATCAACTCGCGCTGGCGCTGGGTGGATGCATTGATCTCCCTGGCGATGTCACGGGTGACCGAGTTGTCCTCCGGCACACGCACCGTGAGATCGCCTTCGGCGATCTTCACCAGTGCGCTGTTGATCTCGGCGACACCGCGCTCGGTATACTCCACACGCCGTCGCTGCCCGCGGTAAGCCAGCAGTGCAACCGCCAACACGCCCGGCGCACCGATCAGCGCCGCCAGCGTACCCGCGTCCAACTGTGTCTTGGAGAGGGCGTAAGCCGCACCGGCAAGACACCCCAGAACCCCCAATCCCATGGCGGCCAGCCACAGGTTGGGAACACCTATTTTCAATGCCTTATTCATTGCTTTTCCCCTTAATGGAAGAAACTTTTCTGGCGGCGGCATTTGCCAACTCTTCATCCGCTACCAATTTGTCGATATCAAGAACTGCCAGGAACTCACCCTTGTACATAAAACCGCCAAGCGCGTATTCGGCAAAATCCGGATCCACCGGGTGATCCATGATCCGCTCGTCGATCGGAAACCGCAGATCGCGCTGGACATGGCTCAAGGTGAGCCCGAAATACATACCGGGGCGACGTATAACCATGCACCAATCGCGCACCCGGCCGATGTAGGGGCGTTTGCGAAACAGTACGTCCCCACTGAATATGGGCAACAGCCCGCCCTTGTAGGCAGCCACGCCAAGCACCCAGGGTTTGGTGCCCGGAATGGTTGTCACCGCTGGTGTTTCAATAAGCTCGTCCATCTCTCCGGCACCGATGAGCACCGGCACGCCGGCGATGCCCAGCGAACTCCCTACCCAGGTCACCGGCCGCGGGGCGACTTCGGGCGCCGGCACATTGTCATACGCGTGCAGGCGTTCCAGCAGTTCCAGCGATTGAAATGCGGAAAGTCCCATGGTCAGGCGGCCGCCTTCCTGAGCGTGTGGTTGTAGATCAGTTCACGCAGCACAGACTCCGGCGGGATTTTCGTGACGTGGGCTGTCGCGCCTCGAGCCTGCCCCTTGGCGATATCGAAAATTCCGTCTGAAGACGACAGCATCACCACCGGGGTGTGTCGCGTGTCCTCAGCATTGCGAATCAGGGTGCAGGTCTGGTAGCCGTCCAGTTCCGGCATGGTGATATCGAGAAAGATCAGGTCGGGCTTGAAACGGCGCAACATGCCCAGCGCCTTGTAGCCATCTTCCGCACATTCCACTTCACAGCCCATGCCGCGCAGGGTGTGGGACATCATCATGCGAATGGTCTTCGCATCATCGATAACCGCGATCTTCACTCCGCTGATATCAAGTTGTACTGTTTCGTTGTTCATGACTTCCCTCATATCCTGAGTAGTTATTCCGCTTGGTTATGAGATAACAGTATTTCCATACCCCGCATTTCCAGCAAGTGAAAACTGGAGATTTCTCCAGAAAGTCGCTCGATTTCGGGGGCAAAAAAGCGGGTTCAACGGGGGGAATATCACGCTATCTTACTGATATAAATTGGTTTTTTATAAACAGAACAACTTGAAACAGAGCTTGCAATTCTGTGAAGCAGTTCCGCTGCGGTCGTCGGCCGTGACGTCTCACGAAGGGAATCAGGTGCTGTACAACGCCTCAAGCGCACTGGCCAAAGCGGCCGGATCAGCGACTCTCTGCACCCGGCCGCTGTCTATCGCCGCCTGCGGCATCGCCGGACACACCGCGCTGTCGGGGGACTGCGCCCAGACGCGGCCACCGGCGGCTTCAAAGACCGGCAGCGCTGCAGCGCCATCATTGCCCATACCACTGAACACGATGACGCCCGGGGACGGCAATTGCGCTGCACTCAGAATCACCAGCAGTTCATTGATGTCTGGGGTGTGCGGACCCGTCCACTCCTCGCGCGTGCTCGACAGTCGCCCGAAGGCTGTGATCGCCACCTTGTGGCGCGGCGGAATCATCACCAGCCGGGCGGGCTGCAGTGTTTGTACACCGTCGGCGATGCACAGCGTGAACTGGCTGTTCTGCACCGTAAAGTTGTGCAGCAAATGCTGCTGAGCCGGATCCAGGTGCTGGGCGTACAGAAAGGCCACCGGCGGTGGCTGCGCAAAACTGTTGAGAAAAGACTGTATCGCTGTTGTGGCACCGGCAGAACCCGCCAGCAACCAGACACCACGAATCTCCGACCAGCGATCGATGGCGTTGCATTGGGCGGCTGTCACGCCACTCGACAGGGCCATACCCAACTGTGTCAACAGGCCCTCCACCCAGCCACGGATGCCGGCAGCGGTCTGCGCCATGGGGATATTGTCCGCCGGCAGCAGAAAGCGGCCGGTGGGCAGCAGCAATTCCAACACATCCTCGGCCCTGGCATCGAATATCCACGCATCCACGATCTCGCGCGCAATCAGTGTGCGCACCCGCTCGAGACTGGCGGCGACATGCACCTCGTATCCGGCCTGTGACAGCGCCGCAACCACGGCGTCACGGGCGCCGCCTGACAGCACCAGGCCGATGTTCAGGGCCTGGTCAGGCACCCGGGAACATCACGCTCTTGAAGGGTTCCAGATGCCCGGACTGAAAATCACGCAGCTCGTAGATATTGAATTTGTGCATCAGGGTCAGGCAGCGCTGGAACACCTGGTCGGCCTCGTAGGCCGAGGGTGGGATACCGTATTCATCGGTGATCTGGGCAAAAATGGTGGAGGCGATCTCACGGCGTGTCTGGTCCTCGCGATACAGCGCCTGGTTGACCGGTGACGACACAATCGGTGAGCCGTAGACAAGAAACGCCTCCCAGCGCCGCACATCCTGCCCCTGGTCCAGTTGCGCGACAAGGAATGTCACCATATTGTGCAGATCGATACGCGGCGGCAGGACATCCTTCTGCAGCCACTTGCGCACATCCGCCTCACGCCAGTCGCGGTTGATTCCCAGCACACTGATCACGCGCCCCTCGGTCTGCGGCGGCGCGGCGCCCGCGAGATCCCACAACATATTCAGGCGCGCCGAAAATCCCAGGCTGACGGGCAACTCATCCACGCGGCCCTGTTCAAACTCACGCGCGTAATCCTCGACGGTTTTGCCACTGCGCTGCGCGCCGCCGGTCGATCTCGCCGGTGAACCCTCGTTTGTCCGCTTTCCCGCCATCGCTAATCCCCTTTCAGTTGTTCCCGGTCTCGCGGCAGCGCTTCAGGTAGGTCGGCGTGGACACACCCATGATGCGCGCGCGCGCCGCTGACCCGAGCGCACCACCCTGCTCGTTCACATGCGCCATGAGTTGGTCTGCCAGCAGTGTCAATGGAGACACCTCCAGCTGCGGTGACTCCCGGACCCACTCCCGCAACAGGCGGTGTGGTTTCTGCCACAATGCACTGCCACTGCGCTCGTCCTCGCGCGCGGCAATTTTCGGCAGCCAACGGCTGATATTCCGTGGTTTGGTGTGCAGGAACTCCCCTGTCTGCCGCAGGTCGCCGCGGTACCGATCCAGCGCCGCAAGCACCAGTTCGTCCTCCAGCCAGGTGCCCAGAGGCTTGGTCATGTCCAGGGCGAGCAAACTGTGTACGGCCTCACCCAGTGCGACATTCAGCGCTTCCGATGCGGAGGGTACATAGGTTGCGTCTTCACGGTCCTCGGCCGTCGCCGTGGCCAGAAACGGCTTCGGCTCGGGCTGGTACGGCACGCCGTCGGGATTGATCCCGGTGAACAGGCCGAGATCGACCGGAGTCAGCCAATCCTTGTCCGTTTTTTCCACCGCATCGTGAATCACCTGGCGCATTTCGCTGATATTGCCGGGCCAGTCATACAACAGCATCGCCTGCTCGGCGTCGGGGGTAAAGCCCTTCATATCCCGGTCACGGGATATGCCCTCCTGCCCGAGAATCTTGTGCGCCCAGCGCAACACCGCCTGCTTGCGATCCTTGATCGGCGGCACATTGATCGGATAACCGGCAAAGACGCTTGCCAGCGGCGCCGCCAGCTGGCCGCGACGGATCAGGACCTCCAGTTTCTCGGGAAACAGCGCAATCAGCTTGAGCTGGGGCAGGTAGCGCGGCGGACTGACATCGGCCAGCGTGCGGGTGCTGATCTGCCGGGCCAGTTTCAGCTGCACCTCCGCGTGCATCAGGTGCGGCGATTTGAACACCAGCGTTTTGCCCTCGCCCTGCGACAACTCGCGGGCAATGCGTGTATGCGCCGCATTGCGGTTGCGAAACTCGCGACAGTCGATGGCGACAAGCATATCGCCGGCAGCGCCGGTCTGCTCATGGATAACCCGCGCGACATACATCTTCCCGGTGCCGGCCGGGCCGATAATCGCCACTGGCACATCCAGTTGCGACAGGAAAATGGCCTGGTCGACCGCGCCCTCCATATTGTCGACCACATAGCCTTCAATGTCTTTCTCGATGGGCGCGACCGGGGGCGCGGCTTTCTTCAGGGTCGGCCTGGTCGGCGCCGCATCGCGCGCCCCACTGGCCGGCAGTTTGGGAGACACCGGGGGGCAGGGCTCACTGAAAATGCCAGCGCGATTCAGCTGCGTGCCGGTAATGCGCTTGTGATCGTCCTCCGAGGCCGCGCGAATCGGCTCCGCGCCGCCGACACTCTGCGCCTGCAACAGCGCATTGTTCGCCGCCACCAGTGTGGCCAGCGCACTGTCACCGCGACCGCCGTGGGCGAGGCCGACACAGATGCGGGCACCCGCAGTCACCGTACCCGGCAGTGTATGCTGGCGGCGGAGATGGGACAGCACGGCGCGGCAGATATCACGCGCGCCTTCGATACCCACATCCCGCAGCGTGATCAGTATAGAGTTTGCCATGGGCTGACTGACGCTGTCGCCGCTGCGCACGATTTCCAGCAGGCTGTCGTGGATATCCGCCATCAGTTGCGCGGCGTCAGCGGCGCCCCAGTGGGCGTCATAACAGAGCTGGTCAATGCCCAGCACGGCCAGTGTATCGGAGGGCGTAAAAGCGGCGGGGCCGCACAGCGGGCTGTCCTCGAACCATTGCCACAACAGCAGCCGATAGACCCGGCGCGGGCTGGCCGACCCGGCGGGCAGCAATACCCCGCCAACCGCAATTTCTTGAGCGCCGGGTGGGCGCAGGACCAGCGGCGGCAACATCACGCGCCGCCCCGCCTGCAGCGCGTGCGTCAGGACATTGTGTGAGATGGCATCGCCGACAATGACGCGGTTCCAGGGCTCGCCTGCGAGGCTGGCTGGCGTCCCCCCGAGCAGTCGCGCCGCAGCGTCATTGCAATCAAGGATTTCACCGCTGTCGGCGTCAATCGAGAAGCACGCCTCGCTCAATTCATCGGACCCGGTCATCGTCAACTACAGGTAACAGGGGCACGCCGCACCGCCCTACTCCGTCGCTGGCGCCGCCAGGTCCGGCTCGGCAAACTGGCGCATTACGTAGTCCACACGGTGTTCGGTGCGGAACCGCCGGTTCACCGTCATGTTTTCGATATGGCGCAGACGCGGCAGCAGACCCCGCCCGTTGGTAATCTGGATGGCCAGGCCGGGCCGGGCGTTGAGTTCCAGCAGCTGCGGCCCGGCGAACTTGTCCAGCACGATATCAGTGCCGATGTAGCCCAGGCCAGTCATGTCATAGCACTGCGAGGACAGCAGCAGGATATCCCGCCAACCGGCGATATGGATATCGCTCAGCGGGCGACCGGTGTCCGGGTGCAGCTTGATCGGTCGACCGAATTGCGCGGCATTGAGACAGCGCCCGGTATCCAGGGCCAGCCCCACGCCAACGGCTCCCTGGTGCAGGTTGGCCTTGCCATCGGAAGCGGCCGTGGCGAGTCGCAGCATCGCCATCACTGGGTAGCCGCGGAACACGATAATGCGGATATCGGGTACGCCTTCATGGGAATAGCCGGCGAAACAATCATCGAAGGCGATAAGATCCTCGATGATCGCCACATCGGCGGTGCCACCCAGCGAATACAAACCGGCGAGAATATTGCTCATATGACGGCGGATATCGGCGATATCCATCAGCGCGCCCGAGCTGCGCACAAATTTGTCGCCCTGGCGGCCAGTGATGACGAGTATGCCCTTGCCGCCCGAGCCCTTGGCCGGCTTGAGCGCGAAACTCTCGAGGTCCGCCAGTTCGCGTTCGATGTGACTGATCTCGTGCTGCTCGCGCACCACAAACTTCAGTGCCGGGGTCGGCACATCGTACTCCTGCGCCAGCAACTTCGTCTTCAGCTTGTTGTCGACCAGCGGAAACAGCTTGCGCTGGTTGTAGCGATTGATGAAATCGACATTGCGGCAGTTCATGCCCAGCATGCCGAATTCCTTCAGGCGCCTGACTGAAACCCACGCTTTTGTCATCCGAGATCATCCATCGAGCGGAAACGGCGCAGTTCCGACAGCTTGTACCCCGTGTACTGCCCCATCGCCAGGATCGAAGCCAACAGCACAAGATTGAGTTCGGGGAAGTTGAACGTCAGGTGCACAAAAATAGGGGTCTGCATCAGCAGGTATGCGAAGACCGCGACCAACAGGCTGCCACCGCCCTGCCGCAACACCTCACTGGGACCGTCCTCCTCCCACAGTATCGACATCCGCTCTATCGTCCAGGCGATGATGATCATCGGGAAGAAGGTGATCGTCATACCGGTGCTGTAACCCAGCTGGTACCCGATAATACTGAATGCCGAGATCATGAAGATCACCAGCACAATCAAGGTCGCAATCCGTGACACCAGCAGCAGGTTGAGTCGCGACAGATAACTGCGCAACGCGAGACCCGCGGCTACCACCAGCACAAAACTGATCAGGCCCGCCACCAGCGACGTCTGCAGGAACGCCAGCGCGATCAGCACCGGCATGAAAGTGCCCGAGGTCTTGAGGCCAATAATGACGCGCATGAACACCACCACCGCCGCCCCCAGCGGCAGCAGCAACAACAGCTTGAACATGCTCTGCTCTTCAATCGGCAGGTGCTGGACACCCAGCCGGGTGAATACGCTCTCGCTGTTCTTTACCTGTGCCAACTGCAGCGCAGGCACGGTCTGCCGGATCATCGAGAAGTGTACGCGCGAATTCTTGCCACCGGTGACATCCAGCACTGAAACACCGCCGCGATGCCACAGCAGCAGGTTCGGCGGTACGCCGAATTCACCGGTGACCGGGTTGACCAGCAGCCACTTCTCCCCGGTGTAGATCTCCACCATAGGGGTCAGGGTCTGGCGCCGCCTGGCATCCTCCAGATAGAGCCCCATCACAGAGCGTGTCGCGATACCGGCGCGGTCCAGCAACAGCATCAACAGGTCAGCCTGGTCCGAGGTGTTGGAGCGCAGCAGCGCCGTGTTCTGGGAGCCGGGGCTATTGAGCAGCTTGACCAGTTCCCGTGTCAGGCTCTGGGGGGAGCTGGACTTTTCACGGGCGAGATCGAGCACTTCGCCGGCGGCCAGCTCCTGTGCCTCCTCCCAGTAGTCCGGTCGCACCTCGCCAATACCAGGGTCGTCGGCAGTATCGGCGGTGTCGCTACCGGTCTCGACCAGCTGCGCCTTGTAGTACAGCGATTGCCCACCCTCTGCCGCGCGCTTGGTCCACTCGGCACGCCGGTTGCCGTTCTCGGTCAGGATGGCGAAGCCATAGCCCGGTGAGGCGGCCTGCTCCTCGTACACTTCAAACCCTGGCATCCGGGCATCCGGCAGACTCAGGTTGGCCGTGACCGGCCCCCCGTCCGCCTCAAAGTCGACCCGCGCCTCGACCAGCCACACCGACTGCTCCTGTCCGGGCAGGAACGGGATACCGGTAGCGAAATGCCGCAGCACCGCTATCACGATACCGCTCAGCGCCATCAGAATGAGGATGCTGAAAAACGTCCGCTTCTGGTTCACTCTTTGTCTCCAGTGCTGACCGGTGTTTTCTCAGCTGTCGGGTAGGGTGCGATATTCTTCTTGCTGACATCCACAACCATGACGTCCTTGAGGATACTGCGGCCGATTTTTACCTGGTAGGTGGAATGCTTGCGATTGCTGAGGCCGAATTCCGCAGTCTGCTCGTTCTGGCCTATCGCAATGCCCATCTTGACCACTGGGCGCCGCGTCAGTTTGTCCGAGCCGACCTTCTGGATGCCGATGGTGCGCACCAGGCGGCGCTCCAGCACCTCCGGCTGGCCGGTTTCAGGGTTGGCGATGGAGAAACGCACCCAGGGCTTGCCATCCCGCTCAAACTCTTCGATATCCTGTGCATCCAGCGAGGCGGTCGCCACGCCGGTGTCAATTCTGGCCGTCAGTGCCAGCCCCAACTCGGGAAACCACACCTGCTCCAATCCACCCACCAACATTTTGCTGTAGGTTTCCGGTACCGCCGGACAGGCAACCGTCTCCGGACACTCTTTCACCTCGTCCTCGCTCAGGGCCTGTTTCAGGCGCGTGTTCAGGGCCAGCAGGTTTTGCTCCTGCTTCTCCAGTTGACGCTGCTGCGCCTGGAGCTGGGCCGTCGCCGACGCCTGGTTCGCCAGTGATTTATCCAGCTGCGAGACCACCAGGTCGAGACGCGAATCCTGTGCTTTTTCCTGTTGCGGCTGGGCGACACAGGCCGCCAAAAGCGGAAGCAGCGCAGTCGCCAGTATCAGTACAGGTTTATTCCGATTTATCATAAAGACCCAAGTTTAACCGTGCTTTCATTATTTGAAGACGCAACTCTAGCGAGCGCGACCCATAAAGTAAATTACCGGTACGGGTCGCCCTGGCAGGGCGACCGTCACCACATTGACCGCCCGCCGGTGCAGCGCCTCGACCCCGACACCCGGTGCGAGGACAGCGTCTGCGCCCCCGGATCCCAGCTGCGCCGGGTTCCGCTGCACAATACGCCACACCGCTATGCTGCGCTGCAATCGATCCTGATAAATAATCCCCATTTCCGCCGGCCAGCCCTGCTCCGGTGACGTTTCACCGGGTTCGGCGGCACGCGCAGCCCGATAGGGCACTGCGCTGTCAGGTCTGCGCCCGGGACTGGATTTTCTTCAGCAGACGCAAGAACGCCTCTGCCTCCTGGGCACCGGGGACGAGGTACTGGTGTTGAAATCGGAACGTCGGCACCGCGTAAACATCCTGCTGCAACCAGTACCGCTGCTCCTCCCGCACCGCCGCTGCATAGCGCTGGTCCGCCAGTACAGCGGCCGCCTCCATGCCATCCAGGCCAACCCGCTGCGCCACCGCTGACAAGATCGCCGGCGCATTGACATCCTCCCGGCGAGTGAAAAAAGATTCAAACAGCGCCAGCTTGAGCTCTGTCTGGCGCCCCTGTGTCGCAGCCCAGTGCAGCAGTTGGTGCGCGCGGAAGGTGTTCACCATGCGCATCCCCTCAAAGTAGTCGAAGGTGAAACCCAGCGCATCGCCGAGCGCCGTCATACGCGCCCTGGCGGCCCGGCTCTGCTCTGGCGTGGTGCCATACTTCTGCGCCAGGTGTTCGCGCAACTCCTGTCCCTCCATCGGCATCCCGGGGTTCAACTCGAACGGGTGCCAGCGCAGGGTCACGTCAAACTGCGCGGGCACTGTCGCCAGCGCTTTCATCAGTTGCTTGTAGCCGATGATGCACCAGGGGCAGACAACATCGGACACGATATCCACATGCAGTGGTACTGGCGCTGATTCCGGCTGACCCTGTTGTGACATACTCCCTCCGACATTTGCAGTGCACCCTGCTATCATAGGGCCATCGCGCACTGCAGGCGAGACGTGGTTCGTCCAGTGCCCGCTCGCGGTCCCGCTCCTCGGCAAACACCTCAGGGGAAAATCAATGGTCAGGCCTGTGCTCGCACTGTTACTGATTACGTCGCTGCTGCTGGGCGCGTGCAGCGATGGCGACAGCCCGCAGGAGTCCACCGCTGTGCCCTTCGCGGGTTACACCAGCGACCTTTACAGCGGCACACGGCACTGGCTGTGCCACCCCGCACTGGGGGCTGCAGAGAATATCTGCGCCGCCAATCTGGACAGCACCAGGGTCTATGCTGACGGCACTACTGAAATCGAGCCGTTTACAGCCGCCGCCGAGCCCAGGGTGGACTGTTTCTATGTCTATCCCACCTACAGCACCGATCCGGGCGCAAACTCTGACCTGAACGAGGGCGCGGGTGAAATCTATGCCACCCTCAGCCAGGCGGCCCGCTACTCCCAGTTCTGCCGACTGTTTGTGCCGGTGTACCGGCAGACCACGATAGGCGCACTGTTCAGCGCCGAGGCGCCCGATTTCAGCCGCGCCTACATCGACGTGCTGGACAGCTTCAAACAGTACATCGCCAACGACAACCAGGGCAGGGGCTTTGTCCTGATCGGCCACTCACAGGGCAGCAGTCACCTGCGCCGCCTGATCGCTGAAGAGATAGAGACCGATGACTATCTGCTGCAGCACCTCATATCCGCACATTTATTAGGGACTTCGATCACCAAACCCGAGGGTGTGGAGACAGGCAGCGAGTTTCGCCTGGTACCGGTTTGCCGCACGGCCGACCAGATCGGCTGCGTTGTCAGTTACGCCACTTTCCGCGACAGCGACCCCCATCTGGCCGCAGGACAGGCCTTTTTCGGCGCCGCCGTCAACGGTGAGCGGGCCATCTGCACACATCCCGCCGCCCTGTCCGGCGGCCGCGCCAACCTGTCCGGCTACTTTCCGTTGTCACCCGACCCCGTACTGGGCGCCCTCATCATCAAAAGGGCGGACGGCCCGTTCGCCGACGCCGCCAGTGCACCCGTGATCACCACTCCCTTCTACTCCCTGCCGGGACTGGTCAGCGGCGAGTGTGTCGTGGACAGCAACGGGGTCAGTTACCTGGAGGCCACTGTCCACGCCGACGTCAACGACCCGCGCGCGGATGATATCAACGGGGAATTCATGTTCGGGATCGGTTACGGCCTGCACCTGGTGGATATGACCCTGGCATTGGGGGACCTGGTCTCGCTGGGCGCGGTGGAGGCCAATGCCTGGCTGCAGAACCAGTAGCAACTACCGCCTATTCACCACCGGACCGGCACAGAGTCCACACTTCCACCGGCTTTCTGTACTTTTCTCCAGTTTTTGGTTTGATTTTCCGGAAGCCACTGTTAAAAACTACCTAGATCGGTATTTGCCGCCGTCCGCTATACTTGGAACGTTGCAGCCTGACACTGGTCTATGTTCTGTAATAGTTACGTGGAGATAGTGATGATTAGCTTAATCGAACACAGCGCCCAGGGCGCGACCATCCAGCTGGACCAGCGCGAATTGCTATTGGTGATGGCCCTGATCCAGGAGGGTCGCGAATCCTTTGGATGCACCACCGATACCGGAGAGGCACTGGATCAATTCTTTTGTTCGGCCAATATCCAGGTCGAGGAGGCGCGCCGCAAGCAGTTGAAGAAGGCCATGATGCGCCAGAAAATCAGCGTGGTACCCAAGCGCACAACCCGGCCCCGCAAAGGTGTTTCCAACGGTTAAACCCCGCCCCAGCCGCAGTACAGTACACGGCTTTGCCCCGAGCCGTGCCGAGTTCCAGCCCTGTGCAACCCCGGGGCGCGGCCGCTGATCATCTCACCACGTTCCCACGAAACATTTCCGCGCCACTGGCTGGTGAACCCGGCACAGAGTATTCTGTCATACACTATGGTGCACGATAATCTTTGCGCTATCGCAATACAGCGTTACCCAGTGGAGGAGAACCGCAAATGAGAGCAGAGCCGGAAGAAGTGTCACGTCACAACGTCAAGCCCAGCAGATTCCCTTTTGTCGAGTTATTGCTCGCGCTGGGCGTCATCGCGGCGCTGGCGGCCTTCTGGTTCTGGTCAGAGGAGAAAAAACCGGAGGAAACGGCAGCCGCACTGCCTGAAGTCGTCGTTCCCGCGCAGCCGCCCGAGCTACCACCGACACCGGATATCCCGGTACGCGAGGAGGTGGTGACAGTAACAGAGACCACGGCGGTCGAAACCGACACCACTGAGCCGGTCGAAACCGAGGCACCGCCGCCTCTCACGGTTGCAGACGGCGATGCGATACTGCGCCAGCAACTGTCGGCGGCCGGCGCTGGCGCCCCACTCACCCGGCTGGTGAGCGGTGAACAACCGCTCGACCTGAGTGCAGCACTGATCGACGGGCTGGGCCGCGGTATCATCCTGCGCAAGATGCTGCCACTTGAGCGCCCCAAACAGGCGTTCAGCGTGGACCGGGAGGGCGACAGCCTGTACATGAGCCCCGCCAGCTACAACCGCTACAACGCCTTTACAGACGCCGTCACCACCCTCAACACCAGCGTCCTGGTGGAGACGTTTCACACGCTGCGCCCGCTGTACCAGCAGACCTATGAGCAGCTGGGACTCGATCCCGAGGATTTTGACAATGCAATCATCCGCACGCTGGATATGGTGCTGGCGACACCGGAGATTGCCGAGCCGATCGCACTGAAACCGAAGTCGGTCGTCTACGTCTACGCCGACCCCGCGCTGGAGAGCCTGCCCGCACTGCAGAAGCAATTGCTGCGCATGGGCCCGGACAACCTCCGCCGCATCAAAAAACAGGCGCGAGTACTGCGTGAGGGCCTGCTGGCGCAGTGAGTGCCGGCGCGGCCGGGTTCAGGGAACCGGGCCGCTACAGCCAGTCCCGCAGGCGGAAGTACAACATCCCCAGCGCAACCAGCTGCGCGCCCGCTCTCTGTCCAAACGGTAGCTTGCGGTGGGGGACGCGGGCGAACAGGTCCATCTCCTTCGAGCTGCCAGTGACAGCATCCGCCAGTACTTCGCCGAAGGCATGGCTCAAACTCACGCCGTGCCCGCTGTAACCGAGGGCGTAGAAGACATTCGCCCCGATGCGGCCAAGCAGTGGCACCCGGTTGACGACAATGCCGATTTTGCCGCCCCAGGCGTAGTCGATACGCCTGTGCGCCAGCTGCGGGTAGACTTGCCGCAACCGCGGCAGCATCGCCTTTTCAATACTGCGGGGCTCGCGGCCGGAATAATGGCAGCGGCCACCGAACAACAGCCGCCTGTCTGCGGACAGACGAAAGTAATCGAGCACCTCGTTCATGTCACAGACCGCCAGATCCTCCGCGTTGATGCTGGCAGCCTCATCCGGGCTCAGCGGCTCGGTCGCTATGATATAGCTGCCGGCGGGGAATACGAGGCCGGAGAACAGCGCCGGTTCGAGGTGCTGGTACCCGTTTCCGGCCAGCACCACGAAATCCGCCGTCACACTGCCGTGCGCAGTCCTCACCACCGCCGGGGTACCGTGGTCGATGGCTGTCACCTCACTGCCCTCATAGATTGCCGCACCCAGCCCTGCTGCGGCCCGCGCCTGGCCGAGACAGAGGTTGAGCGGGTGCAGGTGTCCGTTGCGCATGTTGACCAGGCCACCGAGGTATTGGTCAGTGCCCAGCAGCACGGACAGGTCCGCCGCCGACACCAGTCGCAACTGCGGCTCCATGCCCCTCTGGCAGAGCGACTCGTACATGCGCTGCTGTCGCTCCAGGTGGCGCGGCCGGAGCGCCACATCCAGCGCACCGTATTTGAGGTCGCAATCGATGCCGTACTGCTGCACGCGCCGCGCAATGATATCGTGCCCGCGATACCCCAGCTCAAACACGGAATCCGCATACGCCCCACTATCGAGTCGCTCCAGCCGGGCTTCCCCGGGAACACCACCGAGCATCTGGCCGCCGTTGCGCCCGGAGGCACCCCAGCCCACCCGGTGCTGCTCGAGCACCGTGACGCTGTACCCGCGCTCGGCGAGGGACAGCGCGGTGGCGATACCGGTGAAGCCCCCGCCCACCACACAGACATCGCTGCGCACGGTGTCGCACAGGGGCGAAAACGCCACGGTTTCCGAGCGGGTGGCGGCGTAATAGGATGGGGGATGTGGTGCGGCGGGTGAGTGCATGTGCCTAGGGACGCGCCACCTCCACCATTCCCGTGCTGACAGCGCCAGTCAGCATGGCGTCGGCCGGGCGCAGTCTATCCGTGGCGAAGGGAACAGCTGCACCGGCGCGACTCACGCTACGTGAATAATATCTTCCGCTGCCAGGCCGGAGGGATTGTACTTCATATCAACCCTGGCACGCGCGATTCCGGAGTCCATATCCCAGTTCACACCACTGGAACTCACACCTATCTCGCAGCCGATCAATGCAGTGACCGAGCCATTCACATCATTGACCACCAGCCGCCCCGGCGCAAAACTGGCCAGCGGAGGCACTACGTCGGGCCAGTCCCGCCAGTGCCCCCGGCCCTTCGCCCCCAGCATCCGGGAGTGCGAGGCCACGATATCATGCGGCAGTTCCACCACGATCAGGTCGCTGCCGAAATCGTGGAGTTCACCGCCCATCGGCGTCTTGGGTGGCTTCAGACCGGTAAGTCGAATAGCGTGGCTGCGGCGTCGCAGGCGACCGCGCCGAATCAGGGCGCGGACGAACTGTTCAATCTCTGCTGCAGGCGCATCGGTTTTCGCGGCAACGATTGATGCCAGCTCTGCCGGATCAGTGTGGTCCCCGCTCTGCACTTCGAACAGAGTGACAAGCTCATGAAATTGCAATTTCGGCGGGGTCGTGCCGTAGGGACTGTGGAGATGTAAGCCCTCCCGACCCAACTTCACTATGCACTTGGTAGTCAGCCTTAGCGGAAGATCGGCAAGTTTATCCATTGCAAGGTTCTCAAATTCCAGACGTGTTAAATCCTGCGAAGGAGTAAGGTTATTATGACTGCTTTCATCCTAAGCCCGTACCATAGTGTAGAGAAGAGTAAAGCGAAAGCCAGCAGTTTTTTCCGCCCGAGTTAAGACATGGCCCACATAAATCCTCAATACTGCCGTCCGTGAATCACACAGCCGCCGGACGAGGGCTCGCCTCAGGCCCCGGCCATGCATCACCGCGCATGATCCCTGCGTAAATTGACACTACCGGTATCACGACTATCTTTTCATTCAGGACTGGGATCAGCCCCTCTGCCATACCCGGGAATGGGAAGCGCGCAATCATCGCCTCACCCGCTGCGGGCAGCCCCAACCGGCTGGTGCCAGAAAGCGCAGGAACCACGCAAGGACACTGTCATGCCCAAAGTAAAAGCACCGTACTACCCCATCATCTACGTGCGCGGCTTCGCCATGACCAGGGGCGAAATCGACGAGACCACAGCCGACCCGTTCTGCGGCTTCAACCTCGGCTCCACGGTGTTCCGGGCCGTGCCCGACGCCAGGCGGAAACCGCGGAAATATGTCTTTGAATCCCCGGTGGTGCGCCTCGCGTCGCAGCATGGCTACCGGGATGTCTATGAAGACGGCTATGACATTGTCGACCCGGAATGGGAAACGGATGCCGATGGCAAGCCCACCGGCAATACCATCGAGGGCAAATCCATTATTGTGTACCGCTATTACGATGCCGCATCCAGCCTGCTCGGCGACAGCAACACCCCGGACATTGAAACCTTTGCCAAAGGGCTCTCGAACCTGGTGTTCCGGGTGCGACAGCTGATCTGTGACAACAAGGCCAACGGCATCAGCGAAGCCGATTTCCGCTGCTATCTGGTGGCGCACTCCATGGGGGGACTGGTATGCCGCGCGTTTTTGCAAAACCCGGCGCTGGACCCGAAAAAAATGCGCGACCACATCGACAAGTTTTTCACCTATGCCACGCCCCACAACGGCATAGACCTCGGCAGGTTCAATATACCGAGCGGCCTGTCCCTGTTCGACATCAACAATTTTGATCGCGACAAACGTATGCCGGAGTACCTCGACCTGAAGACAGCGTGGAAGAAACACGGTCGCGTCGACCTCGTGCCCGAGAACCGTTTTTCATCGCGGCGCATCTTTTGCATGATCGGAACCAATCGCATGGACTACGATGCCGGAGCCGGACTGTCGCGCACCTTTGTGGGCCACGGCAGTGATGGACTGGTGCGCATAAGCAATGCCACGGTGTGCGGTCTCAACGCCAACGGCAGCCTGGGTGAGCCCTGCGCCAAGGCTTTCACCTTCCGCTCGCACTCGGGCCCGTTCGGCATTGTCAACAGCGAAGAGGGCTACCAGAATCTCTCGCGCTTCCTGTTCGGGGATGTCCGCGTCGATATCTGGATGGATATCGAGGATATCCGCCTGCCCGACGCTGTCAAAGCACACGAGGACGCCGGGCGTGAAATCGGCGCGCTGTACCAGGTCGAGGTGCTGGCCTCCCCGCGCGGCAAGCTGTGGTATCTCACCCGCCGCACATCCGAAGAGGATTCCGTCGCCTGCGTGACACACGCCGACTGGCGCAAAGCCCCATCGCTCTATCTCTCCAGCGTTTTTCTCGCCAACAGCGCCAGGGTCAACCCGAAACGGCGATCGCTGGCCTACAATATGACGCTGGGGGTGCGCGTGCCGGACTACGAGATTGAGAAAAAGCTCTGGATCAATGAGCACTACGAGGGTGGCTACCTGTACCGCAACTCCATCATCCTGGAAATGGTGCCGCCGCGCAGCGCCCGCGAGAAATGGAAGGTGATGTACGCCTGGCAGGATTCCGGCGTATCCAGCGCCAGCACAGAGGTGGACGCCGAACAACTGAAAGGCGGCAGCGTTGCGGTGCCTATCCCGTTTGAGAGCCATACCCGTGCCCCCGATGGTACGCAGACGCCGACCAACCCGGGCATCAAAGGCCGACTGCGCTTCGTTATCTCGGCCTGGAATACCTAGGGCAGTCAATCCCGATCGCTGTCGTGCAGTTGCCCTGACTCTCGGCACAGTTCCGGAACCCCGTTACCACCCCCTGCGCGGCTGCCGGCACTGGCGCCCGGCCTGCGACAATTTGTCACATCCCGCACCACCGCCAACTTGTCTACAATGCCGCCCCTGAAAATGAACCGGAATTGGAGAAATTCATGGGCTTCAACGCACGCCCCCTCATCGTCGCCCTGGCAGCCTGCAGTTCAGCCCTCGCCAGCGCCGACCACGTCGAACACAGCGAGGAACTCAGCGAAGTACTGGTCACTGCGACCGAATGGGATTCGGCCAACGGCGCCACACGGCTCACCGCGGAGGATTTGCGGCCGCAGCGTGCGGCCACCAGCGACAGCGCCGCGCTGCTGCGCGGATTGCCCGGCGTCACGGTCTACGGCGCCGGCGGTGTTTCCAGCCTGCCGGTGATTCGCGGTCTCGGCGATGACCGCCTGCGCATCAAGGTCGACGGCATGGACCTGGTCTCCGCCTGTGGCAACCATATGAACCCACCCATGTCCTATATCGATCCCACCAATGTGGACAGCATCGAAGTGCTGGCCGGCATCACTCCCGTCAGCCAGGGTGGCGACAGCATTGGCGGCTCCATTATCGTGAAATCACCGGAGCCTGAATTCGCCGGCAATGGCGACACAGTCATCACAGACGGCGAGATAGGCTCTTTCTACCGCTCCAATGGCGACGCCTACGGCGGCAACCTGGCGCTGACGGCTGCCAATGACTGGATCAGTGTGCGCTACAGCGGCGCCTATGCCACCGCAAACAACTACAAGGCCGGCAAGAACTTCAAGGCCGCCGGACCCGCTGCGCCGGGGCGTGACTCACTGGCTGCTGACGAAGTCGGCTCCACCTACTACGAGACACAAAACCAGAGAGTCGGCGCCGCCGTAAAACTGGACAACCACCTCATCGACCTCGAGGTGGGTTACCAGCACATTCCCGACCAGGGCTTCCCCAACCAGCGGATGGACATGCTGGACAACGAAAGCACCCAGATCGTCCTGAGACACAGCGCGGACTACACATGGGGCGAAATCAATTCCCGTGTGTTCCACGAAAAAACTGACCACGAAATGAATTTCGGGGACGACAAGCAGTACCGGTACGGCGATGCGCCCGGCATGCCCATGAAAACCCGCGGCAAAAACGATGGCCTGGCGCTGTCGCTGGACTACAAACTGTCTGATCGCGACCTGCTGCGCGTGGGCGGTGAAGTGCAGCAGTACCAGCTGGATGACTGGTGGCCGCCATCGGGCACCGGCATGATGATGTCGCCGGAGACATTCTGGAACATCCGCGATGGCAAACGCGACCGCTACGCGCTTTTCGGCGAGTGGCAGGCGCAGTGGAACCCCGAGTGGATGACACTGGCCGGTGTGCGCTATGAGGCGGTACATATGGACACCGGTGATGTCCAGGGCTACAGCATGATGTACCAGGCCGACGCCACCGCATTCAACGCCCGCGATCACAGCATCAACGACAACAACTGGGATGCCAGCGTGCAGGCGCGCTATATCCCCAGCGAGTACCTGAGCTGGGAATTTGGCGCGGCGCGCAAGACCCGCTCACCCAACCTCTACGAGCGCTACACCTGGTCGACCGTCGGCATGGCAATGCGGATGGTGAACCTGGCCGGCGACGGCAACGGGTATGTCGGCAACCTTGACCTGGACCCGGAAATCGCCAACACCGTGAGCGTAACGCTGGACTGGCACGACCCTCGGCAGGAGCACTGGCAACTGGCCGTCTCACCCTACTACACCTATGTGGAAAGCTATATTGACGCTGCCACCTGTACCGCCATGATGTGCAATGAGTCCAACTCCGTACCGGGCTTCCGCTATCTCACCTTCGACAACGCCGACGCCTGGCTGTACGGCGTGGATATCTCGGGTTTCCGCCACCTCGGTGGCAGCGAGGCGCTGGGGGACTTCACGCTGCGCGGCACCGTCAGTTATGTCAGGGGAGAAAACGACTCAACCGGGGACAATCTCTACAACATGATGCCCCTGAACGCCACGGCGACACTCGAGTACAACAGGCTGTCATGGACAGGTGCACTGGAGTGGCAGGTTGTCGATGACAAGGACAAGATCTCAGAGGTGCGCAATGAAGTGCCGACCTCCAGCTACAGCCTGCTCAATATTCGCGGCAGCTACACCTGGCGCGACGTGCGGCTGGACCTGGGCGTGGAGAACGCGCTCGACAAAGGCTACGACATGCCGCTGGGCGGCGCCTATGTCGGCCAGGGGCAAACCATGAGCCCGACCGGTGTACCCTGGGGCGTTGTTGTCCCGGGCATGGGCAGGTCTTTGTACGTGGGCGTCAATTACAGCTTCTAGTCCGCACCATCGGGCTGCCATGAGCCAGTATTGACATGGAATCCTGTGCTGTGGTCTCTGTCGTTTCAACGCGGTGGAGGCTGATGCTAAGATTGCGGCCTTCCGCACCCTTCAGCGCAGCGCAGGATACAGGCCCCACTGATGGACAAACCCTGGTTACTTGGCATCGATCTCGGCGGTAGCGGCGCGCGTTGCACGCTGGTCAACCCGCTGTCGACACAGCAGTTCAGCACGTGCGGGGACTGGGAGTTCGAGGCCGCTCCAGACACCTTCGGCACCGGATATGATATCGACCTGTCGCTGGTGTGGAAGGTGGTGGGACGCACCTGTCGCGAGGTACTGCACGTTGCCGGCATCGACCCCGCCGCCGTCGCCGCCACCGCCGTCTGCGCCATGCGTTTCAGCACCGTCATCCTCGACGCCCGTGGTGACGCCCTGCTGGCGGTTGACAACCGCGATGCGCGCGCCGTCGGCGAGTACTTTGACATCGCGGAGCAGCTGGGGCCGCGCCTGCTGCAGGAGACGGGCTCATGGCCCCTGCCGCTGCACGCATCAGCGCGCTTGTCATGGCTGCGCAACCAGCAGCCACAGACTTTTGGCCACGCCGCTACTGTCTTCGGTGTGGGTGAGTGGCTCAACTACCGGCTCACCGGTGTACGCGCTATCGATCCCACGCAGGCCAGCGCCAGCGGCTTGTTCCACCTGCACCAGATGCAGTGGTGCCGCGATATCATCGACGAATTGCGCCTGCCACTGGGTATCTTCCCGCCAGTGTTAGCCGCGGGCAGTGCGCTGGGGACGCTGTCACCTGACAGCGCCGCGCATCTGGGCCTGCATCCAGGCACGATGGTGGCACTGGGTGGTGCCGACACCCAGTGCAGCCTGCTGGGCAGCGGCGCCACAGCACCCGGAACTGTCGCGGTTGTCGCCGGCACCACGGCCCCGGTGCAGGCAGTGCTGGCGCAACCGGTGCTCGATGTCGCCGGCGCCGCGCTGGGCAGCCACCACATCACACCCGGTCACTGGGTACTTGAAAGCAATGGCGGCGGCATGGGCTACTCGCTCACCCTGATGGCCAGGATGCTGTTTCCACAGGCGCCAGAGCCTGAGCTGCGACTGCTGGCGGAGGCCGCGCAATCCGAACCCGGCGCCGCCGGCCTGCTCTCCACACTGGGGGGCGAGGTCATGAGTATGCGCGCGCCCGCTGTACCGATGGGCCATATCTCCCTGAGCCATCTGGCGGCCCGGGGCGATGCCGCGCCGCGCCGCCATCTGGCGCGGGCGCTGGCTGAGGGCTGCGCCTGCGGTGTCCGCGCCAACCTGGAGCAGTTGGAGCGTATCCTGGCCACCGCAGCCACCCGCTGTGACAGCGCCGCGATCACATTGTGCGGCGGCCTCTCGCGCAGCGACGTTTTCGCCCAGTTGCTGGCGGACATCACCGGTCGCGAGGTGGCGGTTCCGCACGCGCGCCAGACCGCTGCGCTGGGCGCTGCGATTTGTGCCGCCGTTGCGAGCGGCCTGTCCGGCGACTTTGCCAGCGCCTGCCAGCGCCTGTGCGGCGCGCACCGCCGCTTCGAACCACAGCGGGCATTTGCCGCGGTTAACGAGCAGTTATACCAGAGCTGGTCACAGTTTCGACAGCAGGCCGAAACTGCCACTGTGCCGACAGCAGTGGAACACCTGTTGCCGCGCGTACTGAGAGACCCGGAACCCGCACCGACAGCAATAGCCGAAGCGCCGGCCTGCCGCTTGCGGGCACTGGTATCAGCATCGTTCGATACCGCGTCCCTGCAGCGCCTGGGGGACTGCATCGACGTAGAGTACGCCAGCTTCCGCGACGTAAAGCGCCTGCTCACCGGCCCCGACCTGGTGCGGGCACTGCAGGGAAAACAGGTGTTTATCACCGAAGTGGACGTGGTCGACACCGAGGTGCTGCGCCAACTGCCGGAGTTGCGGGTGGTGGCAGCCTGCCGCGGCGATGCGGTCAATGTCGACGTACCGGCCTGCACCGCCTTCGGCGTACCGGTGCTGTATGCGCCCGGACGCAACGCGATCGCGGTGGCCGACCTCAGCGTGGCGTTCATGCTGGCCCTGCTCCGCAAGCTGCCGGCGGCAACCGCCTTCCTGCAGCAGCCGCAGTGCACGGCCGGCAATATGGGCGCAATGGGACAGGCCTTCAGCCAACTGCAGGGTCGCGAGCTGCAGGGCAAAACTATCGGCCTGGTTGGCCTCGGCGCTGTCGGGCGCGCCGTTGCGCAGCGCCTGCAAGGGTTTGAGGCGAGTGTGCTGGTGGCCGACCCCTTCGCGACACCGGAGCAGGCAGCGCTGGCCGGATGCCGCCTCACCGACCTGGAAACCCTGCTGCAGGTCAGCGATATTGTCAGCCTGCACGCCGCCGTCACCGATGACACTCGCGGCATGTTCGCTGCAGAACAGTTCGCCAGCATGAAACCGGGCGCGCTTTTTATCAATACGGCGCGGGCCGCACTGATCGACGAGCAGGCGCTGGTCGACGCGCTGGACAGTGGTCGGTTGGGCGGCGCCGCACTCGATGCGTTTGCGCTGGAACCGCCCGGTTCCGGGCACCCGCTGGTACAACACCCTGCTGTGATCACCACCCCCCATGTGGCGGGCAATACCGCAGAGGTCGCCGTGCACCAGGGCAACAGCATCACCGACGCGCTGCTGCAGTTACTGCGGGGCGAAGTCCCGCACAATGTCCTGAACCCGCAGGCACTGGCACGCTTCGACTGGAATCGCGCCAGGCCTGCACCGGATGCACACACGCTGGCCATGCTCGGCCAGCGCAGCGCCCCGGCCGTGACCGACCTGCAGCGCGATGCGAGCGCCGCGCCATCCCCGGCTGCTGACGGGCACACCGCTGCAACACCCGGTGCCGCAGACGTCCCGGCAGAGATCGCGGCAAACATGCGGCGGATTCTGCAACGGTTCTGCGCCGGAATGACGGCGGACCCGGCCCTTACAGCCTTCAGCGCCGATCGTGAAGTGACCCTGCATTTCACCGCCCACGACCTGGATTTACAGTTTTACCTGAGCCTGCAGCGCGGTCGTGTGGTGAGTGCACTGGGATCGCCCGATACCGCCGCAGAAGTACAGCTGCAAATGCGCGGCGAGATACTCGACGGCATGTTCAATGGCAGCGTCGATGCGATGGAGTGCGCGATGAACGGCGAATTATCCTTTATCGGCGATGCCGCCAAGGCGATGACACTGCAACACATGCAGTCGGACATGGAGCGCGTCTATAGAGCAGCGCGGGCCCAGGCGGGCGATCCGGGTGACTGGAGCAGCGTCATTCCGGCGGGTCAAGCCGCTGCGACCAGCGCCGATCCGGACGCGCCGGATATACGCCGGGAAATGGTCTGCGTGATGGAGGAGTTGTACCAGTCAGGGGTTATCACCGCAACCGGCGGCAATATCAGCGTCCGTGTGCCCGGCAGTGCGGAAGAGCTGTGGATCACCCCCAGCCGCCTGTTCAAAGGCGACCTGAGTCCGGCGGTGATGGTGCGCATCAACCTCAGCGGGGAGAGCCTCGACAGCGGCGCGCGCTCGCCGTCCAGTGAGTGGTGCATGCACACACGCATTCTGCAGGCCAGAACGCAGGCCAATGCCGTCATCCACGCCCACGCGCCCAATGCCACCATCCTGGCCAATTGCGGTTTGCCGTTTCTGCCCGTATCCACCGAGGCAGCCTTTTTTGATGACATCCCGCGTGTGCCCTTCCTGATGCCGGGCACACCCGAACTGGCCGACGCAGTGGTCGCTGCGATGGGGGATGAATGGGCGGTACTGATGGTGAATCACGGCATTGTCGTGGCCGGGCGCTCGCTGCGTCGCGCGGCTGATATGATAGAAATCATTGAGCGCACCGCGGAGATTCTGCTGGGCTGCCGCGCAGTCGGCGTGGAACCGCCGGTGCTGCCAGCGGACGCCGTCGCGTATTTTCGCCGCATCGGCGATATCGTGGCCTGATAGTGCGCGGCGGCGGGCACGTCTGTGCGAAAACCCGCCGGCAGTCACTCTGCAGCGAGTTGAACTGCGGCGCGCGTCAGCCGGTGAGTTCGCCGCCCGTGGTTTTCTGCCATCTGGCCGGTTTACGCACGTGCAGCACAATTTCGCGCACGACCATCAGGAAAATCAGTACGGATGGTAGCAAAAAAAACAACACCAGAAAGAAGACTGCAAATTCAATCATCACCGACATCATACGCCTGCCCCTTGCGCCTGTGAGGGTCCACACCACACAGCAGACACCACGCCGACCTTCTATTGACGCGGTACTGCCGCAACCATCCCTGAAGTAAGGGTTTTCAACTCCGTGCACCCGGGCCGCCCTACCCCGTGGTGTGGCCGCTGCCGAAACCGCACTGAAGCGTTCCAACTCCCCAATCAACCTCCCTGTCCCTTTCGATACTAGGGAAAAACCCCGGGGCACACACTATCCGTTAAGGTTACAAATTACCGGTATTTCAGCCGTGGCAAGCCTCTCCGTGCAGCGGCCTGTGATAATGAAAACACGGCCTGTGAACCGCCGGCAATCAAACCATCCTGACTCTTTTGCCGTATACACCGCATCACAGGAGGTCAGAACCAATGAGTGACGAGGCGAAAAACCGCGAAGACGCGGCCCTGGAAACGGTGTTTGCCGACGCGCGCAAATACCCACTGCTTACGGCCGTGGAAGAACAGCAGATCGATCGCGACAAATGGCTTGCCCTGACACGCTTGCAGGAACTGTTGGTCACAGACCCACACTGCCGCCACTATCTCGGCCAGTGGGCCGGTAATTCACTGGACAATCCGCCGAGCCTGGAGTCCTTTTCGATCCGTGAGCACTACTACCTGCTGCGCCGTGAACTGGCGGAGCTGCTGGAAGGCGGCGCACAGCGGGCGGCGCTGGTGAAGTTCAGGAAACGACTGGCCGCCGGCGCCCGACTGGACAGCGATATGCAGGGCATTACCGCACTGGGCCTGCCCGCCGGGCTGGCCAGCGCACTGGCAGAGATCATGCTGGCAGACCAGCCGGCGCGAGGCGTGGCGGCCGCCCTGCAGTACTGGCACCAGTTCTGGACACCGGCACCTGACATCGCGACCTCCTCGGTCGATCCGGCTGTGAGATATGCGCTGCGGGAACAACTGGCGCGCTACTACGCCCGGCGTGAACAACTCGTCAATCACAACCTGCGACTGGTGTTTTCAATCGCCGGTCGCCAGGTGCGCCGCGGCCTGTCCTATCGCGACCTGATCCAGAGCGGTGTCATCGGCCTGATGCGGGCGGCGGAAAAATTCGAGCACCACAAGGGCTACCGCTTCAGCACCTATGCCTACAACTGGATCAACCAGGCAGTGCGACATACGGCGGAGGATCTGCGGGGCATCGTGCGGTATCCCACAGGGGTCAACGAGGATATCGCCCGTATGCACCGCGAACGATTGATACTCTACAACACCACCGGGGGCGAGCCGGATCTGCCAACGCTGGCGCAACGCCTGAAAATGAAGCCCGATGCGTTGCGGCGCCTGCTACAGGTCGGCAACCTGTCGGTCTCGCTGGACGCACCATCCCATGGCGACGAAGAGGGCCCGGCACTGGGCGAAGCACTCGAGGGGGGGGGCCGTTCGGGGCCACGCCGGATGACGCCGAGCAGGCATCACTGAATCGCTGCCTGATGCAAAGGCTCAAGATTCTGGAGCCGTCGGAGCAACGCGTCGTGATCAGGCGCTGGGGGCTGGACCACTCGCCGCCCCTTACGCGCGCAGAGATCGCGCAACAGATGGCGGTATCCACTGAGTGGGTGCGGCAACTGGAAGTATCGGCGCTGGCCAAACTGGCACACGACAGCGACGTCATCGACGCCTACCAGCACCACCGGTAGCCCGCCCGCCGGTGGTTGCCGCGCCGCACTTTCAGGCGTAACGTAACAGTGAAATCAGGAGTCCGCTATGGCCGCTAACGAACACACACCGTCACCCAGGCCGCTGCTGGGTATCGGTTCCTGTCTCGCCGGGAACGCAGTGCGCTACAACGGGGAGACAAAGAAACCCAACGAGTATGTGCGCGCTATCGGCGAGCACTTCGACACCCGCGCATTCTGCCCGGAGATGGGTGTCGGCCTGGGCGTGCCCAGACCTCCCATCAGGCTGGTGGGCAGCGCAGACGCGGTGCGCATCGTCGATGTCAAAACCCACTCTCACGACTACACCGACGCAATCCAGGCGTACGCGCGCCAGGTGCTGCAGCAGGCACCCCAACTGTGCGGCTATATCCTCGTAAAAGGCAGCCCCAGCTGCGGTTACGGCCGGGTTAAGCGCTACTCCCAGGACGGCCAGCATCTCGCCTCGGACCAGAACGGCGTGTTCGCCGACGCACTCGCGCAGGCCGACCCACTGTTACCGCTGGAGGACGACGGGCGCCTCAATGATCCCGGACTCAGGGAGAGTTTCGTGACACGCGCCTGCGCCTACCACGACTGGAAACGCCTGGTTGCGACCGGCCTCACCGCGCATCGCCTGATCGACTTCTATACACGCTATAAATACCTGGTGATGGCCCATCACGTGCCCAGCTACAAATCACTGGGGCCGCTGGTTGCCAATGCCGCCAAACTCCCGCTGGAGAAACTGGCTACACAGTTCATCCACGCACTGATGGCAGCGCTCACCTACCGTGCCACACGGCGCAGTCACAGCAATGTGCTCTTTCATTTGGCCGGCTACCTGAAACGGAGCATCACCACACCGCAGCGCCAGCGGCTGGCGGCCCTGATCGAGGATTACCGCACCGGACAAGTGCCACTGATCGTCCCTGTGACGCTGTTGAAGCACCACTTCGCGGACAACCCTAACGCCTACATCGACGGTCAGGTTTTTCTCGACCCCTATCCCGATGAACTGCGGGTGCGCAATGTCGTGTGATCGCAATAGATCGCCGCCAGCGCCGAGTCGATATCGGCGTAATTGAACTCGAATCCGGCCGCCTGCAGGCGCTCCGGCACTACGCGCTGCCCGTTCAACAGCAGCTCATCTGCCATCTCCCCCACCAGCAGGCGCATCACCGGTGCCGGCACACCGGCGCGGATGAAGGTGCGAAAATGCGCCTGCAGCGCGGTAGCCAGTCCGCGCCCGGTCACCGGCCGGGGGCTGGTGATATTGAACGGGCCCTGCAACGCCTCCCGTTCGAGGAGAAACTCGCATGCGCGCACCACATCCTGCCGGTGCACCCAGCTCAACCACTGTCGACCAGAGCCCAGCCAACTGGCAACGCCAAAATGAAAGGACTTCGCCATCTCCTCCAGCGCGCCGCCACCGCTGTCCAGTACCACACCCAGGCGCAGCAGGCACACCCGCACGCCGAGCGACTCCGCCTGCCGGGCCAGCGACTCCCAGTCGCTGCACAGGGCTTGCGCGAACCCGGGATCCACAGTCGCGCTCTCGGACAGACAGTCATCGCCGTGGTGGCCGTAGTACCCCACGGCACTGGCACTCAGCAGCGTGCGCGGGCAGTGTTCCAGACGCCGGAACAATGCAAGCAATTGCCTGGTGGTATCGAGGCGACTGTCGACGATCTCTCGCTTGTAGTCGGCGCTCCAGCGCCGCGCGGCCAGCGACGCACCGGCGAGATTGATCACCGCTCCCAGGCGGGTCTGAGTCGACACCTCATCCAGCGACTGGATGTAGCGGCAGCGGGAGCGGTCGGTATGGGCGCGTCGACTGAGCACAATCACCTCGTGCCCGCCGGCCAGCAATGCCGGGATCAGCGCAGCACCGATAAAGCCGGTGCCGCCAGTCAGTAAAATCTGCATGTCTACCTGTCTCCTTGCCTTCAGCCAGAGAGTACGCAGCCTGCGCTCACTGGATCACTTGTCATACTCGCATCCAATCGTGCCGCGACACCGTATACTACCGCTGTGAGCACTCTGCAACAGGACATCGAGGCCCTGACCGGGTTCCTGCTCGACCACCCCCGACTGGTGGTCCTGACAGGCGCTGGCATCAGCGTGGCATCGGGAATACCCGCCTACCGCGACCAACGCGGCACCTGGCGGCACAGTACCCCTGTCCAGGAGCAGGCATTCCTGCGCGATCCGCAGGCCCGGCGCCGCTACTGGGCGCGGTCCCGCTACGGCTGGCCGCTGATGCGCGACGCCTCCCCGAACGCTGCGCACCAGGCGCTGGCGCAGTTGGAGGCGCTGGGACGCATCGAGCTACTGATTACCCAGAATGTGGACGGCCTGCACCAGCGCGCCGGTAGCCGCAAGGTGCTCGACCTGCACGGCAGGATAGACCGCGTCCGCTGCCTCACCTGCGGCGCCAGCCACTGCAGGGACAGCGTCCAGGACTTGCTCGACAGCGACAATGTGTGGCCGGACATCGCCACCCCGGGTGCCAGGCCAGACGGCGACATTGAGCCCGTCGACAACCTGCCCCACATGCTGGTCCTGCCCATCTGCCTGCTCTGCGGCGGCGACCTGAAGCCGGATGTGGTGTTTTTCGGCGGCAACGTGCCAGCTGCGAGCGTGGGCACTGCCCTCGACGCGCTCGACCGCGCCAGTGGCCTGCTCGTTGTCGGCACCTCGTTAACCGTGTTTTCGGGCTTCCGATTCTGCCGTCACGCCAGTCGCCGGGGCCTGCCGATTGCGATTATCAATCCCGGCGTTACGCGCGCCGACGACCTCGCGCAGACGACATTGACCTCGCGCGCCGCACCCTTGCTCAGCGCTGCACTCGCGCACCTGCAGCGCGCCGTCAGCCCGGTTCCATCCGCTCCCGGTAATCCCAGCTGAACAGCCGCAGCGGCTCAATCGTGATCAGCACCTCATCCTCGGCACGCGACAGCAACCACTGCCCCAGTTTGGAGTCGGTGCCGCCCAGGTAGCGCTGCAACATTTGCGCGAGCACCTCGCCATCCTCATCCGGGTCGAGGCGGGCGATGCCCTGGCCGCGCACACCGTGATAGGGCGGCTCATTGGGTGCCAGTTCAAACCCGACCCGGTCACAGCGCTGCAGCAGGCTGACCAGTTGCGAGGATCGGTGCGACACACAGCGCAGGTAGCGACCGTCAAAACCGTACCAGACGGAAACCACACGTGGGAACCCGTCCTGCGCCACGCAGGCCAGGCGCAGTGGAAACCGGGTGTCGGCAAGAAAGGTATCCACCTGTTCCTTGCTCCACGGCCCTTTCAATGTCATCGCCATATCGTCGCCTCTTGCGGGGTATCGGCTGCCGCCGTTATCTGGCGCATTCCAGCGCCGCCAGGTCATGGTATCTGTAATGGATATCGACCGCCATTCCCCCACCTGAACCGTCTCCAATATTGGACACTCCCCGAAACCGTGTCAGGCGTCGCGATTGCGCGTCGTACCCCAACTCAATGGAATCCGCCACCAGTCGCAACACCCAGTTATCGACCGCCAGGCGGAAGCACTGGTCGGACTGCGTCGGGTAGGTACAGGGCGCACTGCGTATCTGCAGTTCGACCAGCGCCTCGCGCGCCGCCAGCGGAAACTGGAATCGCTGCTGCTGACCGTCGACCAGGCTCGACCAATGGTCGGTTACAAAGGCGTCAAAGCCGGCGTCGATCACAAGCGGAGAGGCCGGTGACGGTGTCAGGGTGTGGGAGCGGCCGGTGCCGTCGGCGCTGTCATCGCGTGTCGTGACAACGACCGCACCGCTGCGCAGAGCCACTGCAATGCTATCGCCCGAATACAGGTTGTGCTGTTCAAACGAGGGCGTGGTTGAACCGGGCGCGTAGTTGAGGGTCTTGTAAGCGATCAACTCATCGTCGGTGTCGCGGTACAGCACCTCGCGGATTCCGGCATCCGCACTGACACAGTGTGTCTCCCGATAGAGAAGTTCCTTGCTGTCGAGATCATACGCCTCACCGACAGTCGCGGCCTCCAGCATGCTGCCGTGCACGGTATGCGCCAACAGCATACAGCCGACTGCTACCGACCGCCTAAACCCTGTCATCCATTGCTCTCCTGCACTCACGCGATTCATAGTGGGGATACGCCGTGGCGCCCGCTTTGGATTGCCCTGGTCGCCACGGTCGTACACTGATGATCGGATCTCGCCCGGTACACATACATAAAGTGATACCTATGGGAGATATACAATGAAACGTCCACTGTTGATCGCTACCCTCACCCTACTGCTCAGCGCTTGCTCCAGCGTCAAGGTCACCGACTACCGCGATGCCAGGCCACTGCTCGATATACAACAGTTCTTCAGCGGCGAACTGACCGCACACGGTGTCGTCAAGAACAGGAACGGGACAGTCGTTCAATGAGTCAACGATGAGAAAATTCGGCTGGCGCGTCGGCAGCCTGCTGCTGGTGATTGCGCGCCAGCCCGACGCCCAGTAGCGCCCCAGCCCCGCCCGCCGCCAGCCACTCGCCGGCATCGGCCAACAGCCGCTCGCCCCCTTGCTCGCACAGCGCCAGCGTCTGTTGTAGCGACGATGCCAGCGCTGTCGCCAGCAGTCTCTGGTAGTAAGGCAGGTGACTGATATAGTAGGGCAGGCTATCCTCGACTGCGGCCTGCCCCTGCAGGCTATCAACGAACCCGGCGACGAACGCCTGCGCCCGCTCCAGCGCCAGCGACTCCGTCTCCCCGTTTGTGCTTGTCTCTATCGCCCATGTCATATCCATGCGCAGTCGACAGCGACCCAGGAAAGCACCCGGTCGCCGCGTGCCCCATTCATGGGGCCCTATCAGGGACAGCATCCAGTCGCCCTCCCCGACATACAGGAAATAGTCTTTGCCCGGCACCGGCTTAAACCGAAAACGGGCGGCGAGTACCAGTGATGAGATACAGTAGTCGCGAAGAAAGGTTGCTGCGTCTTTGCTGCCCACGGCGGCGGGCTGCATCGTTGACCAGTCCCTGAGAACTGGCACCGCCCCTTTCCCCTGCGGGTTGGGGTTTTTCTTATTCACCTCGCCCACACCTTGCTCAGCCCTTGCGCACACTGATCGCGCCAGAGAGCGCACTCACGGCAGCACCCCCTCGATCGCCATCTGTAACTCGGTGCTGTCCGGCGACACGCTGCTGCCAAAGTGAGCTACTACCGAGCCCGCGCCGTCGACGACATACTTGTTGAAGTTCCACCCGGGCGCCTCGGACTGGCGCGCCAACTCGGCGAACACGGGATTGGCCCCGTCGCCGCGCACATGGCTCGGCGCCAGCATGGTGAATGTCACCCCGTAGTTGACGTAGCACACCTCAGCGGCTTCCGCCTCGTCGTTGGCCTCCTGGCGAAAATCATCGCTGGCGAACCCTACCACCTGCAACCCCTGCTCACGGTATTTCTGGAACACCGCCTCCAACTGCTTGAACTGCGGCGTGTAGCCGCAGTGACTGGCAGTATTAACGATAAGCAGTGGCTTGCCGGCAGCCACCTCACACAGGTTAACGACTTCGCTGGAGTGCAACTTGCGCATCTCGACATCCAGATAGCCGGCGCAGTCTGCGAAGGCGGGGCTGGCGAGCGATAAGGCCGCCATCATAACGCTACTACGAAACACGCTCTTACTCCTCTGCAGTCCGGAATACGGCAAATGCTAACAGATTGTGGTGGGTGCCGCGCCATCGCGCCTGCTACTGGTATCAAGGTCAAGCAGATACCAGACGTAACAGCGCGAGAAAATGCCGTTGAGAATCAGCGCCAGGGACACGAAAGTGATGAACCATTCAATGACATTCATCGACGGTTGCGACAGTGCCCAGGCCGCGAAGATCACACCCAGAACAAACCGTGTGACCCGCTCTATGTTACCCAAATTACGCTCTATCATGGTCTTTCTCCCAAGTGGTGTTGCCTTAATTAACGGTATATACGCAAACTCGAGAGAGATGGATCACCGGCGCCCGGTCGCTGCTCCCTTAACAGGGGGCTGCCTGCCGTCAGCGCCTGTCAGGCACCAGTACCGCGATCACCCAGCCCTGTGGTGCCAGAGCCCTGACCAGTTTGACCACGCGTCGCAGTGAGGGAGGCAGCGCGGCGGGCTGGGTGTCGGACAGGCCACCGTCGATGATCACAGCCTGGGCCGCCCTGCGCCGGCCGCCGAGGTAGTAACTGACCGCGGCTTGTTTCTGCAGGTTCTTGACCCAGAATGAACGCTGGCCACGCGCCGTCGTGATGATACGGTAAGCCCCCAGCCGGTAACTCCACAGGGGAGTCCGCCGCAACAAGCCACTCTTGAAACCGACAGTTTCCAACACAATCAGGCTGGCCGGCGTCAGCGATGGCGAGCCGAGCCCGAAGCGCACCGCCGGCTCCACCACTGCGTTCAGGCGGCGAAAAACAGATTGCTCAACTCTGGTGAAGGTAGTGCTCATAAGCGTCCTTAAATAAAGTAATCGGTGTTAGCGGCACCCAGTGCCACCGCACCCAGGTTGCGTGCGAACGCGGTTGGATTATTCGCTACGTGCGCCCTCGCGGTGTGGATGTCCAGGAACCGCTGCTGTATCGCGCTGCCCTGGAACACCGACGAACCGCCGGCTGACGAGAACAGTGCATCGACCACCTCGATTGACTTTTCAATAACCAGCGACGCCTGGTAGCGATAGAGGATACGGTCCTCCAGTGAAATGGGATGACCGGCACGCAGTGCAGCCATCATGGCATCAAAATTGGCAAGCATCACTGTCGTCATTTCCTCGATGGCATTTCGCGCCGCAGCGATACGCATCTGTGTGCCGGTGTCTTCGGCCAGTTTGGTGACATCGCCGCTGGCCTTGCCGCGCACCAGCGCCGTGTACAGCGATAGCGCATCCCTGGCGGCTCCGATCGCGGGCGTGGACACCACACGGATAAACAACTGGGCCCAGGGCAGGCGGTACAGCAGGGCACTGTCCTTATCGACTCCTGGATTGGTCCCTGCGAATCCGTCCGACTGTCTATGGGTGCGGTAATCCGGCACGAAGACGTCTTCCACCACGATGTCATTGGATCCGGTGCCCTGCAGCCCCATGGAGTGCCAGGTATCCTCTATACGGTAATCTGTGCGCGGGACCAAAAACGTGCGGTACGTGCCGTCAGGCAGGATACCGCCCAGCAGCGCCCAACTGCAGTGGTCGCAGCCGCTGCTCCATCCCCAGCGCCCGGAGAACCGGAACCCGCCGTCCACCGGTGTCACCTTGCCCATCGGCGCGTAGGAGGACGATACCCGGGTGTGGATGTCATCACCCCAGACATCGCGCTGCGCGCGCTCGTCCATCAGGGCAATCTGGAATGCGTGTACCGCGACAATGCCGCTGGCCCAGGCGGTTGACATGCAGCACTCGGCGATAGCCATCTGCATGCGGAAAAAATCCTGTGGATCCAGTTCATAGCCACCCCAGCGCGCCGGTTGCAGCGCCAGGAAAAAACCCGCCTCCTGCAGCGCCGCGATACTCTCGACCGGAACCCGTCGCTCGCTGCGGGCCCGGGCGGCGTTCGCGCGCAACAGGGGCTGCAATCCCTGAATACGGGACACCATGGCCTGGCCCTCCTGCTGTCGCAGCGGTGCCTCCATCGTCAGCTGTTTATTCATGCTCTTTCTCCGTCTTATGTCGCACTTCCCACGCGTAAAAACCCCGCGGCCGGAGCCGCGGGCAAGGGGGTTGGGATGGGGAATGACGGACGGGGGCAGGTGTTTGCCTGCCGCCGCAGTCGTCATGCCAAAGATACGGGGGGCGAGATCAACCGGATCACCGACTGCAAAAAAAATGTACTAAGCGGAACGGGATTTCCCGATCGCACGCTGCATGCCGTAGCCGGAGAGAGCGATCGACCATTTCCGGGGCAGCAGGCGGAGCAGGCCGATAAACAGCCGATTGCTGAGACCGGGAGTAAAATGCGGCGCCACGCCGAGATGCGCCAACGCCTGTTCGGCCACCACAGCGGGACTCATGATGCCGACCAGCTGATCCCGGCTGATGCCCTGCTTGAGGGGGGCCTCGGTGTCAGTCGCACCCGGTGCCAGCAGCAGCACATCCACACCGCTGTCCCTGACCTCGTACCAAAGACCCTGGACCAGGCTGTGCAAAAAGGCTTTCGACGCAGCGTAGGCGGTCGACCAGGGAAATACCGCATCACCTTCTATGGAACCGGTAAAAATAAAACCACCGCGCCGCTGCGCGACCATGACTGGCAGCAGCGCCCGCGCGATACGGGCCGGCGCCAGGCTGTTGGCCCGGTACATAGCCTCCAGCGCATCCGGCGGTATGTCCAGGTAGGCGCCCTTCGCCACACCGTAGCCTGCATTGCTGATCACCAGGCCGATGTCCAGCCGCAGGACCTCCTGCGTGAGATGCCCGACCTGGTCCGGGTCGCATAAATCACACACGATACAGGTGACCGAAATGCCGAATTCACGTTCCAGTTCTTCCTTGATGGCCAGCAACAGGGGCTCGCGACGCGCGGTCAGCACGAGGTCAAACCCCCGCTGCGCCAGCAGCCGGGCAAACTGCTCACCGATACCCGAGGAGGCGCCCGTTACCAATGCGGTGGGACCGTAGCGCTGTGTCCATTGACTATTTTCCATTTCACTCACCTGTTCTGTAGGCTGCCCCGGCCGAGTCACTGCCTCTACCCGCACCACACAAGGCGTTACCTGTCGCCGGTCAATCGCCGTAGTCTATCCCAGAATCACTGGCCTGCCAGGCAAGCGCCGGAATAAACCATTGATCATACAGGCAAATCTCTCGATACTGTCGCGGATAATCGGGGGGAGTTGGAGAGGTCGATGCGGCTACAGTCAGCGACGCTGGCGATCGCACTCGTAGCCATGGCGCAGCAGGCGATGTCGCAGGGCCGGGACAGTGCGCTTGAAGAGATTCTGGTCACCGCGCAACACCGGACCGAATCGGCTATGTCGACACCGATTTCGCTGGTGACAATGAACACAGGCGAGCTGGAAAAGCAGCGCATCGAGAGCATCTCTGATCTCAACGGCCTGGTGCCCAACCTGAATATCGACAACTTCCCCTCAAACAACCAGACGCTGAGGCTGTTCATTCGCGGCGTCGGACTCACCGACACCCAGATTACGCAGGACCCGGCGGTCGGGGTGTATCTGAACGGGGCCTACATCGCCCGCTCTGCCGGCCTCACCTTTGACGTGGCCGACCTGGAGCGCATTGAGGTATTGCGCGGGCCACAGGGGACGCTCTACGGGCGCAATACCACTGGCGGCGCGATAAAGTTAGTCACCCGCAAACCCGACACCGCCGCGCTGAGCGCCGGGCAGACGCTGAGTGTCGGCAACAACGCACTGTTCAGCAGCAAGACATCGATCAACCTGCCGCTCGGTGCCGGGTATGCAGCGAAACTTGCGTATTTTTACGAGGACGTCGACGGCTTTACCAATAACGCAGGCCCCGGCGGGGGGTTTGGTGACCGCGAGTCCAGGGGCTTCAGGCTGGATTTTCGCGCCGACTTCAGCGATACCCTGCGACTGGATTACGGCTACGACCACTCCAGAATCGAGTCCCACAACTACACAGCGCAGGCGGTGACACCGAGGACACCGGGCGATGGGCTGCTCGGCATTATCGGTGATATCGTGGTCGCCAACGATTATGTCAATTACGGCAGTGAGCGCTTCGACGAGCTCGCCACCTCAGTGCCGCTGCTGCCGACGGACACCCGGATAGACGGCCATACGGCAAATATCGAATGGGCGGTAGACGATGCCACGAGCCTGCACGCGATCACCGCCTGGCGTGATTTGCGCGACAAAACGTATACGGATTTCGCCAGCGGTGCCAGCGGGCAGTTCCGCATTGATTTCAACAGCGCCGTCATCGGTGCCAATGCCGGTGAGCAGCGCATGGACCTGCCCGCGGTGCGCCCCGACCTGAAGCATGAACAGTTCTCCCAGGAGTTCCAGCTGCTGGGCCGCGCCGGCGACGCTGTCGACTACCTCGCCGGTGTCTATTACTTCTGGGAGCAGGGCCGCGAGAATGCGCAGCCGCTGCACCATATGTTCGACGTCTTCCCGTTCGGGGCCAACGGCACTCTCTACAACCTCAGCGCGGAAACCAACCGCATCGAAAACGAGACCGTGGCGGTGTTTGCCCAGTTGACCTGGACACCGGATATCCTGGACCGGCATCTACACCTCACGCTGGGCGGACGCTATTCCCGAGACTCCCGCAAGGCCTCGCGGGATGTGACAGACTCCACTGTGCTCGACCTCGATACATCAGTCGTCAACTTCATCGGGCCGTCTGTGTTCAGCGCCAGCCCCGATCACGATTTCAACGACACCTCCTTCACGCTCATCTCCCAGTACGACATACAGGAGCACTTCAATGTCTACCTGAAATACGCCGGGGCCTACAAAAGCGGTGGTTTCAATATCCGCGACCCGGAAGAATCCGGTTTCAACGCCGGTTTCGATGAAGAGACACTGAATGCCTTCGAACTGGGATTCAAGGGAGAGACGCCCGATCGCCGGCTGCGACTGAACAGCGCGGTCTTCTACCAGAAGTTTGACGACTACCAGTACAACTTCCAGGTGCCCGATACGATATCGGGAACCCGGGTGTTCAATATCGATAACGGCGAGATGTCGGGCGTGGAACTGGAGCTGACTGCGCTGCCTGCCGAAGGCCTGCTGTTGCAGGCGAGCTACGCCTACCTGGACAGCAAGCTCGACGACGTCGAAAACCCCTTCACCGGTGAAATCGGGAAAGCCTACTTTGACAACGCCCCAAGACACACCTACCGGTTGATGGTGGGATATACGTTCGCACCCACCCCGCTGGGGGTGTTCAATGCCAATGCCAGTTACAACTCCGTGGGAAAACGCAATGAACACAACCCGACCCTATACCGCGACGCCTATGCGCTGCTGAACGCCCGCATTGCGCTGAGCGACATTCCCGGCCCCGGAGGTCGGTGGGAAGTCGCGCTGTGGGGGAAGAACCTGGCCGATTCGGACTACGAGGCCTTCGCACTGGACAACCTGCCGCAGGCGGATCGCGCTGTCATCTGGGGAGACGGTCGCAGTTACGGGCTGGACGTCAGCTACCGCTATCATTGAGACCTCCCGCCGGCATCCGGCGGGGTACTGTCACCCGTGACGGAACGCCGCCGCGAGACGCCTAGTCAATACAGGTGAAGCGCGGCAGTATCTGGCCATCGCGCTCCACTGTTTCCAGAAACATGGCCAGCGGCCGCACCCACAGACCGCCCTCGCCATACAATGGGGTGTAGACGACCAGTTGCTCCTGCGTCTCGGAGTGGGTGGCGACACCGTGAACTGTGTACTCGCCTCCCTTGAAGTGCCGGTAACGGCCCGGTTTCAGCGCCATGATCAGACCGGTGTAAAAATCAACACAGGAATCTTGCGTACACCCTCTGCGCGCTTGCGGTACTCCTTGTAATTGGGGTACATCGCTTCCAGCTTGGGCCACAGCTGGGCCTCTTCTTCCGCATTGGCCTCGCGCATGCGATAGGTTTTCTTCTGGCTGCCGATCTGGATATCCACCGTCGCTGCGGCCACCACATTGTGGTACCACACAGGGAGTTTCGACATGCCACCCTTGGACGCCGTCATCACCACCTCGTCACCGTGCTGCAGGAACAGCAGTGGCACTTTGCGGACAAGTCCTGATTTGCGCCCGACTGCCGTCAGGATAGCAACCGGTCCGCCCAGGAAGGTGTTCCACAGGCGGCCGCCGGTCAACTCGTACACTGTCGTCTGCCAGCGCCCGACCTTGCCGATAATCCAGCTGCCGAATTTTTCCTGCTTTTCTGTGTAGGGTTGGAAGTCGTCCGTCATGTCTGTAGCCCCTGGGCGTTTTGAGTATCTATCGGCCGAGGTGTATACCAGATATGCGCGCCCATGGCACGTCACCGCCGTGTTTTTCCCCGGATGTACCAGATAGGCGAACCTGCGCCGCTGCGACGTTCGCTTGCACAACCCGCTGCTGCGTATATCATAAGCCACCTCTCGCTCCTCAAGCCCACCGTTGGAAACTGGTTGATACATGAAAAAAATCATTGTCGCGCTCCTGTCAATTCCCCTTATCCTGGTCATTCTGTTGGCAATCGCAGCGGGCGTCGCGATACAGCAGGGGCTCGCCACCAAATCCGATATCGTCTTCCTTGTTGACCTGGGCAAGCGCGACGGGCTGGCTGCCGTCGTATCCACCATCAAAACCGAGCTGTACGGCATTGACGACTCCGCCGTCGCCGACCCCTCCTATGGGCGCGAACAGGTCGCAGGCCGCGGCCATGCCCCGTGGGTGATGCGCGGCAACCTCGACGGCAGGCCACGGGTACTGGAATTTGCGCTCGCGCCGGGTGTCTGGGCCGCCTACGACACACAACAGCAATCGCTGTACCAGGTGTGGGAGGGCGAAGTGCTGTTCGAGGGCTCGGTCTACGATTACAGACACGGCCCGCAGCCGATCAGCCAGGGTGCCTGGTACCTGCGCGATGCCGAGGGCGCGCAGTGGTTCCTGGAAGTCAATGGCGAGGAACTCCCCGCCACGGTGCAGTACCTCGGGCATGAATACAGCGACAACAAACACAGTGCCGCAATGCGCTTCGCCCTCACCGCGGGTCCGCACCGCGTGGAGATGACGGAGCGACCCGAGCTGGTGCAAACGGCAACCTCCAGGACCCTGGAGCGACACTTCGCCCGCGCGGCGGAGCCGACGACAGCGGATGACAAGAGCACCCAGCTGTTTGGCGGACTGTCCACAGAACTCGTCCCCCTGCTGGAGAACACCGAGAACATCAAAGCGGGTTTTCGCACCGGCGATGGGGAGCGCCATATCGCCGAGGGCACCGTTTCCATCCCGCTTACTGCAACCACCCCGATTCCGGCGCATACCAGGGATGTGGCCGCAAATACCTCGGCTGGCGACAGCGAACACAGTGAGGGCAAATCCGTCATTGCCAACAGCGACTGCCTCGGCTGCCATGCCGAGAACCACAAGGTCGCAGGACCGGCCTGGTCGCAGATTGCCGGCAAGTTTCGCGGCAAGACACAGCCCGAAGTAGTCGCAGCCCTGACCACCAGCGTACTGGATGGCAGCGTGGGCACCTGGGGCCCGGTGCCGATGCCCGCGCACCCCGACCTGACGGAAGCGCAGGTAACCGCCGCCGTCACCTATATTCTCAGCGTCGATGGGCAGGAGGCCAATCTCAATGTCCCCAGGGACAGTGATGGCAAGCCGTACACGGCGACCCGCGACTACGACGTGCTGCCGCGCCTGCATTCGCTGCACCCCTCCTTCGAACTGGAGAATCTCGCGCCCGACGGCTTCGAGCCCAAGGTGGGCGGCATGGCCTTCCGCGACGATGGCAAGCTGGTTGTGGCCAGCTGGGATCGCGACGGCGCGGTATTCCTGCTCGATCTCGAAGCGCCGCCGGCACAGCGTGTCACTCGTATCGCCGAGGGGCTGCACGAACCGCTGGGCGTCGCGATGGTGGGCGATCGCCTGTATGTGCTGCAAAAACAGGAGCTGACTGAACTGGTTGATACCGACGGCGATGAGATCATCGACCAGTATCGCGCCGTCACCTACGACTGGCCCAGCAGCAGCAATTTCCACTCTTTCGCGTTCGGCCTGCTGCCCCGTGACGACGAATTCTACTTCCTGCTATCGATCTGCGTACTGCCCGGTGGCGCCAGCTGTCCGGAGCAACTGCCGACCCAGGGCAAGCTGTTGCGCGCTGATGCCGACGGCAATGTGGAAGTCTACGCCTCCGGCTTCCGCACCCCCAACGGCATCACGACCGGCCCGGACGGCGCGATCTATGTCGCCGACAACGAGGGCGACTGGCTGCCGGCCAGCAAGCTGATCCGCATCGAGGAAGGCGCTTTCTACGGCTCCCGCGCTGTTCCCGGCGAGGGCGTGATGACACGGAAGGAGAGCCCGCCCGTGGCCTGGCTGCCACAGGATGAGATCGGCAATTCCCCCACCCAGCCGCTGCTGTTGACCGAGGGCCCGTACGCCGGGCAGATGATTCACGGCGATGTCTATAACGGCGGCATCAAGCGCGTCTACCTCGATGAGGTGGAAGGGCAGCAACAGGGAGCAGCCTTCCACTTCAGCGGCGGCTTCCAGGGCGCCGTGAACCGCATGGTGCGCGGCCCCGATGGTGCCATCTACCTCGGCGAGCTGGGCAATCCGCCCAACTGGGGCGAGTACGGCAAGCCCTGGTATGGACTGGAGCGCATGACCTGGGTGGGCAATGAGGCCTTCGAGATGCTCAGCGTGCAGGCGCAGAGCGACGGCTTTGTGATCGAACTGACCCAGCCACTGGCGCAGGGACTGGCACTGACGCCCGCCGACGTACTGGTCAAGCAGTGGTTTTACTACCCGAACGAGCAGTACGGTGGGCCGAAGTACGACGAGACCGTGCTCACCGCGTCCGAGGTGGAGGTCGCACCGGATCGCCGCAGCATCCGGCTGCGAGTGCCGGGCCTGAAAGCGGGGCATGTGGTGTACTTGCGCCTGGCAGACCGCCTGCGCTCGGAGAGCGGCGAGGAGCTGTGGACAGCGGAGGCCTGGTACACACTGAACCAAATCCCACAGGGGGCACCTGCGGCCGCGCCCGCCACAGAGACCGAAGCGGCCTCCGATGACGGCTGGCGCGACCTGTTTGACGGGGAGACCCTGAGCGGTTGGCGCAACGTCGGTGGCGATGAGAATGACGTGAAGAAGTGGACGGTGCAGGACGGCACCCTGGCCCTGGTCCAGGACGGTATCTTCCCGGCCTGGGAGATGATCAAGAGCGCCATCGTCGGCGGCGCCAGCGGCGACCTGATCTACTACCGCGAGAAATTCCGCGACTTTGAACTCAGCCTGCAGTGGAAGATCTCCCCCGGTGGCAACAGCGGTATTTTCTATTTCATCCAGGACGAGACAGAGAGCTCCTCCTGGCGCACCGGCCTTGAGATGCAGGTACTGGACAACGACCTGCACAAGGACGCGAAAATCCACACCCATCGCGCCGGCGACCTCTACGACCTGATCGCAGCCGACCCGGAAACGGTACGCCCGCCGGGCGAGTGGAATGACGTATTGATCCGTGTGAAGGACAACCATATCGAGCACTGGTTGAACGGCGTCAAGGTGGTCAGCATCGAGCGCGGCACCGAGGAGTGGGATGCGCTGGTCGCAAACAGCAAGTTTGCCGACATGCCCGGTTACGGCAAGGCTGAAGCCGGTTATATCGCCCTGCAGGACCACGGCGATCCCGTCTGGTTCCGCAATATTCGTGTGCGCGACCTGTAGTTACGCTCCCGCCGCAGCGCCGGCGGGAGTCCTCACCGGGCGCTGCTTGTCAACTTTGCACGCCGCGAAAAGTCGAGAAAACCACCTTATCGTGGCGATATTTTCGGCGAAATGCGACCCGGATCACACACAATTCCCTGCTACTATGCCTCCTTGGGGGCCTATACTATACTGCGAAACAGGTATGCACCCGAAGACCGCGCACGACAGAGGCGCGGCACTTTCGTATTGTTGGAAGGACGGGCGCGCAATAAACACAAGTGTGCAATCGTGGGCCGGGGCGGAATGAATGGCAGTGCGCAAAAGGCAGGCAACAGGCTATACCCTGATTGAGCTGATGGCGGTACTCGCTATTGCCAGTACGCTGTTGGTCGTCGCCATCCCGATGTTCCGCACCCAGGTACAAAACAGCCAGATGTCGGCGGCGGCTACCGACCTGCTGAGCACCTTCATGTCGGCCAAGTCACAGGCCATTGGCCGCAATTATCCGGTGAAGGTGTGCATCAGCAACAATGCGGTGGACGATGAAGACCTCGAATGTGTCGAGAACGGCCAGTGGGAAGACGGCTGGTTCACCTTCGTCGATCTGGACGCCGACGGCGCGCTCGACCTCGACGACAATGAGGAGGTGTTACAAATCCACCCGCCACGGACTGAGAATATCACCGTGCGCAGCTCCCGCACGGGTGAGGGAACACTGGAAAACAGCGTCACCTTCCAGCCCAACGGCCGCACTGACCTGAACGCCACGCGGGAGCTGTTCATCTGCAACCTGTCGCGACATGGCGTAACCGCCCGTGTGGTTATCGTATCCATTCTCGGCAAGGCGAGCATTCTGAAGGATGAGGATGTCGAGGACGACGGATGTTCAGGCGAGTGACACACTGCCGTGGCTTCACCCTGCTGGAGGTGATGATTTCGCTGGTGATTCTCGCTATCGGCGTGATGGGCATCATCGGCCTGCAGACCTCCACCTACAAGCAACTGCAAACGTCCCAGAACTACTCCAAGGCGGCGATGCTCGCCAGCAGCATGGCAGACCGCATGCTGGCCAACCAGGACCAGGTGCTCGCCGGGGCGTACACGCATGACAGCGGGGACGCCTCCAGCACGGCACCCTCGCCCAACTGTGCCAGTGAAGCCTGCGATGCCGCGCAGCTGGCGGCCTACGACGTGTGGCACTGGCAGCGCGAGCTCCTCGGCGTCGACCCCGACAATGAGAACAGGAAAATTCCCGGCTCGCTGCCAGCGGCCAGCGGCGAGGTCTTCCGCGATGGCGCCACCGGCGAATATCTCATTCTGGTGCGCTGGGACGATGACCTCGACGGCGATGTCGGCGAAGAGTGTGCCGCGCTGGACCCGGCGGCGGTACAGGGCGAAGACGACCTGGATTGCTACGCGCTCAACCTCGGCTGCCTCGGCGGGGCCTGCCCATGATATCGCGCATGCATAGCATAACAGGGCACCGCGAGCGCGGCCTGACGATGATGGAACTGCTGGTCACCGTGGTGATTCTCAGCCTGTTGATGGCCGGCCTGTCGCAACTGGTGGTGACCAACTCGCAGAACGCCAGTGCCACCGGGGCGCTGGCCAGGATTGCCGATACTGGCCGCACCGCCGTGCAACTGCTCGCTGCCGACATCCGCCGGGCGGGCTATCTCGGTGGCAATATCGACACACTGGGCAATACCGATACGATCGGCGGCAGCCAGGGCCTGCCCGCCTATGTGATCAACTGCGTGGCGGACACCACGGACTGGGCGCGCATGATCAACCAGCCCATTGTCGGTATCGACGCACCCGACGATGCCAGCCCCATCCCCTACGACTGCATAGCGGCGCAGTGGTTGCGGGGCGACGTCCTGACTTTGCGCTACGCCCCCACCCCGGCCGTCGAGGTCGGTGGGATGATTGCCACGCGGCCCTACCTGCGCGCGACCATGATCGACGGCAGGGTGTTCCTCGGGTCTGAAGCCAATGCCGCCGAGAATACCATCGATGATCCCAGTGCGCGCGATTACAGCCTGACCGCGCACACCTACTTCGTCGCCCCCACTGGCCGCACCTGCCAGGGCCGCGAAATCCCGGCGCTGTTTCGCATGGCGATCAGCGACACCGGCCTGCCGGAGTCACAGGAGTTGCTCGCGGGTGTAGAGAACCTGGCCTTGCGCTACCTGGTGGGCAACCGCTACTACGACGCCGATGACGTGCCGCTGGCATCCAATGGCCGCTGGCCACGCGTCGAGGCGGTGGAGATCACCGTTCTGGTGAGAGCGGAGTGCCCGGAGACCGGTTTTGATAGCAATCGAACCTTTCAGCTGGCCGATGTCGAATATACACCGGTCGACAGCGATTTCAGGCGCCAGGTTTTCACCACCACTACACAATTGAGAAACTGATGACTATGGCCAGCACACGACAGCAGATACACAGGACAGCAGTCGATGAGCGCGGCGCCGCGCTTATTGTCAGCCTGATCCTGCTGTTGATCATGACCATCATCGGCATTTCGGCAATGAACAGCGCGCGACTGGAGGTCAGTATGGCCGGTATGATGCAGCGGGAGGAAGTGGCGTTGCGCAAGGCCGAGCGGGCGCTGGTCGTGGCGGAGGAGTATGTCGAGGTCACGCCCGGGCCGTTTGATGAGATGAGCCCGGGCCACTATCTGCCGGAAGACGAGGTGGACGTGTCCGTCACGGACTGGTCCGATATTGTCCGAAAAGTAAAATCTGAAGAAATCCCGGACCTCAGCGCTGAGGATGCCTTCATTGTAGAGTACCAGGGCGAGGTCACACTGCCCGGCAGCGCCCTCAACGATGGCGGCGATACGATACCTGGCGACAAGGTCAATGTGTATCGCATCACAACCCGCAGCGAGACCGAGGGGAAAGCGGTGCGCATTGTCGAATCGAACTATACCAAGCTGTACAACCCAATGGAGCCGTGATCGGCCCCAGGAGAACGTAGCGATGACTTTCTCAAAAACAGTGACATACGGATGCATGGCCGCGCTGGCAATGGCCGTTGCTTTGCCGGGGCTCGGCGCGACACGGCTGTACTCACCACTGACGCCGCCACTGGGATCGCTGGCGCCGATTGTATTGTCCAATGCGGACCTGCGCAGCAATACCACCAAAGGCTACCGGCCATGGTTTGAAAACGGCAGCTGGCAGGGTGACCTGGTGGAATACACGGTCACCTCCAGCGGCCTGTTGAGCACCAGCGTCGACTTCACCCAGCCGTCACCGACCAACAGCGGAGCCAACTGGTCTGCGCTGGTGCGATTTGCCGACCGGGAAGCGGCAAACTCCAACTACTGGGATGCCGACCGCAAGATTATCACCTGGAACGGCAGCTCCCAAGTGCCGTTCCGCTTTACCGATGCCGGCATCGGCGCCGACAACATGGCGCTGCTCGACCCCAACGCCGAGGACGATGCCTCCAGTATCCTGGATTATGTGCGCGGCGATCGCAGCGGGGAGTACCCCAGCGGCCAACTGCGCAAACGCACCTCGATACTAGGCGACATCATCCACTCCAAACCGGTGTACGTCGCCGCTCCCAACGCCAACTATACGGGCGATAACTATGCCGAGTGGGCAGCGGGCAAAAAGGATCGTGAACCGCGGGTATATGTCGGCGCCAACGATGGCATGCTGCATGTTTTTGATGCTGAAACCGGCGATGAGGTGTATGCCTACATCCCCTCGATGCTGATGGGTTCCCTGAGTGCGCTCACCGCCCGCCCCTACCAGCACCGGTACTATGTCGATGGCGAGATGAGTGTCCGCGATGCGTATTTTGACGGCGACTGGCACACCCTGCTGGCCGGCTCTCTGGGTGCGGGCGGCAAGGGTTTTTTCGCACTGGACATCACCGACCCGGACCTCGCCAGTGAAAGTGCGAATACCGGTACCAACGAAAAAATCCTGTTTGAATTTGACGCCAGTGGAGACAATGACCTGGGGTTCTCGTTCAGCCGTCCGGTAATCGCCAGGCTGAACGATGGCGACTGGTACGTTATCACCGGCAACGGCTTCAGCAGCGTGAACGGCGTCGCCATCCTGTATCTGGTGAACCTCGAAGATCTCACAGTTACCAAGCTCTCCACCAGCTCCGGATCGGCGGCGTCGCCCAACGGCCTGTCTTCACCCGGGCTGCTGGACACCAACAGGGACGGCGCTGTCGATTACGCCTATGCCGGGGATATCGACGGCAACCTGTGGAAATTTGACCTGTCGTCAGAGAGCGCCAACAGCTGGGCAGTAGCCTATAGCGGCACCCCCTTGCACCCCACAGCCGGTGACCAGTCCATCATCCAGCCACCGCAGATAGCGCGCCATCCGCAAAACGGCTACATGCTCTACTTCGCCACCGGCCGCCTGCTGTCGAACGCAGACCTGACGAACACATCGGTACAGTCGCTGTACGGCATCTGGGATTCCGGCAACACCCCGCCCGACGCCGGCAACCAGGCGCTGCTGACGCAGACCTGGGACGGCCCCAAAACCTATGACTACCCGATCGGCGAGAGCACGACTGCGACGCAGACCATCGCGATTTACAACGAGGACGCCGGCGACCCCGACTGGGAGACGCATCACGGTTGGAAGGTCGACTTTCCGGCAGAGGGCTACCGCGTTTTACAGCCGATCCAAGTGCGGGCAGGCCGGGTCAAGGCCACGGTCTACAAGCCCGGCGGTGATCAACAGGGTGAAAACTGGCTGATAGAGGCACTGCTTACCGATGGCGGACCGAACCCGCCGGCGGCGCCCATCTTCGATCTCAATATCGACCGCATCCTGAACGCCGCCGACCTGTATGACGACAACCCGGAGGGCGAGATTGAGGAGTGGCATGTGCCGATGATCTGGCGCCAGGCCGACGGCATCATGTCGCAGGTCACCATTGCATATCTCGATATCGGGGTTGATACCCTGTTCATCAACTACCTGCAGCAGCCGGTCACTGCAGACGTGCCCTGCGCCGGCACTGAACTGTGCCCGAACGGCTTCCTCGGCGGCCACATCGATGTACAGACCTACCGCGGCAATGTGCCGCTGGACGGTGATCGCACTGCGCAGGCGCACGCCTACGACAGTTTGACCCAGCGTGTGTATGTCGACTTTTTTGACCTCTACTACCCCAATGGCAGCGACTCCAGCAAGAGTGTCCTCGACCAGGTAGAGATCGATTTCGATGACTCCAACCGCAGCGGCAATCGCGGCAACCCACCGACCACTGCCAGTGATATCAATGAGAACGAAGAGTTCATTGTACTGCTCGCCAACGCGGACTTGTCCCCGGCCAGCACCCTGCGTATCGGCAACAAGACCTGGAATGCGGTGGAGTACCAGCGGCAGCTGCACCACGCCCTGAAGACCTGGAACCCGGCCGGGTGGGTGCAGAGCGACCCCACCACGCACCCGCTTGATGCCGATGGCGATTCGCTGATCTTCACCTGGCGCGCGATCAAGAACGCCGGCGGCAATATCAGCCACAACTTCGACGACCGCGCCATCCTCGACGGCGGCCTGCACCCGACACAGGCCGAATGTGTGATGTGGGACGCCGCCCAGAGCGGCCGCAACACCGGCGGCCGGGCCACCACCGGACGCTGGCGCAATGGCGCACTGACCACGCAGTTGGTGAAACGCAGCTACTTCACCAGCAACCCCGTCAACCCCGCAATCGCCATGGTGACGGTACAGCAACCCGCCGACCTGCCGCCCTTTGTGATCACCAGCGAAGGAGACCGGGTCGACACCACGATCGACTACGACGACGACCAGTACGAAGTCGTCGGCGGTCTGGTCGCCACAAACGATGCAGAGCATATCTGGGAGTCCACCCTGTTCTGGCACTTCGGCGACCTCGCCGAGATCAGTGGCCTGGGCCGGCCCTGTTACGGCGATGCCGGCTGGCAGGCTGCCGTTGATTTTGAACTCAGCAATGACCCTATCTCCGCGACACTGGATGCGCTGGACTACGACATCAACTCCGACACCCTCGCCGCGGCCATCGAGGCGCTGCGCAACCAGGGCTGCAATATCGCCGGGTCAGACTGTTACGGCAAATGGACATTGCTGAAAACCATCTACGACATCAGCCTGGACTATATTCGCAAGCGAGCCGGAGGGGCGATCAGTGCACCGCCACCGACTCCCGAGCAGGTACCGATTGTGATCCCCGGCGGCAGCACCGGCGCCGGACTGGAGGGGGATGGCGGTGACGGCTCCATCACCGACGGGAATGCCTACCGACCGGGTCGCATGAGTTGGACAGACGTTGTCAAATAATCGGGAAACAATGGGCAATTGCGTGCGAATAAGCCGGCGGCGGGCCGGCATGGGTGGCTTCTCGCTGATCGAGGTGATGATCGTGCTGGTTATCATCGGCATCCTGCTGCTGGTGGCCGTGCCGGGCTACCAGGAGAGCATGCGCAAATCGCATCGCGCCGATGGCATGCGGGACTTGATGGAGCTGGTGTCACGGCAGGAGCGCTTCTACGCACAGAACAGCCGCTACACCGGCGACATTGAATCTGCCGACGGCCTCAACTTCGGCAGCAGCATCAGCGGCGAGGGACATTACAATCTCAGCGCCGATGAATGCGCAGATTTCGCCGAGGACGACTTCAGCACCTGCTACGTACTGCTGGCCACACCCCGGGGCGAGCAGACCGAGGACGCCTGCGGCACACTGAGCGTCAACAGCAAAGGGCAGCGTGACCACAGCGGCTCTCCCGACAACGACGGCCTCAGGTGCTGGTAGCAGCGGGCCGGCCAGCGCCCGCCCGGCGGTAATCGGGCGCTCTCAGGGCGTATACCAGATGGGTGATGTCCAGGCCCGCTCCTGTATGGTCGCCGGCACATCCTCCAGCAGCGGCAAATCATTCCTTACCGCGTCATAGGTGGTCCAGCGCGGCGTCGGGATCTCCAGTATACGAGCGTAGTACACGGCGGGCAGCCTGGGGTCAAAATCGTAATCGATCCAGCTTCCCATCAACTCCGCACTGCCGATCGAATTGACGTAGCTGGCATCGCTGAGGTCGACCGTGTTGCCCACCGCAGGCAGCACACCGAACACATCCGGCTCGCGATCGCCGGACCACACGACATCGACAATTTTCTCCTGCGGGTTACCGGCGACATCGATCCATCCCTTGATGACCTGTATGCGATCCAGGTTGGCGCCGTCCGGGTCTTTCAGCGCGTGAACGGTGAAGGTGGGGGATCTCTTCAGTGCGGACAACACGCCCCCCATCGCAACGCCGTCAGCATACCCCTGCCTTACCAGCGCCACCGGGTTTTTGGCCTCCAGGTCGAGGCCGCCGAAAAAGCGTGGTTTTATCCGTGTGCCGGACGTGGCGAAGGTCTCGCGCGCACGCAGGGCATCCCATATTTCACCGCGGGTATTCTTGCCGGCCCAGACCCCGGTGAGGGCCCCGGGGTTGGCATCCTTCGCCAGAATCCATCCGGCGATATCGGTTTCGCGCCGCCGCTGCAGCGAGCTGTCGGCACCGCCGTGACTGCCGATGTAATTGTCTTCCGCCACATCCGCAGGCGTGCCATTGTGGCTGTCGCTACCCCCGACAAAGCCGAGCCTGAAGGGATTCTGGCCAATCACCCTGTCGAAGCTGACACCCTGGACCAGGGCATCGCGGATAAAATCGCGCCGCTGGAAGGTGCGCTCACTGTAATCCTGGATGCTGTCGGCATTCTCGAAACCGGCAAACTCATCCTCCGGCCAGAACTGGCGGTGGACCTCCGAATTGCCCTTGACCTGCATGACCTCGACCAGGCGTTCAAAATGGCTGCGGCGCTCGGCGTACACTGCGTCAATCGGCTTGCCGCTGTTGTTCAGCGGCTCGAACATCGCGCCCTTGCTGGCATTTGAATTGTGTGCGATGGCCGTGAGCCAGCGCCCTCGGGCCTCCTGCGCCTCCATCCAGTCCCACAGCCGCTCCTCGTCGCTGCTGTCGATAGAGGAGAAGGGCTGCGCCGGGACGTCCGTATCGCGAAACAGGATATTGCGGTGCATGTTGGCACCGTCGGGCGCGGCACTCCACTCAAACCCGACCAGGGTCGAGAATACACCCGGCTCATAGTTGTCAACCGCGGCCTGCACGGTCAGCTGCCAGGCGCTTCTGGTCGTGCCCTCACCGGCATAGAACGGCGGATGCCCGCCCTCCCCGGCGCGCGCGGGGCCCACCACATATTCGAGGAACCACGCTTCCTGGTCTTCAATACCGGCGAGGCTTCTCAATTCCTGCAACTGGGGATTGTCGTGGCCGCTGGCACCTTCGACCAGTGTGGAATACATCTCGCCGATGTACTCGGCATGGTCGGTCACCGCGGCAAAGTCCAGCGGCGTTGCAATACCGTGCGGCCGTCCATTGATCGTCATGGTCTCGCCCCTGGCGAAGCGGTAGGCCATATCCGGCGTCAGGCGGGCACCGCCGATATAGGCGTCCAGGGAATAGGCAGTGTGAACGTGTAGCTCACCAAAATAGGCCTCCTTGAGGGGATTTGACGGCACCGCATCCTCGATATCCTCCAGCGACTGCGGCCGCGCGGGCGCCGCTTCCACCTCGGCTATCGGCACCATCTCCTCGACGCCCGCAGCCTGCGTCTCCGCGCCGGCCTGCCCCTGCGAACCTGACTCACAGGCGGCCAGTGCTGCCGCCACCGCGACAATAAGCAGGCCGCCCGCCCCGCTACCCCTGCGCCGGGTGAATCCATTCATAGTGTCGCTGCCCTCGCTTCTCGCTTCCAACCTGTGCGCTTTTTGAGCGCCCGCCGGTTATTATGGTTCATCCAGCGCCTGCCTGCACAGCGACACCCGTAGCCCTGCCACCGCAGCGACACCGGCGACACTCATTACACTGAATCAAGGATTCAGCAGTATCTGGTTGAATTAACTCAGATTTATATACTTTTTTCTTTGCATCACCGACGGCTTTTGCTACAGTGACCAACAAAATAACCTCCGCCATTCCATTAGGTTCTTTTCATGCGACTACTGCCCCTGCTGGTCCTCGCCCTGTTTGCAAGCACCCAAGTGACAGCCGATGAGACAGCACTGATACGCGAACTGGCACCCGCCATCAACCCCGCAGCGGTGTCCGAGGCGGTCTCCGCGATGAAATGCGCGCAGAAAAACGGCGTGGGAGAGCAGGCCAGCCGGCTGGCCATCATCGATTACACCATCCCCTCGCGCCAACAGCGCCTGTGGGTACTGGACCTGAAGAACCGCAAACTGCTGTTTGAAGAGCATGTCGCGCACGGACAGGGCTCTGGCGAGGACATACCCAATGCGTTCTCCAACCGCAACGGCAGTCACCAGACCAGCCTGGGCTTGTTCCTGACCGATGAAACCTACGAGGGCGGCAACGGTTACTCGCTGCGCCTCCAGGGCCTGAGCCGGGGCTTCAATGAATCCGCCATGGAGCGCCTGATCGTGATGCACGGCGCACCCTACGTCAATCCCGCCGCCGCGGCGAAGATGGGACGCCTGGGGCGCTCCTGGGGCTGTCCGGCGGTGCGCACCGCAGTCGCACAACCCATGATCGACACCCTGAAAATGGGCCAGTTCATCTACGCCTACGGCCCCGGCACTGCCAAGCTGTCCTCGTGCAAAACCGAAAACCTGTCACTGGCCAGCGTGTCCTCCACACACAGGTCGAACAAGGGCTGACGCCCGTCGCGTACCACTTCTGTGCGGCCACTCCCACCAGCGAGCGGTCGCGGCCCGGTAAAACCAACCCAGGGAGAGCCGATGCGGACGCGGCACCCCGGCTGGCCACTGCGCGCTGTGCCATCTTCCAATTGCGCCCGACATTGACTACCTTGGACAGCACGACAGCGCCGCCACCGATGAAGGCCTGCCACAGAAAAAAAACTAGGGTATGACTCACAATGAAAGATCGCCTGGATACTCTGCTCGATGGGGCAACACAGGAAGAACTGGTCACCTGCATCCAGCTGTTGGCCATCAGCGTTGCGCAGCACCGTGACAAAGGTGGCTTTGTAACGCTCGGCGACGCCAGCCAACCGCTGCGCCCGGGCGCCGACAGCTCCACCGACGAACTGAAAAGCGTGCTGGAGCGAGGCGACAAGGTGCTGGAGGAGGCACTGGAGCGGGTGAGAGTGCTGGCGGCTGAGCGTCTCGCGGCGCCGCGGGCGCACACCGGCAAGGCCGCCGAACCGGCTGAAAAGCGAAAGCAGCTGCGGATTCATGTCAGCGCGGCCATCAAGGTGCTGTGGCCAGGTCACACGGCGCCGGTTGCCGCCAAGCTCGAAAACATCTCCTGGGGCGGTGCCGCTATCCGCGTCGGGCAGTTGCAGAACGAGCACGGCGATACCCTGCAGATCACGGTGCCCTCCGGCCAGGGCAGCGCCATCACCATCGAGGCGAAAATACTCCGGACCTGGCCTCTGCCCGACGGCAACGGGTTTGGCGTGGCCACCAGGTTCAGCAGTCTCAGCACGCACGATGAAATGGAACTGGAAAAACTGCTGAAGCTGCTGTCGGAATCGGCTGACGGCTCCGGAAAACGCAACCATGCACGCCTGACGCAGCGCCTGGACATAGAATTCGACGGGCTACAGGAACTGCAGGCCACACTGGATGATATCTCCGCCGGCGGCATGGGTATCACCGTGCCGGAGCCACTGCAGATCGGCCAGTCACTGCAGACCGTGATCAGCGCCCTGGACGGCACCACCAGCCTGAAGCTGCGGGCGCGAGTGGTGCGCCAGGATCCGGTGCAACTGGGCCGCGTGGAAGTCTATCGCGCGGGCCTCAAGTTCGAACACCACCCCGAGGATCTGCAGGAGCGTATCAACGAGTTGCTGCGCAAGATGGCCATCGCCCGAAGCGCAAACTTCGGCTAGAGGACCGTCCCGGGGCTATGCACCCTCACTGGTACCGCAACACCAGCCGCGCGCAGAAGCCATCGCCATCACGCCACGGCCCGGTGCTGAACTCGGCACCGTGACGCGCCGCAATGCGCTCGACAATCGACAAGCCCAGCCCCGCACCAGCGGGCGCAGTACCTGGAATCCGGTAGAAGCGCTGGCTCAGTTGCTGAAACTCGGCAGCTGACATCGCCGGGCAGGCATTGCAGATTTCAAGCTGCACCCGGTCGGCCGACGTCAGGCTAATGTGCACCTCTGTGCCGGGCTGCGCGTAGCGGAACGCATTGACCAGCAGGTTTCGCAGCAGTATCGACAGCGCCTCCGCATTGCCGTTCACGGTCAGCTCTGGCCCGGTGGCAAACTCCACTGTCAGATCATTCATCCTCGCCAGGTGACCGGTATCAGCGAGCGCCTCGACCAGCAGTCTTCGCAGCGGCACATAGTTGCTCTCCAGCGGTGTCTCCGGATCCATTCGCGCCAGTGTCAGCAATTGCTCCACGGTGTGACTGGCGCGATCCACCCGCTCGGCGATGCCGGCCAGCAGGCTCGCCGCGGTCGAGTCGCGCAACTGGCGCTCGCACAACTGCACCTCGGCCTTGATCGCCGCCAGCGGGGTGGTCAACTCGTGCGCGGCATTGGCAGTGAAGCGCTGCTCTGCTTCCAGCGCGAACGCCAGCCGCTCCAGCAGCGTATTGATAGATGTGACAACGTCGGCGACTTCGGCCGGAACACCGGCGGCGGGGATGGGTTCCAACTGCCCCGGCTTGCGCCGCGCGATCTGCCGCACCAGTGTATGCAACGGGACGAGGCCACGCGACACGCCGAAATACACCACCAGCAAAGTCAGTGGCAGCACAATCAGCAGCGGCGCCAACCCGCGCAGCATTGTCGCCAACATGGCCTCCCGCGCGGGCGCGAACTCAACCCCCACCGTGATCCACAACTCGCTGACCGGATCAAACAGGGACAGCGTGCGCCAGAGTCCGCGACCCTGGGGGGCATTCTGGTAGGAGAACCCCTCGCGCCGGGGCAGTTCAAACTGCGGCGACCCGGCCATGGTCGCAATCAACCTGCCCCCCAGCCAGATACTGACACCCAGTGACTCGCCGTCTACCTCGGACTGGCCGACCACCAGCGGCCGCTCACGCAGCGCCTCCAGCGGATTGTCCTTCCAGGTCTCGTACAGCGGCAGCCCCTCGTCCACCTGTCGGGCAAACACACGGGAGATATAGATGACCATATGCGAGTGCTGTTGCAACTGGCTGTCTATCTGTTCCTCCAGTACCTGGTCGGAGGAGAAATACAGGAACACGGCTGAGACCAGCCATGTGAAGATGATCAGGGCCAGAAGTATCCAGACCAGGCGCCATTTCAGCGACGGCGTCACGTGGGAATGCGGTAACCGACGCCGCGCATGGTTTCTATCAGGTCACTGCCAAAGCGCTTGCGCAGGCGGGAAATATAGACTTCCACAGCATTGGAGCCGATCTCCTCACCCCAGGCGTAGATACCCTCCTCGAGCCGCGGTCGCGAGACAAAGCGGCCCGCATTGCGCAGCAGTATTTCCAGTACCGCAAACTCCCGCGCGGTCAGGTCCACGCCGACCCCCTGGAATTCGACCACACGCTCCACTGGATCCAGCACAATGTCGGCAACCGACAACCGGTTGACTTTGTGGCCGCTGCCACGGCGCAGCAGCGAGCGCACGCGGGCGAAAATCTCGTCCATGTCAAACGGCTTGGTCAGGTAGTCGTCGGCCCCGGTATCGAGGCCATCCACTTTATCGGCCAGGGTATTGCGCGCGGTGAGCAACAGCACCGGCAGCGTGTGCTTGTCCGCGCGCAACTGTCGCAGCACCTCCATACCGGGCACACCGGGGAGGCCGAGATCCAGGATCAGGATATCGTAGGGTGTAGCGCGCAGTGTGGCGCGCACCGGTTCACCGCTGCGCAGCCAGTCCACTGCGTACTGCTCCAGGCGCAGCGCCGTCTCCAGCGTCTGCCCCAGTTGCATGTCGTCCTCGACCAGCAGTACCCGCACCTGTCACCTTTGCCTGCAGCCTGTTACTGCGCCAAGGGTATACGCTGCGCCCATGTTAGGGAACCGCCAGCGGCCTACTTGCACCCCCCGCTCTGGCTGTTGATCCACTCCCTGATCAGGGCCACACCCTCCTCGTGGATCACGCTGCGGCCGATTTCCGGCATCCGCACATCGGGGTCATTGGAATCCATACGGTAGTCGAGTATCGACTCGTCGGCCGCACCGGGCACGATGTCGTACTGCAGGCCACCGGAGCCGGCGCCCGCCGCCACCGGCGATTTGCACAGCCCGTAGGCGGTATTCACCGGGCGCCAGTACTCCAGGAACAGCCCCGAGTTGCTGGCGAAACCGCCGGGATTGTGGCAGTGGGCACAGTTGGCGTCGAGGTAGGCTTTGGCGCGACTTTCCAGCGGTGCCGCCGTATCCTCCCAGTCAGCGACTGTCTCTATCGCCGCCAGGTCGGCCGGCACTCCCGCCAACACACCCATCTGCTGCATATGCGAAAGCTGGTTGACGCGCTTGCCCTGGTAGCTGTTGTCTGTGTTGAGGAAACGCGCTTTCGGGCCAATGGGCACAATGACAGTCTCCTGGTTTACACCACTGCCCGTTTCCGCCCGGGTCATGCTGTGGCAGTTCTTGCAGCTGTTGGCATCGGGGATTACATACTCGGTGCTGCGATTGCTGCCGTCACTGTGAATCCAGCTCACGCTGCGGGTACCGCCCGCGAGCGTGAGATCCGCGTCGCTGCCATCGGCACGCCAGGTGTAGGGCAGCGCCCGCCAGCCGTCTTTGCGGTGGATCAGCAATCGCGTCTCGATGATGACCTCGCCCGCTGTGGTGTTCAGGAAGTCGCGCGGCATGGTGAACGTCTTGGCGATGATGGTGCCCACCGGAAAGTCCAGTGCATCCTTGCTGCTATAGGCCGCGTGCTTGCCCGGCGGCACATAGATGAAGCGATACTTGTGCGCGTAGTCGGTAAACAGTGGCGTAATCAGGTTGTAGTGAATACCACTGTTGGCGCCCTTGCGCGGTTCCGCCTTATTGGCAAACAGGTTGTAAGCGGACAGGGTTTTACAGTTCACTTCCACCGCATCAAAATTCGGCGCGCTGCCCTCGGGTGTACACAGTTCGGCGATCTCGGCATCCGTCAACGGTTTCTCTCCCGCGGCGATCACTTCCGGCGTATCGAGCACGACTGCCGGCAGCGAGGCATGGGCGCAGTCGAAATACGACTGGTCAACACTCGCGCTCCCGCCGGGACCAAACACGATGCCCCGGGTGATGGCCGCATCCTCCTGGATACAGATGCGGTCGTCTTCCTCGAAGCGGCCTCCTGCTTCGCCAAGCCCGTCGTAGATGATCATCGGTACACCACCGACAGGCGCAAACAGGCCTGCAATTTCCGCCGTCAGGTCGCGCGGGGCATAGGCGTTGTTGCTGTAGTGGTTATCGTGAACGTAGACGCGTCGCGGGGTGCCGTCGTAGTCGACATCGTCGGTGCTGAGCCCACTGATCGCATAGTCGACGATGACGATTGCCGCGGACTGGTTGTCCTCAATGGTGTTGTTAAAAATCTCCACATCGGTAAAGGCCATCACCAGCATGCCTGTACCGGCGGGCACCACCCCGACGATATTGCCCTTGGGCGCGAAGTTCGTGGTGTTATTGCCGCGCACCAGGTTGTCGTAAACCCGCACACGAGTGCCTTCGCGGGGCAGGTTCGGCAGGTCAAAGACCAGGATGCCGCCGGTGTTATCGATCGCGGTGTTCTCATACACCTCGGAATTGGTGGAGTTCTCGATTTCAATACCGGCGACATTCAATGACACATGGTTGCGGCGCACGAGTATTTTATCGGACTGGCCGACGTAGACACCCGCATCGCTGGCGCCGATCACCACACAGTCCTCAATCAGTACGTTTTCCGTCTGCACCGGGTACAGCCCGTAAGCGCCGTTCTCCTCGCAGGCACCGCAGGTCCATTCCACCCGCATACGGCGCATGGTGACGCCGTTGCTGAACTTGAACTTCACACCGTCCGAGGGTGGATCGACTATAGCAAAGTCCTCCAGCACCACATTGTTACTGGTCACCAGCACACTCTCTCCGCCCGCCGTCTGGGCGGCGAAATTCAGTACTGTCTCGCCCATTCCCTTGCCGCGCACCGTGACGTTGTCGACATCCAGGCTGATGCCGGTGCTGAGCGCGTATTCCCCTGCGGGCAACTCGATGATGTTACCGGGCTGGGCATTGATCAGCGCCTCCAGCAGCCGGGTCTGGAAGCCGTCACCGGCTGGAACCTCGACCACATTGGGATCGACAGGCTCAACGGCTACCGTATCGTCATCCTGCGGCGTCGTCGCCGGGCCGGAGGCGTTATTGCTGCCGTTGGAGCAGGCAATCAGCATCGAGAACCCCGCAACCAGGGCGATGGATCGCAAAGACAGTGCTACTACTTCAGAGGTGTTCATAATCGTTTGCCGTAGGTCAGTGACTGGATGATCGGCCAGGGTGTTGGCACACGGCATTATTGCGGGACAATCTGAAACGAAGCTGAAAGAGGGAGGAAATCTTTGGCAGGCAGGGGCGGCAACCATGCCGGGAACACCCGGCATGGTTCCGTGGTGGTCACTTACTTGATAAACAGCATTTCCTGGTACTTGGGCAGCGACCACAACTCGTCAGCCACTTCCGTCTCCAGCACATCCGCGTGGCTGCGCACTTCATCCATCAGGCTGCGCAACGTGTTGGCGCAGAACTGCATGTGCTCTTCCGTGGTCTCGAAATCATGCTGTGCCAGTGCCGCGCTCAACTTGGCCACAGCCGCCATCATCGCATTGGCGTGCTCAGCCACTGTCGTGGCGGTCGTGTTATCGAGTTTCACGCCCATCGCCGACAGGTCAGCACTGGTTTTCGACAGCGTCGACAGGTATTCGATGGCAGCCGGGTAGATCAGGGTCTTGGCCATGTCGATAACCAGCTTTGCCTCGACCTCTATCGACAGTACATATTGCTCGGCGTAGACGTTAAAGCGACTCTCAAGCTCAACCGGGCTCAAGACACCGGTGCTTTCGAACAGCTTGATCACCGATTCCTCCCGCAGCGCCGGCAGTGCATCGGCGGTGGTAGGGATATTCTTCAGGCCGCGCTCCTTGACTGCAGCCTCATGCCATTCGGCGGAGTAGCCATCGCCGCCGAAAACCACGTTGCCATGCTCATTCATCAGCTCCTGCAACACCGTGACGACAGCCTCGGCCTTGCTGGCACCGTTGCCGAACTCGACTTCCAGCTTGCCGGCAATCCAGCTCAGGGAGTCTGCCAGCATCGTGTTCATTGCCACCAGCGGGCCCGATACCGACTGCGAGGAGCCGACCGCGCGGAACTCAAAGCGGTTGCCGGTGAAAGCAAACGGCGATGTGCGGTTGCGGTCGCCGGGGTCGCGCTCAAAATTGAGGATCTGTGAGAGTCCCAGATCCATCTCCCCGCCTTTGGCGGTTTCGGTGATCTTGCCATCCTTGATGTCCGTAAAGACTTTTTCCAACTGGTCACCGAGGTAGACCGACAGGATTGCCGGCGGCGCCTCATTGGCCCCGAGTCGGTGGTCGTTGGAGGCCGAGGCAATCACCGCTCGCAGCAGGGGGCCGTACAGGTGTACGCCGCGGATCACCGCGCCACAGAACAGCAGGAACAGCAGGTTTTCATGCGGTGTGCTACCAGGGTCCAGCAGATTGCCCTGGGTGGCGTTGCCGACCGACCAGTTGACGTGCTTGCCCGAACCATTGACTCCGGCAAACGGCTTTTCATGCAGCAGGCACATGAAGCCGTGCTTTTTCGCGGTCGACTTCATCAGCGTCATCATCAACTGCTGGTGGTCGGCAGCGACGTTGGCGGATTCAAAGTACGGCGCGATTTCGAACTGCCCCGGCGCCACCTCGTTGTGGTGGGTTTTGGCGGGAATACCGAGCTTGTACAGCTGGTCTTCAAAGTCCTGCATGAACACCTGTACACGCGCCGGGATCGCACCGAAGTAGTGGTCGTCGAACTCCTGCCCCTTGGCGGGTGCGGCACCGAACAGTGTGCGCCCGGCCAGCAGCAGGTCGGGGCGGCTGTTGGCGAAATGGGTATCGACAAGGAAGTACTCCTGCTCCGCACCGCAGCTGGAGTTGAGGGTGGCGATCTCGGTCTCCCCCATCAGGCTCAGGACTTCCTGTGCCGATTTGTTCATCGCCCTGTTGGAGCGCAGCAGGGGGATCTTCTTGTCCAGCGCTTCACCGGTCCAGGACATGAACACGCTGGGAATCATCAGTGTGGCGCCGTTATCGGTCTGCATGATATAGGCCGGGCTGGTCGGGTCCCAGGCGGTGTAGCCGCGCGCGGCGTTGGTCATGCGCAGGCTGCCGTTGGGGAAGGACGAACCGTCCGGCTCGCCCTTGATCAACAGGCTGCCGGTGAACTCGGTAATGGCGGCACCATCAGAGTTGGTGATGATAAACCCGTCGTGTTTCTCGGCCGTGATATTGGTCATCGGGTAGAAAATATGGGAGAAGAACTTGGCGCCCTTGGCGACCGCCCACTCCTTCATCGCCGCGGCGACCACATCCGCTGTGGCGGCATCCAGCGGCTCACCGGTGTGCACGGTGTTCTTGATCGCCTTGAACGCCGTTTTGGACAGTGCCCACTCCATCCTGGCGAGGTTGAATACGTCCTCAGCCCAGATTTCACCGAGGAAATCCGTCTTCTCTATGGCTACCGGTTTGCGGTTGGAAATCTGTTGTATCGCTTGCATGCGTGAAGCGTTGGCACTCATGAGTCTTCCTCTGTCAAATAGTCAGGAACATCGCCGGATGACACTGTCACCCGTGTGCGACCTTTTTAAAGATCAGTTAACGGTCGGCCGATCCTTGCAAGAGTCAGGCCAAAGACCACCGCCAGCCAATGCTCACCGGATTCAGCCGCTATACCGCGGCACTGCGGCCCGACCCGCGGCACCACCCCTGTATAGTGATCCTTTTTGGTGCGTTTTTCGATCTAATTTGGTGCAGATGGCGGGCTGCAGCGACCCACCTGCGCCGGGCGCTGGCTAGGCCGCCCGGGCCGCCTTGCGCTCGATGGCGGCGGCTGTCCGCTTACTGCGTTTGGGCGTCGCCGGGGCGGCCCGCCGTGCGCCGCGCTCAACCCTCGCATCCAGCGCCGCGTCCGTCTGCGGCGCCGTGCGCAGCCAGTGCACCTGGTCGACCTCGAAGGCGTGGAGTATTTCATCGAGGGTGCGACCAATCCGTGTCGTGGTGTCAATGATGGGAATCTTCGGCCAGGTGGCCCGCTCACCGGCCATGATCAGCGCCTCCATCTCCTCCTCGCTCAAAATCCTGAGGAGTTTACCGAGGCTGGACAGGCCGTAACCGGGCAGGATATTGATGTCGGCGGTGAACTGCTGCTCCAGGATTGCATTGGCCGCATTCAGCGCGGTGCCCATCTGCGGCCCCACCCTGCCGTAGCGCTGCAGGAAATCCAGACAACCCCGCACAAACTGCTTGGTCGCGGCCACGCTTGCGTCGGACGCAATTTTGCGCAGGCCGGGCCGGTCCTGGGTCTCCCGCCCCAGCACCGGCATCACCTGGGAGACGATAAAATGGTTGACGCCATACATGCGCGCCAGCCGCCGCTCCGGCAAGTCCTGGGAAAAAGAGCCATCGATCCAGCGCCGCGATGGCAGATAGGGCTTTACTGCGCCATCGGCATCGCGTGCCTGCAACTGCACCGGTTTGAAGATGCCGGGCAGAGCGGTGGAGGCCAGCACGGCGGAACGCAGGGTGACATTCGGCGAGGCGATGTGATTCAACAGGCGCGATTTCTGGCGCGGCTGCGCGGGCGAAATCGAGATATTGATACTGCGCCCCGTCTTTTCGTAGGCTTCGCGGAAGGTCATATCGGGTATCAGTTTCACCACCTTGCGCTGCAGCCAGCGGATATCGATGCGACTGCTGCCGCCCTTGCCGGGGTTCATCTTGCCGCTGGTGTCGGTGAGGACCCGCGCCAGGTAGTTGTTCTCAAACAGCGCCAGGAACTCCTCATCGCTGCGCGACCCCAGTGCGGCGGCGACGAACGAACCGGCGCTGGCGCCCGAGATCACCACCGGGCAGAGCTTTTGCTCAATCAGCGCCTTCAAGACACCGAGATGAAAAAACCCCAGCGTGCCCCCGCCGCTGAGCATCAGCGCGGAGCGCCCGTAGCAGTGGCTCGCCACCTGGAAAAACTCGATGCGATCCGCCCAGGAAATCCCCTTGAAACGCCGCGGCGACAGGTAGCGCAGCGCGTCGCAAATCTCGTCGATATACTCGTTGATCAGGAACTTGGTGCCCGAGCGGGCGCGGCGGTACAACTTGGGATTACCCATACCCGCCATATTGCCGTGTATGCCCTCACTGAGCGCAAACAGCAGCCCCTGGTCGTCGCCCTTCCGGCGCAGCCGACGCAGCCGCAGCAGGCGATTTTTAATGCTGCTGGCGTCATACAGCGGCGAGTCCTCGCGCTCGCGCCACGCCAGTCCGCCGGTCTGGCGGTCGTAATGCCCGGCGAGCGCCTGCCACTGCTGGTAACTCTGCAGCGTTGAAAAAGACGCATCCAGTTCGCGTGCCATCCGAGCACGTTGGCGGCTGCTCTTACTCATACCGCCACCAGCTTGATATTGTCCTCTATCGCGTCCAGGAAACCGTACATATCCAGAATGGTCTCAGAGGTGGGATCCGTTGTTTTTCCCTTGAGGTCGCCGGTGATCTTGCCCTGTGCGACAGTCTCGATCAGCGCCTCCTTCAAGCTGCTCGAGTAGGCAATCAGGGCATCGTTGTTTTCCCGCAACGCCAGCGTCTCCAGTGCGTTGGCCAGCGCATAGATCAGCGCCGAGGAGTTGAAAATGGCCACCTCGCCCTTGCTCTCGAGGTATTTCAGGTAGAGATCGTGGGCGGTGCCGTGCGGCGCTTCGTACAACATGGTGCCATCCTTGCTCTCAATGATCGAACTGGCCGTGGCAAGGCTGCCGCCGAGCGCCGCGGAGATGTCGGAAAATATGTCGCCGTCCAGGTTCTGCGCCGGGTACAGCGCGTTGCGGGGCGGGTCGGTAATCATTTTTTTCAGCTGGCTGGATGGCCGCATAATCATGAATGATGGCGGCCGCGTGCCGGACTTGGCCAGTGTGTGGCGCACATTGGTAATCGCCGTGCTGAACACCTCATCGTATTCCATGTACTCGCGCTTGAGGCCGAAATACACCTCCTTGTCTTTTTTGGAGGCATCGCGAAACACCTGGCTGACCCAGTCGGTAATCGCCTGGTTGTCGTTGGACATCAACAGGATGGGGTCGTTTTTACTGACTTCGCGCGCGTATTTCTCCTCCCCATCGAGCACGACCTTGAGGATACCGTCCTCCTCCGCCGGCATATTGAAGCTGCCGTACTGGTCCCCACCACCGGCACTCATACGCGACAGCGACACGTGGTGCTTGCGCTTGGGAATGCCGTAGATCTTCAGTTTGCCGACCAGCTTGAACAGCTTGCGCCCGGTGGTATTGTCCGGCACACCCCACAGCGCCCGCTCGGGCGGGTTGGAGACAATGCGCGCGGCCTGGGCATCGATCAACTCGTAGTGGTAGTTGAGGCCGGCCTCGGCCAGGCGCGCCCTGTAGCTCTGCTCATACACCTCCTCGATAGCGGCCCGCATCACGCCGTCATACCCGGGAATCACGGTGTCCTTGAGACCCAGGTAGGCATCCCTCTTCTCATCCAGTGCGCGCTGGAAGAAGGCGTGCGCCCACTCCCTCACCTCTTCGATACTGTTGGTCGCCAGCAGCCAGGGGTCGCCTTTGTTCAGGCGGCGGCGGTGCAACTCCACCGGATCCCCACTGCTGCCGACGAACAGCAGCTTGATGACACCGGTGACCTTGGACAGTTCGCTGTGGCTGTGCTTGATGCCGCCACCTTCCATGGTCATCACATCGATATCCCGCCCTATCCACTCCGGCTGGGTCACTTCCAGGTTGCGGAACTCGATATCCTCGCGCGTTATATTGCCGCCGATCCCCTTGCGGATGGACCCGTTGGGCGATTTGGTTGCCAGCTTGTCCAGTGTTCTCTCGTCGATATCGGGGTGCTTGGCCAGCAGTTCGTCCAACTGCTGCCGGTTCACCGTCATACCCGCATTTTTGATCCCCACGCCGTACTTCTTCAGCGCCTCTATGGCATCGAGTACCACCTGGCCGTTGCTGACGAGGCGGTTCTCAGCGGACAGGTCGATCTCCACCAGGTCGATATCGAGCCACTTGCGGACAAACTGGTCGAGAATGCGCTCAAAGGCCACCTGCGCCATCTCGTCACCGTGCAGAATCACCAGGGGCTCCGTCACCTGAATTTTCGCGCTCATTAGGTCTCCCGTTATTGAAGTCATTGACAGCGTGCCCCACCATAGTGCATCAGCGCCGGCCGCGATGTAAGTGCGTAAACGCTGCAAAAAGTATGCCGCCAGCGCCGGCAATCGAAACTCTCCAGCCCGGGCCCGGAGCACTGGTAATTGGGCCGGTCTTCGACAATGATACATCCGGAATGAAAAATCACTGACAACGGAACCCTGCCAATGACAGCCCCCGCCACGCCAATCGAATACAACGCCGGACAGACACTGTGCAAGGGCGAGTACTACACGCCGCCAGCCACTGCCGGTGGCCGGCTGCCCGTGGTGCTGGTCTGCCACGCCTGGGACGGATTGAACGACGAGGTGCGGGACAAGGCGAGCAAACTGGCGCAGGCGGGGTATATCGCTTTTGCCATCGATATACACGGCGATGGCAAAGTCATCACTGATTTTGCGCAACTGATGCCCACACTCACCCCCTACCTGCAAGATCGGGCGCTGCTGCTGGAGCGGGTAAACGGCGCATTCGAGGCCGCACGGGCGATACCCGGCGCTGACCCGTCGCGCATCGGCGCCATGGGCTATTGCTTCGGCGGCATGGCGGTGCTGGACCTGGCGCGCAGCGGCGCCGGTGTCAAGGGCGTGGTGTCCTTCCACGGCTCACTGGATGGCAACACCCTGGACAACCCCGCCACGCTGGACAGCAAAATCCTGGCACTGCACGGTGAGGACGACCCCCTGGTACCGCCGGAGACGGTGGCAGCGTTCAAAGCCGAAATGAACGCCAGGCAGGCCGACTGGCAACTGCACGCCTACGGCCACACCGTGCACGCCTTCACCCGACCGGGCGCCAACAACCCGTCGTTTGGCACGGTGTATAACGCCAGCGCGGATCGCCGCTCCTGGCGATCCATGCTGAATTTCTTTGAAGAGGTACTGTAACCGAGCGCTGCTATGGTGCCGCCACCCGTCCGTCGCCGATGGCGATCGGCACACCGAACACAGGCTGGGTGAGGCTGGCCGGCAGCACCAGCTGCTGCAACTCCAGCGCGCTGGTTTTATCAAACGAGGGCAGCACCCGGCTCTGCTCTCCACTCCCGAACGCGCCCAGCAGGTCGTCGTGGTGAATGATGACCACATCTTCGGCACCGACAGCGACCACCGTCTCGTCGATATACGCGGACAAATAATCCGTATCCAGCGTCATCACCCCGCCCGTGCCGAGAAACACCACGTCCGCCTCGACACCGTCCAGCGCCCCCGGCACAAACCCGGCACTGCCCACCACCAGCATTGTGCCCTGCGGGTGCTCAATCTGGATCGCGTAACTGGCCCCTTCCTTCCACGCGGTGTAGGGCGCCGGCAGGGTGAACGGCGCATCGACCTCCCCCTCAATCACGGTGTTGGTGGCCAGCGGCGCGTGGCGGGATTCGTGGAATGTGATGCGAAACAAGCCGTAAGTGTAGGTCTTCCCCGGCTCTATAGTCACGATGCGTGACTCCTCGAACGAGGAACTGCGGGCGATATTCGCCGTGGTCGCAGAGCCGAGGATATCGCCGCCGGCGAGTCGCGCAAAATCGGCAGTGTCCATGGCGTGATCATAATGGGAGTGTACCGGCATGATCGCGGCCAGACGGTCGATACCATAGGCCTGGATCACCTCGGCCACCGCGTCCACATCGGTGGCAATCGGCCGCCGGAGCAACAGGTCCAGCAGCGAGGGACGCGACACAAAGCCATCGGTCATGATCTGTGTCGTGCCGTCGTCAACCAGCAGGGTCGACACGCCCAGCCAGGTCACCGTCAGCGCGGCATCATCGGGCGCTGGCCGGGCATAGGAAATCCCCACCTCACTCATGCCGGGGCGGGTCAGGACCCAGAGCGCGGCAACACAGCCCAGGGCCAGCAGAATCTGCACGGTACGCTTGAACACTGTCGATATCATGGCTTTTTTGCACTCTGTAGGTCGCCGATGGACGATACCAGCTACGACCGCGACAGTGAAATCAAACCAGTCGCAGGATTTTGCCCGCTGCGGGTTCACGGTGGCAGGCTGAGGCGATACAGTGTCCGGCAATCCACATTCACCCGTCCTGCGAGAGACCCGATGACAGCAAACCTGAAAGCCGTGCTATTCGATTTTGGCGGCGTTTTCACTGACTCCCCCTTCCACGCCTTCAGCGCCTACGCCGAGAAGATCGGTGCCACCGACGCGCAGGTGACCGAGATTGTTTTCGGCGGCTACGGTAGCGATGGCGACCACCCCTGGCACCGGGTCGAACGCGGTGAGATCTCACTGGAGAGCGCGCGCGACAGCATCCTCGCGCTGGGCCAGGCGCAGGGCCTGAACGTGGATATATGGGAGGTCTTCATGGCCATGTCGGCAAACGGCGGCGGACTGCGCCAGGAGCTGGTTGACTATGTCCGCAGGATTCGCTCATCGGGGCTGGCAACCGGCATCATCACCAACAATGTGGTGGAGTTCAGGGATCACTGGCGCGCCATGCTGCCCGTGGACGAGCTGTTTGATTTTGTCGTCGACAGCAGCGAGGTCGGCATGCGCAAGCCCAATCCCGCCATTTTTGCAAAGGCGCTGGAAATCGGTGGGCTGGCGCCGGAGCAGGTCCTGTTCCTCGATGACTTTGAAGGCAATGTCCTGGCGGCGAGCGCGCTCAATATCCACTCGATACTGGTGGACGGCGACGGCGCGAAAACCGTGGCCGACCTGGACGCGATACTGGGCCTGGGATAGCCCCGCGCGCGACAGCCGGTGCATCACCGCGGGACTGCCATCTATTCATCGCTGTGCAGCTGCGACACGGGAACGCAATGCGCAAGCCGGTCGGGTTCACCCGGCTTGCGTGACTGGCGGTCAGGCGGCCTGTGAGGCAGCCGAGCCGAACTGGCTGTCATAGATCGCCTGCAGGTTGTCGCTCTCAGCCAGCAGGTACTCGAAGGCTGCCAGCGAGGCCTTGGCACCCTCACCCATAGAGATCACGATCTGCTTGTAGGGCACGGTGGTGACATCCCCGCAGGCATAGATCCCTTCAGCGGACGTCTGGCACTTCTCGTTGATCGCGATTTCGCCGAAACGGGTGCGATCGACGATGCCCTCGACCACTGCGCTGTTCGGCACCAGGCCAATCTGCACAAAGACCCCGTCCAGTGGCAGCTCACGGGTCTCGTCAGTATCGCGCTCGACATACTCGATTGCAGTCACCTTGCCGCTCTCCGCCTTGATCGACCGGGTGGCAACGTTCTTGTAGATACTGATGTTATCGCGCGACTGAGCGCGGTCCACCAGTACCTTGTCCGCCTTCAATTCAGGCAGGAACTCGAACACGGACACTGATTTCACGATCCCGGCGAGATCCAGCGCCGCCTCGATGCCGGAGTTGCCGCCACCGATGACCGCGACATCCTTGCCCTTGAAGAACGGGCCGTCGCAGTGGGGGCAGTAGGCGACACCGTTACCGATGTTCTCCTTCTCCCCGGGCACACCGAGTTCACGCCATTTTGCTCCCGTGGCCACAATAATGGTTTTACTGTGGATCACCTCCTTGGATGACAGGGTGACCACTTTCACCGGGCCCTGCTCAATGCGGGCGACCGTCAGGTGCTCCTTGACCGTCACCGGGTACTCGGCCAGGTGTGCCTGCAGCGCACCGGACAGCGCCGGCCCGGTGGTCTTCGGCACCGAGATCAGGTTCTCGATATCCATGGTGTCCTTCACCTGCCCCCCAATGCGGTCGGCGACCAGGGTGACCTGCAGGCCCTTGCGCGCACTGTAAATCGCCGCGCTCACACCAGCGGGGCCACCGCCGATGACCACCACATCCTGCAGCGGCAGCGCAGGACCCGCCGCAGCCTCCGTGATATCGGGGTTGCGTGCCGCCAGCTTGTCAATCAGTTCGGCGGCGGTCACCTTGCCATTCGCGAACAGCTCGCCGTTGAGGTAGACGCTCGGAACGCCCTGGATATCGCGCTCCGTGACCATGTCCTGGAACAGGCCGCCATCTATCATCTCCGTGCGTATGCGCGGATTCAGCAGTGCGAACTGGTTCAGCGCCTGCACGACATCGGGGCAGTTGTGGCAGCTCAGGCTGATGAAGACCTCGAAGTGCAGATCCTCCCGCACATTCGCCACCATCGCCTTGAGGCTGTCATCGAGTTTGATCGGCGTACCTGATGCCTGCAGTATCGCCAGCACCAGGGAGTTGAATTCGTGGCCGGAGGGAATGCCGGAGAAACGAATCCCGGTATCCTCACCATCGACCTCCAGCAGGAAACTGACCGGACTGCGCAGCGCAGCACCGCAGTCGCGCTCCTGCAATTGGAGTTTTTCGCTGACACCGGCAATCTCCGCCAGAAACTGCTGCAGCTGCGCTCGCTTGCTGTGCTCGCCGGTCTGCAGTACAAAGGTCACCGCCTTCTGCATGTTCCCGGTGTAGCCTTTTAACGCATTCAGAATGTCTTTCGTTAACATGATGGGGCTCCTGTTGTTAACTGGTTGTGTTAGGTAAACGGTTTGGCAACGTCAGCGGCGGGAGCGGGCCAGGCAGCGCCCGCCAATGCGTGGCGAGCGCTGCCTGTGCGGTTGTCACGCGTTTCCCGGCGCTAGATTTTGCCCACCAGGTCCAGCGACGGTGCCAGCGTTTCCTCACCTTCTTTCCACGCCGCAGGACACACTTCACCGGGGTGTGCCGCCACGTACTGGGCTGCCTTCACCTTGCGCAGCAGGTCCTCTGCATCGCGACCGATACCTTCGGCGGTGATCTCCATCGCCTGGATCACACCATCGGGATCGACCACGAAGGTGCCGCGATCGGCCAGTCCCTGCTCCTCGCGCATCACCTCGAAATTGCGGGTGATGGCACCGGTCGGGTCACCAATCATGGTGTACTGGATCTTGCCGATGGTATCGGAGGAATCGTGCCAGGCCTTGTGGGTGAAATGGGTATCCGTGGACACCGAGTAGATCTCCACGCCGCGTTTCTGGAACTCGGCGTAATGATCCGCCAGGTCACCCAGTTCCGTGGGACAGACAAACGTGAAGTCAGCGGGGTAGAAGAAAAACACCGCCCACTTGCCTTCGATGTCCTTGTCGGAGACGTCTATGAATTCGCCGCCCTTGTAGGCGCTGGCGTTGAAAGGTTTGATTTTCGTGTTGATAAGTGCCATCTGAGGCCTCCTCGTCTACAGTGATGAACCCGGCTGCGGGTTCGTGGTTTCATCAGGGTCCGGTGACTCAACTGGTGTTCGCAACTGAATCACCCCAACTGAGGCAACAGTGTAAAAGCCTCCACATATTCAGTAAATTTGATTATATTTATATCTATATTCTATTTTATTGAACATAGATACTGACTCGAGCGAGGCGCCCATGATCTCCACCAAGCAGTTGTTGTACGCACTGGCTGTTGAGAAACACCTCCATTTCAGGAAGGCGGCGCAGCAGTGCAATATCAGCCAGTCCGCCCTCAGCACCGCGCTGCACGAGCTCGAAAGCCAGCTGGGCCTGCAGATTTTCGAGCGCGACAACCGCAAAGTGCTGGTCACTCCCCTGGGCCGGGAGGTGCTGGCACGGGCGCGCAGCATTATCGTGCAGGTCGAGGAACTGGAGCGCCTCGCGGACAGCCAGAAGCAGCCACTGAGCTTCCCCATGTCGGTGGGTGTCATCCCCACCATCGCGCCCTACCTGTTGCCGCGCATCCTGCCGGCGATCAATCGCGAGTACCCGCAATCACAGCTGAACATCGTGGAGGAGCAGTCGCATGTGCTGGTCGACATGGTGAGAACCGGCGCCATCGATACCGCGATTCTCGCGCTGCCATTTGACTGTGAGGGGCTGTTGAGCATGGAGTTCTGGCAGGAGGATTTCTACTGGGTCGCACTCAAGGGCGAGGAACACACCCGGCAACAGGAGATCACCAGCCAGGAGCTGGCGCACAGCAACCTGATGCTGCTGAAAGAGGGACACTGCCTGAAAGACCAGATACTCGATACCTGCAAGCTGTCAGAACAGACCGCCAATCACGGTTTCGGCGCCACCAGCCTGAATACCCTGATCCAGATGGTGCTGGGCAGGATGGGCACGACCCTGATCCCGGAGATGGCCATCGAGCAACTTGTCTCGCAGCATACGCTGCTCAGCGCCGTGCACCTGAACGAACCCAGCCCACACCGCCGCATCGCCTTCATCATCCGCCCCAACTACACGCGCCTGTCCAGCATCGAGGCCCTGATCAGCCTGTGCAAACAGGCGCTGCAGGCGCGAGTCAGCCCAGCGGGTTGACCCGCACCGGGGCGGCCGGTTAACCACGCCCGGGCACTTGCAATGCCGCCATACTGGGCTACCCTGAGTTGGCAAGGAGAGCGACTATGAGTTTTGAACGGCCAGAACGCCCGGTAGACAGGGTCTTCCTGCACTGCAGCGCCAGCGACAACCCCGCACATGATGACATCGCAGTCATACGCAGATGGCATGTGCAGAGCAATGGCTGGAGCGATGTGGGCTACCACTTTTTCATCAGGAAAAGCGGGCGGGTGGAAGCCGGCCGCAACCTCGAACACACCCCGGCAGCACAGGGCGGGCACAACCGCGGCACGATCGCGATCTGCCTGCACGGCCTCAAGGCGGACCAGTTCAGTACCAGGCAGTTTAGAGCGCTGTCGACCCTGTGCCGCGAGATCAACGCGGCCTATGAACACCAGCTGACCTTTCACGGGCATTGCGAGGTGTCCAACAAGACCTGTCCGGTCTTCGATTACCGCACCGTGCTGGGCCTGGACAGCGATGGATTGATGGTGCGCGCCCCTGACACCTCCAGGCCACCGGCAACGGCACCGGAAGCGACGTATCCGATTCTGCGGACCACCTCCAGCGGGCCGGCCGTCGCGCATCTGCAGCAGTCGCTGAAGAACCACGGCCTGAAGCTGTCTGTCGACGGCCTGTTCGGGCGCGAAACCGTCGAGGCGGTAAAAAAATTCCAGCACAAGAATGGCCTGGTGGTGGACGGCATTGTCGGGGCGATGACCTGGGCTGCCCTCAACAGGCCCTGAATCCAGCGCCGGGTCGCGTCCCCCGGAATGCCGGCACGCTCAAAACGTGTAGTTCACCGTGACGCCGTATTCCCGCCCCGGCCAGAAGGTTCCCTCCCAGGTATCCACTGCCGGGACACCGTTATCCTTCGCCACCGGGTCGATATTGAAGTCCTCGTTGGTGATGTTTTTGCACCAGAGCCGTATATCCAGGCCCAGCGCTGTCTCGCGAAACCCGAGGTTGAACCCGATAAGGTTCTTGTCAGTGCTGAACTCATCGGTGCTGACGGTGTAATTTGCCTCCGAGTGCCATGTCCAGTTCAGCCTCGAGTAAAGTTCCCAGGCGCCGGCCAGCGGCCTCTGGTATCCCAGCTGAGTATTCAGGTTCCACTGCGGCAGTGAGTTCAGCGGGTCGCCGCCACTTTTCGGACAGTACAACTGGTCGTCACTCTGCTCCTCACCTCCCTCGCAAAAACGATTTCCCCAGTCCTCTATGGAGGCATCGAAATAGGCCCCACTGAAGTCGACATCCCAGTGCTCGCCCAGCAGGTAGGCCAGCTCGAACTCAATGCCCTGTGTGCGCACCTTGTTGGCATTCACAATCGCACCCTCAAACAGGCCCTCCAGCGGCATCAGGGCTTTGACCCTGTTCGGCTGGGTCAACTGGTGATCGTGGAACTCCTGGTAGAATACATCCACGGCAAAACGCAGCGTGTCATCCAGCACCGTACCCTTGAGCCCGATTTCATAGGCCGTGGAGACCTCTTCCTCAAACGCGAGTACATCCCTGCCCACAGCTGCCGGCACCGGGAAAATCTCATCGAATGGCAGTACGGCTGATGTCAGCGTGTTGAACCCGCCCTGCTTGTAGGCATTGTCTACCGCCAGGTAGGCGTTGAGGTTATCCCTGATGTAGTACTGCAGTTTGATACTCCACGACACATGGTCGAAATCCAGCGAGTCATCGATCGCACCGGCGTACTCGAGGAAGCTTACGTTGGAATCCAGTGTGGACTTGTTGTAGTCATAGCGTGCACCCAGCGACAGGTCCCACTGCGGCGCGAGGTGCAGCGTGCCATTGAGGTAGGCGGCATACCCCTCGGTAGTGCCCTTGGCATCCTGCACCACATCGATACCCCTGAGCGTGACACTGGTGTCACTGACAGCCTTGGAGTACAGATAGTAGAGGCCGGTCAGGTAGCTGAAGCTGTCGCTTTCGTCAGAGTATCGCAGCTCGAAGGTGGTGAGATCGGTGTCGAGGCCAATCTGGAACACCCCCAGCCCCCCCGGGTAGGGCTCGCGGTTGTCATTGGACTGGCTGTCGTAGCTCTGGTAGAACGCAAAGGCATCGATCTGGGACGTCCCCTCCCCCCAGCGCAGATGGACATTGCTGTCCTTGATGTCGCCCGTGACCTCGCTGCGAAAATCGCCGAAGTTGCGGCGCGCTTTGAAGGTGTTGTAGACGGCGGGGCTGCCACTGCTGCCGCCGGTCCCGGGCACGAGGCCGTCATAATTGAACGGCTCCTGGTACTGGTGGATATCCTGGTAGTTCACGGTCCAGTTGATATCCATACTCTCGTCTACCTGCCACAGCAGGCGCGAGCGCCAGGCCTGCACATCCTGGCCGCCGGTGGCGCTGTCCGATGCCGCCGGGTTTTCCATTTCAATATAGCCGTCGGAGTCCGCATAGACACCCGCCAGTCGCAGCGCCAGTGTGTCATCGAGCAGGGGAATATTGACTGCACCCCGGGTGTCTATCCTGCCCTCACCGGTATTGTCCCACTGCGAGTAGCTGCCCTCGAGATAACCGTTGTAGCCGTCAAAGTTCGGCGCACGGGTCGTGATATTGTAGGCGCCACCGGGCGCATTCTGTCCGTACAGCGTGCCCTGGGGACCGCGCAGCAGTTCCAGTCGCTCTATATCCACCAGCGTCGTGAACACCGCGCCGATCTGGGATTGCGCCACCTGGTCCACGAATACGGTCACACTCTGCGGCTGCCCCAGCGCAAAATAACCCGGGCCGACACCGCGCAGCCGGATCGCTGCGGCCTGCAGCCCGCTGTTAAGTGAAATACCCGGTGTCAGTTGCGCGGTCTCGATAAAGTCAAAGATATTCAGCGCACTGATTTCCTCGGCGCTGACGACCGCAATCGATATCGGCACGTCCTGCACATTCTCGCTGCGCTTCTCCGCCGTTACGATGACTTCCTCCAGCATGCGACCATCTTCAGCGCGCGCGGATGCGGCAAACGACAGCACTGCCAGCGCACCCCAGAACGTGATCGCTGGCGTCAATGAAATGGACACAGGCCTATCCCCTTGCAGTACTTTATTGTTATCGGCAGGGGCGGCCAGTCGGCGAAAGCATCACTGCTTCCGCGTCACACAGCCGACACTACCCGCTACCGGAGATAATAGCTGAAACTATGGGAAAATGCCTGCCGGGCATCGAGCGCCAAAGCAGGCTACTCCTGCATTCCGTGATAGAGCAGCCGCACCAGCAGGCGCACGCCATCGTTATCTTTCAACTCGGCATAGCTGGGACCATCGCGTTTGCCGATGTCGCGAATATCCGCCATCAGTTCCGGATGAAACTGGCAGGTAAAGGAGCGCCGGATGGTGTGGGTCTCCCAATCCTTATAGTAAATTGCCGTGGTCGAGACCTCCGTCCAGGCCGTGTCATCGACGGCTGTCTGCGACAGGATTTCGACAGCGTAAGGCAGGTTCAGCAGCCACGACAACGGGCTCACCGCAACCTGGTATCGAATGGGGACAATAGTATCGTGAAGCAGTTTGAAGGCCCAGTTGGCAAACAGGATCGCCTCTTCATTGACTTCGTCAGAGTGGAACATTTCAATGCGCAGGTCGCGCTCCATCTTCAGCATGGTGTCGATGACACCTTCGAGCTCATCGGCGACAAGGGCGTGTGCACCGTGCAACTCATCCGGGATATGCTCGCTGCCGCTGCGGCGGCGATACGTCAGCAGGCGCCGGGTCCCCACCTCCACCTGCTCATTCGGCGCCACGGCAAACAGGGTGTCGTGCCAGCCTTCCGCGAGGGTTTTCCCCGCTTTGATCACCGGCAGCGAGGCGCCGATATCCGCAATCCTCTGGCACACCCGCCGCAGCGAAGTCATTGCCGTACCCTGCACATCCAGCGGCAGGTGGGTGGCGCTGGACACTTCACGCACCGCGCGCTTGATCAGTCGGATATGCGAGGCCGCTGCGAGCTGGTGCCCGAGACAGATAAATATACTGGGGCCACTGCTGGAAAAGCGATGCAGCAGCAGTTCATCGACCAAGCCCAGTATGTCGTCGAGACTGGCATTGGAGCCATTGAAGCTGGCGGCATCGTGCACCGACGGATTGCCACCTTGCACCACGGTCGCGATCCCCGCGGCCAGTACGCTCGCGAGCCTCCTGTGATTGCCAGCGCCGCTTTGCCAAACGGGATAAAGGATGGAGTCGGCATCGGCAATCTGCTGCAGAATGTAGGCGATATTCTTTGAGGCACGCACCTCCTCGCCCTGCAGGTTGATACCCACATTTTTCCAGGGCTCGATGACCGCGACGCTGTTGCGGTAGATTTCCGGGAGGCCCAGCAACACATCCAGCTCGATGTTGGAACTGATCACTTTCTCCAGCGGCGGCGCCACACCCCACTCAAACAGACTCCCATCCAACAGTCCGTCGCGACCCGGAAAGGGTGTGGGAGAATCCCGGTCATTGAGGAAGTAGCCAAGCAGCGCGTGAATCGACTGCGGGTTTGCGGCATGGTGTCCCAGAATGCCCGGCACTGCGCGCCAGCCAAGCTGTTGTAGCAGGCTGGCCTTGTGGGCGGCGGCCTCGACGAGTAATTTCAATTTGGCTATCCGTTATGAATTTTTGTTCCTCTTCGCACAGCAATAACCGGGCCATCGCCTGTTGCGCTATATCTGCAGGAAAATCGCCCGCAATACGGCCCGGAACCACCCCGTGTGGCGTCCTGGCCACCGGCGGCGCACCTGCCGGGTGCGTGGCTGCACTACGGCAAGGCAGCCGCCGCGCACATCGCCAGCACCACCGCGGTAGAAAATGGACGCAAGGCCGTTACCCCTGCCGCAAAACCGGCACACCTCTTGCAATAGACGCGGCATCTCTTGTAGGGTTCGTACCTTATAAATCGAATGGGGCAACTGCCTTGAAACGGGAATGCCTTCCAGCGCTGATACTGTTCATTTTCTGCACACTGCTGTCGGTCCCGGGCGCTCACGCTTTCCACCCGATTTCATCGAAACTGGAATTCATCACCACTTACCCGGACTACCCCAAGGTCAACTACGGTACCGGTGCGCAAGCGCAGGCGGTGCGCCGCGGTGAATATCTCGCGCAACTCGGTGACTGCCTCGCCTGCCACACCACCACAGACGGCGGCCAGCCGTTTGCCGGGGGCCTGCCGATCCCAACCCCGTTCGGGACGTTCTACACACCCAATATCACACCCGACAAAGAGACGGGACTGGGCAAATGGAGCGAAGAGGATTTCATCAACGTAATGAAGGAGGGCATCCGGCCCGACGGATCGAATTCCTTTCCCGCCTTCCCCTATGTGTACTTCAACCGGGTGACCAAATCAGACCTGAAGGACCTGTGGGCCTACCTGCGGGCGATTCCGCCCGTCAACCGGGAGAACAAGGGCAATACCCTGCCGTTCCCGGCCAATGTGCGTCTGGCACAGTACGGGTGGAAAATCCTGTTCTTCTACCCCGATCGCGGCGACTTCGTACCCGACCCCGACAAGTCTGCAGCCTGGAATCGCGGTGCATATATCGTCGAGGGGCTGGGGCACTGCAGCATGTGCCATACCCCGATGAACCTGCTGGGCGCAAGCAAGGACGAGTACTACCTGACGGGGCAACTGATCGAGGGTTACTGGGCACCCGATATCACGAGCCGCGGGCTGGAGACGGCCAGACGCTACCAGGTTGCCGACGTATTCGCCGATAGCAAACTGATCAACAAGGCCGGCGATGTGCGCGGCCCGATGGCCGATGTCAACCACAACAGCCTGAGCCATATGACGGATGCCGATGCGATGGCAGTGGCCGAGTATCTCAAATCGGTGAAGAGCAAACAGCCCTATGACGCCGCCGACATCAAGGCCAGCCAGCCGCGACTCAAACGCGGCGAGCAGGTGTTCTGGAATGCCTGCAATGCCTGCCATGTGGACGGCGAGGCGGGCGCGCCCAGGCTCAAGGACAGCGACAACTGGTGGCGACGCCTGCAGCAGCGACCGGTATCCGCGCTCTACCGCCACGCGGTGCAGGGCTTCAACAATATGCCGGCGCGCGGCGCCTGTGTCACCTGCACAACCGAAGACGTCGAAGCCGCAGTTGACTACATTATCAAGAAGGCACTGACGGACTCACAGTGGCGCATCTACACCGATAAGGTAAAGGTTCCCCGCACCGAGGCCACGAACACCACAACAGGGAAACAGGTCTATCAGGACTCCTGTGCCACCTGCCACGACCAGGGCAAGCTGGGTGCACCTGTGCTGGGGAACAAACAGCAGTGGGCGCCCCTGCTCAGCAAGAACTTCGACGTATTGCTGCACAACACACTGCAGGGCCTCAACAACATGCCGGCGAAGGGAGGATGCACTTCATGCACCGGTGAGGACGTGATCGCAGCGGTGAAATACATGGCCGAGCAGGCCGAGCCCAACAAGGATTATTCACTATGGTAGGCCTGTTTCGCGCACTGGGGGCCTGCTTGCTGCTGAGCCCGGCCCTGGCGGCTGCCCAGATCAATATGCCCCGCGGTGTGACTCCGGTCAGCCAGGAGATCTACGGCCTGCATATGTATGTGATCTGGATCGTGGCCGGTATCATGGCTGTGGTCTACGGTGTCATCATTTTCTCGCTGATCAGGCACCGCAAATCCAAAGGCGCGGTGGCCGCCAAATTCTCCAAGAACAACCTGCTGGAAATCGTCTGGACGGTCGTGCCGCTGATCATCATCACCGCGATTGCCGTGCCCTCGATCCGCGTGCTGATCAATATGGACGACTACGACGCCGCCGACCTGACCGTGAAAATCACCGGGCACCAGTGGAAGTGGCAGTACCAGTACCTCGATCACGGTATCGGCTTCTTCAGTTCGCTGGCCACGCCGATGGCGGAAGTCCTCGGGGTCGAGGACAAGGACGAGTGGTACCTGCTGGAGGTCGATGAGCCGCTGGTGCTGCCCACCGATCGCAAGGTGCGGTTCGTGGTCACCTCGAATGACGTCATTCACTCGTGGTGGGTGCCGGAACTGGGCATCAAGCGCGACGCGGTGCCAGGGTATATGTACGAAGCCTGGGCACGTATCCAGCAACCCGGCATCTATCGCGGCCAGTGTGCCGAGCTGTGCGGCGTCAACCACGGGTATATGCCGATCGTGGTGAAGGCGGTATCGCCGCAGGCGTTTGAGCAATGGGTCGCTGAGCGCGCCAAGGCGCCGCCGTTGGCCGAGACCCCGAAAGACTGGACCCTGACCACGGTAATGAAGCGCGGCGCGGCGCTGTACGACCAGAATTGCGCGGCCTGTCACGGCTATGATGGCAACGGTATGCCGCCCACATTCCCCGCCTTGAGGGACAGCTCCATCGCCACCAGTACCGATGTAAACCGGCATATCGACCTGGTCATGCACGGTGTTCCGAACACCGCCATGCAGGCCTACGCGCCGCAATTGGATGACGAGGAACTGGCGGCCATCATCACCTATGAGCGCAATGCGTGGGAGCACGACACCGGCGATCTGGTGCTGCCGGCACAGATCCAGGCGCGCAGGAAATGAGCGCTGTAACCCAGGACGTATCGAGGAACCGGATCCATGGCTAACGGAGCGACTGCAGCAGCGGTCCCACAGAGCGTCCCCAAACGCATGATTGCCTTTATCGTGCGCTGGACCACTGCGACCAATCACAAAGACATCGGCACGCTGTATTTATGTACCGCGCTGCTGAACCTGTTCCTGGGCGGCACCCTGGCCCTGTGCATTCGCGCGGAGCTGTTTATTCCAGGCCTGCAGTTTGTCGAGCCCAATTTCTTCAACACACTGACGACCATGCACGGCCTCATCATGCTGTTCGGTTTCATCATGCCGGTCGCCGTCGGTTTTGCGAACTGGCTGATCCCGATGATGATAGGCGCACCCGACATGGCGCTGCCGCGCCTGAACAATATGAGTTTCTGGCTGCTGCCGACGGCGACCATCATGCTGGTGAGTACGCTGTTCATGGATGGCGGTGCCCCCAACTTCGGCTGGACGATGTACGCACCACTGTCCACCACCTACGGCCCGCCCAGCACCGACTACATGATTTTCGCGGTACACATGCTCGGCATCTCCTCGATCATGGGTTCAATCAACATCATCACTACCATCGCCACCATGCGCGCACCGGGTATGACCTGGATGAAACTGCCGGTGTTTGTGTGGACCTGGCTGGTCACCGCCTTCCTGCTGATCGGCATCATGCCGGTACTGGCAGGCGCGGTCACCATGATGCTGTTTGACCGCAACTTCGGCACCGCCTTTTTCGATGCCGCTGGCGGCGGCGACCCACTGCTGTTCCAGCATATCTTCTGGTTTTTCGGCCATCCCGAAGTCTATGTCCTCGCCCTGCCCGCGTTCGGCATCATTTCGCAGATTATCCCGACCTTCAGCCGCAAGCCGCTGTTTGGTTATCGCACCATGGTGATGGCGACCATACTCATCGGCTTCCTGTCCTATATCGTCTGGGCGCACCATATGTTCACCAGCGGCATGCCCTACGGTGCGCAGCTGTACTTCATGCTGGCCACCATGTTGATTGCCGTCCCCACAGGTATGAAGGTGTTTAACTGGATCACCACAATGTTCCGCGGGTCCATCAGCTTCGAGACGCCGATGCTGTTCGCCATCGCCTTTGTATTCATGTTCACCTTCGCCGGCTGCACCGGCGTGATGCTCGCCGTGGCACCCGCTGACTTCCAGTATCACGACTCCTACTTTGTGGTAGCGCATTTCCACTACGTACTGGTGAACGGCCTGACCTTTGCTTTCCTGGCCGGCGCCTACTACTGGTACCCCAAGTTCTGGGGCCGCATGTACAACGAACGCCTGGGGAAAATACATTTCTGGCTGTCCACAATCTCGGTCAACGTGTTGTTTTTCCCGCAGCACTTCCTGGGCCTGGCGGGCATGCCGCGACGTATTCCCGACTACGCCCTGCAGTTTGTCGACTTCAACTTCATCTCCTCGATCGGGGCATTCGTGTTCGGCTTCAGCCAGCTGATATTTGTCTACAATATGATCAGTTCCCGCCATCGCGGCGCACCTGCCAGCGACCAGGTCTGGGAAGGCGCCGAGGGGCTGGAGTGGACGCTCAGCTCACCCCCGCCCCACCACAGTTTCCAGACCCCACCGAGGGTCGACTAGACGATGACAGCGGTCACTGACAGCCACGCGCGTCGCTCACTGCTGGTCAAACTGGTGGCAGCAGCGGTGCTGATGTTCGGGTTCTCATTCGCGCTGGTCCCGCTGTACGACCTGATGTGCGACGCACTGGGCATCGGCAAGATCCGCGCCACCACCGCGCCAGCTACCGCCGTGACGCTGGCGCCCCACACGCTGGCGATTGAATTTGTCACCACCAATACCGAACAGCTGGACTGGAGTTTCTACCCGCTGGTCAAGTCGATGGAGATCACCACCGCCGAGACCTACATGGTGAATTTCTACGCCAAAAACAACACCGGGCACACGATGACGGTGCAGGCGATACCCAGTATCACCCCGGTGCAGGGAACCGAGTACCTGATCAAAACCCAGTGTTTCTGCTTCGAACAGCAGACGCTGGAGCCCGGCGAATCGATCAAGATGCCAGTCGTATTCATGATCGATTCTGCGCTTCCGGAAAAATACTCCACACTGACCCTGTCCTACTCGCTGTTCGAGCTGAAACAGGAGACGGCTTCCGCCCACACACCGGGTGAGCTGACCGCGACCAATCGAGGAGGCCGCACGTGAGCGAGCCCACATCATCCGAAAAATACTATGTACCCGCTTCGTCGCACTGGCCGATCCTCTGCTGCGTGGCGCTGTTCACTTTTTTTGCCGGCATCGGCCGCTGGCTGCACGAACTGCCGAGCGGACCGTGGGTCTGGCTGGGCGGCGTGGCGCTGCTGGTGGTAGTGCTTTTCGGCTGGTTCGGCACGGTAATCAGTGAGAACCTGTCAGGCGTCTACAACGAACAGGTCGGGCGCTCATTCCGCTCCGGCATGAAGCTGCTGATCCTGTCCGAGGTGGTGTTTTTCGCCGGCTTTTTCGGCGGCTATTTTTTCATCCGCCTGTGGGGCGTGCCCATGCTGGGCGGCGAAGTGCACCCCATCACCAGTGTGATGCTGTGGCCCGATTTCACCGCCGACTGGCCGCTGCTCACCAACCCCGACAACGGCCGGTTCCTCGGCGCTACAGATCTCGGCAGCCCCTGGGGCGTGCCGCTGGCCAACACCCTGCTGCTGCTGACCAGCAGTGTGACGCTGACCTACGCGCACCGCGCGGTGGGGAGCGGGCACGACGGCATACTGAAAATCGGTCTGCTCCTCACGATACTGCTGGGCGTGACATTTCTCGGCCTGCAGGCCCACGAGTATATGAATGATTACGAGCGCAATAACCTGACACTGAACGCCGGTATCTATGGCAGCGTGTTCTACCTGCTCACGGGCTTTCACGGTTTTCACGTGCTGGTCGGCGTCATCATGATCAGCACCATGCTGGGCCGCGCAATGAAAGGGCACTTCAGCCGCCCCGGCGATCACTTTGCACTGGAAGGGGTAGCCTGGTACTGGCATTTCGTCGATGTCGTCTGGCTGCTGCTGTTCCTGTTCGTCTACTGGCTTTAAACACCTGCGGAGTAACACCATGTCCAAACCCAACTGCGCCGACTACCTGGTCGAGACGCTTGTGCATGTCGGTGTCGAACGCATCTGGGGCGTCACCGGCGACAGCCTGAACGGCATCAATGACAGCCTGCATCGCTCGGGGAAAATCCAGTGGATGCATGTGCGTCACGAGGAGACGGGCGCCTTTGCGGCGGGCAGCGAAGCCGCAGTCACTGGCAAATTGGCGGTGTGCGCAGGCAGCTGCGGGCCCGGCAACCTGCATTTGATCAACGGTCTGTTCGACTGCCAGCGCAACCAGGTGCCAGTGCTGGCGATAGCATCTCACATCCCCTCCTCCGAGATCGGCCTCCACTACTTCCAGGAAACCCATCCACAGGAACTGTTCCGCGAGTGCAGTCACTACGTGGAGCTTGTCACCAACCCGGCGCAGTTCCCACGCGTGCTGGAAACAGCCATACGCACCGCGATCAGCAAGCGCGGTGTGGCGGTGATTGTGCTGCCGGGCGATGTATCGCTACAGCCGGTGCCCGAGACACCCACGCCATTCGGACTGTCGGCGCCCGCCGCCAGCGCCTTTGCCGCTGCCGATATCGAGCGCCTTGCCGCTCTGCTGAACGACTCGGAAGCTGTGACGCTGCTCTGTGGCAGCGGCACCGCCGGCGCCCACGATGAAGTGGTGGCGCTGGCTGACACCCTGGCCGCGCCTGTGGTGCACGCGCTGCGCGGCAAGGAACATATCGAGTGGGACAACCCCTTCGATGTCGGCATGACCGGCTTGATCGGCTTCTCGTCGGGCTATCACGCTATGGAAAACTGCGACACACTGGTGATGCTGGGCACCGATTTCCCCTACCGCGCGTTCTACCCGGAGCACGCCAAGGTCGTTCAGATCGATATCAATCCCGCGGCCATCGGACGTCGCCACCGCGTCGATCTGGGACTCGTTGGCGATCTCCGCTCCGCCCTGAACGCCGTCACCCCGCTGCTGCAACGCAAGGAGAAACGGACCTTCCTGCAACAGGCCAGGAAGCACTATGCCGATGCGCGTGCAGGCCTGGACAGCCTCGCCCATCCCGCATCCGGTGACCGCCACATCCATCCCCAACACCTCGCCCGACTGCTGAGCGAGCACGCGGCTGACGACGCCATTTTCTGCGCCGACGTCGGCACCCCGACAGTGTGGGCAGCGCGCTACCTGAAAATGAACGGCAAACGCCGACTGCTGGGCTCGTTCAACCACGGTTCCATGGCCAATGCGATGCCGCAGGCGCTGGGCGCCCAGGCGGCGTTTCCGGGCCGCCAGGTCATCTCCATGTCGGGTGATGGCGGCTTCACCATGCTGATGGGTGATGTGCTGTCACTGAAACAGCTCAACCTGCCGGTCAAGCTGGTGGTATTCAATAACGGCGTGCTCGGTTTTGTCGCGATGGAGATGAAGGCGGCCGGCTATCTCGACGAAAACACCAACCTCGACAATCCCGATTTCGCGGCGATGGCCGAGGCCATCGGTATCCGCGGCATCCGGGTGGAGGACCCCAGCGCTCTGGAGGGTGCCGTACAGGAGATGCTCGCTCACGACGGGCCCGTCATCCTCGACGTCACAACGGCCACACAGGAGTTGTCGATGCCGCCCAGGATCAAGCTGGAGCAGGCCAAGGGGTTCAGCCTGTTCATGCTCAAGGCAATCCTGAGCGGGCGCGGCGACGAAGTGCTGGAGCTGGCCAAAACCAACCTGCGCACCTGATGAGTGCCGGGATGGCTGAGCCGGCGCCAGCCAGGCGAGTGATCCCTGTTACACCCGGGTCATGATGGCTTCACGCTGGCAATGGCGCGGAATACCCCCTCCAGCTGATCGCTCTGCTGCGCGAAGTACAGGGGCAGGAATTCGAGACAGGTGGCGCCTGCGTCAATATAAGCCGGGGCGCTCGCCAGGGTGGCGTCCAGGTCCGGTATGCCGCCTGCGGTAAAGATCACGCTGGGCATCGCGCGCACAGCGAGTTCCTCCGGTTTGCGCCCGGCGTCGGCAAACGCCCGGTGCAGAATGTCAACGCCGCGGGCAATTTCCGCCGGGTCCTGCACAATGGGAATCCAGCCATCGCCCAACTCGGCCATGCGACGCGCATTTTTCGGCAGCGGCTTGAGCCCGAACCAGACGGGAAGCCGCGCCTGCTGCGGATGCGGATGGCAGTAGATGTTCTCCAGCGTCACCGTCTCCAGGCTGAGACTGACAGACTCCTCGGTCCACAGCGCACGGCAGGCGCGAATCTGGTCCTCCAGGATCTGGTAGCGATTGTCATAGTCCACACCGGAGGCCTCAAACTCCTCGCGCTGCCAGCCACAGCCCACCCCGATCTGCACACGTCCGCCGGAGATGACATCCAGGGTGGCCATCTGCTTGGCAAATAACACCGCTGACCGCAGCGGACTGATCATCACGCCCGCTGACAAGCGGATGTGTTGCGTTATACCGGCGATGGCCGACAGGACTGTATGGGGCTCATACCACGGTGTTGCAGGCGGTGAGGGAAATTCTCCGTAGGGATACTTATCGGTATTCGGCCCCATGACCACGTGGTCGGTGATACTGACCTGGTCGATACCGCAGTCCTCGGCGAGCCTGACCGCCTGTATGGCGGCCCCTATATCACCGCCACAGATACCCTCCATGCCGTACATGCCGATGCACACGTCTACGCTTGTTGTCATTATTCTACCTCTTTCACTGATATCCACCGGGCGATCTACACGGCGACGATCGCCACTGGAAGCCGGACGGCAGGCAAAGCCTGCCAGCGACTGGAGCGCATCACGCAGCCTTCGCCCGGGCGCCTGACATGCTATGACGCGGTATCGCCCTCTGCAAGACCGAGGATGGATGCCGGCCGCCGCAGCACCAGATCAGTAGCCGCAGACGCACCGACCAGCCTCGCTGCGGCCGCCCGGCCCCGCTGCAGCTCTGGCGGCCGGTATTTCAGGTTGTGGGCATCCGAGGCCAGGACGGTCACCCAGCCGCGTTCCACCATCTCGGATGCGCGCTGCTGCGCCCGGGGGCCGAAATCACCCACCATTGAACCGGCCGTCACCTGCAGCAGGCAGCCGGCCTCAACGAATGGTAACAACTTGTCCAGCGAGCGCATAATGTCCTTGTTACGCTCCGGATGGGCGATCATCGGCCGGATTTTGCGATCCAGCAGGTGGCGCACAAGCTTGTCGGAGCCGGGCAGTACATGACTGTGCGGGAACTCCAGCAGCATGATGCGGAACCCGTCCTCCTCCCCGAGCATGGGGACCTCGTCCTGGTCGATCAGGGCGATGGCTTCCACGCCGAGTCGCACTTCGCCGCCCAGTGTCAGTTCCAGGGCGATCCCCTGCCCTGCCAGTGCCTCGCGAAAGACTGCCAGCTGCGGTTGCAGTGTGCTCAGCTGGTTGCGGTAGCGACCCGCATGGATATGGGGCGTCAGCACTGCATGGGAGATACCGTTGGCCACCGCCAGTCGCGCCAGCTGGAGGGAGTCCTCCAGCGTACCCGGCCCGTCATCGACACCGGGCAACAGGTGGCAGTGCAGGTCAATCATGGTTTGCAATCACCGCAGCAGTATTTCACAGGGCACTGATATAATTGTAATAGACACATAAAATCAACTGCCTATTGCGGATCACTCAGATATAATGGTCGATTCGAGGCGTATTTGGGTTTTGGATGGCATCCAACGGAGTGGATTTATCTAATTAAATAATGGTACTCCCCGGCTTTCGACAGAGCACAGGGGACAGTTTATCGTTTGTGGGACTACATTGAGCGGACAATCGACAGATCAGCAGTGGTTGACCGCGCGCAAATATCTCGTGGTTCCGCTACTGTGCGCGCAGGTTGCGCTCATCGCCCCCGCCGCGGCGCAGGAGGAAGGCCCCGTTGAAGGCACCGCCCATTCGGCGGAGCCGGCAGCCCAGCCCGCATCGAGCACTTCTGCGGGCGTCGAGGAAGCCGCCCCCGAGCGCGAACTGGGTTTCGATTACGGCAATCTCACTTTTTACCCCCTCCTCAACATCGGCGTGGGTTACAGGAACAACCTGTACGACGACCAGGGCGACAAGCAGAATTCAGCCTTCACCACGGTCCGCGCTGGCGGCGGTGTGCAGGGCGTAAACCGGGGCCACCTTTACGGTGTCGAGTACTCAGCAGAGCGCTACTGGTACCTGGACAGCGATGTCGAAGACGATGACGAGCTCAGCCAGCGCACGGTAGGGTACTGGGGCACCGCATTCGACGTGCGCAATAATATCGACCTGGGCGTGGAATACCTCGATTCCTACGACCCTCGCGGACAGGACGATCCACTGCTCGACATCCGTGACACCACCAGCGACGAAGATCCGGACACCTGGACGCAACTCGCTTACGGCGTCAACTACGACTACGGCGCACCCGGCGCGCAGGGACACGTTGAACTGGGCGCCTGCGAGACCTGCCGCCGTTACGACGACAATGACCAGGCGTACCGCGATCGCGACATCACTGACCTGGGGGCCACCTTGTATGTCCAGTTGACCGGTCGCACCGAGGGGTTTGTGCAGGTGGTGTATTCTGATTTCGACTACCGCAACGCCACACCCGCGGATCCCGCCGCGGGCCGCAACCTTGACAGTGAAGAGTGGCGGTACATGCTGGGCGCCACCTGGCTGGCCTCAGAAAAAACCACCGGCATCGTCCGCATCGGCACGGTAAAGAAGGAGTTCAAGGATCCCGTCCGAGACAACAGCAACTACGATGAACTCACCTGGGACGCGGTCCTGAACTGGACCCCAACATCCCGTGACAGCCTCACGGTGGGCTACTTCCGCATGCCGCAGGAACCGCTGGTCTGGGAGTTGGATGAACTGCAGGATGACTTTGTCGAGTCCGAGCGGCTGAGCCTCAACTGGTCGCACCAGTTGCGCGAGGACCTGGCGTTTGATGCCGGCGGCTACACCGGCTCCGATCACTGGAAGCCCAGCGGCCGCAGCGATGACCTGTGGGGTGCCACCGCCGGGCTGCGCTTCAATCTGCCGCGCTGGGGCTCTATTGGCATCAGCTACTACCACCGGGAACGCGACTCCAGCGATCCGGTGCATAACTACAGCGACGAGGGATTTATCCTCGATTTCAATATCGGCAGCCTGTTCGGCTTCGGCGACAGCCGGGCGCCGGCTATCTGCCTGCTGCGTGGCTTTTCCTCCCTTGGTGATTACAACGGTTATACAAGGTATTGATCCAGACCATGTTGACTCGGTGCAGCAAATGATGAGATGGCTGTTTTCCCGCACAGGCAAAATGACCGCAAGACGCCTGCTGCTGGCACCACTGCTGTGCCTGCTGGCCTGGCCGGCGCTGGCCCAGGTCACCGGGAACACTGACTATCACCTGTCGGCGGGGGATGTCATCCGGGTACACGTCATGGGCCAGGAGGACCTCAGCGTGGAGGTGCCCGTCAGTGATACCGGCGACATCATCTATCCGCTGCTGGGAGAACTGAAGGTCGAGGGCCTCACCCGCGAGGAGACCGAGCGACTGGTGTATCAAAAGCTCAAGCCGGACTACCTGGTGGAGCCGGTAGTGAGCGTGACCATTGTCAAATATCGCCAGATATTCCTGCAGGGCGAGGTGAAACTGGCCGGCCCCTATGCGTATACACCCGGACTGAGCCTGCGCCGGGCGATACTCGACGCGGGCGGCTTTACCGACCTGGCCAACAAGGACAAGATCTACGTAGTGAACGAGTCTGAACCCCAGGGCAAAGAGCGCCGGGTAGACATGGATTACCAGCTGCAGCCGGGAGACATCATCACCATCAAGGCCAGCTTCTTTTGATGAACAAGCCTACCCCCACCAGTAACGACCAATTGCTCAACTCCCTGCTGGGGGAGATGGCCGGCGGCCAGCCGGAGAAGGACGGCTTCGACATCCTCAGCTATGTGCAGGTCGTGCTCAAGCACAAGTGGGGCATACTCTCGCTGGCACTGCTGGTGGCACTGCTGTCCACAATTTATGTGTCCACCCTGGTGCCTCTGTACCAGGCCGAGACCTCCCTGCTGTTCGATCCGCCCTCCGCCAACAACTACGGCACGGTGCGCGACCAAACCGCAATGGACGTCTACAGCAGCTACAGCCGCAACTTCAGGCTGTTCAAGGCGCAGCAGGAAATCATGCGCTCACGCAAGTTCGCCGCGGACATGGTGGACCGTTACGAGCTTTGGAGTCACCCGTATTTTGTCGCCCAGGCCGATGCCAGCGCCGTCGAGCCGGCCTGGAAGACAAAAGTGCGAAAATGGCTGCCCACCTGGGCACTGGACTTGAAGCAATGGGTGCCCGAGTGGCTGCTTGAGCTGACCAGGCCTGAGTTCCTGCGCCCACCGCAACTCAGCGACGAGCAGCTCAAGGCGCGCTATCGTGATGCCGCCATGGCCGCAGTGCAGGAGGGCCTGACAATCCACGCCGATGAGGAGATCATGCTGATCAAGCTGGGCTTTGTGTCGCGCGATCCGGAATTCGCCGCCGATATGGCCAACAAGCTTGCCGATTACTACATCCGGCACGATCTGGAGTCACGCATGGAAGCCTTCGCTGAGGCCACCTCCTGGCTTACGGAGCGCACTGCTGAGCTGCGGGAAAATGTGATTCTGTCAGACCAGCAGTTACAGCAGTTCCGCGAACGCGAGAACCTCGTGAGTCTGGAGGGTGGCAGCATACTGGGGCGTGAGGCGGAAGATGTGTTCCAGCGCCTGACGGAGGCGCGCCAGAAAACCCTGTCCCTGAGCCTGGCGCAGGACCGCCTCAACAGCAGCAGCAACTCCCTCAGCCGGCTGGCCGGCAGCCCTGAGTTGATAAAGTATCCCAGTGTCACTGAGGCGCTGGGCGCAGTGCTGGACGCGGAAAAAAATATGGACCAGCTGGCACGGGTATACGGTCCCAAGCACCCGAAAATGGTAGAGGCGCGCAGTGGCTACGACCGGCTGAAGGAAAAACTGGAATCAGAACAGGCGCTGGTAAAACTCGGGGTCAGTGCCGACCTCGCAGCGGCACGGGCGGAAGTGGAGCGCCTGAGCGCAAAATTTGACCAGCTCAAGGAGCAGGTGCAGGAGACCGACAAGAAAAAATTCCAGCTGCAAGCCCTGGAGCGCAACCAACAAACCGACCAGGAGCTGTACGACCTTTTTGTCACCCGCTTCAAGGAGCTCAATATCGGCTCGGATGTCAGCTCCCCCAATGCCCAGATCATCGACGACGCCCAGGTTCCCGCCGCCCCCTACTGGCCCGACAAACCTCGCCTGGTGATGATATACACCCTCGTCGCGCTGTTTTTCGGGGTGGCACTGGCCTTCCTGCGCGAGTATCTGGACAAAACCATCAAGAGCCCCGAAGAGGTAGAGGAAAAGCTCGGCGTGCCCCTGCTGGGTGGGCTGGCACAGCTGGATATCGACCGCGACTCCGAGAGCGCCGCAGAGCGGATGTTCATCGACAAGAACACCTCGCTGTTTGCGGAATCCATCCGCACCATACGCACCGGCATCATGCTGTCGGGCCTGGATGAACCCCATAAAATCCTGGCCATCACCTCCACCGTGCCCGGCGAGGGCAAGACCACGGTATCGATGAACATCGCCTGCGCACTGGGGCAACTCGGCAAGGTGCTGCTGATCGATGCTGATATGCGGCGCGCGGCACTGGGTCCCCACTTCGGCTTTGCCCGCAACACACCGGGCCTGGCGGATGTGGCGGCAGGCATCAAACAGCTCGACGAGTGTATCCACCATTTCGACGAGGGCAACATCGACCTTCTGCCCGCCGGCACGATCCCGCCCAATCCACAGGAATTGCTGTCCTCCACCCGGTTCGAGGAGATCCTGCGAGAGGTATCAGGCAGGTACGACCGGATTGTCATCGACACTGCCCCCACCCATATGGTCAGCGACCCTATGCTGGTGGCGCGCTGGGCGTCGGCGCTGATCTACGTGGTGCGGGCCGAGACGACTTACTACCAACTGGCGAGAGAGCATCTGCGCGCTCTGGAAAAGGTCGGCAAGCCCATCCTGGGAATTGTCCTGAACGGCGTGTCGGAGCACCGCACCTCGCACCGTCACTACAGGCGTTACAGCAAGAAGGGGTATGGTTACGGCGGCTATGGCAACTACGGCGCACACCCTTATGGGGGCTACACGGATGCGGATGACACGCAGGCCCCAGGCAAACAGGAAGCGCGGGGCGCAAAGGGGCGCTGGCCCTGGAGCGGCAGCAACGCAACAACGGCAGGCGGGGAAGATTGACAACAATGCGATGGCTTACAGGCATCAAGCGAGGGTTGGCACTATGATCGGGCATCTGGGGAAAACTGCGCTGGCAACCACCCTGCTGGCTTACAGCTTGGCGGCTGCGGCGCAAACTACAGCAACCGTAGAGGCCGGCACTGACGATATCGGTGTCGATTTTTATGAGCAGAATGATTTTTATACCACTACCCTCAATAGCCCGGAGAGTACGGCGAGCTTCTACGAGCGGCAGGTGAACTGGATGCTGCAGAACGGTTATCCCCTCGCCTCCGTCTTCATGAGTTCTGTCGGCCGGGGTATGACACTGGCGGATACAGCGTACTTCATGAGCAAGGCCAATCCGGAGCAGGCAGAGGCGATTTTCGCCCTGGCGATGGACATAATGCCGAATGTGCCCGGTTGGGCATGCAGCGTCGACAGCGCTATGGGCAATCGCTACGACAGCGCCATCAACGCCGACGAACTGCCCCCTGCACCGACACTGGAGACATTCGCGAGCCTTTACTTTGACCAGAACAAGCGCTTTATGGAGTACTCCAACTGGCAGCAGAACAAGGGCCAGGCAAGCATCCGGGTGGACGAGCTGTTGCGCTACAAGCAACAGGAGATCGAACTGGCCGGTCGGGACAGCTGGTGGTACCGCCCCGACGACAGGGTGAGCACCGATGTGATAATGGCGACGCTCTACCCCACCAATCGCCGTGTGGTCATTGACGCCCGGCTGGAGGAACTGCAGCAGTTGCAGCGAAGCGGCACGGAGCAGGTGCAGGTTATGCTGTTGTACGCGGAGTCGGGGCAGATACCCATGAGCGACCTGCGGGGCGCCGCAGCGACGGAAACGTCGGCCGCGGGCACCCAATCCACAGCCGACCCGGCTTCGCAAACACCCGCCGGACTGCATGCAGGCCACTACGACGACTACGGCATAAGCGCCAGCGATGTGATCACCCGCTTTAACACCAGCGGTGAACGCGCCTCACCCACCCGCGACTGGCACAAGGGTGACCACCATCTGCAGGTCTCAGTGAAGGAGTTGCAGACGCTGTTTGCTATTCCCAGGAAAGCAGAGGTCAACCCGACCGACTGGCAGCGCTGGGAGCAGGAACTGGACAAGACCCAGGCCCTGACGCCCCTGCGAATGAGCCTCTACCAGGGGGAGGGGGCAAACCGCTGGCTCAACGAACCCGGCCTGGTGGCAGTGGCAGCGGAGCGCCAGATGGAGGCCCTGCCGGTGGTATTTTTTTATCACAGCAACCAGCGCCAGAGCTGTGGCGTCCCCGCCGACTGCAGCCAGCACGTGAGGGACGCCGTGCAAAAAGGCAGCGGCCGGCAGGATTTCGCCCCGGTGACACCGCCGCCGCGATCACTCGTGTCGCCCATCTACCCGCCGCTGCCGCCAGTGAGCCCGAATTGAGTCGCGGAGCAACAGCCCTGGATGACGGTACCACCACCGCACGCTGGTATGTGGTGAAAACCAAGGTGCGCGCAGAGCAGGTGGCCGAGGAAAATCTCTGCCGCCAGGGCTACGAGGCCTGGCTGCCGCGGGTGAATTGTGAGCGCCGTCGGCGGGGAAAATGGCAGCCGACCAGCGAGCCGCTGTTTCCGGGCTACCTCTTTGTGGAGCTGGAACCGGGCGTGCAGAACTTCTCACCGATACGCTCCACCCGGGGAGTTTCAAACCTGGTGAGCTTCGCCCGCGAACCCAAAGCGATGCCCGAGGGTGCGGTGGAAGCGCTGCGACAACTGCATGACCGCCTGCAGAAAGCAGGTGTGGAACCATTCGCAAAGGGGCAGAAAGTGCGTCTGGTAGACGGCCCCTTCAGGGGATGGGAAGGCGTGTACGAGGCCCGCCGGGCAGACGAGCGGGTGATAATAATGCTGCAGGTACTCGGAAAACAGCAGCCTCTTGTTTTCGCCCGGGATGACGTGATACCCGCCTGAGCAAGCAGTCACGCGAGAAAAAATGAGCGAGTTCCAAACCGGTGCCCTACGCCCGCAAAGCACCCGGGCACCGCGATCTATGCGAGACACGAGAAGTGCCATGCAGGGCGGTAGCGTGCCTGCAAACCAGACCCAGAAGCGAATTAGCGGATCCAGCCATCTATGCGCGGCATCACTATCACCCACACCTGTAACCAGGGTGCGCACCGGCGAGACCAGGCGGGGCTGGCCCTCGACACGACGGTGAACCAGCCATGACCTCGGTGACGCTGTTGCGTGATTTCGCCGAAGACCAGCGCACCAGCATGGAGCGCTACGCTGACCAGTTGTTCACCAGCCTCAGCACTGGCGCAAGCAACACAATGGCGCTGACCCAGCGCCAGCCGCAACTGGGAAAAATCACCCGCAAACTGCCGCAGGCTGGCAATCTCAGGATGCGTGTCGCTCGCTATGTAGATTACCCCTGGCAGGCGCGGAGCATCGACAGCGACCTCTACCACATCATCGACCACGGCTACGCACATTTGATGCAGGTGATTGATCCCGGGCGCACCGTCATCACCGTCCACGACGTGATCCCGCTGCTCGCAGGCAGGGGTCTGGTTCCCGGCATGCGGATGCGCAGACAGTGGCTGGCTGAATACTCTTTCTCTTGGCTGAAGCGCGCCGCGCGACTGATCGCGGTAAGCGAGAGCACCCGCTCTGACCTCATCCAGCACTGCGGTTGTGACCCGGACAAAATCGATGTCGTCTACCACGGGCTGGGCGGTGAGTTCGCGCCGCTGGCGGGTGAGTCCGCGGATGAGCTGAGGCAATCCCTGGGCCTGCCCGACACCGGCAAAAAGCTCGTGCTGGTCACCGGCAGCGCACACTACAAAAACCACCCCACCAGCCTGCAGGTCCTGCGCAGGCTGCATGAACAGCACGGCGACGGCATTGCCCTGGTGCACCTGGGCGGTGCGAGACCGGTCTGGAACAGTGCCCTTGCGGAAGCGGGTTATCCACACCGCGTGATTGAACTGGCCGGCCTGAACCAGCAGCAACTGGTCCGCCTTTACAATGCGGTAGACTGCCTGCTGTTCCCCTCATGGTACGAGGGCTTCGGCTGGCCGCCGCTGGAGGCCATGGCATGCGGCACACCTGTGGTCACCTCCGGGCGGGCCTCACTGCCGGAGATAGTGGGCGCGGCCGGGACCACCTTTGACCCCGGCGATGTTGAGGGGATGGCGGCCTGTGTGGAGAAATTACTGTTCGACCCCGTCTATCGACAGCAGCAGACCAGCGCCGGGATAGAGCAAGCCGCATCATTCAGCTGGGAGCGCAACTCGAGAGAGGTGGTATGCACTTATGACAAGCTCCATCCGTGACTGACACAATGGACGAAAGCGGCAAGAAACCACAGCAGGAAGGGCTTTTCGGCCAGGAGCACATCACCGTGATCGAGCCGCACGGCGGTGTGTTCGACCTGAAGCTGCGTGAGCTTTGGGACTACCGCGACCTGGTCATGTTGTTCGTGCGTCGTGATTTCGTGGCGCAGTACAAGCAGACGATACTGGGGCCGGCCTGGCATATCATCCAGCCGTTGCTCACTACCATCATGTTCACCATCGTATTCGGGAAAATAGCCAAGCTGTCCACAGATGGCGTACCGCCTTTCCTTTTTTATATGGCTGGCACTATCATCTGGACCTACTTTGCCAACGTGCTTACCACCACCGCCGGGACATTTACCGCAAACGCCCATATCTTCGGCAAAGTGTACTTTCCAAGGCTTGCGATACCGGTGGCCACACTGTTCTCCAAACTGATCGCCTTTGCGATACAGTACCTGTTCTTCCTTGGCTTTCTCGCCTGGTATGCGGCGGGAGGCGCACCGGTGCAACCCAACGGCTGGGTGCTGCTCACCCCGGTGCTGCTGCTGATGATGGCAGCCATCGGCCTCGGTGGCGGCATCATCATCTCTGCGATGACCACACGCTATCGCGACCTGACGATACTGATCAGCTTTGGGGTGCAGTTGTTGATGTACGCCACCCCCATCATCTACCCGGTCTCCAGCTTGCCGGAGAAGTGGCAGTTCTGGGTATCGCTGAACCCGATCGCGCCTATCGTAGAGGCCTTCCGCTATGCCTATCTGGGCCAGGGCACACTCGATCTAACCATGTTGGGAGTGAGCGGCCTGCTGATCCTGGTCACACTGGCGATCGGGATCATCATGTTCAATGCCGTAGAGCGCACATTTATGGACACGGTGTAAACCGCACAACATGACAGCCACTGTCATCAAGGTAGACAAGCTTTCGAAGTACTACCGCCTTGGGTTGATCGGCGGCAACACCCTGCGCGAGGACATCAATCGATGGATGGCGAGACTACAGGGCAAACCCGACCCTCTGCTGAAAATAGGTCAGGCGGCCAGTGGACACCGCAAAGGCGACGAAATATGGGCGCTGAAAGCGGTAGACTTCGAGGTCAAGCAGGGGGAGATTCTCGGCATCATCGGCCGCAATGGTGCTGGCAAGAGCACTCTGCTGAAAATCCTTTCCAGAATCACCGCCCCTAGCGAAGGGCGTATTACCCTCCGGGGCAGGGTCGGGAGCTTGCTCGAAGTGGGCACCGGCTTTCACCCCGAACTGACCGGGCGTGAGAACATCTACCTGAATGGCACCATCCTGGGTATGAAAAAACTCGAGGTGGACCGCAAGCTGGAGGAGATTGTCGAGTTTGCGGAAATGGGTAAGTTTATCGACACCCCGGTGAAACGCTACTCCTCTGGAATGACTGTTCGCCTGGCTTTCGCGGTGGCAGCCCACCTGGAGCCAGAGATTCTGGTGATAGATGAGGTGCTTGCCGTCGGTGACGCCGCGTTCCAAAAAAAGTGCATCGGGAAAATGCAGGATATCGCCGGGGGTGGACGGACCGTCCTGTTTGTCACGCACAATATGGGTACCGCAGCGGATCTGTGTGACAGGGGCCTGGTGATCGCGGATGGCCGCGTGTCCTATGACGGCGGTATCGAAGACGCAATCCGGGAGTATTTGCGGCCATCAACCACGCAGAAACTGGTGCTTGGCAAACAGTATTTCCGCGGCCACCTGCTCGATGAGATATCCGTGAAAACGCTGGCCGTGAACGGGATAGACCTCGGCCAGCAGATTTTGATCACACCGGAAAGCGAGCTTGTGTTTGAGTTTTCCGGCACCAGCACAATAGCGCTGAAGGATTTTGACCTGTTGGTCACGCTGCACAAAGACGGCGTCAGAGTCGTCACCGTACACGACAGTGCGCCCGGCACCCCGCTGCGGGAGGGGGAGTTCAGGTCGAGAATCTCGATCCCGGCGCACACGCTCCGGCCCGGAACCTACACCGTGGGACTGGGTGGCGAGCGACCCGGCGGTGGACAGTGGTTCGCCGGCACCGACCTCGGCGAGATCACGATTCTGGAAGGCTGGTCATCGGGCTATGAGCGCCGCAGCGTCGGCGTGATCAATATCAGCAGCGTCGGGCAGAGGCATATGGAGAATGACCCTCAACGCTGAAAACCCCGCCGCGCAGCGACTGCAGCACAGCGCCGGGACTGTCGCAAAAAACCGCTTTCATCTGGCTTCCAGATCAGGGCTTCAGCCGCATTTGAATAGATAGGCATATCACTGAAAACTCCACGAAAGACATACCAGATCGGCAGGCCCAACCTCGGTGACCGCGAGCGGATGAGACAGCGTTTGGACGAGATACTCACCAACAACTACCTCACCAACAATGGCCCACTGGTGCAGGAACTGGAGCATAAGCTGGCCCGTTACTGCGGCGTCAAACACTGCATAGCCATGTCCAATGGCACCGTCGCCCTCGAGTTGGCAATCCGGGCGACCGGTCTGCAGGGGGAAGTTATCGTGCCCTCGATGACCTTCATCGCAACAGCACATGCACTGCAGTGGCAGGGCATCAAACCGCTGTTCGCCGACATTGACCACGCGACACTGAATATCTGCCCGAAAAGCGTAGAAGCACTCATTACGCCGGCAACCACCGGTATTATCGGTGTCCACCTCTACGGCAGGCCCTGTGCTGTTGAGGCGCTGCAGGCGGTAGCCGACGCACATCAACTGACCCTGCTGTTCGATTCTGCACATGCGTTCGGCAGCAGTCACAACGGCTTGAGAGTCGGTAACTTTGGTGATTGCGAGGCCTTCAGTTTCCACGCGACCAAGGTGTTCAACACCTTCGAGGGCGGTGCAGTCACCACCAATGATGATGAGTTGGCGAGAAGACTGCGACTGATGCGCAACTTCGGGTTTGAGGGCGAGGACAATGTGTCCTACATCGGTACAAATGGAAAAATGTCGGAGGTGTGTGCCGCCATGGGCCTGACCAACCTGGAGAGCCTGGATGGCTTTATCGCCAACAACAGGGAGAACTATCACCGGTATCGCGAGGAGCTGTCTGCTGTCGAAGGCATCTCGCTCGAGTCCTATGACGAGAGTGAGCAGAGCAATTACCAGTATATAATTATCCGGGTGGATCGCGCGCAGTTCGGCAAGAGCCGCGATGACCTGAAAAGCAGGCTGGAAAGCGAAGGCATTATGGCACGACGCTATTTCTATCCGGGTTGCCACCGAATGGAACCCTACAAGACACTCTACCCTGACGTCAGCGGCAAGCTGCCTGTTACGGAGTCGTTCAGCGAAGAGGTGCTCGCCTTGCCCAACGGCAACCAGATAACACCGGATGAGGTGAGCTGGGTATGCCAGCTGATCAGGGAATTCGGAAGCGGGCGATGAGCGGCGAGAAGCCACAGCTGATCGTTTTCGGCGCGGGAGGTCACGGCAAGTCGGTGCTAGACACCCTCTTTGCAGAAGGCAAATACACTGTCATCGGCCTTATCGACTCCACCAGACCAGTGGGCTATGAGGTGTTGGGCGTGCCCGTACTGGGGACGGAAGCCGATCTGCCCTCGATCATAGCGCAGCGCGGATGCAATACGTTTTTCATCGCCATTGGCGACAATTTCCAACGCAGTGAAGTCTCGAATCGGCTGCGGGTCGCGATTCCCGATATGACGTTGGTCACGGCTGTGCACCCTCGCGCGGTTATCAGTCCCAGCGCCGTGCTGGGCGCGGGGACGGTGGTGATGGCGGGTGCGGTGGTGAATGCACAGTGCACTATCGCTGGCGGCTGTATCGTCAACACGCGATCGAGTGTCGATCACGACTGCACGATGGCGCCATTCAGCAGCCTCGCCCCGGGCGCGACCCTGGGCGGCGGCGTGACCGTAGGCCACCGCTCCGCCATTGGCCTCGGAAGCAACGTGAACCAACAGCTTGATATCGGTGCGGACACAGTCATCGGTACCGGCGCCTGTGTGGTGAGCAATATTCCCCCGTCGGTGGTGGCCCATGGCTGTCCCTGCAAAGTCGTTCGTTCGCGAGAGATGGATGAGCCCTATCTCTGACGCAGGCGCGCCGGGCGAAGAAAGCGCGGTGGTTGAGAATCTCGTCACTACAATCATCCCGGTCTACAACCGCCCACAGATGATAGTGAAGGCGGTGAACAGCGTCATCGCCCAGACGTATCGGCCGATTGAACTGATCCTGGTCAACGACGGTTCCACGGACAACACCGGTGAGGTGCTGGAGCAATTGGCGCTACAGCACCCTGGTATTGTCCGAGTGCTGCACCAGCAGAACAGCGGCGCGGGGCTGGCGAGGGAGGCAGGGAGGCTGCTGGCCCGGGGGCAGTATATCCAGTATCTCGACAGTGACGACTGGCTACTGCCTGGAAAGTTTGCGACACAGGTTGCCGCGCTCAGGCGGCACCCCGAGTGCGATATCGCCTACGGCATCACCCAATTGGTCAACGAATCGGGAGAGGTGGTAAACCCCCGCAGCAAGCGGACCGGGGAGCGACACGACTACCTTTTCCCCGGGCTTCTGGTCGATCGCTGGTGGCACACGCACACACCGCTGTACTCGAGACAGCTTTGCGATCTCGCCGGCGCCTGGCCGAAACAGCGACCGGAAGACTGGGATCTGGAAGCGCGGATGGGCGCACACCGTGCCAGGTTGATTTACTGTGACACCGCAGTGTCCTGCCATCTCGACCACGATTCGGACAAGCGTTTCAGCCGCGGTAACCGCGAAGCCTACCTGAGAGACGAGGCCTGGTTCCTGCCCCGCCTGTATGACTGTGCCATTGCGGGCGGCGTGACGGCACAGGCACCCGAGATGGAACATTTCAGCCGCTGGGTCTTCATGCGTGCCAGGCATCTCGGCGCGATAGGCGAGACTGAACTCGCCCAGTGCCTGTTCGAGCTTGCCGCCAGGGCATCCCCGCGCTGCTCGCTCAAAATGCGAATCGCGGGACTACTGTCCGCCGTGGTCGGTTGGCGAACGCTGGGGCGCATGGCGGGGCTGTGGGAGAGGCTGTCGTCCTGATGCATTGCGACCACCTGCCAGGTAACTCCAAATGAGCCGCCCAGTCGTCAGTGTGCTGATGCTGGCCTGGGAGCACGGTCGCTTCATTCACCAGGCCATAGAGAGCGTACTCGCGCAACAATCCCCCTACAGTTTCGAACTGCTGATTGGTGAGGATGCCTCCAGCGACAATACGCGAGCCGTCTGCGAACAGTTCCAGGCCCGGTTCCCAGACACGGTAAAGGTCCTGGCGGCCGCAGACAACCTCGGTATGCACGGTAACTTCGCACGCCTTTGGGAGCGCGCCTGTGGTGAGTATATTGCGTTCTGTGAGGGCGATGATTACTGGTGCGATGACACCAAGCTGGCCCGGCAGGTCGAGTTTCTGCGCAGCAACACCGATTGCACACTCTGCGGGACATTCACTGAGAAGATCACAGAGGACGACACCGGGCGCTGGGTGTCGGCGGGCAGTGTCATGCCTGCCACCGTCAAGCACAAATACGGCTTTGAAGAGTTGGTTGCCGGCTACCACTTCCACTTCTCCAGCGTGATGCTGCGCAAGGACTCGGTCCACTTTCCCACCTGGTTCAGCTCGGTTTACTGCGTGGACAGGCCGCTGTACCTGCTGGCTGCCGTGAACGGGCAGGCGGGACTGTTGCCCGAGGTGATGTCAGTCTATCGGTTGCACGAGGGGGGAAACTGGTCGGCGATTGCAATCGCGCACAAGGCGCGGCGCAGCACCGATCTCTTCCTCACGTTACGCGATCACTTTGATCGCAGATATCGCGACCTGTTCGAGCGGACGCTGGCGGCAATCCTCTGGTCCTATATGTCCGAGGAGTTGCACAGGGGGCAGCGGCGGGCCGCTCGCAAGATTTTCTGGCAGTCTCTGCGGCTGAGCCCCGCCACGGTCTGTGGTGCCAACCCGGCGCTGTTTTTCAAGGTACTGGTACTCCTGTATGCACCGGGGCATACCCGGCTCTTACGCGGGCAGCCCCATGCCTGACAGGCCGCAGGTCTCGGTGGTCATGGGTGTTTACAACGGCCCCGAAACGCTGGGGGAGACAATCGCCAGCGTGCTGCGCCAGACCTGGGAGGACTTTGAGTTCCTGATCGTCGATGACGGCTCCACTGACCCCCGGGTGGCGCAGCACCTTGCCCGTCATGCACAGGCGGATGCACGCGTGAAAATCCTCTCCCAGCGCAACAAGGGGCTGACACAGGCACTGATGGCAGGCTGTGAACAGGCCTGCGGGCGCTACATCGCACGAATAGACGTGGGCGACTCAATGGAGCCCGATCGCCTCCGCGCCCAGTTGCGCGTACTGGACAGCTACCCGCAGTGTCACCTGGTCAGCTGTGCCGTCGGGTTCAATGGCCCCCAGTGGGAACCCATGTGGGTCAACCCGGGGAGACCGTGTTCCGACCGACCACTTACTGTTGTCAGTGATGAGCCTGGCAGCGGGCTGCTTGCCGATATCCCCCACCACGGTTCGGTGATGTTTCGTCAATCGGCCTATAGAGCTGCCGGGGGCTACCGGCCACAATTCTACTATGGGCAGGACTGGGACCTCTGGTACCGCCTGGCGGAGCGTGGCCAGTTCTTCCTGCTACCGCAGGTGCTGTACCAGGCGCGGTTTTTCCCGGACGCCATCAGCATGACCAGCAGTGAGCGACAGAGTCGAATTGCAGCCCTGTCGCTGACCGCCCACCGCCTGCGCAAGGCGGGACACTCCGACAAGCCGGTGCTTGAGCAGGCTGCCGCTATCAGGCCGCGCAAGGGCGAGCGCATCGCGCCACCGCGCAAAGCGCACGCAAAGGGCTATTATTTTGTCGGCGAAGCGCTGCGGCGAAACGGGGACCCAAGGTGTCGCCTCTACCTGAAAGAGGCGATAAAGGCCGCCCCGCTCTCCGCCAGAAGCTGGTACCGCCTGGCACAGTCGGCAGGTTTGAAATGACCCTTTGCCGCATTGCCGCCGGATAGAGCTGCCATCGTGAAACGCTTACTGATTGTACAAAATGTGCCAACCCAGTTCGATGTACCGCTGTATAACTCGCTGGCGAGGCACGCAAATTTCGCGTTGACAGTGGTGTACACCCAGACGGCAGATAGCGCGGGTCCACGCTACGATGCGGAGATAGGACGCGCGCCGCAATGGGACCACATCACCTCGGAATCCTACGAAAGAATTGACCTGAGCGCGCAGCAGGCCCGGCGACCGTCCGCAGTGGTGGCAATGATAGCCGACAAGCGGCCTGACCTCGTGCTTATCAGCGGCTACTACCCTCCCCTGCACCGCAAGCTCGTCATGCCGCTGAAGAGGCTGCAGTTCAGGGTTGGATTGCGCTCTGACAACACGCTGGCCCACTCAAATTTCAGCGGCATCAAAGGTCTGGCCAAAAAACTGGTACTGCCCTTCTGGTTGCGCCGATACGACTGCTGGCACCCGGTGGGTTCACTGGCACAGGAATACCTGGAAGTGGTGTCGCGCACACAACGCCCTACCTACCTCTTTCCGTACAACGTCGACAATAGCTGGTGCTTGCAACGCTCTGACGCCTTCCGCGAGCAGCGCGACGAGTTGCTCAGCAGCATGGGGTTTTCGCCACAGGACTTTATCGTGCTGGGTATTATGAAATGGCATGCGAGGGAAGATCCACTGCTGCTGATACGGGCCTTCAGGACGCTACTTGGGGACATCCCGACGGCACGCCTGATTCTTGTGGGTGATGGCCCACTCAGGCCAGCGGTGGAAACGGAGATAGGCGACATCGGCGACCGCGTCTGCCTGCCCGGTTATGCGCCCTACTCCGAGCTGCCGAAATACTACGCGCTGGCGGATGTCTTTGTGCACCCGGCACCCGGCGAGCCCTGGGGTGTGTCAGTGAACGAGGCGATGGCCTGCGGTGTGCCCGTGGCGGTATCCAGCGGCGTGGGCTCTGCAACAGACCTGGTGGTCGAGGGCGAAACAGGGGTCGTGTTCCCGGCCCACGACAGCGCCGCGCTCGCGCACACACTCGGGGCCTGTATGCGCTGGAAAGGTAGCGTCAGCACCAGGAACGCCTGTCTGAGGAAAATGGCGAATTGGAGTTATGAGCAATCGCAGGCGAGCCTGGAACGCGCGGTCTCCGGGGATTGAAAACAGCGTGAACAGGCTCCGTCTCAGTATCGTCATCATCACCTACAACCGCGAGCGGGTGTTGATCGACACCATACGCTCACTGCTGCCACAGGCGCGGGCCTGTGACGGTTTCGATGACATCATCATCGTGGACCAGACCGCGACGCACGAACCGGACACCGAACAGAGCCTGTGCCGCTGGAACGAAAATGGCGCTATCCGATGGATCCGCCTACCCCGGCCCAACCTGACGGGCGCGATGAACCGGGGCCTGCTGGAAGCGAGCAGTGATCTCGTCCTGTTCCTCGATGACGATATTATTCCGGGCGAGACGCTGCTATCCAGCCATCTGGCCGCACATGCTTCGAGGCGGGGCGTGGCAGCTGTTGTCGGCCAGGTGCTGCAGCCCGGCGAGCGCCCCGAGCCACTGGAGTATCAACCTGAGGGAGGCAGGCTACAGCGCTACATGGGGTTTCCGTTTCGCAGTACGATCGCCTGCTACGTGGAGAACGCCATGGCGGGAAACCTGAGCGTAAACAGGGAGAAAGCCCTGGCGGCGGGTGGATTCGATGAGAACTTCACTCCACCGGTCGCCTCCAGGTTTGAGAGCGAATTTGCCAAACGCCTGGTGGCACGCGGAGAATCCATCTGGTTTGAACCGGCTGCATCCATACAGCACCTGGCGTGCAGTTCCGGCGGCACCCGTTCGAAAGGCAGTCATTTGAACTCGGGGTCTCCGCGCTACGGGGTTGGCGATTACTATTTCGCTATGCTGCACGGCAGCAACCGGGAGACACTGCTCTATTGCCTGCGGCGTTTTTTCAGAGAGGTGCGAACCCGCTATCACCTCGCCCATCCCTGGTATATCCCGGTCAAGCTCTGGGGTGAAGCCCGGGCTATTGCGCAGGCACTGTCACTGTCGCGTCGTGAGCAGAAACTGTTGCCGGGGCATGACGATTAAGCAGCCCCTCGTCACAGCTGCCACGCCCGGGGTCGCTGGCACCAGCGCACCCGGTTCGCGGTTGAATATACTGCACGTCGTGCCCACCTACCTGCCGGCCACCCGCTATGGTGGCCCCATTTACTCAGTGCACGCCCTGTGTAAACACCTGGCCAGTGCCGGTCACAACGTCACGGTCTTCACAACCAATGTCGATGGCGACGGAGAGAGCGACGTCCCGCTGGGCACACCCGTGTTGCTGGACGGTGTAAAGGTCTGCTACTTCCCCTCCCATCGGGGTCGCAGGCTGTACTGGTCGCCCCCCATGTGGCGGGCATTGGAAACATCCCTCGCCGGGTTTGATGTCGTGCACCTGCACTCTGTATTTCTGTGGCCGACATGGGCCGCGGCCCGGGTCGCGCGCAGGTTGCAGGTGCCCTACGTGGTTTCGCCGCGCGGTATGCTGGTGAAAGACCTGGTTCGACGCAAGAGCCGCCTGGTGAAAAGCGCCTGGATCGCACTGATCGAGAAGCGGAATATCGAACACTGTGCACTGGTGCATTTCACCGCCGAGTTGGAGCGCAGGGAATTTGCGGCATTCGGGTTCAGGGTGTCCAGGGAGTGCGTAGTGCCCAACGGCGCGGACGTCAGGGCTATGGATGCCATCGAAGACCCCGCCCACGACATACGGCAAGCCGTTGCAGGCGGGCCCTATCTCCTGTTCCTTGGCAGGCTCAGCTGGAAAAAGGGCCTGGACAGGTTGATCGCGGCGATGCCGCATATCGAGGGCCACCGCCTCGTCATTGCCGGCAATGACGAGGAGGGTTACCTGGACACGATTCACGCCCTGCTGCGGCAACACGGCGTGAATGACAAGGTCACGCTGCTACCGCGCTTTGTCAGCGGCGCCGATAAGGCGGCCCTGTACCGGGGTGCGGCACTGTTTGCACTGCCGTCGTATTCGGAAAACTTCGGCAACACTGTCACCGAAGCCATGGCCTTCGGCTGCCCTGCTGTGGTGACAAGTGAAGTGGGCGCAGCAGGCCTGGTTCAAGCGTCTGGCTGCGGAGCGGTGACAACTGAAAAAGGGCTGGTGGCCACGCTTCAATCGCTGTTGGCAGACCCGGACAAATTGAGAGCACAGGGGCAGGCGGGCAGGGTCTGGGCGGTGGATCACCTGTCCTGGGAATCGGTGGCCCTGGCGATGGCCGACCAGTATCGCCGGCTGGCAACAGCTAGAAACGCATGAATTCCCGCAGGGCTGAACAGTGACCACTGCACCCCTGGTTGCACTACTGGTATCGGCGCTGGTCGCACTGGTCACCATCAGTAACTGGCGCTATGGACTGATCTGCATTATCGCCATCGGTGTTCTGCAGGACGTGCTCAGGAAGCTGACACCCGATGTCCCCTCTTACTATATCGTGTGGTCGGCAGTCATGTTTGCGCTGGTCGCGCTGGTCGCGCTATCGCGCAGAGCGCTGGAAGGCCGTGAGACACTGTGGATGGGGGACAGGCAGCTCAGGGCTGCATTTTATCTCTACTTTGCACTGGTCGCCGTTCACAGCCTTCACGCGCTGATCCGATGGGGCACCCCCGTGGTACCTGTATTTGGTCTGCTGTTCTATCTCGGACCAATTATCGCGCTGGTACTGGTGCTCGCATTCGCCAGGAACCAGCTCTGGATGCAGCGCTATGTCAGCGCCTATCTGCTGATCATGGTGCCGGTCTGCCTGACCGTGTACCTGTCGCCGCAGTTCAAGGACAGCATACCCGTGCTGCGGGAAGTGGGTTCGTTTGTGGGCAGGGAGCTGGTTATCTATGACGCGGGCACCATTCTCTACTCCTACTCTGGCCTGTTGCGTGTGGGCGAGATCGCCGCCTTCCATGCCGCCATCTCGGCGGCACTGCTCTCCATCGTGCTGTACCAGAGAGATGCCGGCGCATTCAAACGCGGCGTCGCCCTGTTGCTGATCATCCTGTTGCTGGGGGCCATCTTCCTCACCGGCCGCAGGAAAATGCTGATGGCGTTGAGTATCTACTGGGTTTTGCAGTTCGCGCTATTGAATATACTGCGGACAGGGTTTTCTCGACGGATGGTAGTGTTTGCCGCACTGGGGATAGCCGTCACCCTGGGCGTCGGACTGGTATCCGGCGAGGGCGAGTCATCGCTGTATCTCACGCGCGGGGCCTCCGTGTTCGGCTCCGTCAGCGAGCGGGTCGAAACATCGGTGGATCTTTTCCAGTGGGCATTGAACCGGTCTTCCTGGCTCGGTTTGGGAGCAGGTGTCGCCTCCCAGGGCATGCGCTATACGGAAGTGGATCTGTTCCGTTATGTCGGCGGCTCTTCGGAATCGGGCATCGGGTTGATCGCAGTCGAACTCGGCCTTCCCGGTATTCTGGTTATCACCTGGCTGGGATTCAATGTGGCCAGGGTGCTCTGGGCCAGACTGCGCATGATCGCCACGGTGGACGATACCCTGCTGATTCAAGCAGTCTCGTATCTGGCTCTGCTGCTGGCTAACGTGGCCACGTTTGCAACCGCTACGCAGTTGTATGGCGACTACTTCGTACTGATCACACTGGGCGTGCTGGCCGGCGGCCTGTATGCCTGTATCTACCGGGCATCGCGCAAGAAAGCCCTGCTACTGTATCTGCGCGCAAGCCTGCAACAACGCGAATGCGTCGGCTCCACATGAGGACACGAGTGAGGGAAGCCGGACTGGACCGGTTCAAGGGGATGCTGATATGCCTTATTGTCCTGGGGCACAACTACGTATTCTCGCATCACTATCCACTGCTGTTTTCCTATCTTTACAGTTTCCATGTGGTCTCGTTTTTGCTGTTTCCGTACCTGTTCCTGAAGACGGGCGTTCCACTGCATGATCTGGGCGGCAAGCTGACCAGGATACTGGTGCCCCACGGTTTTTTCCTGCTGCTTGCCGCAGCGCTTTTTGTCGTTCTCAATATTCTTGGTGGTGAGCAGGCCGTCATCCCCTGGCTGCGCGAGGTCGGCACAGCACTGCTGGTGGAGCGGGAAACACCTTTCAGGGAAACCCTGGGCGCCGGGTTTTTGTGGTTCCTGCCGGCGCTGGCAGTGCAAACCTTGCTACTGTTTGCCTACCAGAACGCCACCACCGGCGTGAAGTGGCTGGCGGCCGGGCTGGGACTGCTGGTACATCTCGGCATGGGCGTTTTCGACAGCACTTCGGTCTCTCAGCTGCCGTTTTCGCTGTCGCTGGTGAGCTATATATTCGTCATCGGATTGATTATCAACGCGCTGCACACACGCCTGCGCTGGACACCCCGCCTGAGCGCTGCCCTGATCGCCCTCTGGTTGCTGGCCTCGTATATCGCCGTCGACAACCGCTTTTTCCATCCGCTGGCCGGCGACTTTTACTACAATCCGGTTTCTGTTTTGCAGCCGCTGGCGCTGCTGATGCAGGACAGTCTGGTGCTGTTGAGTTTCTTCGCCCTGATGCGGCTCGCATACAGTCTTCCTTCGGCACTGCTGGCACTGCTGGGTCGGTACTCACTACAGATATTTCTGCTGCACCCCTTCGTCTGGCAACTGCTGTGGCGTGCCGGCCTTGACGATTTCAGCACCGACAACACAATACTGATTGTATTGGTCACCGCAGTGTCGTTCCTCGCCACACTCGGCCTTACACTGGGGCTGGCACTGCTGGCGGCGCGAACACCCATTGAGGCTATTGTGTTTCCGGGAACGGCGACAATCGGGAGAGTGAGAAGTGACTAGCGATACTGGTATCTGCGCCATGGTCATCACCTACAATGAGCAGGAGAATATCCACCGCACCCTGGCGAGTATTGCCTGGCTGGACGACATCCTGGTGGTAGACAGCGGCAGCACTGACGGCACTCTGGAGATTGTCGCGCAGTTCCCGCAGGCCAGGGTGGTGCAGCGCAAGTTCACCACGTTCGCCGAGCAATGCAATTTTGGACTCGAGTGCATCGCGACCCCGTGGGTGCTGTCCATGGACGCCGACTACAGATTGCCTGCCGAGGCGCGAGAGGTTGTGACGGACGCTGTGGCCCGCGGCTCTGCCGACGGCTACCAGGCGGGGTTCTTCTATGCCATACACGGCAAGGTGGTAAAGGGCAGCATCCTGCCGCCCAGAACCATACTCTACCGGCGCCAACGAGCCCGCTATGAAGACGATGGCCACGGCCACGGCGTGCAGATCTGCGGTTGTGTAGAACGGCTACCTTTTCGCATTATTCATGACGACCGCAAACCGCTGATCCGGTGGGCCACATCCCAGATCAAATACGCCGCGCAGGAAGCGGACAAACTCCTTGCCACCCCCGCTCAACAACTGTCGAGACAGGACAGGCTTCGGCGACTCGCAGTCGTGGCACCCCTTGTTGTGTTTGTTCTCGTCTATGTTGTTCGCGGCGGATTTCTCAGTGGTTGGCAGGGGTTTTACTACGCGCTACAGCGCACCACGTTTGAGATGCTGCTGTCGCTGTCCCTGATAGAGAGGAAGATCAGACGATGAGGCTGGATCAATTCAGCAACCCCTCCTTCGCGCGAGGCAGGCCGCGCTGGCAGGAGGTACTGTGGGTTGCCCTTTCCGGCCTCTTCTTTTCCAGCTGGCTGCCCGGCTCCTACTGGCGCTGCACACTGCTGCGCCTGTTCGGTGCGCATATTGGTCGAGGCGTGGTGATCAAACCCCGCGTGCGCGTTAAATTTCCCTGGAAACTCGAGGTTGGAGACCACAGTTGGCTGGGAGAGAGCGTGTGGATAGACAACCTCGACCAGGTCACTATCGGCTCACAGTGCTGCATATCGCAGGGGGCCTATTTCTGTACAGGGAGTCACCGCTGGGACAGGGCGACTTTCGACCTTGTCACCCAGCCGATTGTCGTTGAAGAGCAGTGCTGGATAGCAGCGATGGTGATACTGGCTCCCGGCGTGGTCGTGCACAGGAATACAGTGCTGGGCATGGGTATGCAGGCTGCGGGTGAGTATGGCCCGAACTGCGTGTACCGACCCGGCTCCACTGAACCGCGCCAATCCGCTCGCCCCTGAGATACGTCCCTCGCGAAGCGCGCGCGGCACGGACCCACTGACAATACGCTGACAGAGCAGGCATGAAGCAAAAAACCATATTGGTCACCGGCGGCGCTGGCTATATCGGCAGCCATACCTGCAAGGCGCTCGCCACAGCGGGCTACCTCCCAGTGGCCTATGACAACCTTGCCCACGGCAGTGAGCGCGCGGTGCAGTGGGGCCCGCTGGTGCGCGGCGAGCTATCGGATGGCGATCGCCTGGCCTCAGTGATGGCCGACTACCGACCGGCCGCCGTGATGCACTTCGCCGCCTACGCTTATGTCGGCGAGTCCGTGACTGACCCCGGGAAATATTATCGCAATAATGTGATGGGCTCGCTGACGTTGCTTGAGGCCATGCGTGAACAGGCCATTGGTCAACTGGTGTTTTCAAGCACCTGCGCCACCTATGGGAATCCGCTGCACCAGGCGCTCAACGAATCGCACCCACAATCCCCGATCAACCCCTACGGGCAGTCCAAGCTGATGGTTGAAACCATGCTGGGGGATTTCGGTCGCGCCCATGGCCTGCGCTCCATAGCGCTGCGCTATTTCAACGCAGCGGGAGCAGACATGGACGGCACTATTGGCGAGGACCATGAACCGGAAACGCACCTCATCCCCCTGGCACTGGAAGCCGCCACAGACACAGGACACCCCCTCACGGTGTTTGGCGCCGACTACAGCACACCTGATGGCACCTGCATTCGCGATTACATCCATGTACAGGATCTCGCGGATGCCCATGTCACAGCACTGCAGGCACTGGAAGCGGGAGCGAGCAGCACTGCCTACAACCTCGGCACGGGCAAAGGGGTTTCTGTCAGGGAAGTCATCGACACCATCGAACAGGTCACCGGGAAGCCTGTACCGCATATATTCGGCCAGCGCCGTGCAGGCGACCCCGACCGGCTGGTGGCAGATGCCGCGAAGTTCCAGCGCGCGTTCGGGTGGCGTCCCGTCCACTCTGATTTGCCAACGATTATCCGCAGCGCGTGGCGTTGGCGGAATCGCGGGGCGGGATGACGCATCCAGCAATGGAATCGCTCTCGCCATACGACTGGATACTGCGCTTTGTTCGCGGGGATCAGCCGCCCTGGCAATCCGACAGCGCATTCCTGCCTCGCCTGCTGCAGTGTGCCCAGACACAACGGGCACATGTACTGCTGATGTCCCAGCTGTTAGCACAGGGGGAAAAGGTGGGCCTGCCTGGGGCAGTCACGCGGCAGCTGACCGCTCGCCTGCATCAGGAATTCGCGCTGGAAATGCTGCGCCAGGAGGAGGTGAAGCGCGTAGTCGCCGCGCTGGAAAACGCGCAGTTGCCCTTCCTGCTGTTCAAAGGCACGCCACTGGCCTACACCCTGTACCACGATGCCTGCCTGCGCGACCGCAGTGACACCGATCTGCTATTCGACAGCCGCGAAGCTGCGGAATCCGCATGGCAGGTACTGCAGGGTCTTGGATACGAGCGCATGAACACCGCCGGCGGCGCGCTGGTGAGCTTCCAGTTTCCGTGCGTTCTGCGCAATGGCCGGGTGACGGAGATGCTCGATGTCCACTGGGAGACCAGTAACGCCGCACAGTTGCGACCGCTGGCCTTCCCGGAACTGTGGGCGGGCGCGATCAACGTTCCCGCACTGGGGCCTGCTGCAAACAGTCCCTGCCACGAACACGCGCTGCTGCTGGCCTGCCTGCACCGGCTGGCGCATGTGAAAGACGGTGAGGAGAACAAGCTGATCTGGCTGTACGACATCGTCCTGTTGCTGCAGTCGCTGGACGCGGAGGCCTGGCAGCGGTTCCTGGCCTGTGCGCGGGAAAAGGGCGTGGCCGGCGCCTGCTTCGATGGCGTGGAACGCGCACTGGACACGTTCGGCGCAGGTCAGGCCGGTGCTCCTCGCCTGGCAGACTTGCGCAGGCTGGCATCACTGCCGGGGCAACAGGTGGATATCCACGCAACACTGCTGCAGCGGGACATCGCGCAACTGAAGGCCACAGCAGGCATGCAACGTTTGCAGTTGCTGCGCGAATACCTGTTTCCTCCGGTCGCCTATATGCAGGCCAGGTACCAGCCGCGCTGGAGTTGGTTGCTGCCGTGTTACTACGCGCGGCGCATCGCGCGAGGCATCGGGCGGCGCCTGCGCGCTCACCGGGGCGGGGCCCGCTGAGTGGGGCAGCCCGGCACGCAGGCATACTTGCGGCTGACAGCGCTGGCCCTTGCAACCGCCCTGCTGTGGCTGGCATATCAGGCTGGGCTGGCTGGTATCGCCGGCATTTACGGCGACTCAGCGGCGCATCACCTGCGGCAGATGCAAGGCAACGCCGCACTGGCGGCAGAGTATGCCGCTGAGGGTACACGCAAGATCGCCGTGGCGCGCAACCACGCCCCCTCCGACGCCGACTACGCACTTCTGGCGGCGACCTTCAGCGCAGCGGATGGACACTTCGACGACGCCATATCGCCGCTGCGGGAAGGGTTGGCGGACACACCTGTGCGCCCAGACCTCTGGTCCGCACTGGCGAGTTATTCCTACCAGGCGCAGGGGGCCACCACTGGGACACTGCACGCATTGGACAGCGCCCTGTATTTCGGCCCACGGGAGTACGACACGCAGCTGGCGAATGCCACCATCATCCTCGGCGCGGGTAGCCGGCTGGATGAGGCGCGCAGAGTCCGCGGCTGGCATGACCTGGTCGAGGCCATGGCCATACCGGAGCTGTCCCAGCGCATCCTCGCTATCGCCGGCGATGCCGGGCTGGAGCGGCAACTGCAGACACAGCTGCGAGAACAAGCGGCGGCCCGCGCAGTGCTGGAGCAGCGGGAGCAGCGGGAGCAGCGCCGTGAGGACTGAACGTTTTCGGCCCCACAGCCTGCTGAACCGCGGCCTGTTCCTGGGGTTGCTGCTGTTGCTGGTGTGGGTTCCACTGCCGCTGGGCAGCAACCGCGCCTGGTCGCTGGCTATGCTGGAGGTCTGGGTGTTCTTGCTCGGTGCGCTCGCACTGCTGGGCTGGGCTGTTCGCCCGGGCCAGTTTTCCCGCAACCTGAGGCATGAGTGGCAGGTACTCGCCCTGCTCCTGCTGGGACTCCTGTATCTCGGCCTGCAACTGCTGCCGATTCCGCTGTCGCTGCTGGAGTTTATCGCGCCCGCAAAAGCCCGGTGGTGGCAGGCCTCGCAAGCAGTCACCGCCGCGGAAACCGTGCGGCTGGCCGCGTCATGGAGTGCCGCAATCGCCGCGGCACTGGAACAGTGTGCCTATGTGGTGGTTTTCTGCCTCACACTGGTGCTGGTCGACACAGTGAAACGCCTGCGGATGGTTATCTATACAATGATTGGCGTCACCGTCTTTGAGGCGGTATACGGCCTCACTGCTTTCTTCATGCGTGACTCCTTCATGCTGTGGACCCCACCCTGGCTCGGCCATCACTGGGCCACCGGCACCTTCATCAACAAGAATCATTACGCGGCCAACCTGTCTTTCGGTATCGCCCTCACGCTGGGCCTGTGCCTCAGCTTTGTCGCCGCACAGCCCTACCGTCGCTGGCATCTGCGCGCGAAGCGTATCGCCGAGCACATGAGCGGGGCTCTGCTGAACCCTGGCTACCTGAGATTTGGCCTGTTGCTGGCCCTGTTCACCGCGTTCTTCTTCGCACAGTCGCGGGGCGCCCTGCTCGCGTTCACCGCGGCGGCGGGCAGCCTGCTGGCGTGCGGGGCATACTGGCGTGGCTACCGGGAGCGCTCACGCCCTTCGACGGCGGCGCCCTCCGCAGAGATACGGGTTCTGCCCTGGCTTTTCGCGAGCGCTGCACTTGCCGCCGTCTGGCTCAACAGCAGCGCCCTTTTCACCCGCCTGCTACCGGCAGAACTGCACGATTCGGGACGAGTGATCACCTGGCTACAAACCTGGAGCATGTGGCTGGATCACTGGTGCTTCGGTGTGGGCAACGGCAGTTTCCAGTACGTATTTACGCACTATAAGGTGGCCGCGCTGGACGGCCACCTGTACGACTATGCCCACAATGACCATCTGCAACTGCTGGCGGAACAGGGCGTTATCGGTGCTGGGTTGTTCCTCGCATTTTTTCTACTGTGCACAGGGCGCATGTTAGCGGCCTATGGCAAGCGCGCGCGCAGCCACGGCGACCAGGGCGTGTTGCTGGGTATCGCAATCGCCGTGAGCGCATTTTTCCTGCACGGTTTCGTGGATTTTAATTTTCATATCCCGGCCAATGCGCTGTGGTTCTACACCCTGATGGCGCTGGGGTTGGTCGCCGCACGACGTATTGTGCAGGGTGTTTCGTAAATTGTTGTTTCAACGTTTGATGGCAAAAGAATCGCAACTATGAAGAAGATATTGGTGACGGGCTCCTCTGGACTGATCGGCTCCGAAGTCTGTGTGTTTTACGCCGGCCGGGGTTACCAGGTCCACGGGGTGGACAATAACCAGAGAGCGGTCTTTTTCGGCCCGCAGGGCGACACCCGGTGGAACCAGAAACGCCTGCAGGATGCACTCAGGGGGTTCGTGCATCACGAACTGGATATTCGCGATCGCCAGGGCGTGGACGCTCTGGTGCAGTCGGTCAGGCCCGATGTCATCGTGCACGCCGCTGCACAGCCTTCACACGACCGGGCCGCGGCCATCCCCTTCGATGATTTTGATACCAATGCCGTCGGCACCCTGAACTGCCTGGAGGCAGCGCGCCGGCACTGCCCGGAATCACCCTTCATCCACATGTCGACCAACAAGGTCTACGGCGATGCCCCGAACCATATCGCGCTGAAGGAGCTACAGACCCGCTGGGAGTATGATGATCCCGCCTATGAAAACGGTATCGCAGAGACTTTCACTATAGATCAATCCAAGCACTCCCTGTTTGGCGCGTCCAAGGTGGCGTCTGATATCATGGTGCAGGAGTACGGCCGTTACTTCGGCATGCCCACCTGTTGCCTGCGCGGTGGCTGTTTGACGGGACCAAATCACAGCGGTGTGGAACTGCACGGCTTCCTGAGCTATCTGGTGAAGTGCAACCTGGAGGAAATCCAGTACACGGTTTTCGGCTACAAGGCCAAACAGGTGCGCGATAATATCCATTCGCTTGATGTCGCTCATTTCATGTGGGAGTTTTCGCAGGCACCCCGCTGTGGCGAGGTTTATAATCTGGGCGGTGGCAAGCAGAACAGCTGCTCGATGCAGGAGGCTTTCCTGCGGGTTGAGTCACTGTCGGGCAAAGCCATGAACTACGTCTATTCGGATCAGCACCGCGAGGGCGATCACATCTGTTACTACAGTGATCTCAGCAAAATGCAGATGCATTACCCGCAATGGGAGATAACCAGAGACCTGGACGCGATTTTTCTCGAGCTTGTAGAAGCCTGGAATCGGAGAGCAATGGGCTGATGGATTGCGTGATCCTCAATCGCAACTATCCGCCGGGCGCCGGCATTACCGGCAACTCCGCCAATGAGCTGGCGGCTTACCTGGTAGCTGCCGGATTCAATGTCCAGGTGGTCACCGTCGATGGGGAATACCAGGGCGGCGGCGCAGTGCCGGTCGGCGTCTCCGGCAAGGTGCACACCCTCAGTCACCTGTACAACGGCAAAAATAAATTCATCCGGCTTTTCTCCAGCCTCGTGGAAGGGTGGAAAATGGCGCGAAAAGCAGTGGCGCTCGGCGTCGGCCCCATCATCTGCATGACCGATCCGCCGCTGTTGAACTTCTGGGTGGCCAGGGCCGCCAGGCGCCGCGCCATACCCTGGATTTACTGGTCGATGGATCTGTATCCCGAGGCGTTTGTCTCCAGCAAGCTGGTGAAACGGAGCAACCCGATCTACCGCTACCTGAAGCGCAGCCTGGTACAGGCACCGCCGACAGGCCTGATTGCGCTGGGGCCGAATCAGGCCAGGTTCATCAATAGCGAATACACCACGGCGGTGCCGACAGTCTTGCTGCCCTGCGGAATCTCACAATCCCCAGCTGTTGTTTCGGCACCGGAGTGGGCCGCAGGCGATGACAGAATCATTCTCGGTTATGCCGGCAATCTGGGGGAAGCGCACGCAAGCGACTTCCTGCGGGCCGTCATAGCCAAAATAGACCCCTCCCGCCACCGTTTCATTTTATCGGTTTACGGCTCCAAGGCGCCGCAAATTATCGAGTTCGCCAGCGGACGGGAAGGCGTCGTTATCACGGACAGCGTGGCCCGCGATCACCTGCAATTTATCGATGTCCATATCGCAACCCTGCTCCCCGAATGGGACCATGTCTGCATCCCCTCCAAAGCTGTCAGTGCCGTCTGCGAGGGCGCTACCATCTTCATGTGCTGCTCGGAGGAAACCGACAACTGGACACTGCTGGAGGACGCCGCCTGGCGCATTCCGGTAGATGGCGATATCGACCTGTCTGTGAGTCGGTTCATGGATGGACTGAATCGCGAGGAAGTCGACGCCAAGCGACTGCAGACCAGGGCGCTTTCACAGCAGCTGCTGGAAACCAAGGCACAGGCCTTCGCGCAAATTGAACGGATGCTCGCCCTCAGTCAACTCGAGGAATGAGCAGCAAAAGCGTGATCGCCCCGGGTTACCGGGGCAGGCTCAGGCTCCAGGGCCCGTAAGTGTTCTGAGTGCCACGCGCCTCCTGCTCAATCAGCCGGTACTCATAGCTCTCGCCGCGCTGCGGCATCGGGTCGGCCAGCCAGTACTCGCCGCCCATCGGCGCAATAATCAGGCCCGGTAACATATCGCCACTCAGGCGCTGCCAGGTATCCTCGCCACTGCGGCGCCTTTCCACATAGAAACCGATGGTGCCGCGCTCCTCCAGTGTTTCCCAGCGCAGGGTCGCCACCTCCGAGTCCCCATCTGGATCCAGGTATGCCCTCAGTGCGCCGAGGATCACTTGCGCATCTGCGCCTGCCAGCACCTGTGCCTGTTGCGGGTCATAGAATCGCAACAGCGCCAGCGCACTCTGGGCACCAGAGTCCTGCGTCGCCATGTCCGCCAGGAACGTGGAGACCGATATTACAGAGAGCGAGACCTTGCCAATTGTCGCCACGGTGGGGTTGTAGACTATCGAGTAGTCCTCCATTTCACCGTCACTTGCAGTACCGGTGGGCGACTCACACTGTGCGGCTGTCGTGCACAGCCGGAAGCGGGAGACGTAGGTCTGGGTGGTCGTCGCGTTAACTGTCCACTCAAACGGCACCGAGGAGGTGCCACTTGACGCCACATTCACGCAGCGCCGCTCCGACAGATCAAACAGGCCGTTAGGTGGGCTGCCTATATCCATCCAGCCGCACAGGCGGGCCGTGGAACCGGTAGAGTTGGTCACCGCCACAGTGGCGATGATATTGGAACCACCACCGCTGGGCGCAGTAAACGTAACCCCGTCTTCGTCCGAACCGGCAGCGGGATTGCTGGTGACGCGGAGATTGTCCGCATCCGCACCGCCACTGGCTGTACCCAGCCATTCAAAATCCACAAGACCGCCGATCCGCAGATTCACCGAGGCACCCGCTGCCGCATCGACGGTGTGCCGCGTCGTACTGGTGGAGTAACTGCCGGGCGCATCGCCAAAATCACAGGCGACGGCCGTGGGGACACTGCTCAGTGCGGCCACCAGCCCGCGATGGCCGGCGAGCGCGCCGTGGTTGGTAACAGCCGCAGACCCTGAAGTATTGCGTCTCCAGCCCGGCAAACCGCCCGCCACATTGGTACTTGCACCCGTTGCGTTGATATAGACAGCACCACCGCCACCACCGCCACCCGGACCATGGTTGTCAGGGTACTCAGAATCGCCGCCGTTGCCGCCGATGGCTTGCAGGCTCAGCCCCGGCACGGAACTGGAAGCCGTACGAACGAGAATCGTACCGCCAGCACCGCCACCACCCGCGCCATCCTGAACAGAAAAATCGCCGGCAGTGCCGTTTGCGCGGATAGAGCCGCCGACCCCCGATGTCAGTGTGGTGGCGTTGATAAATACCACACCGCCGCCGTTGCCGCCGAGGCCCGTACCGCCCGCATTGTTTTTGTGCCCAGCACCACCGCCGCCGCCAGCCAGCAGACGGCCGGAATAACCGGCGAAAGTACCACCGCCCTTACCGCCGACGGTTCCGGTGGGATAGGGAAATCCGCCGCGCCCACCCGAGCCGATATTACTGCCGCCACCGCCGCCGGCGTTGTGGTTGTTGCCGCCACCCCCACCGTTCCCGGGTGCACCCCGGGCCTGGCTGCCGCCGGGATAGCCGTCCGTATTGAGCATAGGGCCTACATTTGGCCCGCCGGCAATCCCTTCGCCCTTGGCACCCCAGAACTCGCCGGTGGCAACGTAAGCTGTGCTGACATCACCCGAACCGGAAGCCGTTGTACCGGCGTAGTCGCCACCGCGAAACCCCTGTCCACTGACGTCGATACTGAACCCATTGAGGTTGAGGGTGCCCTGCACATTCAGGGCGACAATGCCCCCGGCGAGGCCGTTCCAGCTGGCAGCCGTAATATTGGCGCCCAGGGTAACGCTGCTGTACTGAGGCACCCGCACGACCTGGAAACGCCGGTTGGTGCCGCGGTTATAGCTGTGCGCCAGCGGGGAGGCCAGGGTCACTGTACCCCCTCCGGTCGCCACACTGTTGGTGGCGGTGACAAATTCGTACAGCCCGGTCTGGCGGATAGCCGTGGAACCGGAGCCATCGGCCGTGCCGGCAGCACTGCCGTCACCGTAGTTGGCGTTGTTGGAGCTGTCCAGGGTGGCGTCCTGCATCTGCATCACCAGCAACAGGTCACCGGCGGCAATGGCACTGCCCGCACCGATTGAGCTGCCCAAAGTGATACTGGTCGCTCCCGCGGCAACCGAGGTCGAGCCCGGGTAGTAGCGGTTCACCGTACCGCTGATAGTACCGCTGCCACCGGCGCCCGCGGCACTGCAGATCGCCGGCGCGCTGTTGGTGTCACCGGTGGGCAGCGGGTTGACACCCGGCGGAGGCAGCACAATGGTCAGCGCACGCCACTGCTCACTGCCAGTTTGCGAGAAACTGGCGGAGCCGGTGCTCCCGGTTCCGGCCTGGGCGCTGTCAGCGACCCCCAGGCTGGTTGTGCCACCACCACCGCCACTCTCTATGTTCAGCCGGCCGGTGGTGCCGGGCGGATAGGGCGACCCGGACAGGTCATCGTCATCAGCGCCATACACACGCACCACCCTGGTGTCGGCACTCAGCGCAGCGGTGGCCGGCGAGGTGGGGCTGGTACTGGTGCCGGTCCCCGCGGCGAATGCCTCCACCGGTTCACTCGTGCTGACACCGGAGTAACGCAGGATGGCCCCGGCAGCCTCTTCACCACCGCTCCAGGTGAAGACATGGCTGGATGCCTCTGCGGCAGTGGCAATACGGTAAAACACGGCGAGTGTGGAGTTGCTTCCCGGGGATTGCCCCTGATCCAGCAGTGTCCAGTCGGCTGGGGTATTAAACGTAATACTGCCGTCGGTGGAGATGGTCGCAAGTAACAGGTCGCCGGAAGCAGTGCCTGCCGGGGTGGCAATTGTCAGGGACGTGACATTGGCGCTCTCAGCTGCAGTGCTCGAGGTGTGGAATTGCGGCGCGGCCACCACCAGCGGCGACAGCAGAAGCAGGATACCGGCCAATAAACACACAGACGCGGACAGCGGCGGCCGAAATTTTTCAGTCATCTTCAGGGTTCTCAAATATCAATTCATTGCCCAGCTGGCCGGGTTGCTTGTACTTCTACTTCACACGCAGTCCATGCCCAGGCTCTCGATATTGGCGCCCATACCATCCGGGCACGGAGTATATTTTAATGTCGACCACCTTGGCCATGCATCGCCGGCCCGCGCGCGAACGATTCACAATTTTTTTGCACGATCGTGAAAGGCATCACTCAAAGGCGGCACGTTACCCGCTTTATTACCGCAAAAGCGCAACTTCCGTGCTGTTAGTCCTCCTGTGACTCAACTAAAATACGGCCAAAGCGGGCCTTCCTTGACCTCAACTGAGGTGTGATCACGGGGGCTGCGGGGACAAGACGGGAATATACATGTTTCATACACAACAAACCGTGGGCAAATTCATCATGGTTCCGGGCCTCGCCCTGCTCACCTGCCTGTACATGGCATCGCCCGCTCACGCCAAGAAAGACAAGCCAGCACCCGAGGCGTGGAGTGACTGGTCCTCGCTCGGGGCCGGGTTTCTGGCACGCCGCCGCGAACCTGAAAAAATGGACAGGCCGGTCTCGGAGCGCCGACTCGCCACCACACAGGCCAGGGCCATCAGTAAAAAATCCCGGTCGGCCAAGGGAAAGAAATGGCGGCAGTGGCGCCAGTGGAGAGGCAATGCCGCCTCCAGCGCGGACCAGCTCTGGCTTTACACAACGGAAGAGGGGCTGCACAGCGTCACGATAGCGGAGCTGGCATTGCACAGCGGCGCCAGTGAAGCGCGGTTGCGCAAGAAAGCAACTAAGGGGCAATTGTCCCTCACCAATGCCGGCAGTGCCGTCAGCTGGTATTTTGACCCGGCCACCGATGTGATCCGGTTCCCGGCGACAGTCTATGAGACGTTTTATACCGATACCAACGCCTATCATTTCACCATGGACCACAGTGCCGCGGCACCGATGCCGAGCAGCCGACTCAGACGCGGAAAACCTGTCCGGACAGGCGCAGACACGGCGTTCATCGATACCCTGCATTTTGAGGAAGAACCGGATTTCTCCTTTTCCACCGGTCCGGTGGCTGCGGAACCCGATGCCGATTACTGGTTCTGGGATTACCTGTACGGCGGCTACAAGGACCAGATATCGGTGCCGCTGAGCATCCCGTATCCCGCCGCACAAGGCACCGCCCGCATCAGCATTACGCTGCGCGGCTGGACCAATCTCGAATACGGTGACGAGCATGAGGTGTACGCCAGGCTGAATGGCACGGACATCGGCTCATCCATCGTATGGGATGGCTTTGACAGCGCCGAGCTGGTGGCGGAGTTTGACCAGGGCCTGCTGGACCCCTCTGGCGACAACACCTTGACACTGCACAATTCCTACGCCGCCGGCACACACCCCGGCCAGTTTCTCGATGCCGTCGACATCCGTTACTCGCGCATGCCGGTGAGCGACGATGACACGCTCTGGCTACACAATGTCAAAGCGGGCACGCAGAGAGTGGGTGGCTTCAGCAGTGAGAACATTACAGTGATAGAAGCGCCGGCAGGCAGATCAGTGCTGCGCCGCGACATCCTGGTAGAACCCGATGGACTGGGCGGCTGGTCCGCTTCCTTCGAGACCCGCGCCGGTGTTGACTATCTGGTGGTGGGCGATGAGGGCGACTATCTCGCCAGCGTCGCCGCGGATACCCCGTCCTCTCTGGCGAAAAAATCCAACTCGGCAGATTACCTGGTCATCGCACCCCGAGAGTTCAGCGGGACCGCGAATGCGCTGGCCAGTTATCGCGAGGCGCGCTTTGGCCGCGTCAGTATCGCCTGGCTGGACGATATCTACGATGAGTTCAGTGATGGACGAGAGGACCCGGCCGCGATCACCTCGTTTATGACCAGGGTCCAGAAGCAGTGGCGAACCCCGCCGTCTGTGGTCACCCTGCTTGGCAAAGGGTCGCTGGACATGAAGGATCGCATGGGCTACGGAGACAACTTCATCCCCATCGCAATGGTCAGCACCCCTTGGGCCATAGCGGTTTCAGACGACCGCCTGCTGGATAATGACACCCGACAGGGCTTTGCAGTCGGCCGCCTGCCCATTACCAGTGATGAGGAGGGGCTCGCCTACCTGCAGAAACTGATGTCGTATGAGTCCGGCAACATTGACGCCGAGCGCTACCACGCATTGTTGGTCGCAGACAACGCAGACAGCGGCGGTAACTTCGCCGCCAATTCGGAGCAGATGGCAGAACACCTGTTCGCGACCGCCGGCTTTGACCAGATTTCCACCCTGTACCATCCCCTGGACAAGGTACGCAACAGCCTTATCCAGTCCGCCACCTGGCAGACGGGCTATGTCAGTTACGATGGGCACGGCTCCTCCGGACAGGTGGGTGATGGCACGGAGAATTTTATTAAGGCATCCGATGCCGCTTTGCTGCAGAATACAACCTACCCGGTATTTGCTGCCCTCACCTGTGCAGCGGGCGATGATTCCATGCCCGGCGCCCGTTCGCTGGCGGCGGCCCTGGTGCTGAATCCCACAGGGGGAGCGATTGCATCACTGGCGCCGACCGGCCTGTCGCTGGACCAGGACGCACAACAGCTGGCGTACGCGTTTGTCGACAGTGCCTTCGCCGGGATGAATACCGTCGGTGATGCCGTCCGCGATGCCAAGGTACAGACCACGGGCGCTATCGGCGAGTTTATGCCTCGGATCTATTCCGTGGTGGGCGAGCCTGCGGTATTCGCACGCTAGCGCCTCAACACACGGTAGACGCTATAAATGATAAGGTGGTAACGAGATGGCTGGCAGCGATAGCCCGGAACGGGGAAAGCACGAGCAAGCGGATACGGCGGGAACCGCGCAAACTGCGCGCCGCACGTATTCAGCCCCCCGCGTACTCGGCTCCGAATCGCTGGAGGCGGCGGCCGCAACCTGCTCCCCCCCCGCACCGCCTTTTGGCAAGAGCGTTCCCTTTCCCTGCAGTTCGCTGGGGTCCTGAGCCGCCACTGTGCCGCCTGCTTGTGGCGACAGCTGGGGTAGCCACTCCGTATCGATGACCCTGCCGACAGGCGCAATCCGTTTCACCGGTCTAAGCCCCCGGCAAGCCCGCTCACTGATGACGACCTACGCCCGCTTCATCAGCGCGGATATTCCTGCTGTGGCCGCTGCTGGTGTGACGTGTGCTGCGCACCGGCTGGCAGCGGCGCCGACTATTGATCCACAGACCATGACGGTGGAAGGGCTTTATACGCCACTGAAGTTGCGCCAGGTCGACGGCTTTGAGATCACCGGGATTAATTTCACAGCAAAGATTCCACTCACCCCCGACCGTGGACAGGCCTCGCTCGCGGTTGCGCGGGAAGAGGAGCTTGTGCTGGCGAATGTGATCGAGAATTTCCTGCGGATACTGTCGGCCCACCAGGCACTGGTGCACGGCGGACTGGTGCTACATAGCGCCGGCCTGGTGCTCGACCGGCAGGCCTGGATATTTGCCGGCCGCTCCGGCGCTGGCAAAACCACGTTGACCGGCAAGGCGCACCGCGCGGGTGCCACCGTACTCAGTGATGATGTTAATCTGCTGTTGCCAGACAAGGGCGCCTACCACGCATATGCGGTACCATTCACCGGGGAGTTCGGGCGCACCCTTGATCATGCCGGCGCCGATGACGCCTATCCGGTGGCCGGCGTCGTATTGCTGGAACAGGGAGAGCAGTTGGCTGCCCACAGGGTGACATCAGCCGTGGCCACGGCCCGACTGATGGCCCACAGCCCCTTCGTCAACACCGACGAGGCCGCAACTGAACGGCTGCTGGAAAACCTGGAGCGCGCGGTGACGCACCTGCCGGTGATCCGACTGCAAAACCGTCGCGAAGACGGCATAGAGGATATTATGAAAATTGTGAAACGCGCAATTGCAAATGGCTGACCAGGCCACCCCCGACCTGCTCGCCCTGACCCCCAGGCTGCGCTATCGCGCGGTAGGGGACGAAGGCGTGGTAGTACACCTCGACAGGGGCCGGGTGACCGTGGTCAACGAACTGGGCCTGCATATCATCCGGCTGCTGCAACAGCCCATGTCCCGAGAATCCCTCGTGACCGCGATCGTGACCGAGTTTGAGGTCGGCGCGGCGGAAGCGGAGGCAGACCTGGCCCGCTTCCTGGACGAGTTGGCGGCCGAACAACTGCTAGCACCCCCGGCAAGCTGACATGTACCAGCAAGTGATACTTCCCAAGGTCCGGCAACAGCGCATGCTGCACGATGTGTCGCTGGAACTGACCTACGACTGCAACCTGGACTGCTTCTACTGCTATAACGACAGGGACAAGCCCGGGCAGCGCCTGTCACTCACCCAGTACAGGGTGCTGCTGCAGGAGCTGGCCGACATGCAAACCCTGTACCTCATGTTGACCGGTGGCGAACCCATGCTGCATCCGCATTTTTTCGAGATCGGCAATCTGGCGCGGGAGCTGGGTTTTGTCACCCGGGTGCGCACCAATGGCCACAGCCTGGGCCAGCGCAATGTGGAGCGTCTGCTGCGGGAAGTCGATCCCTATGTTGTGGAGATCAGCTTGCACGGCGCGAGCGCAGAGACCCACGACCGTCAAACCCGGGTGCCCGGCAGCTTCGAACGCCTGGTTCGGAATATCGGGCACGCCACCACGGCAGGTCTGCGCTGCAATGCCGTCAGCACCCCCACTGCCTGGAACGAACACGAAATAGACGATATGTTCGCACTGTGTGATGTACTTTCAGTGCCCCTGCGCTTCCAGGGGCCGGTCGCACCCCGGGACAATGGCGACCTGGAACCGCTGGTCATTCAGCCCACCAGGGCCGTGTGGGAACGGGTAGAGCGGGGTCTGGCTGCCCGACGGCCCGCATTTGCGCCGGCAGCGGCAGCGCCGCGCGACAGCGCAACAGGCAGTGACAGTGAGCCAAAAGCCACCTGCAGCGTCGGCGTCGCCGGCGTCGACATAGATCCCTACGGCAATGTGCAGGCCTGTATGCATCTGCAGCGCAGCGCCGGCAGTTTACACCAGCATTCCATCGCCCAGATATGGAACAACTCGCCGCTGTTCCTGGAGGCGCGGGAGCGGGCGATAGAGGCCGCCGAACGCCTGCGGGGCCAGCCACTGGACCAACTCGGCGCCCCGCTGCACTGTATTGCCGTAGAGGAGAACTGCAACAAGGGCTGCGGTGGCAATGCCTCTCGCGCCGCCAGCAGCGGTGACGTCGAACTCATCCACGCAGTGACGCTCTCCTGAGCGCGCTCCGTGCATGCAAGCCGGGGATTGACATGTACAACGCGATTGCCGCAATGCTGCAGAACGGGGAGTCAGTGCCGGTGACCGTCACCGGGCGCTGCATGAGCCCGCTGCTGCGCGAGGGCCAGCGCCTGTCCGTACAGAAGCGGGGTCGCTATTTCACCGGTGATATCCTTGTCTTCGCCGCAGCGGGGGGAGAGCTTCTGGTGCACCGCTATCTGGGGCCGGTCCCGACCGGGCGACTGATGACCAAGGCGGACACCGCAGCGAGGATTGATGCGCTGGTCTCCCGCGACCACATACTGGGCAGGGTGCTAAGCGCCGACGGGATTCCAGTGACAACGACCGTCAGTGCGCGGGCGCGGGCCGCGCTGCAGTACCTGCGCTGGCTTGCGGTATTGCTGGCCGCGCGCATTCAACGACACAGCGCGTTTCGGTTTCCGCTGGACTGATACGTCCGCGCAAATACCTCGCGCGCCACCAACTCACTGTATTCAGCGCTGCTAATCTGCCGCCCGGACTGTGTATGGGCATAGGCGTCGTCTGAGACCCGCTGCCACTGGCTTGTGGTCGAGAGTGTCGCGTCCGGTGCTTTTCGCCTTGCCGATCATTTTTTATACTGCCGCCAATCAACCCGGTCAATTTTTAGTTGGAGGTTTATGGGGCTCATACCACCGTGTATCAGGCGGCGGGGGAAAATTGTCACCTCTCCTGAAGTCCCGGCGCGGTGTCAACGAGCGGGTGTTTTCAGCACTGCCAGTCATGCTATGCTCCACCACCTACAAAAATAAACGGAGAAACCGCAATGGTTCACATGAGTATGAAAGCCTGGACACTACTGGCGGCCGCAGTGTATTCCCTGCTGTGCACAGCACCCGCCTGGAGCGCCGATAGGCCCAATATCCTGGTCATCTGGGGCGATGATATCGGCACATGGAACCTCAGTGCGTACAACCTCGGCTCCATGGGATTCACAACACCCAATATCGATCGCATCGCCGCTGAGGGCGCGCTGTTCACGGACTACTACGGTGAGAATTCCTGCACAGCTGGGCGCTCGGCGTTCATCACCGGCCAGCACCCGGTGCGCACGGGTCTTACAAAAGTCGGCAGCCCCGGCCGCGAGGCCGGGCTCAAGAAGGAGGACCCCACGATTGCGGGCCTGTTGAAGCCACTGGGCTATGTGACCGGACAGTTCGGCAAAAATCACCTGGGCGACAAGGATGAGCACCTGCCCACGGAACACGGATTCGATGAATTTCTCGGCAATCTGTATCACCTGAACGCAGAGGACGAACCTGAGCATTTCGACTACCCGAAAGACCCGGCATTTCGCAAGCTGTTCGCACCGCGTGGGGTGATCCACTCCTACGCCGATGGCAACATTGAGGATACCGGCGCCCTGACCAAGAAGCGTATGGAAACGGTGGATGAGGAATTCACAGCGGCTGCTCTCAGGTTCATGGACAAGGCCGTACAGCAGGACAAGCCGTTCTTCGTCTGGTGGAACTCCACACGCATGCATATCTGGACGCGCCTGAAACCGGAGAGTGTCGGTATCTCCGGGCGTGGCGGGCTGTACGGTGACGGGCTGGTGGAACACGACGGCCATGTCGGGCAGCTGCTGGACTTCCTCGACGAGAAGGGCATCGCTGACAATACCATTGTGATCTACTCCACCGACAACGGCGCCGAAGTGTTCAGCTGGCCCGATGGCGGCACAACTCAGTTCCGCGGCGAGAAAAACACCACCTGGGAGGGCGGCTTCCGCGTGCCGGCAATGATACGCTGGCCGGGAACGGTAAAACCGGGCACACGCTTCAACGAGATGGCCGCCCACAACGACTGGCTGCCTACCCTGCTGGCGGCCGCCGGTGTCAAGGACGTCAAGCAAAAGCTGCTGCAGGGCTACCAGGCCGGCGACCGGGTGTACAAGGTGCACCTGGATGGCTACGACCTGAGTGACTACCTCAGCGGCAAAAGCGCCAGCTCCCCGCGCGAGACCTTCCACTATTTCACCGATGACGGCGACTACTCTGCGCTGCGCTGGGGCGACTGGAAAATCATGTACTCAGTGCAGGAGGCGACCGGGCAGGCCGTGTGGCAATACCCGTTTACCCAACTGCGTATGCCCTACCTGTTCAACCTGCGGCAGGATCCCTTCGAGCGCGCGCGCCAGGAGTCCGGCGACTATGAGCGCTGGTACTTAGAGCATATATTCATGCTCTACGGCGCCGGCCTGGAATCGTATAAGTTTCTCGCCACCTTCCAGCAGTTCCCGCCGCGCCAGAAGCCGGATTCGCTGGACATGAATGCACTGGCGAAGAAGATGATGGGGTATACGCAGCGCTGACAAGCAGTTACATTTTCCATATGGCCGGCGTTAGAAAGGCGCTGCAGATGACACTACGACAGAGACGTTAAGGAAAATTCCATGATTCGATGCGTACGCATTTGGACGGGCGAGGACCAGAACTCCCATTTCGAGGAGGGCTGTATAGATCTCAATCCGGGGACACACGGTGACCTGCTCAGTGATAAGGTCTCGGTGGTCAGCACCTCCTTCCAGGAGACCGCATCAGGCGGCACGCTGGCATGGCATACCGCCCCGGTACGACAGCTGGTTGTCACGCTGAGTGGCACCCTGGATTTCGAAACCCGTTCAGGGCAGCATTTCCAGCTCGCGCCCGGCGACATTTTGCTGGCCGAGGACACCGCCGGAGGCGGACATTCCTGGCAACTGGTGGATAAACAGCCCTGGCGCCGGGTGTATATCGTGTTGGCACCGGATGCCCCGGTTCCCTTCAAGGCGCTCAACTAAAGCCAGACCGGTGCCGCATGGCGCCCCAACAGGAGAAGAGATTGTTGAACACTACCAGTGCCGCGGAAGAGGTCGATATTGTGTTGGTGGGCGCGGGCATCATGAGCTCGACCCTCGGCGTGTTCCTGAAAGAACTGCAACCCCACCTGAAGATTGAAATGATTGAGCAGATGCCGGCCGAGGCGCAGGAGAGTTCCGGCGCGTGGAACAATGCCGGCACCGGACACGCTGCCAACTGCGAACTGAACTACACGCCCATGGCCGCCGATGGCAGAGTCGATATCGCCCGCGCACTGGAGGTCAACGTAGAGTTCGATATGTCGCGGCAGTTCTGGTCCTACCTGGTCAGAAAGGGCGCGATCCGTTCACCTGACAGCTTCATACACCCGGTACCTCATATGAGTTTTGTGATCGGCGCTGAGCGACAGGATTTCCTGCGCAAACGCCATGCCGTCATGAGCGGTCATCACTGCTATACCGGCATGGCGTACTCCGAGGATCACAGCGAGATTGCCGAGTGGGCCCCGCTGATCATGCGGGGGCGCGACCGGGGGCAGGCGGTCGCCGCAACGCGCATGGTCACCGGGGCCGATGTGAACTATGGCGCGCTCACTTCCAACCTGCTGGGCTACCTGCGAGAACAGGAGGATTTCGTCGTCCGTTTCTCACACCGGGTTGTCGGTCTGGAGCGGCGACCGGGCGGAGGCTGGCGACTTGAGGTCAAGGATGAATTGAGCGGTGCACGGCGCACCGTGCACGCCAAGTACGTGTTCCTGGGCGCGGGCGGCGCGGCCCTGCAACTGCTGCAGAAATCAGGCATTCCCGAGGCCAGCGGCTACGGCGGTTTCCCGGTAAGCGGCATCTGGCTGCGCTGCGGCAATCCGGCAGTCGCCGAACGCCACAACGCAAAAGTGTACGGCATGGCCGCCACCGGCTCTCCCCCGATGTCAGTACCCCACCTCGATACCCGTATCATCGACGACAAGCGCTGGCTGCTGTTCGGCCCCTACGCCGGCTTCACCACCCGTTTCCTCAAGCACGGCTCGCTGCTTGACCTTCCCAGGTCTGTGCGCCCGGACAATATCCTGCCACTGCTGGCGGTCGCGCGCGACAATTTCCCGCTGGAGGAGTACCTGATCGGCCAGGTGTTCCAGAGCTCATCGCACCGCTTCAAGTCGCTGCGCGAGTTCTACCCGGAGGCGGATATGAAAGACTGGGAGGTCGCCATCGCTGGCCAGCGCGTGCAGATCATCAAGAAGAACAAGACTCGCACCGGCACGCTGGAGTTCGGCACCGAGATTGTGCACTCTGCCGACTCCTCCATCGTCGCGCTGCTGGGAGCCTCTCCCGGTGCATCGACGGCAGTTTCAATAATGGTGCACATGCTTGAGAACTGTTTCCACGAACAGCTGGTCGGTCACTGGGTGCCGAAACTGCAGGAAATGATCCCGTCCTACGGACAGGACCTCAAAACCGATGCGGCGCTGTCCGCCAGGATTCGCGCCGAGACCGCCGAGGTACTCAGCTTACACACAGTGCCGTAGCCAGTGCCCCCATAATGAGGAACGCTGCTGTTCACCACCGCCGATTAGAGATCCAGCATGTCTGACGAACTGATGTACGTGCTGTTGTTGCTGTCGGCAGCCATGGTCATGTTTGCCTGCAATCGCCCCCGCGTAGATGCCGTGGCGATGCTGATGCTGGTCGCGCTGCCGCTGACGGGTGTGATCACCATACAGGAGGCCCTTTCGGGTTTCGGCAATCCCAATATCGTACTGATTGCCGCCATGTTCGTGATTGGCGACGCGCTGGCGCGCACCGGTGTCGCCCGCAGCCTCGGCGACTGGCTGATGGACAACGGCGGGGCATCGACCTCGCGGCTGCTGGTCACCATTATGCTGACAGTGGCGATACTGGGCTCAGTGATGAGTTCCACCGGCGTGGCCGCTATTTTTATCCCCGTAATCCTGCGCCTGTCCAGCCGGCGCGGCATACCCGCCAGCACATTGATGATGCCCATGGCCTACGCCGCGCTGATCAGCGGCACGATGACTCTTGTCGCCACCTCCCCCAACCTCATTGTGAACTTCGAGCTTGTCCGCCTTGGCAACGAGGGCTTCGATTTCTTCTCCTTCACCCCATTCGGCGTCCCCATACTGGTTGTCGGCACCCTGTATATGCTGTTCGCACAGCGCTGGATCAGCCCGACAGGCGCAATCGAGATGGCGGGGCCGAAACGGCCGGACATCGAGGAATGGATCGCCCACTACGGTCTCGCAGACCGCGAGTTCCGTCTCCGCGTGCGCGCAGATTCGCCACTGCTGGGTAAAACCCTTGAAGCGCTTGACCTGCCCCGTCGGGTCGGGGCGAGAATCATCCTGATCGAGCGCGGCCAGGGTCGCTCCCGCACACTGATGACACGCACACCCAGCACCCGCTTGCATGCGCACGACAGATTACTGATCGACTTCGACCAGGATGCGAGCAGCATGGATGTAGACTCGCTGTGCCGGGAGTACGGTGTCGAACTGCTCGATGAGTCAGGGCGCTTGTTCGTCAACCGGTTCCAGAATGAAGGGCTGGTGGAAACCATTGTCACCAGTGACTCCCGCTTTGTCGGGCATACTGCCGCTGAGCTCGAAGAGCTGACTGACCAGAAACTGAGTGTTGTCGGCCTGCGCCGTGGCGTCGCCGCGCACGCACCTCACGGCGTCAGGGCGGAAGAACTGAAAGCCGGCGACACGCTACTGCTCGCCGGGTCCTGGGACACCATCCGCCATATGCGCAGCGACAGCCGCGACCTGATCGTGCTGAACCTGCCGCGCGAGTACGATGACGTTGTCCCGGAAGCCAATCGCGCGCCCTATGCCCTGCTGACCCTGCTGGCTGTGATCATCATGATGGCTGCCGACATCGTGCCCAATGTACACGCTGCGTTAATCGGCTGCCTGATGATGGGGCTGTTCCGCTGTATCACCCTGGAGCAGGCCTACCAGTCGATCCAACTGAAAACCCTGGTCATGATTGTTGGCATGATGCCATTCGCACTTGCGCTGGACCGCACCGGGGGGGTGGACATCGCCGCCAGGGAGCTGGTGACGCTGGTCGGCAGCGCCAGCCCGCATGTGATACTTGCCACCCTGTACGCCGCCACCGTGCTGCTCGGCCTGTTTATCGCCAGCACGGCCAATGCGGTGTTGATGATTCCGATCGCGCTGGCCGTGGCCGAGACACTCGAAGCCTCTGCCTACCCGTTCGCGATGATTGTTGCGCTGGCGGCGTCCAGTGCCTTCATGACACCGATCTCACCCGTCAACCAGCTGGTCGCCACTGCGGGCAACTACCGCTTTGTCGATTTTCTCCGTATCGGCTTTCCGCTGACGCTGCTGGTGATGGCGACCAGTGTCTTGCTGGTCGCCTGGCTACTGCCCTTTTATCCCTAGCCGCGCGCCGGCGCGCAACAAGTCCGCGGTCACAGCGTTACCGGGCCAGGAACATCTGCGTCTGCTCACCTGCCAGGCCGTCCAGTTTGGCCAGCGGGAAGATGACGGGGGTGCTGAGAGCGTCGAGCGCCTGCAGGTCAACGTGCACGTAGCCCAGGCTGCGATAACTGCGGATATAGAAATGCACGCGCTGCAAATCAACCATGCTGGTCCAGGAGGTGTATTCTGTCGTCGATTCCTCATCGGCACTGCCCATGGCCTCAAGGTTGAGCCCGGCCCCCGGCTCCCGGGCAGCCACCGTGATCCCGCGCGGTCTATCAAAATTATTCATGATATGCGCCAGCGTCTGTATCGCGGCGTCGGGATTGCCGGCTTTCTCTGCAAACTGGGCGTAGTAGACAGCGCGCACGAAACGGCCGACCGAGGTATTGGACGCCGGCAGGGCGGCAGTGGCGATTCCCGCATCGGGTTGACGGGCCTGATAGCCGCCGAATGTCGCGCGCGACTGGTCCATATTGCTCAGGAACGTGTAGTTGTTCAGGTTGGTCATATGCCAGGGAAACTCGGGGCCATTGGTCATCACCCCGACCGGATTGTCATGGACAGCCATCTCCCCGCCACAGAGCTCAATCACCAGGGATGCGCCGTCGCGGTCGTGCACCACATAGTGGAACGGGGATTCAGCGCCGTGCAGCAGAGCCAGTGCGACGGCGGCAACCGGCTGTGTCGCGAGCGCGGCTTTCACCTGCGGCACACTCTGGTACTGGCTGAGAAGCCACGAGCCGAGATCACTGACGGACAGTATCGCCCGCGTCATATCCGCAGCCCCGGCCGCACCACCGGTGGCCGGGTAGGCCAGCAGGCTGAAAGTCAGCCCGTGCTCGTTCACACCCTCCAGTACTTTGAAATCGTTTGCGGTGAGCGGCCGGTCGGCCGATGGCGTGCGGTCGGGCATCGCTATCGCGAGAAAGCGGCAGGCACCCCGGAACTGGAGAGCAGGGTGCCCCTCCACCTGCGAATGGAAAGACTGCCCCGGCGGAAAACAGGCAAACTGGTAGGGCAGTTCCATGGACAACTCGAGCGTTCTACCAAAATAGACGCCGTTGCTGCTGTCACGATAGACCAGGGATGTACACATAGGGCTTGCTTATCGTCCGGTCTACGAAACCGGCAACTGGTTCTTGTAAATCTGGCCGTCCTTCATGATGAGCTGCAGGTTCTTCTCCGGCTCACCGAGGAAATCCAGGTTCTGTGTCGGATCGCCATCCACAACCAGCAGATCGGCCAGCGCCCCCGGCTGTATCACACCCACCTGGGCCCCGTAGGGATTGCGCTCTCCGCACAGGCCCAGCAATTCTCCATTTCTCGCAGTGGCGATCTGCAGCAGTTCCAGCGACGGGTAGAACTCGATCAGTTTCGCCAGCTGCCGGCCATGGCTGGGCAGGTTATTGGGGGTGAACAGGATATCGGTTCCCCATGCCGTCTTGATACCGAGGTCGCGGGCGAGGCGATAGGCTCGTTTCGTCCCCTCGGCAACCTGTAACTGCTTCGCCCTGGCTGCCGGGTCGACCTTGAAGTTGGCATCGTCGTCAGCGAGGAACGGCTGCAGGCTCCACCATACGCCCTCCCCGGCCATCATCCGCGCCGACTCCTCATCCGCCAGCTGGCCGTGTTCGATCGACTTCGCACCGGCCCGCACGGCACGCTGTATGCCCCGTGGTGTGTACACGTGGACCATCACATACGTGCCCCAATCCTCTGCCGCACCCACCGCCGCGCGCAGTTCCTCCTCGGAATACTGGGTGGTATCCAGTGGGTCGTAGGGAGAGGACACGCCGCCGCCAGCCATCAGTTTTATCTGCGATGCCCCCAGCATCAATTGCTCTCGCACGCGCCGCAGGACCTCGCTGCTGCCGTCGGCAATCGCAGCGGCACCGATCTGCTCGGCGTAGCTCAGCGCACTGGCGTTGCTGCGGGGAACGTCACTGCGCAGCCGGAAATCACCGTGACCCGAGGTCTGCGAAATCATCGCGCCGGAGGGATAGATGCGCGGTCCTGTCGCGATACCCTCATCGATCGCGCGCTTCAGGTCAAAACTGGGGCCGCCGACATCGCGCACACTGGTGAATCCTCGCATCAGCGTGCGTTCAGCCTCCTGCGCGGCCACCAGATAGAGATAGCCCACAGTGGATCGCATGGCGCGGGCCTCGGTGATCCCGCAGAACATCGAGTGCCAGTGCGCGTCGATAAGGCCCGGCATCAGCAGCCTGCCACCGCAGTCGACCAGGCTCGCATTGTCCACAGACTGGCCAACTGCGGGCAGCGCGGCGATACGATTCTGCTCAACCAACACGTTCACACCTTCACGCACCTTGCGGCTGGCACCATCGAACAACCTGAGATTGGTAAAAAGCAGTGGGCGGGAAGGCGTACCGCTTGCGGCACCGAATGCAGGGTATGCGCCTGCACCGATCACGCCCGCCACAGCGGCCGAGAGGCCACCGATGAATGATCTGCGCGACAGGCCCTGCCCGGCGATACGCGGTGTTTGAAGCCAGTGATGGCCCGGCAGCATGCGGCGGTGGGATGCGGCTACCGGTGTCTCCTCCGGCCCAGCGCTGCGCTCCAGTGTGATGTCATCTCTTTTTTTCAAATCCAGGCCTTGATTGGTTGCGTGAGCGCACTGGCGGTTGCCATAAGAGCCAGCGCTGAAGGGAAAGGGAATTCTAGGCGACAATGCCACACAGTGGAAGGCGTTGACATACACGGTGTTCGCGCGACACCGTGAGTAACAACAGGTACTATTCGCAAACCGTGCAGACTCGCGCTGCACGACATTTTTTCGCCCACCGACACCTGCTCAACGAGTAACAGTAAACGATGACAACGCAGACCCCTGATCCACACCTCCTACCGACCTGGACGTGGGCCGTACCACTTGGCGCTATAGTGTTACTGCTTGCAAAACTGCTGTTGACCGCGGGCATGGGCGGGATCTGGCTCGATCTGCTGGCCCTTGTCACCCTGTTTGCCACTGTTTTCGCGTCAGTACATCATGCGGAAGTGATCGCCCATCGGCTGGGAGAACCGTTCGGCTCACTGGTACTCGCCGCAGCAGTGACCGTGATTGAAGTTGCGCTTATTGTCTCTGTATTGCTGACCGGCACAGAGGGCGCCAATGAAATTGCGCGTGATACCGTGTTTGCCGCGGTCATGATTGTGCTCAACGGCATTGTCGGGCTGTGCCTGCTGTCAGGCGGGCTGCGCTATCACGAGCAGGGCTTCCAGATACACGGTGCCACGGGCGCACTGGGCGTCATCGGCACCCTCGCCACGCTGGCGCTGATCCTGCCCAACTTCACCGAGGCTGTACCCGGGCCCGTGTACTCGCCCGCACAGCTGTTTTTTGTCGGCACGGTGTCACTGGTGTTGTACGGCCTGTTCCTGTTCGTCCAGACCATGAGGCACCGCGAGGATTTCCTGGACAGCAAACTGGACACCTCGGCAACGCCACACCACACAGCGCCGGGCATGGTCGTGTTGGCGAGTGCGATACTGCTGGCGGTGGGGCTGGCCTGCGTGATCTTTCTCGCCAAGAGCCTCACACCCACAATCGAACTGGCCGTGCTCACCGCCGGCCTGCCCTCTGCCTTTGTCGGGGTGGTGATCGCTACCATCGTACTGTTTCCGGAAGGACTGTCCGCACTGCGTGCAGCCAAGGCCAACAACCTGCAGACCAGCCTCAACCTCGCGCTGGGTTCCGCGCTGGCGAGTATCGGTATGACCATTCCTGCGGTGGCGGCGGTCTCACTGCTTATCGGTATGCCGCTCGCGCTTGGCCTGGAGGGGGAGCACATCGTCCTGCTGGTGCTATCGCTGTTCATCTGTACCCTGACACTGGCGACAGGGCGCACGACCGTTCTACAGGGTGGGCTGCATCTGGTCATCTTCGCCGCATTCCTGGTAATTGCCGCGGTGCCGTGACGACACAGCGTTCGGAATCCTGGTCAAAAGCGATAGGTGAGTCCGGCCAGGGGGCCTCCCAGTTGCAGGTCAAGCTTGACGCTGTCATGGCTGTAATCCAATGCCAGATAGCGGTACCCCAGCGAGAGAAAGAATGCCTCAGTCATCTGGTAATTGACCGTCGCAATACCCTGCCAGGTCAGATCAGAGCCCGCGGCTGAACCACCGACATCGGCATAGAGGATGGCTGACCAGTCCCCTGCCAACCGGATCCGGCTCCTGGCGACCAGTACCGGGTCGACCCATGTTTCATCATCGCTGAATTTCGACGGCAAATACGGTATCGCCTGCTTGACCCGCACGGACGTATCCACACCCCAGATCCGCACCCCCGCGAGCAAGTCGACTGCGATATCCTGACGATCCACAATCGTGTAGCCAAGCGCTGCAGTGCTCTCGAAAAGTTCTACCTCCAGGCCCAGGGAGAGGTTGAAGGGGGGAGTGAATGTGGTGGCGGGTATACCAATGTTGTTGTTTTCACTCAGTTTCGCCCAGGTGAAATCCGCCAATGCGACAAAGCGCCCGCGCCGTGCCGTACCGGTCAGGAAAAATGCCGCCTCGAGATCGTTGAGAATATCATTCAGCGATCGATTGATTTCAATCTTCGGCAGGCTTGAACCGGGGTCTATATTCCCTTCCAGACCAGGCCCCCAGAGATAGGGTGTGACCTGCAAGCGCCAGGCCTCCTCAGCGCGTGCAACGCCTGAAAACAACACAGCAGTAAGAAACAGCGCCAAAACGCGATACGTCAATGTCTTCTCCCATCGATGACAAGATTCAGTGCGAGCCGCGTATGGTAATGGATACGTGAGCAAGTGCCAGAAGTTTCTGGAGCGCGCCAGAATAGCCACGTATCAATCGTGTATTCCCAAACAAAGGAATCACTTATGACACCGGCTGAGTGGAAATACTAAGAGGAGCCTGCAGAGTCGGATGCTGCATCCAGCATCGTCGCCTCCAGGGCCCGTTGCGGATCGCCCACCAGATGCAGCGTCTGGGTCGGGAATGCGAAATCAATACCGGCTTCATTGAAGCGCTCGATCAGAGCGCGATTGACGTAGGTCGCGTGCGCCATGTAATCCCAGTAAACCGGCGGAAAATACCAGTAGATCACGATGATATTGAGCGAGTCGCTATTGAGTTCGTTGAAGGCAACCCGGGGTTCATATCCGGGACGGTTGATAGTGTGGTTGATCTCCTCCCCGTCCACGACCTGCACTGACAGAATATCCTTGATGATAGCCACGGCCTCATCGATTTTCTGTGGCGGCGTATCATAGGTGATCGTGACATCCATGACCCTGCGAATGAATGGGCGCTGCCCGATATTCTCGATATCAGCCTTGGCGACATCGTCGTTGGGAATACTGGTGACATGGCCGTTGAGCAGGCGGATTTTTGTCGAGCGTATACCGATCTCCTCAACCGTACCGTCGTGCCCACGCACCTTGACCCGCTGACCGACCTGGAAGGGCTTGTCGAGCAGCAACATCATGCTGCCGAAAATATTGCGCAGGGACTCCTGTGCTGCGAGCGCTACCGCCAACCCGGTGACGCCAGCGCCCGTGAGTACGGTAGCCAGCGGCACTCCCATACGCGACAAGCCCTGTATCAACACCACAATGGCCAGCAGTATGCTGCCGATACGAATACCGAAGCGCGCCAATTGCAGATCGACACTGCCGGACCGAGTGCTCATTCGCGTCGTCACGCGGGCAATTACCAGGTTGGCAGTAATCTGGATGATGCCGATAAACGCAATCAACCATATCGCAGCCGACAGGTGCCGGACCCACTGCATCACCTCCCCGGTGATAAAGATCTCATCAGCAATGAAGGTTTCAAGCCGGGCGGCGAGAAGAAGCGCCGCCAGCGGCACCAGTAGCCTGAACCTGTTCTGCCAGGCTTCTGTCCATGAGCGGGACAGGGTGCCAATCACCAGGTGCAGCCCGTACAGCGTCAATACCAGGAACAGATAACCTACGGCCATGAATACCCACTGCCAGACCTGCTGACCAAGGTACTGCCCGTGCATCCAGTCGGGCAGGCCGCGCACCCACTCCGACGGAATCATCGGTCCCGGGGTCATAAAATACGCATCGTGAAAGCCGTCTATTTCCGGATTGACATACGGCAGTTCCAACACACTTTCATACAGCTCTTCCGCCAGTTTCAGGGTTCTTTCGCTGAACTGGAAATTGCCGGTAAACGGCCCCTCCTGGATATAGGAAATGACAATATCACTTTCATCAATCTGCCAGATCGGTGGATAGTTGTCCCTCATCTCAGCGAACGCCTGCTCTCGCCCGGGCAGCGACTCCAGCGTAAGCGGGGGCATGCGCGCGACTATTTCGCGCAGATAGACAGCAGCCTCCACGGCCACTGTGCGACGCAGGGACTCGGGCACTTTGCGCAGATCGAACAAGCGCTCCATCTGCTCTTCGAGGTTATCCAGCGTACTCTCATTCTCAAAGGTATAGCCCTCGGTCTGCACCGTTTGGTTGTAGGCATCAGTAATATCAATCATCGACTGCCAGGTTTGCCGCGGGCTGCTGAGGCGGGCCAGGTCCAGTTCATCGTGAAAGCTGACGGGTTTGCTGACTCTGGCGGCATCGCATGTGAGACTCCAGAAACACAGCAGTATGTACAACATTACTTTCATTGACAAAAACCCCGGCCAGAACATCTAAAAATAACAAGCGCTGTCGCAGCTGTGACAGCTGACAGCGCGCAGGCAAGAACCAGTCTCACCACTAGTTCAGTGTTTGCAGGTACGCCATCACATCGCGAAGCTCATGCAGCGGCAGCACCAGGCCCATCGCCGGCATACCGCTGTAAGGCCCATCCCTGCTCGTCACGTCCGCCAACGGCACATCGATGACCTGTGGCTCTCCGTGACCGCTACTCTGTTGCAGTCGAATGACATCGGCAGACTCATTCACCATGATGCCAGCCATGGATCGACCGTCCTGGAATTCCAGCGAGACATTGCCAAAGCCGCTCGCAATATCGGCGCCCGGGTCGACCAGCGCCCGATACAGGTAATCGGTATCAAACCTGCCGGCTATGCCCGTGAGATCGGGGCCGGCGATGCCGCCGCGACCCTCCACGGCGTGGCAACGCAGGCAGTCACCGCGGTTCTCAAAGACTTTCTTGCCCCTCGTTTCATCACCGCCGAAACGTGCAATCCGCCGCTCGGCTGCGGGGCCCAGCGCCGCTGCCGTCTCTGCGTACCGCGCCAGCGCAGCCTGCACTCGCTCGCTGTCGCTGTGTTGCGCGGCAGTGACAACATCGAGCTGTATTTCATCCGCAAGCAAACCTGCCTCCAGTGCTGCCAGGCCCTGCAGCAAATAGGCCTCACTGTCGGCACCGTGCTCGCGGCCCAGCAGTGCTATTGCGGACTGCCGCTCGCGCAGGTCGCTCGCAGAGTCGGCCACCTGTAACGCCAGGGCCACCGCCTGTGGGGGATCCTGTTGCGCCAGCAACTCCAGAGCCCGCGCTCTCAACGCAGGCTCGTCACTCTGGCGCGCGCTGCTGATCGCCGTCGCCAACGTCGTCCTGGCACCACTCGCTGCCCGTTGCCCCACTGCGTTCAATGCACTGAGGCGCTGGTCTGCATTGACATTAGCGTCAGCAATCATTGCCAGCAGTTCGGCATCGTCCAGTGGCATGCGGTTGTATGCCAGCGCCACCTCCATCGCCAGATCCCCCATCTCACCGTCGACAAGTGTCGGAAGATACTGGTCGAGTGCCCGGTGAACCACCCGCTCCTCGCGCTCGGGCAGTTGCAGGTAGTCACCCCACACCATATCCAGCGGCGGCGGCCGGGTGAAGACTTTCAGCGTCTGTAATGCCAGCCTGCGCATTGGGGCGGGGTTCGTAGCCCGACCGGCATACGCCGCCAGCGCCAGTGCCTGTCGCTCCTTGCCGACCACCAGGTTGGCGTTGATAACCCTTCGGTGCAGGGCGTAGCTGCTCTGTGGATCGTCAGAGTTGATAGCCATTTCCGTCGACGCCAATGCAGCCAGCGCCGGCATGGCCTCCTGTATCCTCAGGTCGTGGACAGCACGCGCCGCTTCAACCACCAGTGCCGGATCGCTATCAGCCAGGAAACCGGCGATACGCGGGTCCCCGGTGCGACGCTGTGCCAGCAACACCCCCATTCTCACTGCCGCGGAGTCATGCTCACGAAAAGCGTTGACGGCATCCCTGTCCTGCAGCGCGACCAGTGCCCAGACGGCGGCATGGCGCAGAAAAGCATCCTGGTTGTTATTGCGCTGCAGGAGCGCGACCAGCGGTTCGAGGGCGCGCGTGTCACCGAGCTTGCCCGCCGACATCGCAGCAAAATACGCCACGCGGTGATTGTCGTGACCGATCGCGTCGATCACAGGGCCGACCAGGTTGTCGGCCCCGGCCTCGCCCGCCACTTTTACCGCCTGGGCCAGGAGCTCGCCCTCAAAGCCGGTGAAATCACTCCAACCGGCGAAGGCCTGCGGGCCGATCTGGCCCAGGCCCCACAGGGCGTGCATACGCTGGAACTCACTGGCGCTGCCGTCTGTTGCGACAGACAGCAGTCCACCGATCGCGTCGCGCCCGGCCAGCTCATACTGCGCCCTGAGGCGCATACGCTGATCGGGGTGATCCAGCAACTCGAACAGCCGCTCGTTGCCCAACGTGTCGAGGCCGGCCACGATGAGTTCGCGCGCCTCTGCAATACGGGGGTCACGGGATTCCTCAGCACCGGTGAAGGTTATCACCCGCTTGGGGCCGAGGAACACTGACGAGGTGATCGCGTACAACTTGCCGTCATAGCCAAAGCCCTGGTCGATGAACAGGTCACCCTCCGCGAACTTGTGTGAGTCCTGAAGCTTGAAACCGGCACCGTCCGGTTCCAGCGCAAACGAGAATATCCAGCTCGCGACGCCGACAAATGAGTAATTGGCGATGAAAAAATGATTGTTATAGCGCTGGGGCAGGCCCAGCCCTGGATAAAACGCGACCCCGGAGGGACCGTTGGTTTCATTTGCCAGCGGCGGCACTATCCATGCCGGCTGTCCGGGGTGATAGGGCTCCCACATGCGCTCGGCGTTCCATGGCCCCCGCAGGTAGTCCTCCTCTTCCATGTACTGGTAGCCGTAGGTCCAGCCGGAATCACCCCCTTCAACCACATAGACAATCCGCGCTGCATCATCACCGTCGGAATTATTGTCGCCGGTCACCAGGTTGCCATAATTGTCAAAGGCGAGCTCCTGCGGATTGCGCAGGCCCCAGGCATACAACTCCAGATCGCTGCCGTCGGGGTTCATGCGGAACACTGCGCCCCGGCCCTGGTCCATCGGCGCCTGCAGATTGCGTCCGTCCGCTGTATCGATATTGAAGCCGCGATCGCCAATAGAGTAATAGATTTTTCCGTCCGGCCCCTGGACCAGCCCGTGCAGATCATGACCGATAAATGCGGTGCGCACGCCGTAGCCCTCGCTCAAGACCTGTATCACGTCGGCCTCAAGATCGCCGTCGGTGTCTCCCAGCCTCAGCACTTTTGGGATATTCGTTACCAGCACACCGTCTTCAGTGACCAACACGCCCGCCATCACCCCTTCGAGGTAACCGCCCGTCTCCAGCATGACCGTGTCCTTATCGGCACGACCGTCCCCGTCACTGTCCTCCAGCACCCGCAGGGTATCGTGTGTTTCAGTGAACCAGGCCTCATCCAGCTCCCCCGCTGCTATCCACTTCTTGATGTAGGCAAGGCGGTCCTGTGTGCTGGTGGACGCCAGGTCATCCAGCAGCCAGAAGGATTGCTGCCGATTGTCCCCGACGCCCTGCAGGAATTGCCCGGTTTCGGCGATATAGACCTTGCCGTCCGGCGCCACATCGAGTGCGACAGGAATACCCTGCAGCTGGTCGCTCGACCACTCCTCGATCACGATGCCCTCCGCCGTTCGCGCACTCCCGAGCACGAGCGTCTTGTAGGCATAGACCGCCGCAAGGGGAAGCGCTATCACAGCGGCCAGAGCCACATAGCGCTTGCGTTTTTTTGTTGTTGTCATTAAAACTCCAGACCGCTCTGCTTAAAAACCACCGCGCAGAAAGGCGATGGCGCAGTGATTTCGCATTAAACCAGACCCGCGGCTGTGCATACACAGCAGATTGCCCCGGCCGGGCAGCGCTTGCTTCAAGGCTGCTGCGGCGACGACCCGGTGGCGGCAAGTGCCGCACCGCGCCGCTCGGCTTTTTCCCACATGCGCAGGTAACCCTCGGCAGAGCGGAACAGCGGCTCCAGGGCCGCATCACTGACACCGTCGCGCCGCACCTCCTCGATCAGCTCGGCCACCAGCCCCAGGTGGACCATGCCCTCTGTATTGAAATCGATGCGACGATTGCCGGCGGTCGGTTCGTAGAAGGTGACGTCACCCGCATACGAGGTGAACGGGTAGGTGACCGGATCATGCTGGGGGGTCTCACAGACACTGTCTTCTCCCATGCGCGGCCCCGGCGCGCCGGCAAAACCGTTGAAATCAAAACCGAAACCCTCGGCCGCATAGCCGCCTGCCTCGCGTATCTGCCCGATACGGCGCTGGAAATCCCTGTCCATAGTGGCGGTTTCGCTGGCGCTGCGGCAGCGGCCGAAGTCGAACTTGGAAACGCCACCCAGGCCGTAGAGTCGGCCGTTGTTGCTGTTGCCGTGCGTACCCACCGCGGGATAGTCTGCCGCCTCCAGCATCTGGAAGGCTTTGCGATAGGCCAGTCGCGGCAGGTGATCGATTTCAATAATCATGCCGCGCACCATCATCTCGCTGATAAGCAGCTCACCGAGAGGCGTCAGACCGGCATTCTGGCAGTGATCCTCGGCCTGGGGACCGCCCTCCAGTAATTGCGGCAGGTACTTGATCAGTGTGTCCATCGGCTCAGCTCGAAAATTGCGCACGCCGTCCAGCTCTGGCGGTGTGGAGTCATAGACTTCGCGCGGACGGTTAATGCCGGGGAACGACAGCCTGCCGTCATCAAAGACCGTGGGCTGGTCGGCCACCTCGTCGGGACAGGCGACAAAATTCGACCAGTGACCGGTGAGGGCAAAATTACCGATATCGATAAATTTCTTGTCGCCGTCACCCGGCGCGAAAGCGTTGTCGAATTTGTGATTGGGGAACAGCACCCGCACGCCTTTGGCGTGATACTCATCCAGTCTCGCGCGCACAGTGGCCTCATCGCAGCGCGCTACCCCTTCCGGCGGCACCAGGAAACAGTCGAAAAGAAAGGCTGTCTCAATACCCAGCAGCACCGCGAGTTTACCGTTGCGGATAACCTCACGAGCCTCGGCGGGGCTGCGCACAATACGGAACCAGCCTTTGCCGGGGCCGCCCGCCTGCGCATCGATATAGTCCTGCATGGCCCAGGTCTGGTCGAGAATGTGGTCCACAGAGACCATATCGTTGCAGCCGTATCGCGATGCCCGGTTGCCGAGCGCAGTGAACATGTCGCAGAGAAAACCGATGTTCATCGCGTGCTGCACCAGCAGGCGCATTCCAGCCAGGTGAGCTCTTTCAATCCATTTGTAGTACTGGGTCTGGTGGGTTGCACTCTCGCCGGCATTGGGCCAGTAGGTGAAATCGGGAAACCCGGCCGTGGCGTGATTGAAGCCCGGTGTCTCCTCCATGCTGAGCGGCACCAAAATTTCCTGTACGGAAAGGTCGCGGTTATCAAAGGCATACCCGAGCAGGTCTTTACGCCCCTCCGTCCCGTGCGGAATATCACAGTCCGGCAGGGCATGTTCAACGCCGAGCCGGTGGAACGCCGAACCGTGATAGACGCCACCGCCGCCAAAAGCCAGGTTTGTCAGCAGGTGGGAATGGGTTTCCACGAAACCGAACACATCGCCATCCTCGAACTCGAATTGCGTCAACTCACCCTCGGCGTCGACAGACAATTCCGGGAAGTCCGCGCAGCCTTCGCTCGGCACCAGGGTAACGCTGTTGCCGTCAGTCTGGTCAGCTGCCAGGCCCGCGGCCGCCAGATATCGTCCGGAACGGCGATGCTGCAACCAGGCCTTGCCACTGCCGTCAGCCGCGGCGACCAGGTCCCATTCGCCCTCCGATTGAAAGTTGTCTGCAAACACTATCGCGCCATCGACACGCTGAACGTCCGAAGCCAGCGCGGACTGGCGGGCCAGGTTTTCACCATCGGAGGTCAGGTACTGCCCCTGCGCATCCAGCAACAGGTAGGTACCGAGGTCGGCGGCGCGCATCCGAAAGCGCGCGGCTGAATCTGGCCCTGTACCTGAGACGACGAACGTATCGCCCGATGCTGCGAGGTACCGCTGGCTGCCTGGCAGTGCAATGGACACGCAACTGTTCGCCACCGCGTAAATATCGAGCGGGATTGACACAGCTGGACCGTTGTCAGAAGAATCACTGCAGGCGCCAAGCAGGGCGGCCAGCAGGGCGCAGACAATGGATTTGGGGATTTGGCGATTCATGAACATTCCGTGGGCTGCATAGACAGGGGGCGATCACATGCCGCCATTCTACCAAGTTTTGGTCGTACGCAAGCAAGCCCGGCGTCGCGCCCGAACAGTCATTTGACAGCCTGTGGTATGACTTCTATTCTCTTTTGACGTCTTTGCAGAGATATCCCCCGGAACGGGTATCACTACCCGGCCCGACACATAACAAGGAAAAGGAGTCGTTATGGCGTTCTTCTGTGAAGGTTTGTGCTGCGAGTATTCATTCAAGGATTTCAACCGCATTTTCCGCGACGGTGTCCCCAAAGAGGTCGCGGCTCTCGTCACCCCGTCTCGACTCGACGCTGACTCGAAAGAACAACTGTATGACGTCGACATGAGCCAGTTCGACCAGGCCGCCATCACACACTTCGAACAGGACTGGCTCGGCATGGGTGGGTCACCGTGGTTCAGCGCCGAAGCGGGCAAGCTGGTATACACGGGGGTCGTAAAAGCACTGCAAACAGCTGGTCAGCGACAGGTCAAGGCCGTCTGGGTCGAGAGCGCAAGCGTATCGGTGCAGACCCTCGAAGACGAGTGCCTGGTACTGCTGCTGGTCGGTTCGCCGCGGCCGGGTGGCGAAGGCAAGGTGCACCGTGGTGGCGTGTGTGGCCAGTGCGCCACTGCCTGAGAGCTGGCGCACCATGCTTCACAGCGGCTGGCCAGTAAGCGCCTGCCGGCAGTAGTCGACAAAGTGCGTGGTGTTCATGGTACCGCCCCTCAGCGACACCGCGCGAAATGCCTCCTCCCCCATTCTTGCCGCGACCTGGACAATGGCATCGGCATAGACCTCGTCGGTAACAGTACTCAGCACAGCCCGCGCCTCCGAGTGTGCCAGCCAGCCGTCGATCACCGCCACCAGTTCATCATCATAACCCTGCATCGACACCGCACACAGGCGCAATGCGCTGACCAGATTCGCCCAGTTGGCTACGCGGTACCAATGCGTAATCACGCGACTGAAACCCGCTGCAATCTCGTCGCGGCTCGCCGAGTGTCTTTTCCAGCTCGATACCTGCAGCGCAATGCCCGCGATGTACCGATTGCCCACCATATCGGCAAATTCGATGGCCTCCTCCAATAGCGCCAGCGCCTGCGATTCGCGTGAATCGAGAGTACCCGCGACATACAGGCACCACGCCAGCAGCGACGGGTTGCGCAGCTCCCTCGCCTCATTGAGTGCTTGTAAAGCCAGCTCAATATCGTTGCTGGCCCCCGGCGCCAGCATCGTCCCCAGTGCTTTCATCGATTTGAATCGGGCGACTTCAAGCGGGCGTTGACAGCGTATCGCAAGCGCAATGGCCTCGTCGGCAGCCTCTGCGCAGCGCTGAAAGTCACCGGACAGAATACCGGTGGTCGCCACCAGCCTGAACGGCATGAAGATGTCGTCGACGCCGGAACGACGCGCGTTCGCCAAGGCTGTATCAGCAAGCTCGACCGCGCTGGCGATATCCCCGCGACGCGCCGCAGCCGAGGCCATGACCGACTGCGCCGCAAACAGATAGGACTCATCCCCCGTCGCCGCCGCCAGCGCCTGCACCGCGAACGGGTCGATTTCCCGCATGAACCGCTCGCGCGCAAAACTGTCGGTGCAGTGAATGAGCTCAAGAGCCTTAGCCACTTGTCCGGACTCCATCGCCCAGGCAAACGCGGCACGCAGGTTGGGGAATTCGATCGCGATATGCTTCACCCAGTCAGCCTCAGTGCGCGTCATCAAGCCCTGCCGGGCCCGCCGGACGAAATCAAGATAGGCCTCGAGATGGCGCTGGCGCCGCGCCCCGGTCTGAGCGGCATCGGTCAACTCACGCATAGCATAGTTTCTGAGTAGTTCCAGCATCGAGTAACGGCTGCCCTGCGGCGTGCGCTGCAGTGAAATTACCGACTTGTTGACAAGATCCGCCAGGCCCGGCATCACATCGTCTTCCTCGATCACATCATCGACACAGACGCGCTCGGCCAGGGACAGCGAAAAACCGCCGGCGAATACGGCCAGACGCTGGAACAGCATGCGCTCGCGGTCACTGAGGCTGTGGTACGACCAGTCGACAATCGTGCTGAGGGTCTGCTCGCGATCATCGATTAACGCAATACGGTGGCCGATGCGGTCGGCCAGGTCCTGCGGCTCCATTGCCGCCATTTGTGCCGCGGCCAGTTCTATCGCCAGGGGCAGGCCATCCAGGTGACGGCAGATTGACAGTACAGCGGGTAGATTCCCAGCGGTGAGTTGAAATTCGCTGTCCGCCAGTTGCGCGCGGCGCTCAAACAGTGCCAGGCAGGCATTGCGCCGCGCCGCATCAACGCCCTCGGGATCTATTCCCGGCAGCGCCAGCGGCGCCACGGCCATCACCTGTTCTGACCGTGCCTGCAGCACCACACGGGTGGTGCTGAGGATAGTGATATTGCGACAGGCATGCAGCAGGCTGGCGACCACCTGCCGCACCTCGGCGAGTGACGATTCGACACCATCCAGTATCAACAGCGCACGTCGCATCGCGAGACCGTTGGCCAGGCGATCCAGCGCACTGGCCTCTGTCGTCACCTGCAATCCCACCGTGGTCTCTATCAACTCCGCTATCGCATCGACAGAATTCGCGCCCGCAAGCGGGCAAAACCAGGCCCCGTCTGCGAAATCCTGCACACAGTCCAGCGCAGCAGCGACAGCCAACTCTGTCTTGCCTACCCCACCCGGACCCAGCAGAGACACCAGTCGCGCCCTGCGCAGCAGGTCTCCCAGCGCGCGGACATCCTCTTCCCGGCCAGTGAATAATTCGCTGGGCGCGGGAAGTCGCCGGGGAATCCGGTCGACAGTTCGCAGTGGTGGAAACCGGGACGGCAGGTCCCTGTCGCTGAGCTGGTACACCTGTTCGGGCTGGCTGAGGTCTCTCAGTTGGTGTGTGCCGAGGTCGCGAATGATCCAGCCGGCGTCGGCCAGTGCCCCCAGCAGCTCGGCGGTGGGAGCGGACAACAACACCTGCCCACCGTGAGCCGCATCGGCGATACGGGCACAGCGGTTTACATCGCGACCGAAGTACTCGCTGTAATCCTCGCCGGCACGGCTCTGCGCGCGGCCACTGTGAATGCCGATACGCGAGCGCAGGGCGCCCACGGGGCCCCAGTCAGCCGCAGCCAGCAAATGCTGTGCCTGCAGCGCAGCCCGCGCGGCGCTGTCAGGCTCGGTGAACGCCGCCGCCAGCCCATCGCCGGTGTGCTTGAAGATGAGCCCCCCACACTCCTTGACCGTGCCGTGAACAATCTCATCGTGCAGCGAGAGCACGGCCTCCATGGCCCGGTCATGCTCTTCCCAGAGCCGGGTCGAGCCCTCGATATCGGTAAACATGAACGTGATCTTGTTATTGTCAGTGTTCATCATTGCCAGTGCTGCTCTGCCAGTCCATGCCGCAGTGATCGGTTTCAGCACCAGTGCACTCATTTACCCGGGCACATTATCGCGCCGGCGCAATTCGGACTGAGATACGGTGCAGGCACAGGGTGTTTCCCCGGACTCGGTGCACAGTGTCAGGAAAGTGTAGGCGTTGAGTAACGGATGCGCCAGTCGCGTGGACGGGGCCGTGCCTGCCTGGAACTGGCAGACAGGGGGGGCCGGCGCGTGGCCGGCGCTGATTGAGCGTTGGGGCAAGGCAGTGAAATCGCGGCAGCGTGTCGCGAAACTGCAAAAGCCGCACTTTACCGGCGCGGCTCTTGCCCGATACCTGGACTAGCGGTTTGCCGCCATTGCTGACACCAGTTGCTTGTTGGCATCCTTGAGCAAGCCCTCGGTCAGGGATGCATACGCCGTCGGGTCGGCGGTTACCGCAAAGGTGCCGCTGTTGGTGGAACTGATGCCGGCAAGGCCTCCGACAACCATGCTGAAGGTACCGGCCGCGCTTTCCGCCGCTGAGGTGGTCTCTTCAATCGCACCAAACTCGTCCATGGTATAGACGGGCTGGCCCAGCGCTATCGAACCGATATTCTTACTGAACGTGCCATCGTAGCCGCCGATAATCCCCACTGAACTGCCGGGCACTATCGACAGCCCCGGATCGAGAGACACCGACGAGATTGATCGATGGGCGCCGCCGTAGCCCTCGGTGTTGACGAAGTTGACAACGTAGTTGGCGGTCACTATCGCCAGCTTGTCGGTATCGGCAACCACCTGGAATGCCATTCCGGGGTTACTGAAACCGATGCCGCTGCTGAGTCCGCCGAAGGCGCTGGACTTCTCTCCCACCATGAAAAACAGTTCCTGCCCGGTTGGCGCGAAGTACAACACATCCGACTTCATCGCCAGGGTAATATCATCGTACTGGGTCGGGCTGGCGGCGCTTGTAGCCTTTTTGTAGGCATCCATTGATGTCAGCCTGGAGCGATCCAGCACGTTGTAGCCATTCGCCTCCAGTTGGGCGACGAAATCCTTGTAGGCTGCATCTGTGATCGCCTGCATGGTGCTTTTGGGCACGCCCAGCAGGTTCGCCTTCACTTTGGTGGTCGCTGCGGCATTGTCCGAAAACATGCCACCTCCGGCAGTTTCAGACGCCCGCTTGTACTCAATAAAGCCCACTTTGAAGCTGCCGATGACCACGTCCTTCTTGCCCTTGAAGGCCTCTGCAGTCGTGACGCTGACACTGTCTTTCTCCTGTCCGAATGCCCCTGTTTGCTTCGCCGGGGCAATAGAACCACCGCCCGCCGCACAACCACCAACAATGAGTGCGCCCGCCAATGCCAGATAGATTTTTTTCATTGTGTCCCCTGATGGATAGATACTGCTGCTGTGAGACGGAAACCAATCCGCCAGAATGAAGTGCCTGTGCACTCGAGCGCGTCGCGCAGAGGCACAACGCAGGGGAGATGGTATCGGCCGCCTGACAGTGCCAGCACCCCCAATACAGGGGTGGTCACTGTGAAGGCGATCACAGATTGGGCAACCGGCGTGTCAGCGGCCTCCGACGAGGCTTCGCATCATTGCCAACTCCTCGATGAGGTCATCCGGGATATTCGTACCGCCGGAACCCGTAAAGGAGACGACGATGATGTCTTCATACTCGGCAAAACACTGTTTTGCCACCGGGTGTTGCGGATAGTCAAGCACACATTGCTTCAGGTAGAGTCCCGGCAGGGAGTGCACGGAGGGGTAAAGGTAGCGTCGCTCGCCGAACGACAGCCAGTAGAAAATTTCAGGTTTCAGCTGTGTCTGTGGATTGTCGTCCAGGTATTCATACAACACACTCGACAGCTGCAACGCCGCGATCATTTTTTCCGGCGAATCCAGGGTAAAATCACCGCTGACCTCGCCCTCCAACTGCGCTTTCGCATAGTCACGCAACTCAGCGCCCTGCGCCTCTGTAAACTGCCGGTATGCCTCATTCTTTACGCTGTCCACCGCGGCAATAAACGCTTTGACCTGACTTTGCAGACGCTGGGGTAGCGCCTGGTTTTCGCTGTTCTGTTTCAATGTCGCTGACAGGCCTTCCATATCCCGGGCCACACGAACGTAGTAGTAGATCTCCCTGTAGAGGGCAACCTCCAGGTTTTGCGGAGTCACCTGGTTGCGCGGATACCCCTGCAGGGTTTCCGCGTAGAGTTTCATCGCGGCATCGAAATCACGAATAAGGAACAGGAATTCGGCTTCCTGAAACGGATCGGCGAGGGCATGACCCTGATTTGCCGCATTGAAGTGGGCGGATGTCGCCGGCAGCTGTGTGTGGCACGACATGCACACACCCAGGGTCGACTTCAGGCTGACCAGTGCATACGCCTTATTGCCCATATCGAATACCGTTTCGACCTCCTGCAACTGCTGCGTCAGGATCGCCGCTGACACCTGGAAACCGGTCCTGCTGATACGCGCGTCATGGTTGACCTGTTGACTGAGGGCCACCATGTTCTGCAGCGCTTCCGATATCTCGGGCGCGTTTGCAGGATCCTTGAAACTGGACTCTGAGGCAATCAGGGGTTTCAGGACGAAGACCTGCTCCCGCAACTGGTCCATGATGTCCCTGACCTCGGCGCGCACAGTGGCAACGACAGCGAGCGCTGCCAACGCTATCAGGACATAGTGACGAGACGCTCTACGCAAAGTGGATACTCCTTTTGACTGGCTGCAACTGCAGATCTCCATCCAGCGCTGAGTGTAAACGTCCGCTACCGTGAAAGTCCAAGCCTTCCCCGCAACCGGACTGCGGCCACCCCCGCCAGCGCGGATTGATAAACAAGCGATCGCTTGGTAGATTGGTGCCAGCTTTCGACTGGATCAGGGGTATATACGCATGACTAACAACAGTGACCCAAACTCGCTGTGGCGGGCGGCCAAAATGGAAGAAGGCCTGTTCCAATGGGTGGAAACCTGCCTCGGCACCGCGGTCACCCGGCTCCGGAAGCAGGGTCGCGGCCGGCCCGCCTGGTTTATCGACACCCTGAAGGATGGCCAGGTCGAGCGTTTTTACCTGCGCTGTGACCGCGGCATCAAACGGGGTATCAACCAGTTCTACCCGCTCAGCCGGGAGACCGCATTACTGGACAAACTCTCAGACACCCCCGTGCCCGTGGCAAGGACCAGGGGTTTCAATCCCGAGTACCAGGCCCTGTTGCAGGAGTTTGTCGAGGGTGATGTGTTCTTCCACCATATTGAAACGGAGGAGGAGCGCGAGACAGTCGGCAACAATTTCATGCGCGCACTGGCCGACCTGCACAGCCTGACACCCGATGACCTGAAACTGCCAGCCGACGAGTACTACGTGCCAACCACTCCGTACGAACACGCCTGGCACGACCTGGCGCTCTGGGAAAAAGTCCACTACGACAGCATCGAAGAACCGGAACCCTTCATGACGTACACACTCAAGTGGCTGAAGCGGTTCGCACCTGACCGCACCAGCGGCACCGTAATCGTCCAGGGTGATACCGGCCCAGGCCAGTTCATCTACAAGGATGGGCAGATCAGGGCTATCGTTGACTGGGAGTACGCCCACTGGGGATGCCCGATGGAGGATCTTGCAGAGATCCGCCAGCGCGACCTGCTCTATCCCTTCGGCGATATGATGACACGCTTCAAGGCCTATGAGGAATACTCCGGCACCGCGCTGGATATGGAGTTGATTTACTATTACACCGTACGCAGCCTGGTCAATACACCGCTGGCACTTATCGGCCCGGAACTGCTGTACCCGCAGGACCACGCCGACATCGCCGAAAGGCTCGCCTGGAACGCGCTGTTCATGCGGGTCACTGCGGAAGCGCTGGCAGAGGCCATGGCCATCGATCTCTCCAATGAATCGGTGGCGTTGCCCGACCCGCCCCCCAGTACCCGCACTTCGAGACTCTACGACGCCGTACTGAACGATTTGCAGAATGAACAGCTCCCGCGCATCCAGGACGAGTACTACGCACACCGCATGCGCTCCACCAGCTATCTCTTCCAACACCTGCGGCAACTGCACAGGTTCGGCGCAGACATGGAACGTCGGGAACTGGATGAAATGAGCGCTCTGCTCGGTCGGCGGCCCGCTTCTATCAGCGATGGCAACATGCTGTTGGAGCAGCGGATTCACGAAGCGGACGACAGTGACGATGAGGCGTTCATTCGCTATTTTTATCGCTACTCACGCCGCAAGGAGTTGATTCTGGGTGATGCTGTATTCTCCCAGGGCGACCAGGGCAAAACAGCGACGCTGCAACTACTGCGAAAATTCTGAGGCCGCGCCTACTCTCCGAACTACTGCGATTACCATGAAGGAGCTGACGATGACTGATGGCTGGACTGTAGAGAAGATGTACGAACTGGGCTCACGACACGCGCGCATCGAAGCCGAAAAGGATCTCGATGCGCTCATGGACACAATGGTTCCGGAGCCTGTCTATGAATTCTACCCGATACGAAAGACTCTGCGCGGCGCCAGCAATGTGCGGCGCTACTACCGGCAGTTCATGGATAATTTCATGGCGACTATTGTCGATTACCAACTGATAGAGGAATGGGTAAACACCACCTCGGTGGCGCAGGAATACAGCATCACGGTCGAAGTCGACGGCGTTCGCGAGACCCACCGAACTATCGGTGTACTCTACGCAGACGGGCACCTGCTGGGAGGCGAGCGCATTTACGGTAGTGAGGAAATGATCCGGCAGTTCGCCGGCGATATGTATGACCAACTGGAGCCGATGTAGCGACCGTTTTCGTCATATAAAAAAAGGCCGGGGGTTGCCCGGCCTCTGGATTTCACCGCGCTCTCTGTGACTAGAAGTTCAGCCTCACATCCATACCGTAGGTGATCGGATCGCCGAAGTAGCTCACCGTCCACAGCCCGAATGGAATCGTGTTCTGCCGATAGTCTTCATCCGTCAGGTTTTTGCCCCACAGTGAGAACTGCATCGTCATATCAGACCCTACCTGCACCTCACTCAGCATCAGGTTGGCGTTGAGTACGCTGTAGCTGTCGATCTCCGAGGTGGCATTCTGGCTGGGCTCAATATACGGCACATAGCTGTCGTTGTAGGACCAGTCCATATGCAGGTCGAGATTACCCCAACCCCATGTACCGATACTCCAGTCCAGCGCCAGCGAGGCCATATTCTCAGGCGCATACGGAATATCCTTCTGGTTCTTCACATCGACACCATTCTCGATGAACTCGTCGTACTTGGAATCCAGGTAGCCGTAATTCGCCGACAGTCGCAGCGCCTCTATCACCTGGTAGACCAGTTCCACTTCAAAGCCCTGCGTCGTTACATTACCCGCGTTCTGGACATTGGACGCCGCGCCGCCCGATCCCTCAAGAAACACAGAGACCTGCATATCGGAAATATCATTATAGAAAGCCGCGATATTCAACTGGATCTTGTCGTCCATGAGTCGCGACTTCAGTCCCAATTCATAAGCCAGCACCTCCTCAGGATCATAACCCTCAAGGAAAGCCTCTGCCGTAGGGGCCTCGCCATTGAAGCCGCCCGACTTCCAACCCTGTGCGACCTTGGCGTAGACGTTTATATCGTCATTGAAATCCCAACCGGCGACGAAGGTGCCCGAGGTATTCGTCCAGGTATCGGAATCCTCTTCATCAAACGCGCCGACACCGCCACTGGAGGTATTGGGGTGAGTGATGTACTGGTCCCTCTCCTCCTCGGTATAGCGGATACCGAGTGTCAGGGTCAGTGGCTGCACGGACGCCGGGTTCCACTCCGCCTGCCCATAGGCGGCCATGGAATCGTTGTTGAGGCCGTACAGGTTGTTGTCAGTGGGACTGCCGAACAAGCCGAAGAAGGTAATGGGGTTCTTAACATCGCCATTTTCCTCGAAGTAGTACAACCCCATCACGTAGTCGACTGTATCGGTGCTGCCCAACAGCTGGATCTCCTGGCTGAACTGGTCGTAATCAATATTGCGCCCGGAGTGGAAAAGATCCATCGGCGACCCGTCCATATCAGCCAGATCGTTGTAATCCAGTTCCCTGTAGGCCGAGATGGATTTCAGGGAGACATCGCCCATGGCACCCCATTCACCCGCATCCCAATCCAGGTAAAGGCCATGCCCACTGGTATCGGAGTCCTCGTACAACGAGAAGTCATTGCTGATTTTATTGGCGTTGTCATTTTTGGACAGCGTGTACAGATTCAATGTCTGCCCTAACGGACCCAGCCCCTGGGCATCGAATGCCGCCTGGCTGACATCGGTCAACTGCCCCTTGGACGGCTGCTGATTGCGCTTGCTGGAATCATAGGAATAGCGAGCGCGGAACGTGTCGGTGGCGTCAAAGATTGTGTCTATGCGCCACACCTCACTATCGAGGTTGTTAAAATCCTTGCTGGAGCGCGGATTCACGAAAGGGTTCTGGCCTCCGGTGGGATCCAGATCCACATTGTCATAGAAGCCATCGCGTTCGGAGTAAAGGTAGGCCGCACTGGCACGGAACTTACCCCAGGTGCCGGAGTCGATGCGCAGTTTGCCCTGGGTGTAGCCTTCATTGCCGACGGATACATTTGCCTGCCCCTCAAATTCTTCCGACGGCAGCCGTGTGATCATATTAATGGCGCCGCCGACGGTATTCTTGCCGTAGAGAGTCCCCTGCGGCCCACGCAGCACCTCCACCCTCTCCAGCTCGGCGATCTCAAAGATACCTCCGAGGTTTTTGCCCAGAAACACGCCATCGAGATACATGCCGACCACAGGCTCCCAGGTCACCGCCGGGTTGATGGTGGATGCTCCACGAATGGCGATAGTGGCACCACTTGTTCCCGACGGGGAATCGGTGATCTGCATATTCGGTACGAACAGTGCCAGGTCTTTGACATTTGAGATGCGCCGCGTATCGATCTCCACCTGGTTGAATGTACTGACTGCAATGGGGACGTCCTGCAGCGACTGCTCACGCTTCTGCGCCGTGACCACGACCTCTTCCAGTTGGGCCATCGCGACGCTGGATGCCGCACTCGATGCCAGCAACACGGCCAGCGATAGACTTTTGCGAGTGAACCTCTGCAACATGGTTTATCTCCACTTATTTATTATCAGTATCGGCGGCGGACGCCGTGCAGGAAAAGTCCTGTCACACGAATATATTGAATAATTCGCTTCATTTCGTGTGAACTATTTACAGAATGTGCAAGTGCTCGTTGCGCTCTGATGTGACACCCAGGACGTCACTGGGGAATCAGTGGCTTCCGTGCCATGACATCCGCTTCAAATATCGCGGAACATATTCTTCAGCACCGAATGCTGTGCATCCAGCGGCTCGGAACATTCAAAGGTGCGCTTGTATCCGGTTTTGCAAATGCACCACTGGCCATCGACCTTGCGGTATTCATCAGCATAAATAGCGCCGCCGTAGATACGAATACCGGCTTCAAGCGCCAGCACGGTATCTTCCAGATACCAAATACCGGTCGCGGCAGTGGCGTCGACGATGTCTATCTCGGGGTGGTGCCCGTGGTGCAGCGTCAGGATCTTGTCGCCGGACAGGTTGTCCCGCATAAAGGTCACGATTGCATCACGGCCGTCGAAACTGAGATCGCCATCGCTGTAGCTGCCTATACAGTCTTGCGACAGTGTCGCCGCAAACAACGCCCAGTCATTCGTATCCAGCGCCCTGAAGTAACGCGCCTTCAGCTGTTTGATTTTTTCTATTTCGAGTAGAGCTTCCATCGGTGTCCGCCTGTACTACTGCGCAATTCTAGGAAAAGGGTTTGAATGGTTTATTGCCCTGACCCGTCGTATTCCTCGAATGTCGGGTCAGGAAAAATGTGGCAGCACCTTGCTGCCAAATAATTCCAGGCTCTGGAAGCCAAACTCCACCGGGGTTCCACCGCACAGTGGCGACAGATTTATCGAGCCCTTGTTCTGCATCTGCTCGACGGCCTGTTCCGGTGTCAATATCCGGTACTTGCCTTCAGCTCTCAGTGCCTCAACCGATGTCGCTTGCGATTCGGCATAGGCGCGCCGGGTCTTGTGGCGCCATTGACCATAGGCAATTGCGTCATAGAGCAGGTGCTCGCCAATCTCTTGCCAGGCTCGATCCGGATCATCGGACAGCAGGGTGAGACTGGGTTCATTCGGATAGATGACAGCCCCCCTGTTGAAACCTGTTTTTTCACACTCTGCATCGTAGGCCTGCTGCAATGCCGGGTCGTCAATCGGCGGGGCAAACATCAGGCCAAAACGGGCTGCCCGCCTGGCCGCCGCCCTGCTGTTGCCGCCGACACAGACCAGGCTCTGCGGGGGCCGGGCCGGCTTGGGGTTCAAGCGTACTTCCACGCCCCGGTGATTGAAGCGCTCACCCCGCAACGCAGTGAGCAGGACTTCCAGTTTTTCATCCATCACGGTGCCGCGGGAGGACCAGTCCACGCCCATGGTTTGATATTCCAGTTCGCGATATCCCAGGCCCACCACCGCCATGAATCTCCCACCTGAAATCAGGTCGAGGACTGCGATGTCTTCAGCAACCCGAATCGGGTCATGCAGAGGCAGTAGCAGGGCACTGACACTCAGGCTCACCCTGGTTGTAATCTGCGCTGCGGCGGCCGCCATCAACAGCGGGGAGGACAGGAACCCATCTTCTGTATTGTGGTGCTCGGAAAACCCCACCACCGAGATTCCCGACTGGTCTGCCCACTTCACCATCTCCAGTGCCGCCTGATAGCGGGACTGCTGGGAGTCGGGGCACGCAGGCCCCCGCCGCAGGTCAAACTGCAGTACGCTGGTAGGTCTCACTATCGCCTCTCCTGTTGTATGAACCGACGAGCACACTAAGCCGAGGCGTCAATCGCCTTGCTGGCCTGCATCCACCTGACGACCATCGCACCCATACGCTGGCGGTCGTAGGCATCTTCCTCGTAGCGGAAACGGCCGTTGCCGGCATAATGCAAAATGGTGATATTGGGCTCCTCATAGATTTCGCCGTTTCCGAGGTCTTCCATTCGATTCAGCACCTCGCAAATAATCCAGCCTTTTTCTTCATCGATGCTGTACCACCGTATAGGAAATGCAGTCATGCTGCTGGCCGGATACGGTTTCATCACCCCGCAGATCCAGTTGTAGATCGCTTCGCGGCCCCAGAACCTGCCATATTGATGCTCGAAGTAGGTGGCGTCTTCGGTGAACATATCTGCCCAGTCGCGCCAATCACCCTGCTGCGCACCTTTGAGTGCAGCCGCCTGGTATTTATCAAAGGCAGTCTCCAGTTCTTCACGAGTCCAGCGTCCCATAGAATCTCCTTGCGTTAGATGGCCAGTGCCGACGGAGTCTATGCAACAGCTATTGACCGAACAATGACTATGCGGTCAATGACCAATACAATTGGCGGGACACTTTTACTGGACTTTGAGGGACAGGGACAATGCCCACCCAGCCATTGACCTACAGCAGGCGTCGGGAGCTCGCCTCACGCAGGCGGGAAAACGCGGTGATCCGCGCGGCGGGAGCGTGCTTCTCACAGTACGGCTTCAAAAAGACAACCACTGCAGAGATTGCCAGACGCGCAGGCGTTTCAAAGGGACTCGTTTTCCACTTCCATGGTGACAAGACATCCCTGTTCCGCGCCGTGATTGAGGACAGCCTGGAGAAATGGACGCTGCTTTCAGATTATCGCGCCTACGAAACTGGAGGCAGCGCTTTGGCTGAGTTGGAAAGCCTGTTTCTGGCCTCGTTCGAGTACGTCGAGCAGCACCCCATACTGTCACTGTTCACCAGTCGTGAAGAAGAACTGGCCGCTATCTACAAGGAGGAGTACCGCCGCAAAAACGTCAGTTGGCGCCGGCGGATTCGAAAGACCCTGAAGCGCGGCATAGCACAGGCAGAAATCTCCCCGGATATCGACATTGCACGGGTCGCAATTATTTTCCATGAGTTGCAAACCAGCCTGATCAAAAGCGTCCCCCTGCCAGGGACACAGACGAGTTTCGATCAATCGACCGTAGCGCTGGCCATTCGATTATTGCTGCGTGGTATAGCACTGAATCCCGGCGACATCGCCCCGTCCCTGGTCACCAGGGGTAGGCAGGGCTGATCCGTCGCAGTAATTCTACAACGCTAACAGCCCGGCGGCAGGATCACACAGGCATCGCCCCTGGGACCGCCATTGGTGTTCTCCTGGTTGGGGTTAGCGATTTTTGGACAGTTGTCGTCTTCGTCCAACCAGCCGTCATTGTCATCATCGGTATCGCAGGCATCACCACCATCATCCGCATCGTCAAAATTGACCTGGTCCGGATTTGGAATGGACGGACAGTTATCGATCGAATCAGCGACGCCATCGCCATCGACATCGGGAACGGCGTCTGAACTGTAGTAGGTAACCGATAGCACGGGACGCAGCATGGCATCGCCGGCATACTCGCGAGAGTAGAAATACCGGTGATTGCCGGCCCCCGAGACACCCCGCAGACGCCACCCGTAGTTGTGATCGTCTCCATAGCTGATGGCCTGCAACGGTGCAGTGATATCGAACCTTAGCCAGCCGGGCTCCCAGCCGACTGCGCCGGAGGCGACGGCGGCGGACGAAATATCGCTGCCAAACCCCGCTGCTCCGGACTGTGTCCACGGAATACCCTCCTCTCTCTGGTTCCAGGTCGCCTCGGCTTCCTGCCAGGGTACGAGTATCGCATGCAGGTCATAGCCTTGGTCATAGTAGGAATATTTGTACAGGCTTAGCGTTGCAGACCTGAGTCTGGCCCCGTCGGGCACCGGGCCGCCCTCGGAGGCAAACACCTCAAACCGCACCATCGACGCTGTCGCGGTGCCCCCCCAGGGCGGGGGATCACCATCGGCAAGCGTCGTATCTGCACCAAACCCGTAGTCAGCAAGCGAACTGCTCAAGTACACATCCGTGGCGCCCTCGTAACCGTTGAGGCCGGTCCGCAGCTCAACCGTGGTGGTCGGCTCCGGCGCTACCAGTTCGATCGAAAGAACTGCGCTAGCCTGCAAACCGCCACTGTCAGTCACCTCCGCGACGAGCTGATGCGTGCCCACAGTGAGCAAAGTGACCTGTACACTGCCACCGGTGCCCAACACACCGTCCAGGCTTGAACGCCAGACAACCGCTGCATCCAGTTTGCCATCTTGCGTGTCATCAGCGTGTGCGACCAGCTGGAACGGTTCTCCGACCCGGTAATAGCCCCCCTCCACCGGGCTCTCTATTGCTATCTGCGGCGGCGTATTTATCGTGAACCCGAGCACCCTCCGGGCGGAGGCATTCAGTTGATCAGTCGCTTCGAGCTGCACACTGAACATGCCTTGTTGCGTGGGTATCCCACTCAACAAGCCACTGGTGCTCAAGGTCATACCCGCAGGCAGGCTTCCACCGACAATGCTCCAGCTCACCATTCCCATTCCATTCGCCGCCTGCAGTTGGAATTCATACGATTCGCCTTGAATCGCTGCGGGAAGGCTTTGGGTACTTATCGACATCGTCGGGGTGTCGTGCTCCGCCGGTTTATAGACCCAGATATCGCCCGTATGCCCGTTGGCAACGCCGACAAAGGCATCCTCGTTCGGCATGTAGTAAAACTTTCCCCAGATACCGTTGGGGGTCGCGTCGATGGGAGTGTCGCCGCCGGGATTGATTTTTTCCAGCAACCAGCCGTCGGGCCCGAGAACATCCGGAGGCGTCAAGCGCCAGATCGTGGCATCGCCATTCCAGAAAATAAAATCCCCACGAACCTGATCGTAGGCCACACCAACGCCGGGATTCAGCACGTTGAATTCTGTATCGCCGACAATCGTATAGTTTATTTTAATGTTGGGATTGGTCGGCCCGGGCGTAGACGTGTCCCAATACAGCAGAGCATTGCTCTTTGCGACCAGGTAGATTTCCCGATCGTGTGCATACGCTCCGGTGCCAGCGCCACCGTAGCCGCCGTACTTGCCCAGCAGTTCCCACTCATCCTCAGTGGGATCGAGGCTGTTTACGGTATAGGTCATCAAGCTGCCGGGATAAGGTGTGTCCGGGCCTCCGGCGTTGACACTGTAGAAGACAACATCCTTGCCATCTATCACACTCACATCCGTCGTACTGCCCCACACCATGCCTGGCAACCGGTTCACCTGCGGGTTATCACGGTTCTCCCACATCAGCCCAGCAGTGACATCCGGAAATTCATCCGGTCTCACCTGGGTCCCTGCCGTGCCCCCCACTGCATCGGGATGCGCTTTGGAGGGGTCCCAAAAATACGGTCCTTCACGGCTGCTCGACTCAAAACCGTTCGTGGCGATCCCGAATACGACCATGCGATCGACCATCGGCAGAAAGGCTATCGAGTCATAGGACTCGCCAGCAGTAGGTGCGAACTCCGGACCATCCACCGCGAAAGGCCTGCTATCTTCATCGAGCCGCAGTTCGCTGGGTAGAGAAGCACGCTCCCACAGGAGTGTCGATGAACGCCAGCGATAGACGTCGTTGCCAGCCCAGCAACAGACAGAGCTCCCCTCCCCGCCAAAGACAATCAGGTCACCTCGATTACTGTCCCAGGCAGCAGCTCCCCATGCCGTGATGATATAGCCCGGCCAGATGCCTTCAGTGCCTAACGTGGCCGAAGGTTGCTGTCTTTCCGGTGTAAAAACATCACTGATGTAATTGAGATTAACGCGTTTCCAGCTATTTGCAGGCATCGAGTCAATAATCGGTTGCAGCTGTGAATTGGCAGCGGCGATAGATGGCAACAGCGCCACTGATGCAACCCAAAACACGACCAGCAATCCCATTGTGTAGGATAGAATCGAATTCTCTCGTACCGGAGATCGTCGAGCAGTTTGTTGAGCCATCCGCAGTTCCTCGTATTTACCGGAGCTTGGCGAGAACGTTGTCGCGATGCGCGCACGTCGACGCTCGGGTTGCTACACAGGTTCAGCCCGTTCGGCGGCCTCATCAGTGTACCGTTAAAAATAGGCGACCGCCCCAGCAGCAACAAGCGTCCACACTGATCCGAGGGATTGAGAGTACAATTTTCTGAACGGAAACGCCAAGACGGATTGGATATTCGTCGCGCAGGGTCCGTTGCCGGCTCACCTGGGCACGATCTGTCTGTTCAAGGTGAATACCGGGGGCCGAGCTGGCGAGGTCTGCAGCCTGCAGTCGGATTGGGAAATCGAGGCGGCACACAGGGTGTGTGAAGGAAAGTCCGGCACTGGTCGTGCTGAGGCACCGGACGCTGAGCGCGATAACGCGCTCAGCAGTTGATACAACAAGGGGAAAATGGTGGGCCGTGCTGGATTCGAACCAGCGACACACTTCGAGTAGCGCTGCCCCTTCTCCCAAGGCTCGACACTCAGATAGGTGAGGTCAAGCTGCTCACTCAAAGCGTATAGCGTGAAGATATAAGTATGTTCTCCTGTGCCGATATTTGGGCAGGAGCCAGAAGCTGCCGTTCCCATACTAAAACGTAACTGGATAGGGTGACCAATTGTTGAATGCCGCACAAAATAGACCCACCTAGGCGGATAGATTCCGTCCGAAACTGACCCGCTGAATTGACTATCCTGCTCACTTTTTGAGCGGGGCATAAAGGAGTGATCACAGTGGGCATGTTAGCCAAGATCCGGCGGAAGTATTTCCGCGATAAGGTCCCCCTGCACGAGATTACGCGGCAGACCGGTTTATCCCGTAACACCCTGAGGCACTGGCGGCGGTGCCAGAGCGAGATGCGCGAGCCCGCATATCCTTTGCGCAGCAGTCCCAGCCTTCTGGATGCGTACACTTACCCGTGGAACTGAGTGATAGGCGACCTTCGGGAGGACTGATATGTAGTGTAACACAACTGCAACGTATCATTGATATAAAGCACTGGCGCACAAGAGCAACTCCTACCGTCATAGGGAGAGCGATATGTACAGCAGGCTGGCGAGAGCCATGGCGACCATTGCGTTCGTTGGATGGACAGGCAGCATCTTTGCCATCCCCATTACCAACGTGGTGACAGTTGGCGACAGGCAATGAGCGCAGGTCGCCGATTTCACCAACCTTTCGTGGAATGATGTCGAGGCCGTTTGTCCCGCAGGAGTATGTGCGGGCTCCCTGAACGGGTTCGACATGGATGGTTGGACCTGGGCCGATGAGAACACTATCAGTGGGTTGTTCAATACCTACCTCGCCGCCGCCGGAGGTTCCGCTAGCGGCTATCCGTTGAGCGGTGCGTCTGCGGTGGACGAGACGGATTCTTCGTGGGCACCAGCATTCCTGGCGGATTTTACGCCCACGTCGGTATGGACCTATGGCGACGAAATACAAGGTTGGCTGCTCACTTCGGACACCCCATACCCTGCGTCGGTTGCTGCTCTATACGACCGGCCTGGCCCCGACGGCCAGGATGTCATCATTACGTCATTGCCACGCCTCCAATTCATCGAAGGGCCAACCCTAGGTGCGTGGTTCGTACGCGAGGTTCCAGGCATGGCACCTGTTCCAGGCACGCTCTTCCTGTTTGGGTTGGGGGTGTTGGGGCTCAGAGTATGTCGCCGACCATGACATGTCACGGTCGTTAAGCCGGCAGGGAAGCGGCACGTACGCGCTCGATCCTGTCCCGCTAAATCAACCGTTGCGCAACGTATCCAATTGAGTCGATGCGGCGTCCAGCAGCGCCTGTGCCTGCTCTCACTGGCCTGTGAACAGTACCAGTTCGGCCATTCCACCTTCCAGTCGGGTGAAGCGCCCAGCGCGGGTTCGAGCGCCCGCAATCTCTCGACGGCTTTACCCGGCTGTTTGCTCGCCAGCTCGAACTCTATTGCATGACATTGCAGGGTTGGCGTCATACCCAGCTTCTTGTACCCCGCGTCGAGCACGGCCCAGGCCGTGGCCCACAGTGCCCTATATCAATCTGTTGGCGTCCCTGCTACTTGATCAATGAAAAAGCGGGTTCTGCTACTGCGCGCCCTTCCCCGCGAAAAGAGGCAACGTACCCGGCGGGGCTCGGGTGGGTGGCACCAGGAGCGGCTAGGTAGGTAGTTCCTGTTCTTTCTGGCGCAGGTGACCCAGAATCCGATGCCCCAGGGCACCCTATCTTGATGCTTCGCATCAATTCACCTTGTCAATGATCTCCTGGTCCTCAATGCAGCGGTTCGACGCTTCGACAATCACCTTGACAGCACCCACGCAACGGCCACACACCTCTTCTTCAGTTCCTTGCCACGCCCAGCTGGAGTGACCCACACGCGCCATCGGTGGTTGGGGGCCAGGACACCGTGGTAGCGGGTGAGATTGACCCTGGGTTTTGGCATCAATGCCGCCAATCGGGCGATGAAATCCACCGGATCGAAGGCCAGGTGCGTCGTTCCGTCCCGGTAGGGGATCTTCAGGGTGTATACCACCTTACCCGTGAAACTGAGTGATAGACGAGGAACAGCGACGGCCGGGATCAGGTCGGTCAAGTGGTCGGATGGTGCGGATGGTGCGGATGGTGCGGATGGTGCGGATCATAAAGGCCTTTCGCCCCTGCTGCGGGGGCGACAGCGATCCGGCAGGAGACGGAACTGCCCAGTATCTGGGGCATTGCATCGGTGTCTTCGGCGCGCTCCAGATCCAGCCAAGCGCACTCCGTGTCCTGCTCCAGTAAGCCTTGTCGTTCCAGGCAGCGCCCCACGCGTTTGCTGATCAACTGCACCAGTTCCTCCAGCTCGCTTGTATCCGGCACCTTGATGCGTTGAAATCGGGGTGATCTGTTGTCGCGGTAGACATAAACGCTATCCAAAAACAGGATGTGAAAGTGGATATTGAGGTTGAGAGCAGAGCCGAAGCGCTGGACTAGCGTCACTTGCGCCGGTGGCGCTATCGTTGAGCGAAAATCCGGCCTTGCGGATCAGGTGTGTCGAGATCGCCTGGTAAACGATGCCCAGCACCTTGCCCATGGCCTGAGGGTGGGAGGCAAACAGGTTGCGCAGGGGAAAGGGGAAACTGATCACCCACTGGCGGAGCGGGACATCGGGACACACCTCATCGGCCAGCAGGGCGGCGGTCTCGGCCATGCGGCGGGCGCCGCAACTGGGGCAGAGTCCGCGTTTCTTGTAGGAAAACGCTACCAGCCGCTCGAAGTGGCATTTTTCGCAGCGCACCCGGAGAAAGCCGTGTTCGAGGCGGCCGCAATTCAGGTAGGCCTCGAACTCCCGGTGAACATGGTCGGGCAGGGACTTGCCCTGATGGGCCAGTTGTTCCACCAGAGTACCGGATCCCGCCTCCAGCAGTAACAGCAGGGCGCCAATAAAAAAGGCCATTGCGCCGAGCAGGGTGAACAGTGACGCAGCATCAGCGGTATCGAAATTCGCCGTATGCGGTGTTACAAAGGCGAATACCGCAGATACCATAAAAAAATACAGCCTAGCAGGTTAACAAAGGTGATGCGCCACGACAGCAGGTGTGGCAACCAGGCCCAGGATCGATGGCAAGTTTCAACAAAAGCGAGGTACCCGGAGGCCAGGAAGAAGATCGAACCGAACATATTTTGCAACCAGATGTGCAGGTCCTGCTGCACCCAGTCGAGTCCTGGCGACATTCCGTGAAACGTATTGATATTGAACAGCAGCGTCCCAGCAAACTGCAGTGCGCAACTCAGCCATCCGGCATCGCCTGGATACCAGCCAAGCAGTTTGTAGCCACTGAGTTTGATGCCGTCTGCCGTAGACAGGCTCTCGGCATTGGCCGATTGCATCAACTGCAGCCAGGCGGCAGATTGCGGTGAGTCCACTGCCATAAGGTCACTGTTATGCAACATCAGGCTTCGACCCACCATTGCCGACCGGCTAGCTAAACCGTCCGGCCAGGTTGGTGAACTGGATTTGAGCAGCAGTCGAGGTGTCATATACGCACCCGCAGCCAGCACGACTGTTCGTGCGCGAATGGTGAATTCTTTGCCCTTGTGCACGGCGCGAATGCCGGTTACCCCCTTAGTGGTAAGGAAGACCCTACCTTGCGCAAGCAGACAGGGTAGGCAGAATCTGGATGTTTTGGAATCTGCTGAACGCGTCAGTCGGGCCATTTTGACGCAGCGGTCATTGATGATCGGGGCCATCTTCACATTATTGCAGTGCCGCTTCGTCTGGGTACCGCACCTTCAAATCTCTCCCACTTGTTAGTTGGGCCTGCTCGATAACC
>JAGRIE010000050.1 GCA_020443425.1 Halioglobus sp.
CGCGCGTCCAGCAGCGCGATGTCCTGCGGCGTGGTGACGATCACTGCGCCTGACACCTTGGCCTTCTGCGACAGTGTCAGCTGGATATCGCCGGTACCCGGCGGCATATCGATCACCAGGTAGTCGAGCTCGCCCCACAGGGTCTGCTCCAGCATCTGCGCGAGCGCACCGCCGGCCATCGGCCCACGCCACACCATCGGCGTGCGGTCGTTGACAAGATAGCCCATGGACATGGTTTTCAGGCCGTGCGCCTCCACCGGCAGCAAATACTGCCCGCCCTGCTGCTCGGGGCGTGTATCCGCAGGCAGGCCCAGCATCAGCTGCTGGCTGGGACCGTAGATATCAGCGTCCAGCAGGCCGACAGCCGCCCCCTGCGCCTTGAGTGCAAGCGCCAGGTTCACGGCTGTGGTGGACTTGCCCACCCCGCCTTTGCCGGAAGCGATTGCGATGATGTGTTTGATCTGGTTCATGAGTACCCGTGACGCAAGAGCCCTGGACCGGAATGCGGGCCGGTATTTCCCGGCCCGCTAGTATAGGGACATGCCACCAATACAACAATGCGTGATCAATCCTGCGGGGGAAATAGCGCGCTGCCGCGATGTACGCGGCAGGCGCAGTGAGCGGGGACGACGCCCCGCCCGGGGACTCAGGCCGTCAGCAGGTGACGGCCGACCGCGACACTACTTCGCAATGACCGCGATATTGAAGAAGCTGGTGGTGCCGCTCACTTCATTGCCGAGTATCAACATGGGGTTCCCTGTCGGGCTATCCTGGGCCGCGACCACCTTGATCGACTCCGGTCCGAGGTCTCCCACCAGCGCCAGATCATCCTCGACATCGTCCACAGTGAAATCCCGGGTATTGATGTACTGCACAAACTCCGATGATTCCGGGGTGGTGATGTCGTACACCATGATGCCGCCGACGCGCTCAAGGCCGATGAAGGCGTAGGTTCGACCTTCGATGACGGCGATCTCGACCGCTTCCGGCTCCGGCCCTTTGTCGTCCGAGCGGTCATCTCCAGCGTTGTCGTCATTACTGGCGTTGAAGTTCTCACCCAGGCGATTCGCGGTAATCACCTCGAAGTCGCTGCCGGAATCGAATACCGGTTGGCCTGTCCGGGTATTCCAGATGGTGAATGACCGCGCACCGTAGGCGTACAGCGCCTCGTAGGTGCAATCAGCCCCCGGCTGGCCGGTCGTCGCCAGTGACGCGCAACTGCCCTTGGTGCCCAGGTTCGCAATAACCTTGAGGCGCCCGAGTTGCTCGTCCTCTTCAAAGTCCGCGCCCGCCAGCGCCACCAGGTCGGCATCAAAGCTGGCACCGCCATCAGTGATATCCTTGACCCGTATTTCATCGAGGTAGTGGAAGCAGTCGCCGCCATCGTAATCGAAGCCGCCCTGCGCCGTGCAGTCAGCGGAGTCCTCAGCATCCGTCAGGTACTCGCGGCCATCGCCCTCATTGGCCGTCACCAGATAGGTCAAGCCATCGAACTCAAAGGCATCGACGCTGTCAGGCATGTAGGTACCGAACACGGGCACACTGCGGATATTCACGCCATTATCGCGGTTGCTCGGGTCCATCTCATTGCCGGGGATGCTGTGGTTCTTGTATCCCAACCCCCACACCTTGACGATGCTGTTGCTGTCCAGGTCCACCTCAGCCATGGCGTTGTTTTCCTGCAGCGACACATACGCAGTGCCGCTGTCCGCCGAGACGGCGATATACTCGGGCTCGAGGTCGGCGGCCACCGATGCCGCCTTGCTGGAGATACGCACCGGCCCGGTCAGGCCGCCGCTGTTGAATGCCCTGAAATCCAGCTGTGTCACATTGGCCGCCGTTACACTGCCAGCGCCTGCGGAGACATCGATGATGGTGACGCTGCCCTCGGGATCCACCGAGTAGTCGCCATTGGGCTCGCCCTCGTTAGCGACCAGCACCTTGCTGCCATCCGGGGTGAAAGTGACCATATCCGGCAGCGCGCCGGCCTCTACCGCACTGAGGAAGGTACCGTCAGTCTGGTAGAACGCGATATAACCGTTGGCCTGCTTGTTGTCCGCTTCAATCGCCACCGCCAGCGTGCCGCTGTGAACAGACACGCTGTTGGCCGCACCCAGGTCGCCGGCTTCCATACCGAGGGCACCGGCGACGTCTGCCGCCACATCCAGGGTGCCACTGAGGGTGGGCGCGGCCGGCGACGAGGCGTCGATGATGTCGATCTGGCCGGAGTTGGCATTGACCACGAATGTCATGCGGGTAGCGGGATCGTAATCCACAATCTCGGCCGCCGACTCACCGAATTCACCTGTTTCGTAGCGTCCCAGCAGGGACAGTGAGATCGTCGTCGGTGTCGCATCGGACCCGCCAGGACCTGCCGGTCCGGTGGCGCCTGTTGCACCGGTCGCGCCGGTCGCACCCGGAGCACCATTGTCTCCGTCGTCGCTGCTGCAGCCGGCCAGTGCCAGCGGCAGGCTGACCGCTGACAGCACCAGTATTTTCTTCCAATTCATTCGATTACTCCCCGGACAGGTTTTTTTGTGTAGTGGATTACAGCCGCACAAAGTAGGTGCCGGAGATGACGCTTTGGTGAACGGCAGATGAAGGAATAATGAAGCATTTGTGTCCGGCCAGAGCCGGGGCTGCGCCAGACCTGCCGCCGCCCTCTCATCACGGGTGAAACTCACCGGCAAAAACGCTATAGTAGCGCCCCTTTTTTGCAACGCAGACTTTTACCATGGCGGCACCGGCTCCACGCAAAATCCTGGTCACCAGCGCATTGCCCTATGCCAACGGTTCCCTGCACCTGGGGCATCTGTTGGAGCAGGTACAGACCGATATCTGGGTGCGCTTCCAGAAATCACGCGGCCATCACTGCCTCTATGTCTGTGCCGATGACGCGCATGGCACCGCCATCATGCTGACCGCGGAGAAGCTCGGCATCAGCCCCGAGCAACAGATTGAGAACATCCAGCAGGAGCATAAGCGCGACAGCGCCGGCTTCCTGATCGGTTTTGATAATTTCCACACCACGCACAGCGAGGAAAACCGGTTCTGGAGCGAGACCATCTACCAGCACCTCAAGGACAACGGCCACATTGCCACGCGGGCGATCATCCAGGCGTTCGATCCCGAGAAACAGCTGTTTCTCGCCGACCGATTCATCAAGGGCACCTGCCCTCGCTGCAAGACGCCGGACCAGTACGGGGACAACTGCGAGGCCTGTGGCGCTACTTACAGCCCGACGGACCTGATCGACCCTGTATCCGCCATCTCCGGCGCCAGGCCGGTGGACAAAGAGTCCACGCATTTCTTTTTCAAGCTCCCCGAGTTTGCCGATATGCTGAAAGCGTGGCTGGACTCCGGCAGGCTGCAACCCCAGGTCGCCAACAAACTGCGCGAGTGGACCGATGCCGGCCTGCAGGAATGGGACATCAGCCGCGATGCCCCGTATTTCGGGTTTGAAATCCCCGGCGAACCGGGCAAGTACTTTTATGTCTGGCTGGATGCCCCGATCGGCTATATCGCCAGTTTCCAGAACTACTGCGACCGCACCGGGCATCCGTTTGACGAGTACTGGCAGCACGGCGGCGACACTGAGCTGTACCACTTTATCGGCAAGGACATCATCAACTTCCACGGCCTGTTCTGGCCGGCCATGCTGGAGTCCGCAGGACTGCGGGCACCGACCGCAATCTACGCCCACGGCTTCCTCACCGTGAACGGCACCAAGATGAGCAAGAGCCGCGGCACTTTTATCAAGGCCAGCACCTATCTGGAACACCTGGATGCACAGTACCTGCGCTACTACTTCGCCGCCAAATTGAGCAGCTCAGTAGACGATATTGACCTCAACCTGGAGGACTTTGTACAGCGCGTGAACTCCGATGTCGTCGGCAAGGTGGTGAATATCGCCAGCCGCTGCGCCGGCTTCCTGCGCAACAGCTTTGACAACACACTGTCGGCCGGCTGCGCGGAACAGGAGATGGTCGAATCGTTTATCGCCGCGGGCGAGCCAATCGCCGGCCTGTACGAACAGCGTGAATTCAATAAGGCAATCCGTGAGATTCTGGCGCTGGCGGATCGCGCCAACCAGTACATCGATGAGAAAAAGCCCTGGGCGCTGGCCAAACAGGAAGGCACGGAACAGGAAGTGCACGATGTCTGCAGCGTTGGCATCAACCTGTTCCGCGTGCTGATGACCTACCTCAAGCCGGTGCTGCCGGGCATGGCCGAAAAATCCGAGGCGTTCCTGAAGTGCACGCTGGACTGGACCGCCCTGCAGGCGCCACTGCTCGACCACGCGCTGGATACCTTCCAGCCACTGCTGACCCGCATCGACCCGAAGCAGGTGGCGGCGATGGTGGAAGCGAGCAAGGAGTCACAGGCTGCCGCGGCAGCCCCGGCGACCGCCGCCAACAAAGCGCAGCCAGCAGTGAAAGTGGCGGACACCATCGAGTTCGACGATTTTGCCAAGGTCGACCTGCGTATCGCCGCGATCGTTGCCGCCGAGCATGTCGAGGGCGCCGATAAACTGCTGCGCCTGACGCTGGACCTGGGCCCGGACAGCGGGCAGAAGCAGGTCTTCGCCGGCATCAAATCCGCCTACCAGCCGGAGCAACTGGTGGGCAAGCTGACCGTTATGGTGGCCAACCTGGCCCCCCGGAAGATGCGCTTTGGCGTCTCCGAGGGCATGGTGCTGGCCGCCGGACCCGGTGGTAAGGATTTGTTCCTGCTGGAACCGCACGCGGGAGCAACGCCCGGCATGCAGGTCAAGTAAATGGTGAACTATTTCACAGACTAATGAGCATTAGTTCGCAAATTCGGACTGCCTAAATCTGCAGTAACCGATAGAATAGCGCGATAGAAAAAGGAGAGTGCACAGCCGCCCCGGTGCACACAGAGAACCCAAGCATGCTGGCAGACTATTCAATCCTGTTGATCAGTGCGATCCTGGTCAACAACTTCGTACTGGTACAGTTCCTGGGACTGTGCCCGTTTATGGGTGTCTCCAATAAGCTGGAAGCCGCGATGGGTATGTCGATGGCCACCACCTTCGTGCTGACGCTGGCCTCGGCCTGCAGCAACCTGACCTACCACTTCCTGCTGCTGCCGCTGGGCCTGGGCTACCTGAAAACCATCGCGTTCATCCTCGTGATCGCCGTGGTGGTGCAGTTCACCGAGATGGTGATGCGCAAAACCAGCCCGCTGCTGCACCGCGTACTGGGCGTCTACCTGCCCCTGATCACCACCAACTGTGCCGTGCTGGGTGTCGCCCTGCTGAACATCAGCAAAGACCACACATTCCTGCAGGCGCTGTTCTACGGCTTTGGCGCCGGCGCCGGCTTCTCACTGGTGCTGGTGCTGTTTGCCGCCATGCGGGAGCGCCTGACGGTCGCGGACGTACCCAGCCCGTTCAAGGGCGCGGCGGTAGGTATGATCACGGCCGGCCTGATGTCGCTGGCCTTTATGGGCTTTGCCGGACTGGTATAAACGCGCGTGATTGAACTCCTCTCCCAGTATCCGCTGTTTGCCGCCCTGCTCGCGCTGGTCGGGCTGGCCGCTGTGTTTGGCGCACTGCTGGGCTATGCCGCGGTGCGCTTCAAGACCGAGGGCAATCCCATTGCGGACGAGATCAACAACATCCTGCCACAGACCCAGTGCGGCCAGTGCGGGTATCCCGGCTGCAGGCCCTATGCCGAGGCGATCGCCAACGGCGAGGATATCAATAAATGCCCCCCGGGCGGTGAAGCCGGCATCCAGGCGCTGGCCGACCTGCTGGATGTTGAGCCGCTGCCGCTGGATTCCGAGCACGGTGAGGTCGCCGCAGTACCCTCGGTGGCCTTTATTCGCGAAGCGGAGTGTATCGGCTGCACCAAATGCATACAGGCCTGCCCTGTGGATGCGATTGTCGGTGCCGCCAAGCAGATGCACACGGTCATCAGCAGCGAGTGCACCGGCTGTGACCTGTGCGTCGAGCCCTGCCCCGTCGACTGCATCGACATGATACCGCAGCAGGAAACCCTGCAGACCTGGCACTGGCAGCTACCCGACCCGGTGAGCCGCCGTGTGGACATCATCGCCACCGATACGCCACAGGATGACGCCTCACGGGACCGCGCGGCATGAGAAAAACCTACGGTTTCCACGGCGGCATCCACCCGCCGGAGAACAAGCACCAGTCTGTGCGCACGCCTATCGCTGACGCCGGCATCCCCCCCGAGTTGGTGATCCCCCTGTCCCAGCACATCGGCACTCCGGCCGGCGTCATCGTGGAGATCGGCGAACACGTTCTCAAAGGGCAGATGATCGCCGAGGCACAGGGCTTCATGAGCGTGCCCAAACACGCGCCCACCTCGGGCACCATCAGCGCCATAGAAGATCGCCAGATCGCGCATCCCTCCGGCCATTTCGCACCGTGCATCGTGCTGACACCGGATGGCAGGGATGAATGGATAGCGTGCAGCGGTCGACCGGACTACGAGTCCATGGACAAACTGGCGCTGATCGACCTGATCCGGCACGCCGGTATCGCGGGTATGGGTGGCGCGGGCTTCCCCAGTTCGGTCAAGCTGTCGGTCAAGCCGGGCACCGAGATTGAAACCCTGATCATCAACGGTACCGAATGCGAGCCCTATATCACGGCAGATGACGTGCTGATGCGCGAGCGGGCGGACCAGATCATCGAGGGTGCAAAAATCCTGCGCTACATCATCGGCCCGCGGGAGACCCTGATCGGCGTGGAGGATAACAAACCGGAGGGCATCGCCGCGCTGCGCGCCGCCACCGAGGGCAGTGGCATCGAGGTCGTCCAGTTCCCGACCAAATACCCCTCGGGCGGTGAGAAGCAGTTGATCGAGATCCTCACCGGCAAACAGGTACCCAGCGGCGGCCTGCCGTCACAGGTCGGCGTGGTCTGCCAGAACATCGGCAGTACCGTCGCTATCTACCAGGCGGTGGTACACGGCAGGCCGCTGATTTCCCGCGTGACCACTGTCACCGGCGCCGCTGTGCGCGAGCCACAGAACTTCCAGGCACTGATCGGCACCCCGATGCGCTACCTGCTGGAGAAAGCCGGTTACCAGCCCGAGAAAAACCGCCGCCTCATCATGGGCGGCCCCATGATGGGTTTCACGGTTCCCGATATCGATGTGCCCATCGTCAAAACCACCAACTGCCTGCTCGCGCCCACCGAGGACGAACTGCCCACACCGCCGCCGGCACAGGCCTGCATACGCTGCGGCATGTGCGCCGAGGCCTGTCCGGCGAGCCTGCTGCCGCAACAGCTATTCTGGTTCGCCCAGGGCAAGGAGTTTGAAAAACTCGAGCACCACAACCTGTTCGATTGTATTGAATGTGGCGCCTGCTCCTACGTCTGTCCCAGCAATATTCCGCTGGTGCAGTACTACCGCGCCTCCAAGGCGGAAATCCTGCAAATGCGCCGCGACCACGAGAAGGCCGAGGCCTCCCGCATCCGCTTTGAAGCGCGCCAGCACCGACTGGAACAGGCCGAGGCTGAGAAAGAAGCGAAACGCGCTGCGCGTAAAAAAGCCGCCGAAAAACGCGCCCAGAGCGCTGGCGCCGACAGCGGGGAAGACCCCATCCAGGCGGCTATCGCGCGCGCCCAGGCCAAAAAGGCCGCACAGCATGGCGCCGGTGGTGAGCAGAGTGAACTGGAGATGCTGGAAAAAGCCGTTGTCTCGGCGCAAAAGCGCCTCGACACCGCCACGGCCAAGCTGGAAGAGGCCCGGTCACAGAACAGCGACCTGGTCGACGCCCTGCAAACCGGGGTCGATAAAACACGCGATAAACTCGCCAAGGCTGAACAGGCCCTCACTGCCTACCAGCAGGCACAGGGTGAGGGCGGGGCTGCGCAGAGCGAACCGCCCGCCGACGCCGCCAAGGCCGCGATCGAAAAAGCGCTGGCAAAACGGCAGGCCGAGGCCTCGCTGAGCCCGGCGGAAAAAGCGCGGGCCGACCTGGCAAAACTGCAACAGCGCCTGCAAAAGACAGAGGCGACCCTGGCCCAGAGCCGGTCCAATGGCGACGAGGAGAAAGTTATCGAAGCGCTGGAGTCAACCGTGGCCCGCCTGACCGGAAAAATCAGCGCCGCCGAGCAGCAACTGCAACAGGCAGAGGATGCCTGATATGGCCCTGATACGCCTCACCTCACCCCACGCCCACGGCCCTATGAGCACGCAGCGCGTGATGCAGAATGTACTGCTGGCCACCGTGCCGGGCATTATCGTGCTCACGCATTTTTTCGGCTACGGCACGCTGGTGAATCTACTGTGGGGCAGCCTGGTGGCGCTGGCCTGTGAAGCACTGGCACTGAAACTGCGCCGCCGGCCGCTGGGCTTTTACCTGAAGGACTGCAGTGCACTGGTGACGGCCTTCCTGCTGTGTATCGCACTGCCCCCGTACTCGCCGTGGTGGCTGATCGCCATCGGCATCGCCAGCGCCATCCTGTTGGCCAAGCAGCTCTACGGAGGGCTCGGCTACAACCCCTTCAATCCGGCCATGGCCGGCTATGTCATCCTGCTGATCTCCTTCCCGGTGCAGATGACGTCCTGGGCGCCGCCACTGGGCCAGGGTGAGATGCCCAGCCTGCTGCAGGCGCTACAGGCCTGTTTCACCCCCGGCCAGTACGACGGTGTCACCATGGCGACACCACTGGACGTGCTGAAACAGAACAACAGTTTGCTGATCGAAGACCTGTGGCAGCAGAACCCCCAATTCGGCCTCTTTGCCGGTGTGGGCTGGGAGTGGGCCAACCTGGCGTTTCTCGCCGGTGGTGCCTGGCTGCTGTACCAGCGCATTTTCACCTGGCACGCACCGGTTGCGATGCTGGTCAGCCTCAGCCTGCTGGCCGCGCTGTTCTATGATGGCGGCAGCTCCGCCAGCGGCGGTTCACCGCTATTCCACCTGTTCAGCGGTGCCACTATGTTCGGGGCCTTCTTCATCGTCACAGACCCGGTGACCTCTGCCGTATCCCTGCGCGGGCGCCTGATTTACGGCGCCCTGATCGGCGCGCTGGTGTACGTGATACGCGTGCGGGGCAACTACCCGGATGCGGTCGCTTTCGCCGTGCTAATCATGAATTTTGCCGCGCCGTTCATCGACTATTACACGCAGCCACGCACCTATGGCCACAGCAAGCGGGGAGAAAAATAGCATGCTCGGCCAATCGATCACTCGCAACAGCCTCCTGCTCGCGCTCTTTGCTGTGTGCACCACCGCATTGATCGCCGGAACCTACCTGCTGACAAAAAGTGATATCGCCCAGCAGAAGCGCCTGGCCGAGGAAAAAGCACTGCTGGAAATCATCCCCCGCTCCCGCCACGACAACTCGATGCTGGATGAGACCATTGTGGTCGGCCCGGACACCCCGGGGCTGGGACTGAACGAGGAGAAGCACATTTACATCGCACGCCAGCACGGTGAGGTTGTCGCCGCCATTATCCCGGTCGTCGCACCCGACGGCTACACCGGGGAGATCGAACTGATTGTGGGCGTGAATACCGATGGCTCCATTGCCGGCGTGCGCGCCCTGACACACCGTGAAACACCCGGCCTGGGCGACAAGGTCGACGTCAAGAAATCTGACTGGATACTGGGCTTTGCCGGACGCTCGCTGGACAACCCGACCCTCGATGGCTGGGCGGTGAAGAAGGATAAAGGTGTGTTCGATCAGTTCACCGGCGCCACCATCACCCCGCGAGCGGTTGTCGCGGCCACCCTGCGCGCCTTACAATTTGCCGAGTCGAACAGAAAACTGCTGTTCAAACGGCCTGATCCCGCGCCAACCGGAGGCGATTCATAATGGCAGATGTCAGTTATAAGGACCTGTCGCTCAACGGCCTGTGGAAGAACAATCCCGCCATTGTGCAACTGCTGGGCCTGTGCCCGCTGCTGGCCGTAACCGGCACGGTAGTCAATGCGGTCGGGCTGGGATTGGCCACTACCATGGTGCTGATCACCTCCAACACCGCCGTCTCGCTGATCCGCAATATAGTCTCCGACGCTGTGCGCCTGCCGGCATTCGTGATGATTATTGCGGCCGCTGTCACCTGTATCGAACTGCTGATGCAGGCCTTCGCCTACGAATTGTATGAGATTCTCGGCATCTTCCTGCCGCTGATTACCACCAACTGCGTGATTCTGGGCCGCGCCGACGGGTTCGCCGCCAAAAACTCCCTCGCCCCTTCCGCCTACGACGGCTTCATCATGGGCATGGGCTTTGCCTTTGTACTGGTATTGCTGGGCGCGCTGCGCGAGGTCACCGGCACCGGTGCACTGTTCGCGAATATGGATTTACTGTTCGGGCCAGCCGCCGCTGATTGGAAAGTCGAACTGTTCCCGAATTACCAGCCGTTCCTGCTGGCGATACTGCCGCCGGGCGCCTTCATCTTCACCGGCTTGATTATCGCGATGAAAAATATCATCGACGACCAGATCAAAAAACGCGAAGCGGCAATGAAGACAGCGCCCGTGAAAGGTGCCAAACGCGTGCGCGTCACCGGGACCGTGTCCTAGGCGCGCGACTCCAGCAGCATCAGGGTATCCAGCAGTTCATCCACTGCGGCATCGTCCATGCCCTGGTTCTCCTGGTCGCAGCTGTAGGTAATGAAGAGTAGCAGCGCACCGTTGGCGACGTACCACTCCCTGACCGCTGTACCCTCCTCGACATAGCGGCTGCCGAGGCCGGTGAAATCGCCCAGCGACACGGCCTGCCACTGCAGCGCCTGCTCGGATTCAGCCTCGGCGATATCGCGCACGGTCCCGGCGTCAAATTCGCCCTCCTCCTTGTGCAGGGTGCTGATTTCAATACAGCCGACATCGTCCTGGTCACCGACCAGAATGCTGTCTTCCTCCGAGTCCGCCCACCACTCTGGTGGCACCGCCATCGTCCACCACTCGGTCTCAAGCACATTCATTGGCTGTTCCTTCTAGCTGTTTGGACATCAACAGGGCGTCTTCACGACCACCGTCGGCAGGGTAATAGTTTTTGCGCACACCATCCAGCACAAAGCCGTTCCGGGTGTAGAGATGCCTGGCCGCGACATTGGATTCACGGACTTCCAGCAGGCATCTGATTGCACCGGCGCGTCCGGCCCGTTCCAGCGCGGCCTGCAACAGCGACTGCCCCAGGCCCTGGCGCTGCTGCTGCGGGCTTATCGCAATGCTGAGAATAGACACCTCATCCAACACACTGGACAGCGCCGCAAAGCCCGCTACCAGGCCGCCTGTCTCCACCACCAGCATCCACGCCCGCGAGCCTGCCTCGCCGTCGCAGGCGGCAGCGAGCTGCTTGGCCGTCCACGGATTGAGGCTGGTGCTGGCATCAATCGCGACCAGCGCGGCGACATCAGCGGCCTGGCCGTATCTGTACACGCGGGTCACCGCCAAGACACACCGCTCGAAGCACGAAAAGGTAAAAGGGTGATGGCGCCGGTCATGCGCGTTGCAGGAATGCCTGTAGGTCTCGCCACACGCGGCGTTTCAGCGCGGGGCTGGCCAGTATCTCGGCACTGCTGACCGTGCTGACGACAGGCACAGAGATCTGCGACAGCGGCACGCGCCCTGCACAAGCCTGCCCCAGCAGCACCAGCCCCCGGCAGCGGCTCTCTTCCAACCAGCGACTGACGAAGGCCACCACCGCCGTGCGCGCGGCCTCCTCGCCCAGGTCCAGTTGGCGATTGGTGTGCATCGGCCATTCGAACTGCTTCACCTCCGGACGGGACTGCGGAGCGCCCGCCGCGGCGCCCTCACTGTGGCCGCCAACGCTCAGGCGCAGCGCGTGCGCCATGGCCTGCACCAGCCGCACCTGGTCTGTGGTCAGCGGCATGCCGTGCAGTTCCTCCACCCACAGCCAATCACCGGCCACAATCGCACTCAGGGTAAACCGCGGCACCGGCTCGTCAGCGCGCGCTGGCTGCGCTTGCACCGTCTCGGCTACAGCGCGGTCTGCACGTGCAGTGGACGCGGCATCGGGCTGTGCCAGTCCGGCACGGAGTGCAGAAACAGGGCTGGCACCAGCGACGGTATCCGCGCTGCTGCCATCGACACTGACCGCTGGCGGCACTGCCACCGCCGACGTCCTGACAATGGCCAGGCGCCGGGTCACTGCAGCGCCAGGCAATTGCCGGCGCGACACATAGCTATCGATCCCGAGCGCGTCGAGATAGGCCATGCGTCTCAATTCATTCATGCAAACTGTTCCCGGAAAATGTCGTGGATGCCAGAGCGCCAGTCTACCAGTATTTCCCCCACGGCTATAGAAAACGCCAGCCGTGGCGCTGGAAAAACCGTATACCGGAGCGGACAAAATACTGCAGGTGACGTCGTCCCTTGCTGGCCGCGTAACCGCCGTGGTGGACAATCCTTACCGCCGGATCAAACAGCAGCCGCCCCTGCGCGGCGAGGCGCAGCGACAAGTCGAAATCCTCGAAGTAGAGGAAGAAGTTCTCGTCAAAGCCCCCCACCGCCCGCAGCGCCGCTGTTCGCATCAGCATGAAACAGCCACTGGCGATATCGACGCCGGCGGGCGTCGCGCCACTGCACAGGTCGCGCATTTCGTAAGCCGCCAGTTGTCGCTGGAACAGCCGGCGCACGAAACCCGGCGCAAACCCGCGCAGCAGCAACACCAGCACGGAGGGATAGCGCTTGCACAGGAACTCCTGTTCGCCGCCGCCGCCGGTAACCCTTGGACTCACCAGTACGGCAGCTGCATTATCGCGCAGCGCTGCCAGCCCCTTGTCCAGCGCGTCCTCAGCCAGCTCCACATCGGGATTCAGCACCAGGTGGAACTCGCTCTGCAAGTCTGGCAGCACCGTATTGTGGCCAAACCCGAAGCCGCGATTACAGGGCTGGGGGGCATACCGGACTTCAAAACCATCACCTGATGACCAGTGTGCCATCTCATCGGCCAGGGCTGCCCGAAAACCGTCATCAGAGGCGTTGTCGACAAGCCAGACCGTCACCCCCTGCAGATTGCCTGCCGCCATCGCGTACTGTGCAGCGCGGCGCAGGCTCTGGACAGTCCCCCGCAACAGCGTTAGCGAGCTGTTGTGAAGCACAATCGAGACAGTGAGCACGCTGTCGCTGGTGGTGGGCTGATTCATCGCGCAGATGGTAACAGGTGGCTGTCAGGGCACAAACAGTCATGGCGCCTGCGGTCAGCCCCCGCCAGCATTTGCCCCCGGAAATGTGAATCGGCCAGACATCACACCCTCTCCGGAAACAATCCAGCCCCCCTCGCCACCAACCTTGTGTAAAAAATCACAAAAGATGCGTATCACCCTGTTATTTATCGAGTTTTGAGGCATTGTGATGGTAAGCTGTTCGAGGTGGATACTTTAGCGATTGTCGCTGGACAGACAATCCGCCCTCAGGGAAGACGAGACAAAATTAACAGGCAACACCAATAAGATCCGCTGTTTGGCGGACAACAGGGGAAAAACATGATCAATCGGGGCGCCAAGCTTGTCAGCCATCTGGCTGTTTTAATTGCCGTTGTGTTCACACTCACTGCCTGTGGTGGCGGCGGGGGCGGCGGAGGTACATTCTACGATGAAGATGATAGCTCCAGTTCAAGCAGCAGTGGCGGAAGCAGCAGCGGTGGCGAGACCCCCACTCTGTCGTTGGCGCTCTTTGATGCTGCTGGTGAACCTACAGATACAATAACCTCCGCATCGCCGGGCACGCTGACAGTGAGTATTCCCGGAGGAGATGCCAACGTGCAGGTCTCCGCGACGACAGAAATCGGCACCCTTTTGCCTGAATCAGGAACCGCCTTAACGAATCTGCTGGGTGTAGCACAATTTACAATCGTGGCTGGCTCCCAAACCGGCACCGGCACAGTCACGGCAACAGTCAACACCGACGATGGTGAGCTTACCGGCAGCCTCACTTTTAACGTAACCACCAGTTCAATGTCGCTTGCACTGTTTGATCCACAGGGCAATGAAACGAATACGATAACACCAACTTCGCCTGGCACGTTGAGAGTGACCATTGAAGGTGGTGGAGCAGGTGTAGTGGTGACACCGACCAGCGAGCTAGCTGTGCTTTCTCCCACAACGGGCCTGACGGATGAAAACGGCATCGTGGAATTTCAGGTTCAGCCCGGATCAGAACAAGGGGCCGGCAGCATCACAGTGACGGCCACTACCAGCGCGGGTGATATCTCAGGCAGCCTGGCGTTTCAAGTAGAATCCGTCGGCCTGCGTATGGGCTATTTCGACGAAAATGATCTCTTTATCGAGAACCAGATCGAGGTCATTCCCGGGCCCGGATCAACACTCTCCGCCGGTGGTGACGCGCTTCTATCTGTCGTCGTGTTGGACGAGAATAATGAGCGCATCACAGAACAGGTAGAGGTGATATTCACCAGTGGCTGCATCAATGCAGCACAGTCTACCATCAGCCCATCCAACCCAGTCACCGTATTTGGGGAGGCCACCACGACTTACAGCCCCATCAACTGCAGCGGGACCGACAACTTTACGGCCAGCATCGCCGGGACTAGTGCCCAGGCATTTGGCACGTTGGAGATTGCAGCACCCCAGACAACAGCCATCCACTTCATCAGCGCGGACCCCGAGGTAATCGCGCTGCGCGGGACTGGAGGAGCGGGTCGTAGCGAAACGTCCAACCTGGTTTTCCGCGTAATAGATCAATCCGGCAGACCACAGCCCGGGATAACTGTCGATCTGCGCTTCGATCCTGAAAGTACGTCTGTCGGAGGTATGACACTGTCCAAAGCCCAAGGTATCAGCAATGCCGAGGGTGACGTCACAGTGACAGTGCGCTCCGGCAATGTCCCTACACCGGCAGTTGTCGTTATGGCTTCCGTAGGCGCAGGAAGCGAAAAGGTTGACGCACCTTCCAGTATACTGAGTGTTACTACCGGCTTACCCGAACAAAACTCCATCAGTATCTCGACGGAGATGTTTATTATCCCCAACGCAGCCAACGTGAACAATATCACCAATACATTCACGGTGAACATGGACGACCGGTACAACAACAAGGTACCCGGTGGCACGGCCGCTGTGTTCCGAACAGAATACGGATCCATCAACCCCAGTTGCACCACAGGTGTGCTCGGAGCGGATACGGCTGGACTGTGCACAACTAGCTGGTCCAGCACAGCGCCAAAAAAACCCAAATTCGCGGAAGACAACATCAAAACGATCTACAACACGAATTGCCCTGCCTACAGCTATGCTCCTCTGGCCTCTGGCCCTATGCCTTGCCCCCAAGGATTTGGTTTCACCCGGGGAATGCGATCTACTGTTATGGTGTACGCGATCGGCGAGGAAACGTTCGTCGACCGCAATGGCAACGGCATTATGGATGAAGATGAAAAGGATCTTTTCGTCAACCTCGGTGAGGCATTTGAAGATCACAATGAAGACGGCGTCTATACGCCTAATGAGCCTGCTTGTATTGGCAGACCCATCGATGATCCCGGCCTGTCCTCGCAATGCAAATCCGGGTTCGGTGAGGAGTTCATCGACTTCAACCGCAACGGTGTGTATGACAAGGACGGCCCCTCTCCGATGTACAACGGCCTGCGATGCCCGATAGAAGGAGACGGTGTCTGGTGTAGCCGCACACTGCTCAATGTCTGGGATGATATTGTTATTACACTGTCAGATGATCCATCCTTTGTCATTGTCATGGTACGCAATGCACTGGATGCCTCAGCGCCGGGGACTGTAGTCACGAGCACCACAAACGGCAGGACACAGACAGTCTACATCTCAGATCAATACAACAACGCGCCACCGGCTGGCTCCACTATTAGTCTCAGCACCGAAGGCAACTGCGAGATTATCGGTCAGGACAACTTCACTGTACCGGCTATATATTCTCAAGGGGCCTATGGTTTCACTGTGCAAACAAAACCAGAGGACGCCTCAGGGGAGGATGGCAGCTTCTCGGTTAACTTTAACCCAGTCGATGGAGCACCGCGTATAGCAACCTACGGATGTGACGTAAGCGTCGCTCCCTAGTCGCACTAGCCAACCGAAATCTCCCTCAGAAAACCCCGTCAGATCTCCATCTGACGGGGTTTTCTTCATTCAGGTATCTCACTACAAATCAGTCACTTGCCACTCGTGCTATGCTGAATTGGTGCAGCTCAACGGAACAGGAGCCTGACCGTCGATGACATCCTTATTTGGCAACATGCGCACCACCATACAACTCACCGTTGTGCTCGCATTCGTTATTGCCACGGCCCTGACGGCATCACTGGCGATCGGCCTGCAATACTACTTCGGCCAGTCCATGGCACGAACTGTCGCCTCTGACCTGTACGCGACCGCGTCGTCCGGCATAGCTTCGGAACTGCGCAGCGTCGGGCGCATCAATGTCAATGTCATCGATTTGCTGGCTGAGAACCCGGTACTGAATGACTCGGAAAACGAGACGGCGCACCTTGAGATTTTTACCCAGGTGTTGGTGAAAAACCCGCTGTACTACGGTATTTACCTGGGTGGCGGCGACGGCAGTTTTTTCGAGGTCATCAATCTCAATACCAGCGATATTGCCCGCAAGAAGTTACACGCACATCCCCTCGACCGCTGGCTGGTGATCACACTGCGCGAGGGCCCGACCGGGCCGGAGCGGCACTACCGGTATCTCAATGAAAACCTGCAGGTTCGGCTGACCCGTGTCGAGCCCACGGATTACGAGGTGCGTTCGCGACCGTGGTATACCAGCGCAGCCACCTCCGATGCGGCGCAGATGACCGCCCCCTATATCTTCTCGCAACTCGGGGTACCGGGGCGGACCCTGTCAAAGCGCCTGAAAAACTCCACTACCGTTGTCGCCATCGATATGACGCTGGCGACCATCTCCGACTTCCTGACCCGGCACAGAGTCTCCAGCAAAGGCAACATCTACCTCTTCGATGGTACCGGCGAGATCATTGCCTCCAGCCTGGACCGGCATGAGCAACAACAGCAGCTCCCTGTGCCAGAACTGCTGCTCACGCAGGAAGAACAAAAATTCGTGGCAAGCCAACCGACATTGAACGTGTCCAACGAGCTCAACTGGCCTCCCTTCGACTACGCCCAGGGCGGACGCCCCAAAGGCTACTCTATCGACGTTGTCAAACTGATCGCTCAGATGACCGGCTTGAAAGTGCGTTTCATCAACGGGTTCAGCTGGCCGGAGCTGGTCGCGCTATACAAGACCGGGGAGATCGACTTACTGCAGTCCGTCATCGCCACTGATGCCAACCGGGATCTGGGATTGCTCGGCAGCAGTTACGCCCAGCTGCCCTACACCCTTGTGACCCGCGACAATTTTGGCGCGCTCAACGGCCTCGCTGAGCTCAACGGGAAACGACTGGCGATCCCCGCGGGCTGGTCGACCATACCGATTCTGCAGGGCCGCTTCCCGGAGATCGAGATTGTAGAGACGCAATCGACGCTTCATGCATTGGAGCAGGTATTGGCGGGAGAGGCAGCGGCCGCGCTGGATAATGAGGCGATAATGCGCTTCCTGCAGCGCACGTATTTCCTGGCGGGCCTGCAGTTTCACAATGAGGCAAGCTTTGGTGACAGCAACCTTCCCGACACGCTGCACCTGGTTGTTCCCGCTGACAGGCCACAGCTGCGCCAGCTGCTGGATAAAGCCATTGCCGCACTCGGTGATGAGCAGTTCAAGTATCTTTCCGACAAGTGGCTGGAGCCCGACCTGAGTCCCGGCGAGAGCCGTCATTCCACTGCGGTGCCCAGTGATGTACTGATCCAGATCGCCGCCGACCCGGCCTTGCAGGGACAGCTAATCGAGACGCAGCTGGCGGGACAGACCTACCTCGCTTACGCGGCCCCCACAGCAGAGGATACCCACCCGCTTTACATTGGCATTCTCACACCCAGTGACGCACTTGTTGCCCCGTTTATGGACCAGGTCAAACTGTCTATCGGCATCACCACGGTGTTCCTGTTGCTACTGCTGCCCCTGTCCTGGTTCTTTGCCAGGCCCATTGTCCAGCCAATCCGGCAGCTGGCGCTTGAGAATGACAAGGTGCAGCGCCGCGAGTTCGCGAGAGTGAAACATGTGCGCTCAAATGTGAAAGAACTGGATGAATTGTCCAGTTCCATGGTCAGTATGGTCGCAGCCATACAGACACACGAGATGGAACAACGCGCATTGATGGATGCGTTCATCGAGCTGATAGCTCAGGCTATCGACGATAAGTCCGCGTACACAGGAGGGCACTGTAAACGCGTTCCTGAACTGGCACTGATGCTGGCAGAACACGCAGCGGCCAGTGACCGGCCAGCGTTCCGCGACTTCAACCTGGAAACGGATGACGAGTGGCGCGAGTACCGGATTGCCGCCTGGCTGCACGACTGCGGCAAGATCACCACGCCCGAGCATATTGTCGACAAGGGCAGTAAGCTGGAAGTGATCTACAACCGCCTGCACGAGATCCGTATGCGCTTCGAGGTGCTGTGGCGCGATGCGGAGATTGCGTACTGGAAGCAGCGCCTGGAAGGCAGCGTCAGCACTGAGGCACTGGATCAGCAACTGCAGTGCAGGCAGCGCGAGTTACTCGATCAGTTTGCATTTGTGGCGAGTTGCAATGTCGGCGGTGAATTCCTCGACCAGGCCAAGCTCGATCGCCTGCAGGAAATCGCCAGACAGACCTGGCAGCGTCATTTTGACAATCGCATCGGTCTCTCCCCGCTGGAGGAACTGCGGGCACCAGCTACCACGGACACATTGCCAGCGACCGAGGCGCTGTTAAGCGATAAACCGGAACACATTATAGAGCGCGAGCACCGGGCCGTTTATCCACCCGAATACGGCATCGACATGGCGATCCCGGAGCACCTGTACAACCAGGGAGAGCTTTACAATCTGTCAGTGTCGCGCGGCACGCTTACAGAGGAGGACCGATTCAAGATCAACGAGCACATGATCAGCACCATCAAAATGCTGGAGAGTCTGCCCTTTCCCGATGAACTCAAGAATGTACCCCGCTACGCCTCAACGCATCACGAGACACTGAAGGGAACAGGCTATCCACGCAAACTACCCGGGGACGCGCTGAGCATGCCGGAACGCATCCTTGCCATTGCCGATATTTTCGAGGCCCTGACAGCGGCTGATCGCCCCTACAAAAAGGCCAAACCAGTGAGCGAGGCGATCGAGATCCTGCACAGGATGGTGCTCGACAATCATATTGATCGCGACTGCTTTGAGCTGTTCGTACGCGAAAAAGTCTACCTGCAGTACGCCAGGGAATTCCTGCCCCCGGCGCAGGTCGATGAAGTCGACACAGAGAGATACCTGTCACCGGATGTCACCGGTGGGCTACATTGAACAGACGGCCCGGACTGAATTTCATAATGGGCAGCCACTGCCCAAGCTTGCGCAACAGCCCTTTCTCTTCGATATAACGCGCGTACGCGCAGTAGTCCTCGTCCTGTGCCAGATGGCGCTCTTCGGTACGCGCGCGCAGCAGGTAGATCACATTCAGCAGTAGTAACAACAGGCAGTGGCGAAGCGATTCGTCAGCGGTGGTAGTCACCATGAACGGCATTGAGATAAGCCACCAGGACAGGCACTTGCTGACATAGGCCGGGTGCTTGCAATACCGGTAGGGGCCGTTGGTGAGGATTCCACGGTGCGTGAGATTGGAGAAGCGGATACCGAAGGCGAGGCTGGCCCAGACATAGATCGCCAGCAACGCCAGAATGCAGCTCCCCCATACCACGTAAACCGCGGTGTAATCGGCCAGCCATTTACCCCAGCCCGAGCCTCCCGTCTGGTAATCGATATAGTGTGAGGAGAAAAATGACCAGAACGGCTGATAGCACATGATCGCAACCGCCCAACCCAGCAGCGTAGGCTCGGTAGAGCGAATGTGCGAATCAGTCGCCTTAAAGGTACAAAGGTAACCCACGAAAGCGATCAGCAAGTCAATATAGAACAGGAAATCAAACGCAAAATCGTAGAATTCCCTGAAGCTGGTGAACACAAGTTCAAAGTGATAATCGCGGAAGTATTGTATTTTTCCGAGCAGATACGTGAACATCAGCGGCAGGAAAAACAGTTTTACTATCCAGCCCAGAAGGTACTGCCCGAGAATCGCGCGATCGACATTCCGCCATCGTAACAGCACCAGTTCTCCCATATGCCAGTAGCCGTCGCGCTCACCACCGCTGCGACGATCCATCCAGAAAAAATACGGCACGGATACTGCGAGCCAGTAGGGTGCGACAGCGCGCAATGCCGCGTAATACCTGGCGTAAAACGCCCCCCGATACTCGGGGAACAGCGAGTAGACACCGACAATCAGCCACAGTGTCACTGCGAAACCGAGCAGTTTTACCGCCACCCTCCCGACATTCGGCGAGGTGGGGCGTGGCGGCCGCATACGCAGGCGCGCAGGCTCTAACCAGATTGCTTCCAGCACGACTATAGGCAGTACATACGAGGCGGCAATCATTAGAACCGCCGACAGCCCGCTGACACTCGCACCGCTGCCCAACAACCACCAGGACACGAGCAACGCAACCAGCAAGGCAATGCCGTTAATCGTCATACTGGTAACGGAAGCCGGTGGCTCACCACTGCGTTTCATATTAATCACCCTGAATTTGGCGCTGCTGATATCGACCCGTGTGATCGCGACGCCCCAGTACCTGGCACATGATACCAATGCCCTTGGCCCACTGCGATCACGTCTTTACTACAGCAGGCCGCTGCCGCAATAGTAGGGGGTCTATATGACGCTTTAAAAATAGTCCTGCGCTGCCGGTTCACTGTACGGCGAGCGATGGGAGGACCCGGCAGGCAGTGGATATATAGATTGTCGGCTATTGCGGCTTGGGTATACTGTCCTTCATGCCACAGCCTTGAATCGCCGACACGCGACGGGATTTTATGTCTCTACGACACGTTTTCGACCAACATACCGGACGCTACATGCTGAAGGTAGAGCATTTTTTCGACGTCTATGAAAAGCATTTTTCACGCTTCAGAAATAGGCCGATGCGACTGTTGGAGATAGGCATAAACAAAGGCGGTTCGATGTCATTGTGGAGAAACTACTTTGGCGAGCAATGTGAAATACACGGCCTGGATATAGATCCCTGCACCCGTGACGTGGTGGAGGATGACATCACAGTGCACATCGGCTCACAGGGCGATCCCGGTTTTCTGACGCGCATTGCGCAGGAGTATGGCCCCTTTGACCTGATTATTGATGATGGCAGCCATTTTATGGCCCACCAGATATGCAGCTTTGAAGCCCTGTACCCGACCATGTCAGAGCGCGGTGTCTATGTTTGTGAGGATACTTTCACCAGCTACTGGCGGGAATACGGCGGCAAGGTGGGAGGCAGTGATACGTTTGTGGAGTACGCCAAAAAACTGGTGGATGAACTGCATGCCTACTGGGCTACGGATGACAAACTGATTGCGACGCCATTTACGAAAAGCACTGAGGGTATCTACTTCTACTCTGGCGCCATCGTGTTCGAACGCGCACCGGTGCAGCCGCCGGTCAATATTGCCCGACACAAGAACCATGTCGGCTCAGTGTCTGTTGCCGAACTGAAGCACAGTGCAAAAATTACAACACAGGGCGCTCTCCCTCGACCAAAGGGCTGGCGCCAACGCCTCAAGCGGCTACTGAACCGTTAAAACGGTGAAATACACGGCATAAAAAAACCCCGTAGTACGCTGTACTGCGGGGTTTTCGGATTAAAGCCTGGCGATGACCTACTCTCACATGGG
>JAGRIE010000051.1 GCA_020443425.1 Halioglobus sp.
GCTGCTCTCCGTCCGGATAGGCTGGATCGTGAACCCGTAGCCTGGGTAATACCTCCTGGTAAGCGCTGACACGTCGTTCGATAAACTCCGGATGCACACGATGGGGAAGATGTCTCGAGGTGGCGGCGATCAGGCCTTCGATTTCAATGTCGTTGGCATAGACCAGCAGGCACTCTCGGTGTCCTGTTCCAGCAAGCCCTGGCGTTCGAGGCAGCGGCCGACGCGCTGGCTGATCAGTTGAACCAACTCCTCCAACTCGCCTTTGTCCGGTGCTTTGACGCGCTGAAAGCGGGGCGGTCTGTTGTCGCGATGCACATAGACGCCAGCCGTTTTCGACTCGATCCCGCCACGGCGGCCGCCCCGCTGGTTACAACGATATCGGACGTGGTCGGCGTGCTGGTCTACTTCTCGATTGCAACCGTGGTGTTGAGCCCGTGAGCGGCGCCTGCGCTGAACAGCCAGCGTGTTTGCCGGCAGCGTTACTCTTGTGCTCCCCCTACTATCCCGTGTTTGTTTCAGGGCGCGTTACAGGATCACAGTTGCAAGTGGTCACGAAACCGCCGAAAATCATTCGGCGGCGCCAATTACAAGCGAAGACTAATCGACGGAGAGATTGAAATGACGATTTTCAGGGATATTCTTTGTGTACTGGACACCGCAGAAGACTGCACGCCTGCGCTGGACCGCGCTGTGTCGCTGGCCGAAAACAACCAGGCCAACCTGACCGTTGTCGATGTGGTCGAAAAAATCACCCTGCGCTTTGCTGTGCCTGCCGCCAGTTCGGTTTTTTCTGACCTTCAGCCCAAGATGGTAGCCGCCCGCACACAGGAATTGGATGCACTGGTGGAACCCTACCGCCAACGCATCCCGATCAACACCCAGGTGCTGACCGGCACACGGTTTCTGGAAATAATCCGCGAGGTACTGGGCGGTAAGCACGACCTCGTCATCAAGATGCCCGAAAAGCTGACATGGCTGGAGCGATTGTTCGGCAGTGATGACATGAACCTGTTGCGCATGTGTCCCTGCCCGGTCTGGCTGGTCAAGCCGCAGAAGAAGAAGTCCTACGGCTGCATCCTCGCAGCAGTGGATGTCTACGATGAATACCCGCCAGAGGAACTGGAAATACAGTACCGGCTGAACCAGGAAATTCTTGCAGCCGCTGCCTCGTTGGCGCTGTCTGAATTTGCTGAACTGCACATCGTGTATGCGTGGCATGCGCGCAGTGAAAGTGCGATGCGGGGCGCCTACATGCATACCACCGAAGCGGAAATCGATGCCTATCTGGAACAGGAAAGGCGCAGGCACGAGGTCAACCTCGAAGCACTCACGCGCGAAATCAGCAACGAGCAGGGGCAGGACAGGGTGGATTACCTGAAACCCAAAACACACTTGCTGAAGGGTTGGGCCCGCAAAGAGATTCCTGCGATGGCCAAGGAGCTCACGGCCGACGTGATTGTGATGGGCACGGTCGCTCGCACCGGTATTCCGGGAATTATCATGGGCAATACCGCCGAAACCATTCTGAATCAGATCGATTGTTCGGTACTGGCCATCAAACCACCGGGCTTTGAAACCCCTGTTAAAGTGAAAAATTGATCAGCGCAAGCACCTCCTCCGCCCGGGATACCGCTTCGGTGTCGATAGTAACCGTGTAGGCCTGCTCTTCATCTGCCAGCCCCCGGTATACATCGAGCTGATGTTCGAGCACACCGAGATCGGCTTCGGAAATGTCACTCCCTGCACGTTGGCGATTACGGATGCGCTGCCGGAGCACATCGCTATCGGCGCGGAAATGTAGTATGCGAATCTGCACCCCGAGACGATCCGCCAACTGCTTGAACAGTGTTCTGTACTGTCGCTCAAGAAACGTCGCATCAATGATCGCCGAATACCCGGAGATCAGAACGGCCTCGGCAAGTTCCGCCAGCGTCGTATAGGTCTGCCGGGTGGCATCTTCTGAATACACCCCTTCACCGACAGCTGCGGCCTCCCCCTGTCGACTCCCCTTGCCGAACATGCGCTGTCGCTCACGATCGGCACGAATTCTTATTGCCCCCAGGTGTTCAACCAGGGGGGCCGAATGCGTGGACTTGCCGCTGCCTGACAGGCCATGGGTGATGAACAGCGTTGGCTGGTCCCGCTGCGTGTAGCTGAGCGCGAGCCGCAGATATTGCTCGCATTCGGGCATATTCGCCGGTTGCGATCCATGCTCCGCCTGTTGGCTCGCTCGAATGGCGGCGACCTTGGCGCGCACAATGGCACGGTAAACCAGGTAGTAGCGCAATATCGGCAGCCCCTGATAATCGCCGGTTTCTTCCAGATAGCCGTTCAGGAAACGGCAGGCAGTAGCATGCTTTCCATGGTAATCCAGATCCAGACACAGGAAGGCCACCTCGCTCATGACATCAATCCAGTAGAGATCGGGATTGAACTCGATACCATCGAAGATGACCACACGCTCGTCGATGACTGCCATGTTACCCAGGTGCATGTCGCCGTGGCATTCACGCACAAACCCCAGCTCTTTTCTCTCCAGCAACACGGGGTAGCGCGCCTGGTATTCGTGGTCCGTCCAAGCCTGAACCTGCTCAAGTAGTTCAAGATGCACGGGAGTGCGCAGACGTTCGCGCAGCTGCACAAAGTTCTCGTGCGCTGGAGCACAGACATGTTGCGGATCTCCGTACCGGGTCGCATCGGTTGCCGACGGAATGGCCCGATGAAAGTTCGCGACCTGGGCAATGATTTGACTGATGTGAGTGTCAGTCAGCAGATTCTGTTCCAGCAACTGGCTCAGCAATGCCTCCTGCGAAAAGCGGGACATTTTTACCGCGTATTCAAACGCCTCACCCGCCCCTCCCAGTTGCGGGTGTTCCGGCGTGCCGGTAATGGGAACAACCGCCAGATAGAGCTGGGGGGCGAGCCTCCCATTGAGGCGCAGTTCCTCCTCGCAAAAATACCTGCGTTTGTCGAGCGTCGAAAAATCGAGAAATCCCAGATCGAGTACTTTCTTGATTTTATAGGCATACACGCCACACAGGATAACCCACGAAATATGGGTTTCGATGACCTGCAAGCCATCGGCCTCGTGCGGGTAGACTGATACGTCTTGCAGCGCGCGGATCAATATTTTCTGTTTGTCATCTGGCACTTGCATCTACTCTCCGTGTTGGGTGATTCCACGTCGGTATCGCCACCCGAAACCAACAGCAGCCCCCTGAAGGGCAATCCCCGAGCCAGTTTAGCTGCGTCTGCTGGACAGCGCTGATCGGCTGTAGCATGCTGACCAGGCTATGAGTGTATGAAACAAGCGCAATACTTTCTTTGCAAGACGCGAGACCTTTTTATGACTACAAAATTGACACGCCGCAATGCGGTAAAAACCGGCATGGTCGCTGCTACTGCCCTGTCGCTCGGTTCAGTTGTGCGGGCGGCTAGCAGTGCTAACAGTCGCGCGATGAGTTTTGATGAGTACCGCGCCAAAGACGGACTGGCATTGGCGAAGCTGGTACGCGATGGTGACATTACCGCGACGGAAGTACTGGAGCTGGCGATCGACAGGGCCAATGCTGTCAACCCGGAAATCAACTGCATCGTTGAAACGCTGTATGACCGCGCTCGACACGAAACAACGGCAGGCCTGCCCCAGGGAGCATTTACCGGCGTACCGTTTTTGCTGAAAGACCTCGGCATGGCGCTCAAAGGTACGGTGACCACACAGGGGTCACGCTTTTTCAGTGACTGGGTGGCCGACTACACCAGCACGATTGTTACGCGCTACCAAAAGGCCGGCCTGGTCATCATGGGCAAATCCGCCAGCCCCGAGTTTGGCGGCACCCCAACAACCGAATCCATACTGTTTGGCGACACCCGCAATCCCTGGAACCTGGAGTACAGCACGGGCGGCTCATCCGGCGGCTCGGCTGCGGCAGTGGCAGCGGGTATTCTACCGCTGGCGAATGCCACCGACGGTGGCGGCTCCATTCGTATTCCAGCCTCCTGCTGCGGCCTGTTCGGCATGAAAACCAGCCGCGGACGCACACCCCATGGTCCCAGGCAATTGGCATCGACCCTGTCCGTTATTCACGCCGTCTCACGAAGTGTGCGCGACAGCGCGGCCCTGCTGGATGCCACCAGAGGGCCAGAACCCGGGCAAACCGTAATCGCGCCAAGGCCCCCGGGCAACTTTCTGGAAGCTGTGTCGCAAGCGCCAAAACCCCTGCGTATTGGCCTGGTCACCACGCCTGTGACCCACAGCCCTGTCGACCCACAATGTGCGTTGGCAGCCGCGAACGCGGCCAAACTCTGTGAGGACCTCGGCCACAAGGTAGAAGAGATACAGCTGCCGCTGGACCCCGCCGAATTTTTCGGCGCGACCGGCGTGGTAACCGGTGCCCATACTGTAGTGCGTATACAGAACCGCGAGCGGGAGCTGGGCCGCAAGGTGACTGAAAGTGACCTTGAACCGCTCATGTGGGATCGGTTCCTGAAGTACAGGTCACTTACCGGCGACCAGGTGATCAACGCCCAGGCCGAGTTGGGACGTATCGCGCGCAGTATCGCCCTGCTGCAACAGGATATCGATGTACTGCTGTCGCCCACGCTGGCCGCGCCCCCGGTGAAAATTGGCAAATTGAGTCTCAACCAGGAATACGGCCCCTATGAAAAAGAGGCCATAAGCGCATCGGCATTTACCATGCTGTCCAACGCCACGGGGCAGCCAGCCATGTCGGTACCGCTGCACTGGACACCCGACGGCCTTCCTGTGGGCGTCATGTTCGCGGGGCGTTATGGTGATGAGTGGACGCTTTACCAACTCGCGGGACAATTGGAGCAGGCTTCACCTTGGTTCAATAAGGTGCCTGCGTGATAACAGCAGGCACCGGGGTGCATTAAGACGCTCGCTCAACAAGCAACTGTCTGGCGACAGCCTGGCAACGGCAGGCGGCGTCTAAACGGGGTACACAGACCGCCGGGGCCTATTTTGTTGCAGCTTTCTTCTTCCGCGGCGCCTTCTTGCTGGCCACCGCTTTCTGTGGTTTCTTTTTAGGTGTCTTGCTGCGCATGCTGGCTTTACCGGGAATAGCGGCGAGCGTTTCGGCAAACGACTTTTCCAGGCACTGGCGGTAGAACTCTGGGTCGGGCACGGTTTCACGATCAGCCAGAAAGGTAATGGTAACCAGGCCATTGCAACTATAGACGAGGTGGAATGCGCCACAGCCGGGCGTCAGCAGCCCCATCGCGTGGTAGCGAACCATCTTTGCGCCCGCACTGTACAACGGCACATTGGGTCCCGGCACGTTCGAAATAACCGTGCTGATATTGGCGGGTACATACTTGCTGAGTTGATGCTTGGACCACAACTGCGCCGCACGCTGCGATAGCGCCGGGGAGAAAATTCCGGCCACTCGCAACACCTCTACCATGGGGTTCTCTGCGTTGCTCTCCTTGGCGTCTATGGCACTCTGATGCACCGCCGCGAGCCGCGCAACAGGGTCGGCAATGTTCGTATGAATTTCACAGAACATGGAGCCGACCTGGTTGTTGTCTTCCGTCATCTCCCTGCGTGTACGCATATTCATGGGTATGCCGGCAGCCAGGGACTCCTCGGGTAGCTCACCGTAATGCTCCAGATACCGACGCATGGCACCACCGACCACCGACAATGCGACGTCATTAATGGTGACGCCGAACGCGTTCTTGATGGCCTTGAAGTCATCCAGGGTAAAGACCGCGGCTTCTGCCACGCGGTGCGGCCCCACGGGGTTATTAAAGCGCGTTTTGGGAGCGTTCAAATCAGCCGGCGGGATTTTTTCGCTGGACACCGCCCGTTGGTGTTTGATGGTTTTTACCAGTGTACTTGACACACCGCGGATCAACCCGAGGTTGCTACGGGTGCGATTCGCGATTGATCGAATCAGCAACTCGCTCGCCAGCGGCTGTCTATCGACGATTACGGGCTGGTCATTGGACGTGCCCGCAGCGGGCGTAATGTCGCTGTCATGCAGCGCCATCATAAATGCGTCCCCGCCTGCGCCATCTACCAGGCTATGATGCATCTTGGTATAGATCGCAAAGGCGCCTTCGGGGACATCGGGAATATTGTCCAGACCTTCGATGATATAGGCTTCCCACAAAGGTCTGGACATATCCAGCGGGCGGGCATGTAATCTGGCAGCCTGGATCCATAGCTGTCGCCAATCACCGGGGGCTGGCAACGAAATATGCCGCAGATGAAATTCGACATCGAAATTCCCATCCTGCACCCAGTACGGCCGATCAATTTTACCCGGTACATTGACGACGCGCGTGCGAAATAGCGGCATGCTGTTGAGCCGTTGTTCGAAGTTGGCAATAACCTCTTTGAAGCGTACTTTCCCCCCGGGAGCCGTAGACGGATCATAGATCCCCAGGCCACCGATGTGCTGCGGTGTATTGGGAGCTTCCAAATTGATAAATGCGCTATCGAGTACACCTAGCTGTTTCATGCCGGAGTTCCCATGTTTGGATTTCCGGTGGCTTCGACCATAGCGGCTCCAGCAACGTGCCCCGCAAAATTGTCACACTCCCAATAACCCACCTCAGCAATCGACCTGCGAGCCTTGCCCTGGCCGGCATCGGCATAGGAAAAAATCGCGTCCAGCGTCATGTTGTGAGCCGCATAGGTGTTATTGAAATTGGTGTAGATGGTCATTTCTGGTCCCTGCGTTAGTATCGAAAGAAAACGAATCTCCAAGTCAGATTCGAATTCTACGCACATTCGCCGGTACCACTAGTGCAGAGTTCGCCACTCTTTAGTGACGAAAATCTGCACTGGCTGCGCTCAGTCTCCCGTATTGTGACGGGACAGTAATCCGGCCTGATCCCGGGTAATGTAGTTTTCCCGCTCGAGCCACTGTACTGCCTCGATAAGGGATTGCTCAAAGGGCCTGAAGGTAACCCCAAGATCCTTCTCTGTTTTGGTGTTTTCCAGCTTCACCCAGTTCGTGGCATAGACCATGGCTTCGTGAGAAATGGGCGTCCCCGAATCCAGAATCGGCTTCAATGCATCGAGGGTGCGTCCCAGCAGCCGCATGGAGAATCCAGGGACGGGGAGCATGAGCAGGTTGCGCCCGGTCAGTCGCTCCAGGGTCGCGTAAAGGGCTTTCCAGGTGACGAAATGGCCACCGAGGGGGTAGCGTCCAGGCTCCAGTCGCTTGGTCAACAACGCGAGGTGAGCCTGCGCGACATCCCTCACGTCCACGTACTGGTTGCCACTGGGCATATCCAACCCCAGCCCGAACAGGTTGGCAATCAGACCCTCATGGGGTTCGGTGAGCCCCGGATCATCTGGGCCTATGACACTCGCCGGGTAGGTAATGTGCAAAGGCGCACCCTGGTCCTGCAGGCTGCGGGCATATTTTTCGCACTCAACCTTGGAGCGGCCGTAAGCATTCTTCGCCACCCCGGGGGGCGACAGGTGGTTCAGCGTTTTGGCCTTGGGATCGTATATGGCCGTGACGCTGGAGACGTGGATAATTTTCTTGCAACCTGCCTCGACGGCTTGCCCCAGTACATTCTCGGCTGCAGCGAGGTTGGTCTGATACACTTTTTCAGCATCATCCTTACTAGTCGAGACCATGGCCGCCATGTGGATCGCAGCGTCACATCCCTTGATAGCCTTCTTGACGTCGCTCGCGCTGGCGATATCACCCACTGCTATCGAACGGATCTTGCTCCCGAACAGGCGTTTCGCTTTTTCTTTGTTGCGCACAAACAACTTGATCGTGTGACCCGCATCCAGCAAGGCATGACACGTGTGCGTCCCAATGAACCCCGTACCTCCGGTTACAAATACTTTCATTTTTTATCTCTCTTACTCTTACTTTTATTGCTGGGAGCCTGCCTGCCCGAGCCCGACTGCGAACGTTTACTTTCGCTAGTATCAACGACATTAAGAATTTGGTCGAGCGTTCTGCCAATACGCGTTGTCACCTCAATGGCCGGAATCCTGGGCCAGGTGGCCCGCTCACCGTCCCCAATCAGTTCGATCATTTCCTCCAGCGACAGCATCCTGAGCAGGGAGGCCAGGCTCTCCAGGCCATAGCTGGGGTAAATATTAATGTCGCCGGAGTAGCGCTGGTCTATCAGCGCATTCAGCGTGTTCATGGCGACACCCGTCTTGGGACCAACCGTAACATAGCGCTGAATGAGATTGAGCGATCCGCGCACTATTTCTTTGGTCGCCGCAACCGAGGCATCCGAGACTATCCGACGAATGCCCGGCGGCAGGGCTGATTCCCGACCCAGACCGGGCATAACCTGGCTCACAATGAAGTGGTTGACCCCATACATTCGCGCCAGCCTCCTGGCGGGGAGATCCTGCGAGAAAGAACCGTCTATCCAACGTCGCGAGGGCAGGTAAGGCCGTATCTTACCGTTCCCGCCCCGCGCTTCCAGCTGGACGGGGCGGAACACGCCGGGCAAGGCGGAACTGGCCAGAACCGCGGAACGAATGGTGACACCGGGGGAAGCCATGTGATTGAGCAGGCGAGAGTTTTGCCGTGGTTCGGCAGGTGAAATGGTAATATTGATACTCCGCCCGGTTTTTTCGAAGGCCTCCAGAAAGGTCATGTCGGGTATCACTCTTGCGAGCTCCCGCTTGATCTTTTCCATATCGACCCTGTCGCCGCTACCGAAGCTTATCTTGATTTTTTCGCGATTGACTGTCAGTGCACGCGCCAGTTCATTGTCGGCAAACAGCTGGAGGAATTCCCGATCCGTGCGCGTTCCAATAATCGCCGCCACAAAGGCTCCCGCACTGGCGCCAGAGATGACCTTGGGACACAATTCCTGCTCGACAAGCGCCTTCAGCACGCCAAAATGAAAGTACCCCAGGGTGCCACCGCCACTGAGCATGAGCGCTGAGCGACCGTAGCAGTGACTCGCTCGTTGGAAAAACTCCAGGCGCTCCTGCCATGGAATAGTCGATGCTTCGCGCGGCGCAAGGTACTTCAGGGCAGTACAGATTTCTGTTATGTAGTCTTCAATGAGCACTTTTGTGCCGCATTTCGCGTGCTGGTAAAGCGGCGCCTGGCCGATTCCCGCCGTATTGCCATGTATGCCTTCGTTCAACGCGAAAAGCAGCCCCTCATCGTCTTGCTTGTCCCGCAGCGCGCGCAGATTGTGCAACCGGTTGCGAATGCTGTGGTAATCATACATTGGCGATTCATCCTGCTCCCGCCACTGTTCACCGCTCGTGCGCCGGTCGTCTGCTTCGGACTGCTGCAGCCAATCTGCGTAGGACGTTTCCACAGCCGGGACACGCCTGCTACTTTTTTCTTTGAATAGTGTTTTCATATTTTTAGACACCCTATAGACACCCTAGTAGTGAACACCTTTCATCAGTGCGGCCACGGCGACCTGCTCGGCGGAAGGCTCTTTCAATTTATTACTGGTGTCCAAGGCCGCCAGGGCCTTCTTCTCGTCGAACATCCTGAACGGCATGTTCATTACAGACGCTGCCAGTTTGGGAGCGACCAGGTTCAGCACCTGAAACGCTCGGCCCATACCGGTAGTGATTCGACTGGGCTTGTTTATAACGGCGTCCACCACCATGTCGGCTGCCTCTTCAGGCGTCAGCGTGGGCGCGTAGGCGTAGGCCGCCGTGGGACCAATCATCGGTGTCTTGACCAGTGGCATATTGATATTGGTGAAGTGGATATCGCGGTCGCAGAACTCCGCTTCTGCACAGCGTGTCCACCCTTCCAGGGCCGACTTTGAGGCAATGTACGCGGAGAACCGAGCCGGCGGCCCAATCACTCCCATGGACGAGATATTGATGATATGACCGGACTTGCGCTCGCTCATCCCCGGTAATACGGCAAGGCTACAGCGCAATGCGCCGAAGTAGTTGATCTGCATAGTTCGTTCAAAGTCGTGGAAGCGTTCGTAGGAATCCTCCACCGCTCGACGAATGGATCGACCGGCATTATTGACGAGTATGTCTACCTGCCCATGCTCCGCCAAGACCTGATTCATGAATTTGTCACAGGAGTCCATGTCAGACAGGTCACAGGCGTAGGTGTGCACTTCACCACCCACTTTCTCAACCTGTTGCTTGGCTGACTCCAGTTTCTCAATAGTGCGACCACAGATAATCAGCTTTGCGCCCGCTTCACCCAAACGCATGGCACTGGACAATCCAATACCGCTACCCGCTCCCGTAATGACAATGACTTTTCCCGCCACATTGCCTTTCAGGGTTTTATCGATGAACAGGTCGGGGTCAAGGTTTCGCTCCCAGTAATCCCAGATTTTCGCGGCATAGCTGTGTAATTTTGGAACGCCTATCCCGCTACCGCGCAGCGCCTCAACCGTTGCGCGATTATCAAAACGGGTGTTCCAGCTAAAGAACACCATTGCCTCTGCAGGCATGCCGAAACCCTCAAGCGTCGATTCCATCAATCGTCGCACCGCCGGCAACTTGGTCAGCATCGAAAGCACGCTACTGGGAACAAACGAAAAGATCTTGGTGTCCAGCCTGATCGCGAAACGCGGTGCATGGGCCGCTTCCGCAAGTATATTCAGCAGTTCCCCAGACGTGTAATGGTCGGGATTAGTCAGATGAAAACATTGTCCATCGTGACCTTTTTGATGGGAGATGTAATCGAGCGCATCGACCACATAGTCTACCGGCACAATATTGAAGCTACCGGAATCAACCCCCACCATGGGAAACCAGGGCGGCAGCGCGTTACGCATTTTCTGCAAAACCTTGAAGCTGTAATAGGGTCCGTCGACTTTATCGATCTCACCTGTCTGGGAGTGCCCTACTACTGAGGCAGGGCGATAGACACGCCAGGGAATGGTGCACTCATTGCGCACAATAGCTTCTGAGTCGTGCTTGGTGCGAAAGTAAGGGTGGCTAAGCTCCCCCGCTTCGTCAAACATGTCTTCCCGAAAAGTGCCCACAAACTTGCCGGCGGCCGCGATAGAGCTGACATGCTGGAAGCTCTTGGCCTTGATGAGAATCGCCAGCTCAACTGCATTGCGCGTGCCCTGCACGTTGGTGGTCAGTTGGCTCGCTGCTGAAGCGCGCAGATCATAAATAGCGGCCAGGTGATAGAAATGAGTAACCTTCCCCGCCAGCGCTTCAATATCGCTCTTGCGCAGCCCAAACTTCTTTTTCCCCAGATCACCGTAGATGGGAACCAGGTTTTTTTCACTGGCGCCCAGGGAATCCCTCAAGGCTTCAAACTTGGATTTCGATTCCTTTCTCACCAGGCAGTACACCGTACCGCCTCGCTCCAGCAAGCGCCCTACTAAATATTTACCGATGAAACCTGTTCCGCCCGTCACAAAATACTTCATTGCATTCTCCCGCCAGACCTGGCCAATGTGGACAACATCATCACTTCGCATAGCTACCGAAGCAGTCTAGGAGAATCAGGGAAAATCCCTAGTACCCCAATTGGCAAATTGAGGTGGCCGGTTCTTGCAGGCGAAATCGCGACCCGCCTGGTTTAAGCCTTGCGCGACCGGAACTGTTGCGGGGTCAGGCCCGTCCATTTCTTGAAGGCACGAAAAAATGCACTTGGGTCGGAAAATCCGAGATATTCGGCGACGGCGGTACCACTGTTATTTTCGTCTCGGAGCAGCTGGATGGCGGCATCGCGCCGACATTGGTCTTTCAATTTTTGAAATGAAGTCCCTTCATCACGCAACCTGCGATGCAACGTGGTCGACGTTGTTAGCAGGCGGATTGCAACATCTTCCAGACTGGGCATTGGCTTGGAAAAATCTGTCCCGATCAGCCCTCTTACCCGAGCCGATACGCTACTGGCCAACTCATCAGCCTCGATCAATTCCCCGGGAAATGTGGACAACATTTTGTCCAGCGCCGCTTCCGTTTGCACCAGCGGGCTATCCAGGTAGCGGGAATTAAACTCCATACCGCACCAATCGGCGTTGAAGTACACCGGCGCTGCGAAGGAATCGGAATACGCATTGGCCGATCCATGCGGCGCACAGTCAAAATGCACCCCGACCAGGTCGATATAATTCCCGATGAGCCAGCTGGCCTGTCGGTGCCATAGATAAAGCGCGAGCATACGGCCGGGCAGACCGGGCAACCAGCGCAGTTCATCCATACCAAAGTCACCAATCGTTGGCGAAGCATCCGAATCGATGACCCCGAGGTTGAACACCCAGCGTGTGGTATCTCCGGTAGTTTCTAGCGAGAAACTCCGCTTTTCCGCTTCAAAACGCGTGAAATAGCTGGCCGCTCGCGCCAAACATTCGCGCAGCGTCCGCGCATGGATCATGTATACGAACATGACCCGATAGCTGCTAAGGGCCAGAATATCATCCAGGCTTTCTTCACTTACTCCCGCCGCAATCTGCGAACGGCGCACCATGGCAATAAAGAGCCGCCCAAAGTCCAGGGCACTGATCTGGTGGTCTGAATCATCCGACAAGATCGCCGTATCGATATCGAGGCGTTGTGCCTCATCGAGCAAATTTTTCGTGGGCAGGCCAAATAGGTCAAGGCTCGCCCGTAGATTCTGATTGGACATGTAGCGAGGCATAGCTATTCTGACCTCTATTACTGAATTATTTTTTTATCGACGGAATTGGCCATACAAATATGCCGATCTCGGTACTATCAGCCTCTTCCGGGTACTCGTATATTTACCTCAATTACACGCAATTGTCTGCCTTGTCAGCCTTTTCAGGAGAAATAAATGGACGCAAACCAGTCGGCCTACAGCAAATCAATACAGGCGCTAACCGGCAGCGGACAAAATTTCGAGTTGATCAGGCACAAGATCGACGATATTGAATACTCTGTGTACAAAAATGCTCCGAACACGCTCCTGGAAGTGTATTTGGCCGCTACTGAGCACGGAGAACGTGAGTTCCTGATATATGAAGGAGAACGCTGGACCTTCGACAAGGTATTCCAACAGGCCTGGTCAATAGCAGACGCCCTGGAAACACAGCACTCGATAGTCCCTGGTGATCGCGTGGGTATAGCCATGCGCAATTACCCCGAATGGCTCAGCGTGTTTACGGCTATTACGGCAATGGGCGCAGTGGCTGTGCCCATCAATAGCTGGGGTAAGGCCGACGAACTCCTGTTTGCGGCGCGCGATAGTGATTGCAAAACCGTCTTTTGTGATCAGCAGCGCTTTGATTTAATGGCAGCCGGCCTGTCCGAATCCACCATAAATGCCGTGGTCGCGCGACCGGAACGCTCTTTCAGCGGCGCGTTCGGCCAGAGTCTGGAGGACTTTCTCGCCCATAGCGGGGATGCCGCGCGGGTTGCGGTAGCGCTGGATGGCGAGAGCCCGGCGATGATTATGTACACCTCAGGCACCACTGGAAAGCCCAAGGGCGCCGTGTCTACGCATCGCGCAGTGTGCCAGGCGCTGATGAACCTCGAATGCGCTGCTGTTGCCTCGGCCATGGCCAATCCCGATGTCGTGGGCAAGATGATGTCCACCGGTTTTGAACCGACACAATTACTGGCCGTGCCGCTGTTCCATGTGAGCGGCCTGCACGCCATTTTCCTTACCGCACTGCGTGCCGGACGGAAAATCGTCATGATGTATAAATGGGACCCGGAGCTGGCGCTGAAATTGGTCCAGCAAGAGCGCATCACGATTCTCAGCGCAGCCCCTTCCATGTTGCTGCAATTGCTCGAATCACCCGAATTTGATCGGTACGACACCAGCAGCCTGTGCGGCGTCGGCGGTGGCGGGTCGGCCACACCGGCAAAGGTCGCCGGACTCATGCGCGAGAAAGTCGAGAATTTGTATGCCGGCACCGGGTGGGGAATGACGGAGACGAATGCGATCGGCACTGCATTCACCGGCCAGGCATTCATAGATAATCCCGGCAGCGCTGGTTTTTGTCACGCCACTGTAGAGCTGCGGATGTGCGACCCGGACGGCGGTGACGTCGCCAGGGGGACGCCGGGAAGGATATGGATCAAGACACCGACCCTGATAAGTGAGTACTGGAAGCGACCCGATGCCAATGCCGAGAGCTTTCGCGATGGATGGTTCGACAGCGGTGACATCGGCTATTTCGACGACAACGGCTATCTGTACCTGTCGGATCGCGCCAAGGATATGATAATTCGTGGTGGCGAAAATATTTACCCTGCGGAGATTGAAGCGGTGTTGTCTGAACATACCGCCATCCATGAAGTCGCCGCGTACGGCATTGCAGACGATAGCCTCGGGGAGCAGGTTGCCGTCGCTGTCGTGGCGCGGGAGGGTGAGACATTGTCCTCGACCGCGGTCAGGGAATTTGCCAAAGAACGCCTGGCGGTTTTCAAGGTACCCCACTATGTGGCCATTCTCGATCAGCCGCTACCGCGCAATGCCGCCGGTAAAGTGCTAAAACATTTGCTCAAAGAGCACACGCAGTAGCGTTTTCCAGGGCGCGGCCAAACCCCGAATACCCCATCCTCCCAAGCAGTCACCCCACCAGTAGGGCTGGCAGCTCGAGTTGCGGCGGCCGTGCCTAGACGCTCTGCCCCGCAAACCCGGTTCCATGGTCAGCTGACACACAGTATCCTATAGTCTTTTAGGACCACTCTACGCTTGGAGAAAATGTGATGACTATGCCGCCAGGAAACCCACGCGATGGTGCGCCGCGCAGTAAAAAACCGCTGCTCCGCCTCCTGTCGATTATCTGCGTCACTACGCTTCTGGCCAGTTGCAGTAACAGCAACAATAACTCGCCTGCCGCTCCGCGGGTCCCCGTCGCCAGCGTCTCTGGTCCGATCACGGCGGGCAGCCGTGGCTTTCCGGCTACACCGGCCGTCGTGGACCTCGCAGCCGCTGGCTATGTGGAGGAGGAATTCTTCCTGGAGGGCACTGCCCGCGCCTTTGCACAGGTCGGAGACTGGACAATCGACGGCGTGTGGCCCGTCAGCGAGGCGTCAAAGGCCGCTTACAAGACCCGCATCCTCGTGCGCCGGCCCACCGACCCGGCAAAATTCAGCGGTGTGGTGGTGGTCGAATGGTTTAATGTCACCTCGCATGTGGATATCGACGTGGACTTTGGCTTCCTGAGTATGGAAATCCTGCGCGAGGGACATGCCTGGGTCGGGGTTACGGCACAGGCCATCGCGATAGAAAGCATCGGCAGCGGTCCATTCGGTGCCGGGGCTGTCGGCCTGCTCACCTGGGACCCGGATCGCTACAATTCCCTGCACCATCCCGGCGACGCCTACTCTTACGACATCTTCTCCCAGGCGGGAGCCACACTGCAGAACCCACCTGGCATTGATCCGCTCGGCGGTCTGCAGCCGCAAATCATACTGGCAGACGGGCAGTCGCAGAGCGCTATTCGTATGGTGACCTATGTTAATGCCATTCATCCCGACGCCGGGGTGTACGACGGCTTCCTGATCCACAACAGGGCCGGCTTCGGCGCCTCGCTGGGCGACGGCTACGCAACCTCTGTAGCAAAAGTACGAACCGACCTGGACGCGCCGGTGTTTCAGTTCACAACCGAGACGGAACTGTTTGAACTCGCCGGTGTTGACCTGGGCTTCACCAAAGTACGCCAGCCCGACTCGCGCAGCGTGCACACCTGGGAGGTCACTGGAACGTCTCACGCCGACGCACATTACCTGACCGGCCTCAACAAGCAGGGTAACCTGCAGTTCGAGGACTTCCTCGACTTGTCCGCCGTCATTCCGATTGTCAATTCCGCGCCGCAGTACCTGGCAATGAATGCAGCCCTGCACTCGCTGGTAGACTGGGTCGCCGATGGCACCCCGCCTGCCAGTGCGCCACCGATCGACACCGCCGATGATGCCATCGTCCGGGATATTTACGGCAACGCACTGGGTGGGCTGCGCCTGCCACACATTGAGGTGCCAATCGCCCTGCTTTCGGGGGAAGGCGCGATCCCGTTCTCAGGCCAGACAGTCCCGTTCGATAGCGCCACCCTGGCGATGCTCTACCCTGACAAGGCAACGTATGTCGATGCCGTCAGGACCGCAGCAGAGGCCGCAGTCGATAGCAGGTATTTGCTTCCTGTTGATGCCGCGATGATCATCGCGGAAGCCGAGGCCGAGGCACCGGTAGACTGAGCCTGGGTTCATGGCAAATGTGCCCGAGGATAACCGCACATTTGCACTACTGATAAAAATAGCGAGCCAATAGACCTTGCGATCGCCGCAACAGTGCTCGCAGGTGTCACCTGCTTCACAGGGGCTCGCCATCTTTCACTTTTACGACCCCCTGAATAACGCCAATATACGCTGTGCCATCGGGCGTAATGGTGATCGAGCCATAGTGATTGTTGTAGCCAGCACCAATACCCGTGAGAATTTTGAACACGACTTCGCCACTGGCGTAATCCACCGCGGTAAAATACCACGCCTGCATATCCTCAGGGTTTGAGTCATCGCGGGTGTAGATGTAGATAAGCCCGTTGGCCAGCGATGCTTTCGGCACAGCTGAGGGCGAACTAACTGCCAGGTTTTGCCACTTCACTGTACAACCCTGCTCGTGAATATCGACACGACTCAAACCCGGCTCAGCACTAATATTGGAAAAAGGCCCCTGATAACCGAAGTTATTTTCGACAATCAGGCTATTTCCCAGTGCGGTCAAGGAGTTTTCAGAGGTGCCGCGGTCAGCGAGGAAGACCGGTTGTTGGCACAACAACTGCGGTTTACCCGTCATCCTGGTTTGATGGTAAACCAAGAGGTTGATTTTGCCGTCGGCGTTATCCGTAATCGCCACATAGTCTTCGCCCACCAGAGTCGGTGTCGTTCCCGTCCCGTGCCCCATAGTCCCCGGCTTGGGGGCGCTGCCACGGTCATAGGCTTCCCGCCACACTATTTCCGGCTTTTCGGCGCGCGCTTGCGCAAATTGATACATGGCATGATCAGAGGCTACGTATACACCATTGGCATTGATGGCCAGCGCGTTGTCTATACGCTCATTATCGAGTTTCACTATTTGAATGGCTTTGCCTTGCGGGTCGGCCACGCCGACCAATCCATCGCGTGTGATAAACCAGTAGTGACCACGCCAATCAGGCATCACATCGATGACAGCATGGGGACCTGCCTGGATGGAGTCTAAAGCTGCCGACAAATCAATACGCTGCTCCAGTTGCCAGCTAAAGGATTCGCCTGTTTTATCCAGCGTCCATAACTCTATAGCGGGTTGATTGCTTGCCAAAAGCACTCGATCCCGATTATCCAAATGAAAGTACACGCCACCACTGAATTGTTTGCCAATCGGTAACCAATTGGTAATTTTCTTGCTGGCTACAATATCCAGCGTCTTTGCGTCACGCGCCACCAGAGTGACACCGAAGCTGGTGACACAGGTAGACACCAGCCAGCCGTCACTTCTTAGGCTGGCCGCCACACAATTTCCCACCATACGATTGAACTGCCGGGAGCTGATCTGGGGATTGACCCCCAGGGGGCCCGGCCAGGGATAGGCATCAGACATATAGCTGTCGTTGTGCATGCTGTTAACGCCCTGTGGCGCCAGGAAAGGATGCTCAGCGAGCCCGGCCACATGCACGGGTTGCGGCTGCGCCGGGGCGCCGATAAAGTGTCTAGCCTCCCCCGTAGCCGAAGGAATCATGCGATCCGGATTAGTCCCCAGCCAATAAGCCAGAGCCAACACCGCCAACAGTAAAACGCCAGCCCCGCCCAGTAGAAATTTTTTCATCACCAGTACGCCTGTTATCCGTGCAGCTCAGGGCAGCGAATGCCCCCGGGGGCATCAATCAGCGCCACACAGCGATTGCAATGGGTACAACCGCTTGCGTAGGATTTTCCCGCATCCAGAGCAGACCTGGCATGATTGGCATAGGCCGGATCTGCCAGCAACGGGCGCCCCAGTTGCACAAAATCAACGCCCGCTGACATCACTTTTTCGAAGCTGGCCATTGTGGAACAACCACCGATATAAATCAGTTTGGCATTTTTCAGCAGGTCACGGACCTGCTGTGCACCTTCCATAAAGTACAGTTCGTGATAGGGGTAATTGCGGAACATCTTCGGGCCCAGTATTTTCAAGCCGGTTTTCATGAAGATGTTTTTTTCCTGCTCAATCATGCCGTGCACTATGCTCGGACCGCGAAACATTTTCATAACGTTCATTGAACTGGTGCCGCCACTGGTGATCACGCCGTCAATGCCCGCCGCGTCCAGCATGCCCGCAGATTTTACAGACTCATCCTGCTGCAGACCGTCGCGTACACCGTCCATCAAACTGATCTTGGCGATAATGGGGAAGTCGTCGCCCACCGCTTTACGCACGGCTTCCAACGCACGCAGCGGCAACCGCATACGATTAACCAGGCTGCCACCGTATTCATCGGTACGTCGATTGGTGCGCGGGCTGATAAACTGACTGAGTCCGTAACCGTGTCCCATGTGCAATTCGATCGCATCGAAACCCACTGATTTCATAAACACGCCGGCGTCGTAGAATGTCTGCACCATCTCATCAATTTGCTGGTGCGTCATGGCGCCGGCGAACGGCATGCCCGAGGGCAGTCCCAGCATGTTGATTTGTCTTGACGGCCCCATGGGCCGCTTCAGGCGGGTAAGATGCTTGTTCTTGGAAAAATTGCCACAGTGCGCCATCTGGCCGGACACTCTCGCGCCCGTCGCTTGCAGTTTTTGGATTATGGCGGTCAGCTGAGGACGAATACCCTCATGCATGAACATCATCTGATCGTTCAGACGACCATCACTCTCGGTCGCGCAATACGCCAGGGTGGTCATACCGATACCGCCTTCGGCCATTCCCATATGAAAATTCAGGAGCTGCTCACCGGGCACCCCGTTCGGGGTTTTACCCTCAAAAGTGCCGGCCTTTATCAGGCGGTTGCGCAACTCCAGCTTGCCCAGCATGGCAGGCTTGAAGGCTCTTTCCAGATTCTGGCTCATTGCGAATTCTCTTTATCGATGCTGCGCTGGCAACGGATGTGCTGATCAGGCATGTTATGTGATGACATTGCATATGTTATGCAATATGCTTACATATGTCTACCAGATGACCCGGTATTAATGGCCAGCAAATCCAGCACACAGCGCAGCTCGCGCACGCAGGCGCAACGTCGCGCCGCGACTTATCAGCAGGTACTGGAAAGCGCCTGCCGACTTTTCGGTGAGCAAGGTTACGCCAACACCTCACTGGACGATATCGCCAACGACTGCGGGCTCACCACACGCCCTATCTATCACTATTTCGGCAACAAGAAAGCGCTTTTTGCCGCCGCCAATGAGGCAATGGAACAGCGGATTATCGATGCCGTGTACAGCGGCGACACCTCGGGCGGATTGCTCAACAACTGGCAGACGTTCCTGGAATTATGCGACGACCCGCATTTCCGTCAAATCGTGTTAGTCGATAGTCCCAATGTATTGGGCAGGGAACGCTGGGCCACCAGTGCGGTGACCCAACATGCCCTGCGCCTGTTCAAGCAGAGCGAACGCTCGATGAATGGAAACTACCGACGGCAATTGCTCAGCCGCATGGTAATGGCGGCATTCGGCGAGGCCGCGTTGGTCATTGCCGAAGCTGAAGATGTTGCCCTGGCCAAACAACAGGCGGACGCGATCGTGCAAACATTATTCGGATCGCTGGACTTGCATTGACCCGCTTTGCCGTTGCCCCGCATGCAGCATCACTTCTGCCTCCTGGGAGTAAAACGGTGAAGCGGCTCCACCGGTGGTCAATCCGCCATCAATTACCAGGGTGTGGCCACTGATATAGCGGGCTTCTTCACTCAGTAGAAACACAATGCCGTTGGCAATGTCCTGCGGCATGCAGGCAATACCCAGCGGGGAATCCGCTGCAATACTCTTGGTAATCAGCTCGACATCGTTGTCGGTCAGCGCGCTTTTCATAGGGGTCACCGTGCCACCAGGTGCCACTGCGTTTACGCGCACGCCAAAGGCACCAAATTCACTGGCCGCAGATTTGGTCAGACCTACCACACCGTGCTTGGCCATGGTGTAGACGTGCGGCCCCTCCGCGCCCTTGACGCCGGCCGTACTCGCCAAAGAGACTATGGCGCCGGCACCGTTAGGTTGCATCGCCCGCCCGGCGTGCTTTATACCCAGGAAAACCCCGCGCGACAGAATTGACATCGTAAAGTCATAATCATCTGCGCTGGTATCCATGATGGAACCAATGGCACCGATAATCCCGGCGTTGTTAACCATGCCGTCCAACTGGCCAAACTCCGCTACCGCTAGGTCAATCGCCGCGATTATCTGCGCTTCGTTGGTGACATCCATGTGCTTGAACCTCACGCCGTCGCCCAGCTCCGCCACCAACGCCATGCCCAGGTCTTCCTGGACATCGGCAATCACCACCCTGCCGCCCTGTGCAACAAGACTTCGTGTGGTTGCCTCGCCAATACCGCTGGCACCACCGGTGACTACAAACCCCTTTCCGGAAAATCTGGCCATATCTATTCCACTGCCGAAGGATAGGAAATATTAACGGCCTATCGAGAGTAGACATCCTCGCTGATTGTGTCGACTGGACCTGCTGACCTGTCGAAGTTTCCTGCTATTGACCCGAAAACCCTGTTCGCGGCGTTGAGCATGCCATTCAAATCCGTTCATTCCTGAACGAGAGTACGCAACAGCTCATGCCATGCGGTTTTCACTGGCTTCCTTGCTGGTGTAGTGCTGTTGTGCTGGAATCCTTCCCAGCGAAAAGCGGCAACGCCCCAGGTGGCGCTCTGGTCGGTGGCACTAGCAATGGCCGAGCCGGCGTTTCCTGTTCCTTCTGGCGCAGGTGGTCCAGGATCCGGTCGATGACGTCCTGGTCCTCGATACACGCGATGACCCTGGCAGGTCCACCGCAGCGGGCGCAGACCCTGATGTCTATATTGAAAACACGCTTTAGCCGTTGAGCCCAGGTCATTGCGGCATGACGCTCGGCGGATGTGCGGACTTCTGCGTTGGAGATGGACTTGATGCCTTTACCGCGCCTGGCTGGTGTGACCAGCCCTCGCCAGCGATGGTTCGGTGCCAGGACGCCGTGGTAGCGGGTGAGATTGACCCTCGGTTTTGGTGCCAGAGCAGCTAACCGCGCAATGAAATCCACCGGGTCGAAGGCCACCTGTGTCGTTCCATCCCGGTACGGTGTCTTCAGGGTGTAAACCACCTTGCCAGTGGCACTCAGTGAAAGGCGGGGAACTGCCACGGCAGGGCGGGCAATATACCGGCAGAGATGTTCACGCTTGTCTTTTTGATGCCCCTCACAGCTGACACCGGCGTGCAGAGAGAAGCCATTGGCCTTGGCCACCC
>JAGRIE010000052.1:0-15532 GCA_020443425.1 Halioglobus sp.
GACCAGCGACCAGCGACCAGCGACCAGCGACCAGCGACCAGCGACCAGCGACCAGCGACCAGCGACCAGCGACCAGCCCCGAGTGTCAAAGATATTTACATTCTGCACAACCAGAGTTTGAAAAAAAATCGATATTTTACATGTTAATCAATGATATAGAAGCATGGGCATGAATCATGCATACACTGCGACTCACAATAGTGGATACCCATCATCCACATACAACACGAGTTAAAAATCGGGACAAAGCCTCACAGGGGACACGTTAATGAAACTGTTGAAAAGTACTATCTCTATCCTGGCCGCTTCGCTGGGTACCGCCATGCTGGCGGGACCGGCCGCCGCCGTACCCATGCCCACCGCCGCGCTGGACTATGACGGCACCATCAACTTCAGCCTGAGCAATGGACTCTCCGTCATCGGCAGCATGGATGCGCAGTACCGCACGCCTCCCGGAGCACCCCAGCCTTATGAGTTCAACACCAGCCTGAGCTTCGGCTCAGTCACCATTACCCCGGTGCTGACCGTGACCACACCGGAGTTCGTGCTGATCCCCGGCGGCGAAACCTGTCTTCCGTTTATCGGTTGCTTCACCACCCCGGATGTGACCCTGCCCTCGCAGATCATCCCGCTGACACCCAGTATCTCACTGACCGAGCCTGTCAATGTCTATACCTACAGCTACACCAGTGGCGAACTGCCCGTGGGTACCGTTTTCAATACTGACTTCGGCACCCCACTGCTGGGCGAAGCACTGACTATCGATGATCTTGTACGCGAGCAGTTCGAGACCGGTGCCACCAGTGTCAACGAGTCAGGATCAGTCGTCGGTTCACTGATGGGCAGCTACGAGTACGAGGGCGAACTGCAGCCGGACGGCAACACGATTCTTGCGGACTATATGTTGAACCTCAGCAGCCCGGAACTGCTCGCGGAGCTGGAGGCCTCACTGCTGGAGCTCATCAACGACAATACCGCAATGCTGTCAGAGGCCGCACTGCAGGCGCTGATTGCCAGCAACCCCTGCTCCGGCCTGGGTGTGGGCGAAGGCATTTGTAATGACCTGATCAATGGGCTGGACAGCAGCCAACTGCAAGTGGTCGTGAACAGCATCGGCACCTTCAGCTCCACCTACTCACTGCAGAAGTCCATCATTCCGGTACCGGCTCCAGCTACCCTGCCGCTGCTGGCGCTGGGTGTAGCCCTGATGGGCCTGGCTTCTGCCCGCAGACGCAAGACCGGCACTGCCTGAAGCACTGCTGCCGCCGTCGACCCCCGCGTGCCACACCCGTGGCACGCGTCTTCACCCCCTTGATATCACCAATACCTTTAACGTCCATTGCATGATGCCACGTCGCTTGCTACGGTGAGCCGGCAGACGCTTTACAATACCGCCGCGCTGCGGCATTCAGCATTCCTGACACCAGACTGGGCGCGGACTTATGACGGCGACCGAGTACAAAGCCACTTATCCCAACAGGCCCCTGTGCACACTGCTCAGCGCAACCGCTCTGTGCCTGCCCGTCTCGCTGCAGGCACTGGGTGCACAGCCGACGGTTGCGGAACTGGAAGCGGAGGTGGCATCGCTCACACAACAATTGGCCGAGGCCAATGCACGCCTGGCAGACGCGCGCGACCAGGCGGAGGCGGCCGAGAAGGCGCTGGCTGACACGAGGGATGTCGAGGGGACCGGCATTACACTGGGGCCGCTTGCCATCGGCGGTGCAATACGCGCCAACTACATTTACGGCGATTACGAAGAAGTCGGCAAAGCACCCCAGCGCGGCGGCAACGGCGGCAACATCGAACTCGATACAGTTCGCATCAATGTCACGCTGGATTACAAGCAGTGGATCGGGCAGCTGGAGTACCGCTGGTACGACGGCTACAATTTCCTCCACACCGGCTGGCTGGGCTACGCTTTCGATGATTCCACCGAGATCCAGGTCGGCGTGACCCGCGTGCCTTTCGGGCCCGGGCCCTATGGCGTTTCACAGAGCTGGTTCTTTGACCAACACTATTATGTCGGCCTGATTGATGACCCTGACCTGGGCGTCAAATACCTCACCCGTTGGGGCAATTGGGATCTCGCGTTTGCCTACTTCGCCAGCAGCGAACCAAATGGCAACGGCGACAGCGCCGACAGTGCCCGCTACGGATATGATGCCGTGAAGTGGAAATTCACGATTGAACCCAATGGCGATGTTGTCGAGGCCCCGGCGAACGGGTATGAAGAGAGCAACCAGTTCAACCTGCGCGCCATCTACCAACTTGAGTCCGCCGCCTTTCCCACCCACCTCGGTGTTTCGATGGAATGGGGGGAGCTGGACGGAAAGCGTGTCGAGGATGGCCACCACTGGGCATTATCCGGTCATACGGTCAGCACGCTTGGCGGTTTCACTCTCGCCACACAGCTGACCCGTTACCAGTATGATATTGGCAACGACGGCCTCGCGGGCGCGGATCTCATCCCGCTGGGCGCTTACGACTTTGCCTGGCCGGTGGCAACCAAAGGCTGGATACCGGCGATCTCACTGAGTTACCGCCTGGACACGCCGGATATCCCCTGGCTGAGCTACCTGCAACCGTATATTGAATACAGCAGCATCGTTAAGGATGACGACCCGTACAACAACAGCGAACTCTTCATCCTCGGCTCCGCCTGGGCCAGCGGCGGCTGGTACATCTACAGCGACCTCGCGTATTCCAACGGCAACCTGTTCGTCGGTGACACAGACGACAACTATTCAAATATCTATCACGGCGTCGGCGATTTCGGCGTCGACGGCAATGACAAGTGGAACTACCGCTTCAATCTCAACCTGGGCTACTACTACTGACAGGCTAGCGTCTCACGGCCTCGCCCGCGGGTTCCGGCGCAGCCAGCAGCATTTCATCGTGGGCCTCCATGCGCCAGGGCAGGATAGCTGGCGAAATATGCAGGAAGTGCAGGTGTTTCTCGAACTGGTCCAGTATGTCGGTGATGATATCCTGCTGGTTGAAATCGTAGACATCGTAGGATTGCCCGCCGCGCCTCAGGAAGACCTCGGCCCGGTAATAGTGTTTCTCCTCAGCGTCATCGCCGGGCATCTCCGGGTAGGCGAAGTCCGGCAGCAAGTGTTCAACCAGCCGGATCTCATAGATAAAATCCACTTGGTCATCCTTGATCACTTCAAGGTAGATACGATTACAGTCCTCGTCGCTCTCTACCATCGCCTGCCACTCTTCCTTCACCAGCTCACGCTCAACCCGGAGCATGGCCTTGCGCACCGTGGTCTCCATGAACTCAAGCACCTCTTCACGGCTGGGGAAGGTGACCAGGGCGTGCAGGCGATCACGCCAGACACTGCGATTGCCGCTGCCTGTGGAACGCTGGTGCATGGCCGTCTTCAGGCTGCGGCTGTGATGATCCTCTATCATCAGCGCCCGCCACATGCCAGCTGCGGAAATGATCATGATGATACTGAACGGCAAGGCACTGACGATGGTCATCGTCTGCAGTGCGCTGAGGCCACCGGCCAGCAACAGCGTGGCGGCGACCACGCCCTCGGACGATGCCCAGAACACCCGCTGCCATACCGGCGTGTGCAGCGCACCACCCGAGGCCAGTGAATCGATCACCAGCGAACCTGAATCCGATGAGGTCACGAAGAAGGTCACAATCAGCAGCACGGTGATGAATGACAAAATGGAAGTCAGCGGCAGGACTTCATACAGTTTGAACAGCGCAATGGCCTGGTTGTTCTGCACCTCGCCGATCAAGGACACATAGCCCTCGTTCATAATTTCATACAGGGAGGTACCGCCGAAGATGGAGAACCAGAGGAAAGTGAACAGCGAGGGCACCAGCATGACACCGAGCACGAATTCGCGGATGGTACGACCCCGACTGATCTTGGCAATAAACAGACCGACAAACGGCGCCCATGCAATCGTCCAACCGAAGATAAACAGCGTCCAGTTGCCTATCCAGTCGCTGTGCGAATACGCCTGTAGGTTAAACGTGCGCTCGATGACATGGTTCAGGTAGCTGCCGGTGTTTTGCAGGAAAGTCTCCAGGATGTGGATGGATGGCCCCACCGAGAACACGAAAAGCATCAGCGCGACAGCCAGTACCATATTCAGGATGGAGAGGCGTTTCACCCCCTTGTCCATCCCCGCCACCACCGAGAAAATCGCCAGGCCGGTGATCACCGCAATCGTGATGACCTGCACCGTGTTGCTGACCGGCACCTGCGGCCACAGGTAATTCAGCCCGGCGTTGATCTGGGTGACGGACAAGCCCAATGTGGTAGCGATACCGAACATGGTGCCAAGAATGGCGAAGACATCCACGGTATGTCCCATCCAACCATGGATTTTGTCACCGATCAGCGGGTACAGCGCCGATCGTATCGACAGTGGCAGGCCGTGGCGAAAGGCAAAATAGGCCAGCACCATTCCCACCAGACCGTAGATTGCCCAAATATGGAAGCCCCAGTGGAAGAACGCGATCTGCATCGCCTGCTTGGCCGCGTTCAGCGTCTCCGGCGCGCCCTCAGGCGGCGCCGCATAGTGCAGTACCGGCTCCGCCACACCGAAAAACAGCAGGGCGATACCGTAACCGGCGGAAAACAGCATCGCGAACCATGCGGGAAAGCTGTACTGCGGGTCCGCGTGATCCGGACCCAGCTTGATACTCCCCCAGCGCGACATTGCCACGCCGACGATGAATACCAGGAAAAACGCCACCGACAGCATATAGAACCAGCCGAATGTTTCGGTGATAAAGGCCAGCGTTTGCGAGAAGGCCTCGCCAGCCAACTCAGGATTGGCAATGGTGCCGACCACCAGCAACACGATGACGACAACAGCCGGCACAAAGACCGGCACCAACACCGTGGACTGGCGTTCTTTCTCGTTTATGGACATCAATCTCCCCCGAGCCATTAAATTATGGCCACCAGCCTAACATCTGAGGCCAATGATTTCCGCTGTAAGGCAAAAACGGGGGGATAGGCGGGGAAAGCGTACCCGCAGTGTGCCGGCCGACCACCCGGGCCGGCGGCGGGTATGCGACTTGTTACGCGGGTGGCTGCACCGGCATATAGACAGGCCCGGAGCTGCCATAGGCCTGCATGTAATAGCTGCTGCCGCATCGGAAATACGTCACGCCCTGCACGCTCTCTACCGACGGTACGCAGGGTAACTGGGCCACCGGGGACGGAGGCGGACTCGCCGGCGGCGGGTTGTTGATAACCGTGGTGCTGGCCGGTGCGGCTGCCTGCGATTTGGAGGCAGTGGCTGCTGCACCCAGCGCCGCACCCACCATCAACCCCCCGACCGCAGCGGCCGCGGTATCGTTGTCGTCATCGTTGTCATAGTAATTGGGCGGCGGTGGATAGTAGCCGGGGTGCGGCGGGTAGTAATAGCTGCCGGAGTGATTGTAGGTGTTCTGGTAATTCTGCTGGCGAGTATTGGCGCCCTGCTGCCGCGTATCGACGTTGTCGTTACTGGCCTGCTGCCGCTGTGCCTGGTTGGAGGACATAGTGTCCTGGCGCTGGTCCTGGTTACCGGTCACTGTACTCTGCCGGGAGGACTGTTGCGAAGCCCGTTCGGACTGCATATCGCTGGCTGAGGATTGCCGGGATGCCTGCTCGGACGAGCGCTGGTCCTGGAAACTACCCGCGTCCCCACCCTCGTGGGATCGCCAGCCGCCGCTGCCACCACTGCGTGTAAAACCACCAAAGGAGGCGCCGCCATCACGGGAGAAACCACCGCCGCCGAATCGACGCGCCTCGGCCGGGTTGCCCGCCAACAGCACCATGCTGGACACGGTGAGGGTCGCCACCGCGGTTATCATGTTGCGTCTCATATCTCTCATGGCTTCTCTCCCTCGCTGGATCCAGTGTCCACACCGTCTGCTGCAGGCGCCGTCAGGAATTGCGCCGCAAAGGGGATCCGGGTGGCATCGGCAGGTTGTTCAAACACGAACGTCTGCTGGTTGAATGTTGGCGAGCGGCTCCACTCGGAGAGATTGGCCCAGAATTGCGGTGAACCCGGCAGCTGGCGGTAGTTGATAACGATGCGCAACGGCCAGGGCTCCTCGCCCTGCGCGATCCAGACCTGGAAGTCGACCTCCGATGTGCGCACGGCGATATGGTCGGTCGTGGGCCCCATCAGGTCAGTGACTTCCACCAGATTCGTCTCTACCACGTGCTGGCGCAGCATTTCGGGGAAGCTTGCCATCAGCATTGGCGCCAGCGGCAGCCGCAGGCCGAGACTGTCGAGCAGGTAGTGAATGGCGTCGTCCAGGTTCTCTCCCGGCGTGGGCGCCTGGGCGAATACATTGCTGCTGGCGTCAAGCACCGTGATGTCTTTGCCATCAAAGATCAGCAGGTCGCGCACCCCGTCACTGGCCTGTTGCTCGATGCGGGCCTGGTCAGGCCGCCTCACCGAAATATCCCGCAGCTCGCCAAACTCGATCATCTGGCCGGATGCCTGCAACACGTCGTACCCGGCACGCATCGTCACTGAATACTCTTTCAGGCCGGCCAGCCAATTCGCCATCGCCTGCAGGCGTTGGCCTGCATAGGCCTGCGACTCGGCGGTATCGTCCGCGGCAGCTTGCTCCTGCGCTACCAGCAGCGGCGACAGCCAGAATAGCGGGATCACCAGTGCAGCCATGCTCATCCGGGTAATATGTCGCAGCATCGTCTTTCCTCTGTTCTCGGTTTTTTCCAGATGGATCACACCTACCGGGGCAGGCGTTGATATCCCGCATTTTGCACGGATACTGTCACATTCCTGGAGCTGCCATCCAGCAGAATTTTCTGCACGTAGATGGTGCCGTCGGGCAGTACGCCGGTGGTGGCGTTCATGGTGACCGTATTCTGGGTGTCGTCTGCCAGATAGGTAGCGATGGATACACCCAGCAGCTGGTTGGTCGGCAGTGCGATTGTCGCGCTGATGGAATCCCCTTCTTTCAGGTAGTTGTCGAACTTGAGCTCCACCTTGCGACCGGGTTCCAGCACCTGCAGGCTCATATAGCCATTGCTGGTCGCCTGCTGCACCCTTTCCGCCGTGAGCGGAATGTAGTCTTGAACGAGGTTCCTGGCGTTGTTGATATAATCTAACAACTCTTCTTTCTTATGTTCTTTTATCGCCCCCATTATGCCGAAAATTCCTTGGCCTCCCTGCTCCGGCTGTGTCTGCTCCAACATCACCTTGACCAGCTTTCCTTCCTCACCGTAATAGCAGCGCTGCTGTGTCATGGATTTCTGCTCGCCATCGACACTGACAGTAGTGGTCTCAATCCACTCATAGGCTTTCATTTGCTCCCGGCTGGCCTGCAGCCAGGCCTTCAGGTCGGCCACCCGCTGCTGCGGCGTTTCCCGCTCTTGCGCAGCCTGTACCTGGTTCCACGACAGGATGGCGAGCAGTAACCCGCAAACGATGGCACTGAGACGACGCGTGACGATCATACCTTTACTCCGTGTAAACACTGGTTGCAGAGACCAGCTGGCAACAGGGGCCTGATTATCGCGCACGGCCGGCCGACCGGTATTGTTTTTGCAAGGCAATTTGTTGTTTATTCAGGCCATCTATCAGCTGGACGCGGACCTGCGCCACTGTGCGGGGCTGACACCCGCCCAGCGCTTGAATGCATGGCTAAACGCGCTGAGATCTGCATAGCCCAGCCGTTCGGCGATTTCCAGGGCACCCAGCTCGGGTTGCGCCAACAGCGCCTTCGCGCGGGCGAACCGGGCGCTCTCGAGCTCGGCCCTGAAGGTTGTGCCGGCGGCCATCAGGTGCCGCCTCATGGAGCGGCTGTTGACTCCCAGCAGGGCCGCAGCCTCGCGCTGGTTGCAGTGGCGCGCAAAAAGCAGCAGGCGAAGCGAGGCCACCAGATCGGCGCCGACCCCCTGGGCCGCGTCGTCCAGCTGGCGCATCTCACGCAACATATGCTGATACAGCAGGGGGTCAGCCCCGGCCGGCGAGACGCCGAGCCAGCGCGCAGGGAATTCCAGGCCCGACCACTCGCTCCCATAGATGACAGGGCTGCGGAAACACTTCTCGTAGGACGCCGTATGCACCGGCTTGTCACGGCGCAACATGACCTTCGACGGCTTCCAGTCCGGGCCACACAGGTCCCGCAGCAGGCTGCAGCCAATCGCTATCGCGCAATCGTAGACCTGCTCGGGCGCGCTGGCGGAGGACTGTGTCAGGACATACCGCAGGGATACCCGCTCTCCGTCCCGCACCAGGGTGATCAGGGCGCTCTGGTCGTGCAGCGCGCGATACCTCGAGAGATCAGCCAGCGCTGTTGCCACAGTCTCCGCGCTCTTCATCGCGAACCCCAGTGCACCGAGATGGCCCAGGCTGACCCGTTGCCCCAGCAGCAACCCGAAATGCTCACAGCCGGTGGCATCCCGGCAATGGCGCAGCAGCCTGTCAATGGTCTCAAACGGCGTGAATGCGTCCGGCTCCGCTATCGAATCGGGGCTCAGGCCGACAGCGCCAAGAACCGCTTCCGGGTCGCAGCCGAACTCACGCAGCATTGCGGGCAGGGCCATGAATACGGCCAGGCGGATATTGCCGGCCGCGGACATCGGCGGAACACTGCCCGCGATCGGCGCCTGTGTGCTCGTTCGGGTGGACATGTGGCGCATTGGATTTTTAGGGGGATGGCTTGCAAGTGACCTGATTAAACAACAGCTTGAGCTTTAATAACAATACCGTACCCGCGGGAGCGGACGAAGAGCCGGCCCGCGACAGGCCTGTGTGGACGCTTTTCAGCGCGCGCCCTTCAACACACCCTCCTGCGCCACCGTGCATTGCAGTTCACCGGCTTCGCTGTAGGCATGGGCCAACGAGACGGCCCGTCCGGCACCGGTACTGGGGCACTCACTGTCGATCAATATCCAATCTCCCAGGCCCAGCGCGCGGTGAAACCAGATGGTGTGGTTTACGGTGGCGACAACCAGGCCCGGGGTATCGAAGGCCAGGCCGTGAGGCCCAAGCGCCGACTGCAACACGGTTGCATCGGAGATGAAGGCGAACAGCATTTGCTGCCACAGGGGACTACCTCCAGCGTCCAGCAGCGACCTGACCCAGATACTCGATGTATTGCATCCGCCTGCGTCAGTGCCAGGGCAAACCCCGACCTGGAAAGGGAACGCATCCGCGTCCGTACCCAGGCTAAAACCAATGCCGCCATCATCGCTGAGCGCAGTGGGCCGCGGCCGGTCCGGCATGGGGCGGCAAAACTCATAGCCATCCCCGGACTGTGCGAACGCGACCGTGGCCAGCATTAGCAGGCGCTCTTCCTGCACCACTTCGACCTGACGTACGCTGATACTCCTGCCGTCCTTCACGCGGCGAACCTTGAACTCCAGCTTCCTGCGCGGATCACCGAAGCTGAGAAAGTGCGCGTGCAGATGACTCGCCGGGCGTTCGGATTCGAGCGTATTGCCGGCGGCGAACAGTACCTGGGCCAATAGCTGTCCGCCGAAAATGGCCGGCGTGTCAAACCGGATTGAGCTCCCGGTGAAGGCCAGGTCGCCACGACGGTCCAGCGCCAGTATTGTCCTCGCGGTATTACCAGACATCCCCTGCTCCCACATACCCCTGCGACTGCTATACTGCCCTGCGTTTGCTCGCATAGCAGTGATTTTTTTCACCCCGCGATAATCAACCAGGAGAAATCAGATGTACAGCCATATCATGGTCGGCGCCAACGACGTTGCCGCTTCCAAGACGTTCTACGATGCCATACTGGGTGCGCTCGGCCACGGCCCCGGTGTCATGGATGACAAGGGCCGCTGTTTCTACTTCACTGACAGCGGCATCTTCTCAATCACCAAACCCATCGACGGCGAACCGGCAAGCCCGGGTAACGGCAGCACCATCGGCTTTGCGGCAGCAGACCCGGCCGCCGCCGACGCCTGGCATGCTGCAGGGCTCGCCAACGGCGGTACTACCTGTGAGGACCCACCCGGAGTGCGCGAAGGCGTGGCCGGCAAACTCTACCTGGCCTACCTGCGCGACCCCTCGGGCAACAAGGTCTGCGCGCTGCACCGGATAGCGTAGACGGGCGCGATCACCTCCCCCGGGTCAGGGTAAGCCGCCGTGTTGCGACCCTGGCCCGGAGCCACCCGGCTTACAGGTGCTGCCCGTCCAGGTAGTACCAGCGGCCATCAATTTTTTCGAAGCGACTGATCTCATGCAGGCGATGGCCCTTGCCATCAATCCTGTAGCGCGCGACAAACTCAACTGTACCGGTGCCATCCTCAACACCTCCGGCCTCAGTAGCACGTATCGAAAGGCCCAGCCACTGCTGCGCCGGGTCCATGCGCACCCGCCGAGGGCGCGTATCCGGGTGCCAGGTCTGCAGCAGGTAGGATTCGTCGCGAACCACGAACCCACTGTAGCGCGAGCGCATCAACCGTTCGGCGCTCTCAGCGGGCCTGTCTCCGCCGATGTAACTGCCACAGCAGGCTGCGTACTCCGCACCGCTACCACAGTGGCATTGCTCGGGCTGGGCTATTCGCTTTTTTTTCGACATCGTGATATCCCGCAAGTCTTGGCCTTCTGCTTACCGCACCGATCTGACGGCCCGCCAGTCTCCCCAACAGGCTGCGCGTCCCCGCAGTGATGGCCGCGTCGGCCAACTGCTATTTTTTCACAATCTCCCTGTCGACAAAGGCGGCAAACTCGCTGTCCAGCATATTGCTGCCCTGCGAGTTCCACCATGCCCTGCCGCCGGGGCGGCTCAGGTAGAATTCAATGTTCTTCCTGATCATCGGCCACCAGTAGTCTTTCTGCCGCCGTGTTTCGCTGAAGTGGTATGCCTCCTGGAAATCCAGGAACATGCCGTACATGTATGAGCCGAATCGCCACCGCTCCTCGCGCGTGACCTGGTCCGGGTCATCCATTGCGCGGATATAGATATCCATCAGGCCGGGCGTGCCCGCAATGAATTTGGAATTGTCCATATTGCGATCCGTCTGGTTGCGAAGAATCGCCTCACGGGACATCGCTGTATTCTGCCTGACCTGTATCGCCAGATAGATCAACGTGATGAGCACCGCGACACCCGCTATCATTTCAGATATGGCACCAAGCGCTTCCCAGTTCATAGATTCCCTCCATCACATACGTGCACGCCCTTATTGCAGCAGCATAACCGCAACCTTCCAAAGATCAAAAAGCAATCTGGGCGGATGGATGGGGATTCGCCGGTAGCTGCGGCTATCATGTCTCGGTTGATCGGCTATAATCCGCTGCCCACAAAACAGCGCGTATAACCTGCAGCGACCCATTCATGCCATTGACTGCTCAAAAATCCGCAAGGCTCGGTATTGGAATCGACTTCGGCACCAGCAACAGTGCCGCCGCCGTGTTTGATGGCGAGCAGATCACGCTCGTCAAACTGGCCGCGCCAGACAGCGTGATGCCATCGGCGCTGTATATCGACAAGGCCTACCAGAACTCCATCGGGCAACACGCCATCAATGACTACATCGAGGGCAATACCGGCCGCAAGGTGGAACTCAGCCTGGAGGTACTCGGCGAGGCGCGCACCGGCACCGGCGAAGTGGCGAATCCGGGCGGCGTCCCGGCAGAATCAGAGACGGCGACCGTCTACGGCCAGGCCTTCAACGATGCGGGCATGCCGGGGCGATTATTCCGCGGGACCAAGCGCCTGCTGGGCAACAGGGAAACCGACCGCACCCTGGTGTTCGACAAGGCATTCAGGCTGGTGGCTCTGGTAACCCCCATCCTGGTGGGTATTCGCCAGGCCATCGAGAAGCTCATCGGTGCCAAAATCCAGCACGCCTGCCTCGGCCACCCGGTCAACTTTGAAGGTTCTGACAGCGGTCGTAACAGTATCGCACTGCAGCGGCTGGGCGAATCCTATGGGTATGCCGGCATTGCCGAACAGTCCTTCTGCCCGGAACCCACCGCAGCAGCGATCAGCTTCCTCCACAACAATCCGCAGAGCCATGATGAGCTGGTACTGACGGTCGACTTCGGCGGCGGCACCCTGGATTTCAGCGTACTGCGGCGCGAGGGAACATCCTTTGAGGTACAGGCCACCCATGGCATCGGGCTGGGCGGGGACAGGATCGACCAGACCATTTTCCGCGAGATCGTCTTTCCGCTGCTGGGACAGGGTGAGCGCTGGACGCGAACCGTCGACGGCTCCCGGGTGGATACCCTGTTTCCCTTCGAGGATTACACAGAGCTGCTGATCAACTGGCCGATCAGCTATATGCTCAACCAGAACAAGTACACCGCCGCTGTGATGCAGCGTATGGCGCAGCCCGATCCCGGCGCGGAGAAGTTCAGGCGCCTCTATGACCTGATCCAGCAGAACTACAGTTACCAGGTGTTTGAAGCGATCAAGGACCTGAAAGCAGAGCTCTCGGTTGCGGAGTCAGCGCTGTTGGATATCCCTGAGATCGATATCGAAGTGGTGGTCGAGCGCTGGGAATTTGAGCTGATGATCTCAGACCTGCTGTTCGAGTTCGAGCAGGCGATTACCGCAGTTCTCAACAAAGCGGGTTGCCGGGCAGACGATATAGACCTCGTGATCCGCACCGGCGGTTCATCACTGATACCCGCGGTGAAAGAGATTCTCGACAACCAGTTCCGGGGTAAGGTTGTCGAACACGACCCGTTTACCAGCGTCGCAGCCGGCTTGGCGATTGCGGACTATTATCAGTACACAACGGCGTAGCCTGATGTTCAGGGTGAGACTGACTGTCGGGGCCAGGGTGCCTGCGTCATCACCCTGGGCCCGCACTGACACCGGCGGCTATTTTTGCACGCCGATCACCTGCAGGTTGGTGAACTCGGCCAATCCCCACTCGCTGTTCTCCACACCGATACCGGACTGCTTGATGCCGCCGAACGGTGCGACCGGCTTTTTCGCCAGATGGTGATTCACCCACACTGAACCGGCTTCTATCTGGGCGGCGATACGCAGCGCCTCATCGACATCGGCGCTCCAGACTGAGGCTCCCAGGCCCAGCGGCGAATCGTTGGCACGCCGGATCACATCATCGGTATCAGTGAATTTCAGAATCGGCAGGATAGGGCCGAACGGCTCCTCTTTCACCAGCGTGGCATCATCGGGCAGGTCGACCGCGATCGATACCGGCAGGAAATAGCCTTTGCCCTCCGGCACATGGCCGCCGCACAAAAAGCGCCCGCCCTCCGGTTCCACACTGTTGATGTAGGCAACCAGTTTGTCGAACTGCATCTTGTTCTGGACCGGGCCGAGCATAACGCCCTCTTTCATGCCATCCCCGATAACCACCCCTTTGGCCATTGCCACCATGCCCTCACACACGGCGTCATAGATATCGGCATGCACATACAGGCGTTTGATGGAGATACAGACCTGCCCGGTGTTCAGGAAGGAGTACCAGAACAGGCGCGGGAGTACCGACTTCAGATCGACATCCGGCAGCACAATCGCCGGGTCGTTGCCGCCCAGTTCCAGGGTGACACTTTTCAGGTTACTCATGGCGCCTGCGGCCATCACCTTCTTCCCGGTGGGGACTGAGCCCGTCAGGGTGATCTTGGCAATATCCGGATGTTCCGTGAGCTGCTGGCCGATGGCATTGTCACCGGTGATAATATTGATCACCCCGGGCGGGAAGATATCGCGAATCAGCTCGCCGAGTTTCAGCGTGGTCAGCGGCGTGTAGGGCGAGGGTTTCACTATCACGGTATTACCGGTCGCGACAGCGGGCAGAATTTTCCACACGGCGGTATTGAGCGGGTAGTTCCACGGCGTGATACCCACCACCACGCCCATCGGGCGGTGATGAAGCTCCGAGCGATGTGTCTCGGTATCCTCCAGCACCTTCACCGGAAGATCGAAAGCGGTAATCGCGCGGCACCACTGCGCACTGGGCCCGACTTCGTGCGTCAGCGCGTTGTTCAGCGGCTTGCCCTGCTCCAGCGTTAACAGCTCTGCCAGTTCATCCGCGTGCGCTTCAATCGCCTCCGCCAGTTGCAGGATCATCGCGTTGCGTTCAGCACGCGTGGTATTCTTCCAGCTTTTGAAGGCCTCTTTAGCCGCTGCCACCGCTGCTTCGACCTGTGCGCTGCTGGCCGCCGGGCACTGCGCGACAACCTCTTCTGTCGCGGGATTCAACACTGCGAAGGTAGCCTCTGTTGCAGCGGCCTCGCCATTTATTGTCATACTGAACTTCATTCACTGCTCCTGGGTATCGTTGCCAGTGGTAAAGGTATATTAAAATGGCCAGTGGTTCAGGAGAAACCGGTTAAATATTTGTCATTTAGGGTGTCAGGGAACAGGGAGGCGACTACTGGTCTGGTGCCTGTTTTCCTGAGGTCTTACTTTGGCCCGGAGTAGAAAAACAGCCGCTCCATATCGCTCCAGTTGGCACCCGCTGCCCGGTTCGGCAGCGGGATCTGGCAGGGATCGGTCTCGCGCCACCAGCGCTGGGTCGCGGGGTCCGCCGCGATGGCTGCCATATCCTGTTCGTAGTTGCTGCCGATGTACTCGAGGTAGCTGAACAGGTATTTCCGGCCCTCCAGCTCGGTGATAAAAATGGAGTAGTTGCGGATGTGGTGCCTGGCCAGGCAGGCGGTCACAGTGTCCCAGGCATCGGCGTGCAGTGCGCGGTAAACCGCCTCCATCTCCGGCTTCAGGCCGATGACGGCGCCGAAGCGCTGCACACCATCCCCGCTGGAGCGGGGATTGGTAGGGCCGCACACAGATTCTGCTTGATGGGGGTCTGTCATGGCCCTACCCTCCGCTGGATCACTGCCGTATGCGCGTTGACGCGACGCCTGTCGATGGCCTCCCAGTCCCACTGGATGCCGAGGCCGGGTGCGGTGGGGGCCAGCGCCTTGCCATTCTCTATCACCAGCGCCTCGCGGGTGATCTCATCGAGCTGCGGGATGTATTCCACCCAGCGGCCATTGGGCACCGCACACACCAGGGACACATGCAGCTCCATCAGGAAATGCGGGCAGACCGGGAGATTGAAACTCTCCGCTGTGTGGGCCACCTTCAGCCACGGCGTGATGCCGCCGATACGCGCGACATCCACCTGCACAATGGAGCAGGCGCCGCGCTGCATGTACTCGCGGAAATGGCCGATGGAATACACGGACTCGCCGATCGCGATCGGCAGTGTGGTGGCCTGCGACAAGCGCTCGTGCCCCGACACATCGTCGGCCGGCATCGGCTCTTCCAGCCAGGCCAGGTCAGCCGGCTCAAAGCAGCGCGCGCGGCGAATCGCCTCATCCACGGTAAACGCCTGGTTGGCATCCACCATCAGTTCCCAGCCCGGGCCCACGGCTTCACGCACGGCCATGATGCGATCGACATCCTGCGCCACATGCGGTTTGCCCACTTTCACCTTGGCGCCACCGAAACCCGCCGCCTGCGCCGCCAGAGCGTCGTCCACCAGTTCGGCCTGCTCTATGTGCAACCAGCCGCCCTCGGTGGTGTACAAGCCGACACGATCTTTCGCACCACCCGCCACCACATGCAGCGGCAGAC
>JAGRIE010000052.1:15629-18124 GCA_020443425.1 Halioglobus sp.
GCCTTCCTGCACTTGAGGTCCCACAGCGCGGTGTCGATCGCGGCCAGCGCCAGCGCGGTAATCACGCCGACCGTCGTGGCGTTTGTCGAGAATTTCAGGTCGCGCCAGATAGCCTCGATGTGCGCCGGATCGCGGCCCGGCAACTGCGGTGCGAGGTGATCGCGCAGCAGGGCCATCACCGAACTGCCGCCGGAGCCTATCGTGTAACTGTAGCCCACGCCCTCCGCGCCGTCGGAGTCGAAAACCCGCAGCAGTGGCGTTTCCTGGCTGACAAAACTCTGGATCGCATCGGTGCGCTTCACCTTCGGCACGAGGTCCACCATCGACAGCTCTACCCGCTCAATCACACTCATGAACCCCTCCAGCCCATCTGTCCGGCCGCTTAGGCCGGTTGCTCCACGGCCCGCCCCGCACGGCTCTCCCGCCCACCGAGGCGGGTGGAGATCCAGACCATACCGTAGCAGACCAGCGGCACCGCATACGCCCACTGCACCGACTGCACATCGGACAGGTAGCCCATCGTGGGTGGGATGATCGCACCGCTGATAATCGTCATGATAATGAGCGACGAACCCATCTCGGCCTGGTCACCGAGATGTTCCAGCCCCAGCGCGTAAATTGTGGGGAACATGATGGACATGAAAAAGCTGGTGGCGCCGACCGCGAACACAGCGGTCATGCCACTGGTGCCCAGGGCGATGGTCACCAGACCGATATTGATCAGCGCATAGATACCGAGCAGTGTGCGCGGTGCGACGAATTTCATCAGATAGGTACCGATAAACCGCCCGACCATGAACGACAGCAAACTGGCCGAGAGATAGAACGCTGCTGTTTTTTCCGGCGTCAGCGGCGTCACCTCCTTGGTGAAATCGATGAAGTAACTCCACACCCCGATTTGCGCGCCCACGTAGAAAAATTGCGCGACAATGGCCCAGACAAAACTCCTGTAGGCAAAAACGCCGGCGAGGGTCGCTTTGCCCGTCGCAGAGGCACGCGCTCGCGGCGCCGGGAACCGGGTGACAGCCACCAGCAGTGCCACCAGCACCAGAATCCCGGCGAGACTCAGGTAGGGCACCTGCACCTGCCTGGCTTCCAGCACCCGATACTCCTGCAGCGCCTGCGGCGACAGCGCTGCGATCGCCTCCGGTGTGTGCTCGATACCTGAGAAGATAAACACGCCGCCAATCAACGGTGCGATAAAGCCGCCCAGGCCGTTGAAGGACTGTGCAAAATTGATGCGCCGCGCTGCTGTCGAGGGATCACCCACCAGCGTGATATAGCCGCTGCCGGAAGTCTCCAGGAACACGATACCGATGGCGATGATAAACAGGGCGACGAGGAAGAAGCTGTAATTCCCTACCTCTGCCGCCGGGTAGAACATCGCCGCACCCAGGGCGTACAGCAACAGCCCGGTGAGGATAGCCCGTTTGAAGCCCAGCCTTTTCATCGCGTAACCGGCCGGTATCGCCGCGAACGCATAGGCCAGGTAGAACGACACCTGTACGAAACTGGCCTGGCCGCGCGACAGATCCAGCGCCTTCTGGAACTGCCGAATCAGGATATCGTTGAGGTTGTGCGCAATCGCCCACATGAAGAACAGGCTGGTGACGAGAATAAAGGCTGTTACATATTGGCGCGGGACCACGCGGGGAGCGTTCATGCTTGAGCCACTGGCAGACAGCACACGCATGCCCGGCAAACCGGGCGCCGTCGCAGGACGCGCGCAGCTGTCGTTTTTATCCGGTACAAGTGACGGGGCTTACCTACCGCCGCCGGGGACGTACCCGTCCGTTGTGCAGGGCAGGCTGGTATCACAGGTATCGACAAACTTGCCTTCACCCGCAGGCATCAGGAAGTAGGATTTCTGCTGCTGGGCAGTGGCGTCCTTGCGCGGCAGGCTGTGCGGATCATAGCCGTAATCCGGCTCAAATGGCGGCAGGTTAGTGATCGGCGGTGGCACGGTGCCGCCGTTATTTGAACCGCCACCCTCGGGGCCGTTGTCCCATATCGTCAATACCGAACCGGTGAAGTCACCGGCAGGGACGGGTTCCAGTGCGACATAGGGATTGCTATCCGGGTGACGACCCGCTTCCACAGCCGGTACGCGCAGCTTGGCGCCGATGCTGCGCGCCATGAATTCCGCTGTCCACATGCTGACCTGGTGATCACCGTACGCGACCTGCATCAGCACGGCATGCGGCGGGGTATTGGGCAGCGGGTGGTGTTCAATGTGGTACACATAGCCACTGGACTCAGCCCTGTCCCACAGCATCTGCGCCATGGAAAGCAGGAAGCTCTGGTCCTTGATGCTGGGGTAGCCACCTCCGCCATCGCCGGTACCGGAACCGGAGAAGAAAGGCCGGTAGGCGGCAAAATCGATACTGCGGCGCAGCAGCATGCTGTAGGACATGCCGGGCACACCCAGCACACCGCGGGTGACATCCTGGATAACACCCATCAGCGCGCCACCGAGAATACCGCCCTGGCTGTTG
>JAGRIE010000053.1 GCA_020443425.1 Halioglobus sp.
CAAGAGCAGGGAAGGGAACCGAAAAGAGGACGCAGCCCTTTTCGCCCCTCATCACTGATCCCGTAAGCGCCCTCCTGCGTACCTGTACAGGTTGCAGCAAATACATCGACGATCGAGGTGGGGTATGTTTGGACTTTTCAAGAAAAGCCCGGAGAAGCAGTTGCAGAAGGAGTATGACGCGCTGCTCAACAAGGCATTCCTGGCACAGCGTGACGGCAATATCCGTCTGTACTCTGCACTCACTGCGGAAGCGGAGGCGGTGAAGGCGAAGATCGATGCAGCCGGGGCAGCTGACAGCGCAGCCCGCTAAGTCTCCCGGCACCTCCCTCACGGGCAAGTGCAACAGGCGGCTCCGACACCCGACGCGGTGATGCCGCCACGCGATATCCGGTCAACGACACTTCCCGCGTGATGCCGTGTGAAGGCGTGGCGCCGTCTGTCTAAGGCGCAAATATGGCGCTATAGTGGGTGGCGCAAACAACCGGATAAAAAGACAGTGATCCACACACCCCATGCAGCGCAGCTGGGCCGTCCCTGCGCAGTGGCCTCCGGGCCGAGAATGCCCCGCCGGTTTCACTACAGGGTGCGCCGCTGATGGATAAACGCATCCTGTTACTACACCCGTCGGATAACGTCTACGTAGTCTGCCAGTCCTTCACAGGCCGCGAGCGCATCGCCGCCGCCGAGGGCGAGATCCTGATCCCCGGCCCCGTCGACGTGGGCCACAAAGTTGCCCGCCGCGCCATTGACGACGGCGAGCCCGTCATCAAGTATGGTGTCCCCATCGGTTCGGCCACGCGTGCGCTGGTCGCCGGGGAGCATGTGCACCTGCACAATATGCGCAGTGACTATATCGCCAGCCACGCACGCGGGGGCAGGGTGTGATCACAGCGACAGGGGGCAAGAGGTGAAAGGCTGGCTGCGACAGGATGGGCGCAAGGGCATCCGCAATGTCATCGTGGTCGCGTATCTGGTGGAGTGCGCCCACCACGTGGCGCGCCTGATCGTCGATAGCAGCGGGCAGGACAATGTGCACCTGATCGGCTTCCCCGGCTGCTATCCCAATGAGTATGCACACAGGGTTATGCGCGCAGTGAGTACTCACCCCAATGTGGGCGGTGCGGTGTTGCTGTCGCTGGGCTGTGAGGGCTTTCACCGCGAGGGCCTGGCCGAGGATATCCGCGCCAGTGGCAGGCCGGTGGAAACGCTGGTGATACAGGAGAGCGGTGGCACCCGCAGCACGGTCGCGCGCGGCCTGGAGGCAGTGGCGCGGCTGCAGGAGGAGCTTGCCGGGCAGCCGCGCGCCGCTATCGCGCTGGACGAACTCGTCATCGGCACCATCTGCGGCGGCTCCGACGGCACCAGCGGCATTACCGCCAACCCCGCCGTCGGCCACTGTTTCGACCGCATGGTGGCAGAGGGCGCTGCCTGTATTTTTGAGGAGACCGGCGAGCTGATCGGCTGCGAGGATGTGATGGCGCAGCGCGCGGCGACGCCGGCGCTGGCAGCGGAACTGAAAGCCAGCGTCGAGAAGGCCGCGCGCTATTACGAGGTGCTGGGCTACGGCAGCTTCGCCCCGGGCAATGCCGACGGCGGGCTCACCACCCAGGAGGAGAAATCCATGGGCGCCTACTGCAAATCGGGCGATTCCCGCATATCCGGTCTGCTGAAGCCGGGTGACCAGCCGCCCGGCGGCGGCCTGTACCTGCTCGATGTGGTGCCCGATGGCGAGCCGCTGTTCGGCTTCCCCAATATTTCCGACAATGCCGAGATCGTCGAGCTGATCGCCTGTGGCGCGCATATCACGCTGTTCACGACCGGGCGCGGCTCGGTGGTCGGTTCCGCGATATCGCCGGTGATCAAGATTTGCGCCAACCCCGAGACCTATCGCAAACTCCCTGAAGACATGGATATCAATGCCGGCAAAATTCTGGAGGGCGAGTCGACACCGGCCCGGGTGGGTGAGGAGATCTACCAGCTGGTCCGCGCCGTGGCGGACGGTGCGCCGACAGTGTCGGAAGCGCTGGGACACCGGGAGTTCATCTTGACCTACAAACAGTTCGAACCGATCGGCCCGGCGTGCCTGCCGGTATCGGTGAGGGGCTAGCGCCGTGTTCGAGAGACGGCGACTGGGATTGACGCGCCTGCTGTTGCCGGAGCTCGGCTTCGGTGCCGCCGCGCTGGGCAATCTGTACCGGCCGATGAGCGACGAGCAGGCGCACGCGGTTCTGGAACTGGCCTGGACCAGCGGCTTCCGCTACTTCGACACCGCCCCCCACTACGGCCAGGGCCTCAGCGAGCGCCGCCTCGGCGACAGCCTGCGCCAGCACCAGGGCCGCGACTACATCCTGTCCAGCAAGGCCGGGCGCCTGCTGCAGCCGGCTGCCTATGCTAGGGAGCGACACGGCTTCGTCTCGCCGATGCCGTTCGATATCCACTACGACTACAGCTACGACGGTGTGATGCGCTCCTTCGAGGACAGCCTGCAGCGGCTCGGGCTGGAGCGCATGGATATCCTCTTGATGCACGATATCGGCAGGGCCACGCACGGCAATCGCAATGACGAGCTGTTTGCCACGGCCATGTCCGGCGGCTACCGCGCCATGAATGAGCTGCGCGAGCAGGGCCTGGTAAAGGCCATCGGCCTGGGGGTGAACGAATACGAGGTGTGCGAGGCCGCGATGGAGCACGGCGACTGGGATTGTTTCCTGTTGGCCGGGCGCTACACACTGCTGGAGCAGGACGCGCTGGCGTCCTTCCTGCCCAAGTGTGAGCAGCGCAACTGCTCGGTGGTGGTCGGCGGCGTGTACAACTCCGGTATTCTGGCGACCGGCACCAAGGCGGGCGTGGTACCCCATTACAATTATGCGCCGGCGCTGCCGCGTGAGATCCACCGGGTGAAACAACTGGAGATGGTGTGCGAGCGCTATCGCATCCCGCTCGCCGCCGCCGCGCTGCAATTCCCGCTGGCGCACCCGGCAGTGGCCAGTGTGATTCCCGGTATGGGCAGCGCGCGCCAGGTGACGCAGACCCTGTCGCTGATAAATACCGCGATCCCCGCCGGCTTCTGGCGCGACCTGCGCAGCCTGGGCCTCGTCCATGAGAGCGCACCCCTGCCTGGAGGTTTGTAATATGCGCATCGACAGCCACCAGCATTTCTGGCAGTTACAGCGCGGCGACTACGACTGGCTGACCCCGGAGCTGGACGCCCTGTACCGCGACTTCCTGCCGCCGGACCTCGCGCCCATGCTGGAGGCAGCGGGTGTCACGCAGACGGTGCTGGTGCAGGCTGCTACCACTGTCGCCGAGACGGAATACCTGTTGCGCCTCGCCGGGGAGCACGCCTTCATCGCCGGTGTTGTCGGCTGGGTGGATATGGATGCCCCGGCCACCGCGCTGGCAGACCTTAAACGCCTGCAGCACAACCCCGCCCTGCTAGGGGTGCGCCCGATGATACAGGACATCGCCGACCCCGGCTGGATGCTGCGCGACAGCCTTACCCCGGTGTTCGAGCAGCTGATTGCACTGGACTTGCGCTTTGACGCGCTGGTGCTGCCGGCGCACCTTGCCAACCTGCACACGCTGCTGGCGCGGCATCCACAGTTACAGTGTGTGATAGACCACGGCGCCAAGCCCGCGATCGCCGATGCCGGCTGGCAGCCCTGGGCCGATGATATGGCCGCACTGGCACAGGACACGGGCTGCTACTGCAAGTTTTCCGGCCTGCTGACCGAGGCGGGTGAGCGCACCGGCGATGAGGCGCTGCAACCCTACACCGACCACCTGTTGGCGTGCTTCGGTGCAGAGCGTCTCATGTGGGGCAGCGACTGGCCGGTGCTGACGCTCGCCGGCGATTACAGCGGCTGGCTGCAACAGTCCGAGCGCCTGTTGCAACACCTGCCTGCGGCGGAACAGGCCGCGATCTTTGGCGGCGCCGCCATCCAGTTCTACGGCCTGGAAGCACGCACGCCCGGGCCGACGAGTGAGGGGAGTCGATAAACCATGCGATTGCAAAACAAAACCTGTGTTGTGACAGCGGCCGGTGCCGGCATCGGCAGGGCCACCGCCAAGGCCTTTGCCGCAGAGGGCGCCACTGTGTGGGCGACGGATATCGCCGAGGAAGCGCTGGTCTCACTGGCAGCGGAAGTACCCGCCATCCACACGGCGGTGCTGAACGTCACAGACAGGCAGGCCGTGCAGGACTTCGCGCGCGTGCGCGGCGCCGTCGATGTACTGTTCAACTGCGCCGGCTATGTGCATGCCGGCGCCCTGCTCGATTGCAGTGAGGACGACTGGGATTTCTCGTTCAACCTCAACGTCAAATCCATGTACCGCATGATCAGCGCACTGCTGCCGGCGATGATAGCGGGCGGCGGAGGCTCCATCATCAATATGTCGTCCGCCGCCAGCTCCATCATCGGCGCACCGGGGCGCTGTGTATACGGCACCACCAAGGCGGCGGTGATCGGCCTGACGAAATCAGTGGCGGTGGACTACATCGGCAACGGCATCCGCTGCAACGCCATCTGCCCCGGCACGGTGGAGTCGCCCTCGCTGGAGCAGCGCATCGCCGCCACCGGCGACTACGACAAGGCGCGCAGCGAGTTCATCGCCAGGCAGCCGATGGGACGCATCGGCCTGCCGGAAGAGATCGCCATGCTGGCGGTATACCTCGCCAGTGACGAATCGGCCTATACCACCGGCCACGCCCATATTATCGACGGCGGCTGGAGCAACAGCTGATACCGCCCAAACACCAAACGGATACAATAATGAGACTATTACGCGTAGGGGAAGCCGGAGCAGAAAAGCCGGCCATTCTGGATCAACAGGGCGGGGCGCGGGACCTGTCCTCGGTGGTGGCTGATATCGGTGGCGAGACGTTGACACCTGAGGGCCTGGCCAGAATCGCCGCAACCGACATCGCATCGCTGCCACTGCTGGCGCCGGACCAGCGCATCGGTGCCTGTGTCGCCAACATCGGCAAGTTCATCTGCATCGGCCTCAACTACGAGGACCACGCCCACGAGACCGGCGCCCCCGTCCCCGATGAACCCGTGGTGTTCAACAAGTGGACCAGCGCCGTGTGCGGCCCGAACGATCCGGTGATCAAACCGCGAGGCTCCACCAAGCTCGACTGGGAAGTGGAGTTGGGCATCGTGATCGGCAAGGGCGGTGTGTACATCAGGGAAGATGACGCACTCGACCACGTGGCCGGCTACTGTGTGATCAACGATGTGTCGGAGCGGCATTTCCAGCTGGAGCGCAACGGCCAGTGGGACAAGGGCAAGGGCTGCGACAGCTTCGGCCCGACCGGCCCCTGGCTGGTGACCCCGGACGAGATCGACGATGTGGGCCAGCTCTCTATCTGGCTGGAAGTGAACGGACACCGCTACCAGAACGGCAATACCCGTACGATGATCTTCAGCCCCGCATTCATCGTGAGCTACCTCAGCCAGTTCATGAGCCTGCAACCGGGGGACGTGATCTCAACGGGGACGCCGCCGGGTGTTGGCCTCGGCCAGAATCCGCCGAAGTACCTGGCGGTGGGCGACCGGATGCGTCTGGGAATTGAGGGTCTTGGGGTGCAGGAGCAGGTGGTGGTTGGTTCCGAGGGCTAGCTGATAAAACTTCGAGCGGGCTGTTCGTGGGCTGGGAGTAAGGAGACCCGGCTATGCCAGATCGTACGATTCGCGCTGACCTTACCCCCACTTTAATACCGGTTGCTCGATGAGGTTCTTTACACAACGCGGCCCTCTGTGCAAACGTCTCGATATTCAGGGCGCGCTACACGGCGCCTTTAATCTGCTGAATAATCGGCTTCCAGAACCCCTCAGGCGTTGCGTAGGGCGTGTACAGGCTCAGGCGGTCCGGCAGCGCACCGTACTTCGCCGCCACGCGCGCCGCGATGTTCTGCGGTTCATCGTAAATACAGAACGCCTCGAAGAAGGTGTCGTCGATCAGCGCGGACAGCTGGTCCCACTTGCCCTCCTTGGTCAACCGGTTCGCCTCCGGCTGCAGGTCCGCGTAGCCGATGGCATCCATCGGGGGGATGTAGGCGGGCGTGGAGGCGTAGAATCCCAGCAGGCCCTTGATGCTGGCCTTGGCGGCCTGCATGGCCTCTTCCGTCTCGCCGGTGGCGATCATCGCACCCAGTGACATGATGAACCCGGACTCGTCCCGGCCGGCCTTGGCCAGGCCCTTGCGCACGGCGGGCAGTGCGTGCTGCTCGATGAAGGCCTGGTTGTTGAAGGGGTGCATGATAATGCCGTCGGCGACTTCGCCGGCGACTTCTGTCATTTTCGGGCCCAGCGCACCGAGCAGGATGGGCGGCTTGCCGTAGGGGTTTGCACCCGGGTTGAACATCGGTGTCATCAGCGTGTGGCGGGTGAACTCGCCCTGGAAGTTCAGTCGCGTGCCATCCTGCCAGCAGTCGAAGAAGGCCTTGGTGGCGAGGATATGCTCGCGCATGCGCGCCGCCGGGCGCGAGAATTCGCAGCCGAAGCGGTTTTCGATGTGCGTCTTTATCTGCGAGCCCAGCCCGAGCAGGAACTTGCCCTTGCTGAACTTATGCAGGTCCCAGGACTGGTACGCGAGATGGGAGGGATTGCGTGGGAATGCCACGGCGATGCCGGTGGATATATCCAGTTGCGGCGCGTGCTCCGACGCGAGCAGCAGGGGGAAGAACGGGTCGCTGCTGCCCTCCAGGGTGTAGACCCCGTCAAAGCCATCGGCCGCCAGCCGCTTGGCTTCGTCGGCGGCATTGGCGACGGTGGCATAAAACGGTGCATCAATCTTCAACATGGGTGTACTTCCCTATTGGTTTTCATCGTTGTTATCGGGTGTGCTGCGGTTGCACTCAAACCAGCCCGGGCTGACGATGCCCCGCTGGTCGCCCTGGAACTCACAGCGCACCAGCGAGCGACGGTACTCTGTGCGCTTGGGCGGTTCAAAGGTGTGGGTGATGTCAATCTCTGTGCCCGAGACGGCCGTGACCGCAGCTTTGATCTCGGCGCCGCCCTCACAGGTCAGGGTGACATGGCCCTGCACTGCCTGCTCTGGCGATCCGGCATTATACTCAATCTGGAAATCGACATCGGTGAGATTCACCATATCGCCGTCGGCCGGCTTGAAATAGCCCATCTTGATGGCGGGCCATCCGGGGATATTCACCACCGTCGACTGCAGGCAGAACGCTTCGTTGTTGATGACCAGGAATGCCCACTGCATATCCCAGGGCCGGGGGCCCCAGGAGTGATCGCGCTCGCCGCGCACCTGGAAAGTCTGCTCCAGCCCGTCCACAGTGGCTATGCACTGTGCCTTGATGGGCTGCTCGTAGCGGTTGGTGGCATAGCCCTGGGCGCTGTGGCTCTCGACCTCACCGGGGCCACTGGAGTGCGGCGGTGCCAGGGCTTCCAGCTGCAGGTTCACGGCAACGGGCAGCATCATGCCGAGGCGCTTGCCGCTGATTACGCGGGCGAATCCGCTGACATTGAGCGTGCCGCTGAGCAGGGGTGACTGCGGCGCGTAGTGGAACGCCAGGCCCCAGCCCTGGTAGCTGAACGAGGTGTCCTCACCGTCCAGTTGCAGTGCGGACAACGGCAGGCGGTTCTCCTCTATCAGCAGCCACTCGCCATCCTGGTAGAGGAAGAACCAGAACAGTATCCGCTCCTGCACCGGGTGCCAGCCGATGCGGCAGTGTCCGGCAAACGTTGCGTCACTGTTGTACCAGTCGAAGAAATAGGACTCGTTCCAGTCAGCGTGGTCGGGGCTGAACGGGTGTGTGTATTCATCGGCGGCGACAATGCCAAACTGACTGATGTCGAATGACGTACTCATGATGGCGTACTCCCCTGTGTGATGCTGCTGTCGGTGTTTGTGTTGGGCGCCGGGTGTGCCTCGTCGGCGCTGTCCTGGTCCAGTAGTTCGACGATGCCCTTGTCGGCATTCAGCCTGATACGGTCGCCGGTTGCAATCCTGCGGGTGCCGACCCGGGTGTTGACGATGGCGGGCAGGCCATACTCGCGGGCGATCACCGCCCCGTGGGACACCGAGCTGCCGATGTCGGTGATGAGGCCGGCGATCAGGTTGAAGTAGGGTGTCCAGCCGACGTCGGTGATCGGCGCCACCAGGATCTCGCCGGGCTGCAGGGCGCTGGCCTCTTCGACGCTGCGCGCCACCCGGGCGACGCCCTCCACCACGCCGCGCGAGACAGGGCGGCCAGTGATCACACCCTCGGTGTCGTCGGCGCGCTGGCGCAGGTCGAGTGGCTGCGGCTCGCCGTAGCACACTTCGTCAAACTGGATCTGGTCCTGGAAGCCCAGCGCCAGCCGGCGCCGCTCGCCGATGTCCGCCCACGGCGTGGCGCCGGCACCCTGCTGCGATACTTCGTCAACCAGCCCGATCAACTCGGCGTGGCTGAAAAAGAATACCTGGTCCGGGTCCGCCAGCACGCCCTGGTCAACCAGCCGCTGGCCCAGTACGCGATAGGCCTCCGACAGTTTGTAGGTGGTCAGCACCAGCATGGACTTGGTCGCCTCGCGGCGGCGGATGGCATTGTGCGCCTTCGGCAGTATCCAGCGCAGCCCGCCGGACAGCTCGTCCAGCTTGATGGGGGCCGGCGCGGTGTCGCTGGTGTTGCCACCGAGGCGGGCCTTGACGCTGGTCTGTATTGTTGTCACCAGTTCCGTCGGTGCCTGTGCCCAGCTCGGCTGGCGCAGGCAGAGTTCGCGGTAGCCGCGGTGGCCGTGGCGCTGCAGGAAGGCCTGGTAGGCCGCGGCAATCGCCCCGGGTGCATCGTGCAGCAGCCACGCCAGCGCATCCTCGCGCTCCGCTTCGCTGAAGGCGGCGGCCTGTGCTGTCGGCAGCGCTGCGATCTGCCGGGCGATATCGTCAAGTTGCTCGACCAGTACCGCGCTCTCCACGCCGGTCGCGCCCGCCAGCAGTCGCGAGGCCTCTGCTTCGAGGTCATCCGGGTTCTCCAGCCCGCGCGCCATGATGGCCCGCAACAGGCTGCCGGTCAGGCCGGAGGTGGAGGAGGACTGCAGGTGTACACAGTAGGCGCGGTTGAGCACCGGCACGGCGTCGTCGATAGCGCGCATCACCGCGCGGCTGTCGCCGGAGGTGTCGATGTGGAAACGGTCCAGCTCGGTCTTGAACGCGGCTATGGCTTTGTCGGCGGTCAGTGCGTACCGCAGCAGCCGCGTGAACCCCGCGAGGCGGATGAGCAGGTGTCTCTGCTCCGGCGGATGCAGCCCCGGGATGATGCGGCCGCAGATGGTCTGGCCCATCGATTTGACATCCACGCCCCACACTGTCTCCGAGGCCGCGGCGGCGCCGCTGAGGTTGATGAACATCTGGCCGTGGCTGAAGGCGACCTGGGTCCAGTCCTCCGTGATTGCCGGCCGGCCGGCGTAGGAGACGTGCATGTCCTGCATGCCGTATTCAATGCCGCGCCCGGTGATCGACAGCGTCAGCGGGCAGCAGGCGCCAGGCATCATCTCGCCGATATTGCAGCGGGTGACGACATCGCCCTCGCGCAGCGGGGTATCGAATTCACGCAGGTCACTGGCCAGCGTGGTGACCGGTCGCGCCTGCACCCAGTGCAGTTGCCCCTCGCGGTCGATCGCCCACTCCATATCCAGCGGCTGGCCGGCCAGTTGTTCCGCCGTGCGCGCCTGGTTGACCAGCAGTTGCTGCTGCTGGGCTGACAGCAGCGCGCTGTCGCCGACCAGTTCCTGATACACCAGGGCGCCGCATGCGTCGAACTCGTAGTGATCGGGGGTGGCCTCGCCGCTGACCAGTGCCTCGCCCAGGCCCTCGACCGCATCCACCACCAGCCGGTCGTAGCGATTGCTGACCGGGTCCACGGTGAACAGCACGCCGGCGACGGCGGCATCCACCATTTTCTGCACCACCACACACATGGTCGCCGGTGCGATGTGCTGGTCGTGCTGGTAGGCGTCGGCGCGGTCGCTGTGCAGGGAGGCGACACACTGCGCGATGGCGCTGTGCAGCTGGTCGATACCCTGTACATCGAGCACGGTTTCATATTGCCCGGCAAAGGAGGCGTGCTCGCCGTCCTCGCCCAGCGCGGAGGAGCGCACGGCGACCTTGCCTTCGCCGAGCTGGCGGTAGAATGCGGCCAGATCATCCCCGGACACCGGCTTGCCGGCATCCAGTATCACAAAGCCGTCCGGGCAGGGCAGCTGCCAGTCCATCAGTTGTTTCAGGCCGTGCGCCTTGCCGCCGGCCGCCTGGTTGGTCAGGTCCTTAAGCCAGATCAGCTGTTCGCCTGCACTGTCCCCGGTGTTCATTGCGGTCCGATCCCCTGCTGTTATCATCTGTTTACTATACGATCGAATAGTGTTTAAACTATACGTTCGCATAGTATCGCGTTCGGGTCAATATGCCCGCCCCGAAGTCATCCGGTGGCCGGCGTCTAACGGTAGTCAGGTATGGATAAAGCGGAAGCGGCAGGCGGCGACAGGAATTGCCGGCGCATTGCGATCATGGAGGCGGCGGCGCAACTGTTCGGCCAGGTGGGGTTCGAGGGCACCTCTATGAAGGCAGTGGCCAGCGCGGCCGGCGAGAAAAAGACGCTGGTGCAGTATCACTTTCGCTACAAGCAGCAGTTGTGGGAGGAGACAGTGGCGTACGTGTGGCAGCAGCGCGACGAGGCGCTGCCGAGGTTCGTGAGCATCGCGCCCGACGATCTCTCCGCGATGGACGCCATGGAAGAGCTGTGCCGGTATATCCTGCGGTTCACCTTCGCCAACCCGACCTGGGTCAAGATCATGTTCCAGGAGGCCTCTACCCCCGGCCCGAGGCTGGACTGGATGGTGGAGCGGTTTTTTATCAGGGACTTCGCCGGGGGCAAGGGCGTGGTGGAGTTGGCCCAGGCCCGTGGCGTGCTGCCGGATGTGGATCCGATGCACCTGCTGTATACCCTGTCCGGGGCGCTGATCTACCTGGTGAATGTGGCGCCCATTATCGAGCGGGTGACCGGGCAGGGCGCAGACGACGAGGCGTTTATAGAGCAGTACGTGGCGACGCTGATGCAGATACTTTCAGGAGGAAAAAGGCAATGAGAACGAATACTTCAGGGACAACGCTGGTCACCGGCGGCGCCAGTGGCATGGGTTTGCTGCTGGCCAAAAAGCTGGCGGCAGCGGGTGACAAGGTCGCGGTAGCGGATGTCAATCCACTGCCGCCGGGCGAGGTTGAGGGCGTCAGCTCGTTCATCTGCGATCTCTCCGATCACGAGGCGACAGCGGCACTGGTGGAGGAGATCGGCGCCAGCCTCGGCGACGTCACCCGCCTCATCCACTGCGCAGCCATCATGCCCGGCGGTGACTTCGCCGACATGCCGGCGGCACAGATAAACCGGGTGATGGCGGTCAATTACATGGGCACCGTCAATATCACCAAGGCGGTCCTGCCGGCGATGCTGGCAAAAGACAGCGGTGAGATTGCCATTATCGGCTCGATGGCGGGGAGCGTGTTCACCCACAGCATGGGCGCCTACTGTGCCTCCAAGGCCGCCACCAACGCCTTTGTCGAGGTGTTACAGGAGGAGAACCGCCACAACAACGTGCAGATACTGCTGATCTGCCCGCCGATGGTGGATACACCACTGGTGAACCAGGCGGTGGAGGGCGGCCCCAAGAGCCTTGGCCTGGCGATGTCCAGCAACCGCATGGCGTCCCCTGAGGTCATCGTCGATGCCCTGCTGGAGGGGATGGAGAAAGGCGCCACACTGGTGCAGCCGGGCGAGGCGCGCTTCATGATGTGGCTGCGCCGCTTTTCGCCCTCCCTGCTGTGGTGGATCATGCGCAAGGCGAACGCGAGATAGCGTGCAGGCCGACTGTTGTGTTGGTACAGCACATCGCTCCCTGTGTTCAGTCCGGGCTTGCGACTGACGTGATGGCGATACATTCAATGTCGGGCACGGCCCGTTTGCCCGGGGCCGCCGATGGGTAAGTCCGCTGACAAGCCACCCGCTGGCCGGATCAGGGGCTGGCAGTATGCGGCGCTATGGTTGGTGGCCGTGGTGACTGTGCCGATACTGATCGACTCATGGCGTCACCGCGAGGCGCCTGACACAGTGCCCCGCCAGTTGTTGCTGGACCTGGATGGCAACCGGATCGACCTGTTCCAGATGAGCCAGGCAGAGCCGGTGCTGGTGTATTTCTGGGCCAGCTGGTGCCCGGTGTGCAGGGCCGTGTCGCCTGCAGTTTCGGCCCTGCGGGATGACCACGCTGTGGTCACGGTCGCACTCTCGTCCGGTTCGCGGGAGCAGGTGCTGTCCTTTGCCCGTGAGCACGATCTTGGCTTTGTGATTGTGAATGACCCCGGCGGCGATATCGGCCGCACCTGGAATGTTCGCGGCACACCTACCATCGCCGTGCTCTACCGGGGCCGGATCACGTCCATGACCAGCGGTATCACCACTCCACCGGGTATTTCGATGCGACTGTGGCTGGCAGGCATGCTCGCCGCGCCATCAACCGAGACAGGCCCGGGCGAACGCCAATAGAAGTCGCCGGGGGTGGCGTGGGACCTCCCGGCCTGGATGCCGGGTGCTGTCGGCCACCTTAGCCCTGCTTCCCAACCGCCCTCAATCGCTATCGGCCGCGAGGAATGTCACCACGGCCCAGGCCGCGATATTCTGCTTCAGTTCGACGGCGTCGATTTTGTCGAGCGTATCGTCGGCGGTGTGATGGTAGTCGAAATAGTCTGTGCCATCCTGCTGCAACCGGAAAACGGGAACGCCGGCCGCCAGCAGCGGTTTGATATCGGGGCCGCCGCTGGCAGCCTCACCGCCGCGTTCGATACCCAGCGCGGCCAGGTGTGGCATCGCCTTGTCCATCAGCGCTTCATTCGCTGTGTTGAACCGCCACACCGGTCCGGCGCCGAAATCTGATTCGGATGCAAACAGGTGATCTCGCAGCTCAGCCTGATGCGCTGCTGCGTACGCCTTGCCGCCCCAGATTCCCTGTTCCTCATTGGCAAACAACACCACGCGCACACTGTATTTCGGGCGCTGTGGCAACTCGCCGATGAGCTCGGCCGCCGCAACGGTAATCGCCACGCCGGCGCCATCGTCAATCGCGCCGGTTCCCAGGTCCCAGCTGTCGAGGTGCGCGGCAATCAGCACGATCTTCTGCGCGTCGGCGCGACCATCGATCTGTGCAATCACATTATGCGATTCACCGTGGGGTTGCTCCGAGACGCTGATATCCAGCGCCAGCAGCAGCGTCTGCTCGCGATCCAGTATGCGCTGTAACTGATCTGCGTCGGGAGCGGACAGCGCGGCGGCGGGCAGTGGGTCGCTCTCGCGGGATGAGGCACCGGCGTGCGGGAATCGATGGCTGTCGGTGCCCACTGAACGAATCAACGCCGCCACCGCGCCTTTCTGTTTGGCGATGGTGCCGGCGGCATAGCGATTGGGCACCACCTCGGCGTAACCCTTGCCTTCACGGTGGCGGGCCATCGGCTGGTTGATGAACACAATTTTGCCGGCCACTGCAGCCTCATCCACAGCTTGCAGTGCGGCGAGGTCGGGAAACGCGATCACTTCAGCGCTGATCTCGCCGTCGGTGGAGCCGCTGTACCCGAGTGCGGTAATCTGCAGGGGCTGTGGGTAGGGGGAGACCACGCGGGCGCGCTCCCGGTGCCGCTGCCAGATGGGGAAACTGACCGGCTCCAGCCAGACCCTGTCGAATAGCCCGGCCTCTGTTGACTGTTCGAGTAACGCCCTGGCCCAGGTCACGGCGCGTCTATCTGCCTCCGTCCCCGCCAGCCGCGGGCCCACCTCGGTAGTGAGTGACTCCACAATCTCCCAGCCCCGGTTGCTGTCCAGGGCTTTGTCCCGCAGCATCGAAGCCGTTACATCCTGTTCGTCCGCCATACCGCGCGGGCGCAGTGTCCAGCCGTCTGCACCGGCCTCCAGCGTGTATTCAACCTGCCGGGTGCCGCCGGTGGCCTGGGCGTTGTTGTCGCTCTCGCGGTAGACCGGGAAGCGGCGAATCAGGAAGCCGTCCGCAAGGGTGAATGTGTCATGGCCCCTGTACCCCGCTGAGAGTGTCGGGTCATCATCCAGTGGTGGCAGGGAGATCGCGTCCAGCGAGGTATTGCGGACCGAGGTGTAGGCAATCAGTGAGCCGTAGGAGCCGCTGCCCGCTGATGTCACGAAGACATACACCTCGGGATACCCGTCCCCATTGAGGTCACCGACCTCGACAGCCGCAATGGTGCCATCGGCTTCCGCCTGCAGCGGTCCCAGTGATCCATCGGCCGTGTCGGCCTGCACGGTCACCGGGTTCAGTGAGCGGTTGTTGGGGCTCTCGACCCGGAAAGTGACGCCCTGCAGTGCTTTTTCCACCGGTACCGGCCCGGCCTGGGCGACGTTCAGTAAAGCCATCGACAACACGACAGCAGCGATAAGGTGTCTATGCATGGTTTCTCCTGGATACAGCCACGGACTGGATGATGCGAGCGCTGGGCAGGCCCGCCTGGGCCCGGGGAAAGCAAAGCGCACTTTTACATTCTTGACCCGGCTGAGATCCTCTAGTACGTTCACCGGGTGATGGCAGCTGGTCATATCATCTATGCCGCAGTAGATGGAAACCGTAGCCCACTGCCCGTCGAATTATAAGCATAACTGATACGGAGCTTTCATGAGCCATATACTCGGTAGACTATTCCCTGCGTTGTTCGTCGCCGCAGCCCTGGGCGCCTGTTCAAACAACAACAATAACAATAACGGAGGCGGCGATGACACCGTGGTCGAGCCGCCGCCGACGCCGGCGCCGATCAGTATCGAAACGCCCAATGCCGATCGCTGTGAAATCCTGGATTCCGACAACTGTATGTTCCCGTGGCCGAGCAGTGTGTTCACCGTGGCTGACGATGAGATGGTCACCGGCGTACGTGTAAACCTCAACCAGCTGTCCATGCCGGCGAACAAACAGGGTGTACAGGTGGATACCGCAGAGTGGAATCGCAACGACGGCTTCTCTCCCTCGCAGATGATCCTGGCGCAGGTGCCGGGTGTGGACCTGGAGCAGACCGGCGTGCCGCCCATCACTGACCTGGAGCAATCCCTCAGCCCGGATTCGCCGGTGGTGGTAATCCGCGCCAGTACCGGTGAGCAGCACCTGATATTCGCCGAGCTGGATGCCAACACGGATGAGCCGTCGGAGCAGGCCTTCATCATCCGCCCGATGGTGCAGTTCGAACGCGGGGAGCGCTACATTGTGGCACTGAGGAATATGCGCGACGCTTCGGGTGAACTGCTGGAGGCCCCGGAAGTGTTCCGTGCACTGCGCGATGACACCCTCACTGACAATGATGCCATCGAGGCGCGCCGCGAATCGATGGAGGATATTTTCAGTATTCTGGAAGATGCCGGCGTGGACCGCGATGAGCTGTACCTGGCCTGGGACTTCAATATCGCCAGTGTCGAAAATATCACTGAACGCATTCTGCATATCCGCGATGACGCCTTTGGCAGCCTCGGCGCAGCGGCCCCCGGGTTCACCGTCACCGAAGTGGTTGATCTGGCGCCCTGTTCCGAAAGCGGTTGTGGCGAAGGGCAGGACCAGTACAAGTCGCGGACCATTGTCGGCACCTTCGAAGTGCCGAACTACCTGAACTCCGACAGCGGTGCGCCCGGCTCGACGTTCTTCTATGACACGCCGGATGACGGCCTGCCGGACAGGCTCAACGGCGACAATATGTTCACTGCGCGTTTCTACTGCAGCGTGGCCCGCTCGGTGGCGGAGGACTTCGGCGTACCGCCCAAGGCGATTGCCCGGCCGTCGCTTTACGGCCACGGCCTGCTGGGCAGTGGCTCTGAGGCGTTGCGCGGCACCGGTGCCAACGTCAATATCATGGCGAACAGCCACCAGATGATGTTCTGTGGTACTGACTGGACCGGCTTCTCATCAGAGGATGTGGGCTATGCGGTGCAGGCACTGCAGGATTTCTCGCAGTTGCAGGCGTTCTTTGATCGCCAGCAGCAGGGCCTGTTGAACTTCATGTATCTCGCCCGCCTGCTCAAGCATGAGGACGGCCTCGGCAGTGACCCCGCCTTCCAGGCCGGTGGCATCCCTGTCTTTGATAACAGTACGG
>JAGRIE010000054.1 GCA_020443425.1 Halioglobus sp.
GCCGTTTCCAGGTGATTCGCCTCAGCGACGGTGTCACCCTGCTGCGTGCTGCGATGCGTTTCGCCTGCATCGAATTGAGCAGCGGGCGGCCGCGGCGGCTGCCGCAGGCATTCATCGAGGGTTACGGTCCCGCTGTACTGCCACCGTCGCCCTCCTCCTGACGCCACCGCCGCGATGGCAGTTGACCGGTTGCTGAGCAGGATCAATGCCGCGGGCTGGCAAATGGGCTAACCTGTGGTTGGGAATTGTTGAATCCATGAACACGGGAGAGCAGAAAATGGCCACCAAACCCGCAACCCGCGCCGGGACCACAGCCAAGCCAAAAGCCAAGCCCAAGCCCAAGCCTAAGACCAAAACCAAGGCCAAGCCCAAGCTCAAGCCCAAGCTCAAGCCCAAGGCCAAGGCCAGGGTGACAGCCAGGCCGAAGCCGGGCGCGAGCGCGAAAGCCAAACCCAGGTTCGGGGGCCGGACGCAAACCGGGACGAACCGCGCAGCCGGCCCGCAGCCGGGGGCCAGTGCCGAAGTGGAGAAACAGCGACTCACGCCCAGCGGTAACAAAGCGATGGAGCAGCCGCTGATGAAAGCGCTGCGTGCAGAGCACCGCCACATGGCCACTGTGATGCAGCTGTTCGAGCGGCAGCTGGACGCGATTGCGGGGGGTGAACTGGTCGATACCCACGTGGTGTACGAGATCATGCATTACATGGTGACCTGGCCGGATCGTTTTCATCACCCACGGGAAGACCTGATTTACGCCCGTGTGGCCGAGGTCGATCCCGCTGCAGCCGACGCGGTGGACACCCTGCAGCGCGATCACGACAATACGGCGAAACTCGGTCGCGGCATGTTGCGTGATATCGAGCGCTGGCGACTGGGCGAGGTGGCCGGCTCAGTGGTGGTGAAGAGTGGACGCGCTTATATCGAGCATATCTACGAGCATATGAATGTGGAGGAGAAAGTCGTATTTCCCCGCATTGAGCACACGCTAACCTACCAGGACTGGCGTGAGCTGGCCGAGGATGACCAGCTGGAGGCTGTTGCCAGCCCGGTGTTCGGTCCCCAGGTACAGCGCGAGTTCCGCAATATGACGCGCAAGCTGCGGCGCAGCCTGCGACGCTCTGTGGAGCGCGGCGCGATGCTCGAATGGCTGGGCGTTGAGGCCTTCATGGAGTCGCTGGAAGTGGTGTCGATTGCCGTGGAGTCCGCGCGTGACACGACAGAGGATTCGCTGCGCACGGCGGTGAAAGACTCGGTGCAATATTTTCGTGATGAGCCGCTGTCGGCGCCGCTGCGCTGCCTGGCCAACAACACCCGGATCACGCTCCGGTTGTTGGGTGAAGTGGCGGGTATCTCCCGCGACACACTGGATGACCTGTCGCGGGTCAACCAGGAGCGGAAAGACCGTGTTCGCCTGCTGGATCGGAACTCGCCTCCCCGCTGACATCGGTATCGCGGAACTGCAGGCTGGCCAGGCGCGCATACAGCGGGCAGTCGCCGAGTAACTGCTGGTGGGTGCCGGTGGCAATCAGCCGCCCGCCCTCCAGCACGGCGATTTTGTCCGCGTGCAGGATGGTGGAGAGGCGGTGCGCGATAATCACCGTGGTGCGGTTGTGCATCAGTTCCTGCAGCGCCAGCTGTACCTGGTGCTCGCTCTCGGTATCCAGCGCGCTGGTGGCCTCGTCGAGCAGCAGGATTTTCGGGTCGTTGAGAATGGCCCTGGCCAGTGCGATGCGCTGGCGCTGGCCGCCGGACAGGCGCACACCCATCTCCCCCAGGTGGCTGCCGTAGCCATCGGGCAGCGCCGAAATAAACTCGTGCGCGTGCGCGGCGCGGGCGGCGGCTATCACCTCTTCGTCGCTGGCGTCGAGCTTGCCGTAGGCGATGTTGTAGCGCACATCACCGGTGAACAGCGCCGGTTGTTGCGAGACCAGAGCGATATGCTCGCGCATCCGCTGCAGATCCATTTCGCGAACATCGATACCGTCCAGCAGCAGCCGGCCCTGTTGCGGATCATAGAAACGCAGCAACAGTTCAAACACCGTGGACTTGCCGGCCCCGGACGGGCCCACCAGGGCGAGACTCCTGCCGGCCTCGATATCCAGCGAGAACTCCTGCAGCGCGGGCTGTGTGGGCCGGGTCGGGTAGTAAAAGGAGACATTGTCGATGCGCAGCTGTGGCTGCGGGCTGGAGGGTGTGTTGACGGGGTCCTCCGGCGCGGCAATCAGGCTCTGCGTATTGATCAGTTCCACCAGCCGCTCGGCGGCACCGGCCGCGCGCTGCAGGTCACCCCAGACCTCGGAGATGGTGGCGACGCCGCTGCCCACCATAATCGCGTAGAACACAAACGCACCCAGTTCGCCGCCGCTCATACGGCCGCTGAGAACATCCTGTCCGCCCTCCCACAGCATGCCGGACATGCCGACAAACAACAGCATGATGGCGCCGCAGATCAGCATGGAGCGCTGCCAGATACGGCGGCGGGCGATCTCGAAGGCGCGCTCCACCTCGCGGTTGAAGGCGTCCGCTTCAAACTGCTCGCGGGTGTAGCTCTGCACCACGCGGATATTCTGTATCACCTCGCCGGCGTAGCTGCCGACACTGGCGATGCTGTCCTGGCTCTGGTTGGACAGTTTGCGCACGCGCCGGCCGAACACCAGTATCGGCAACAACACCAGCGGCACGCCGACGGCGATGATCAGGCTCAGTTTCAGGTTGGTGATGAACATCAGTACCAGCGCCCCTACGGTGGTCAGGCTGCTGCGCAGGGCCATGCTGAATGAGGAGCCGATAATCGTTTGCAGCAGGGTGGTGTCGGTGGTGAGGCGGGACATGATCTCGCCGCTGCGATTGAGTTCAAAGAAGCCGGGGTGCAGCCGCACGATATTGTCGAACACCTGCTTGCGGATATCGGCGCTGACACGCTCACCCAGCCAGGACACGAGGTAGAAGCGCACGAAGGTGCCGAACGCCATGGCCGCGGCGATGGCAACCAGCAGGATGATGGCATTGCGCAGATCGTCGCTGGTGCCGCCGCCGAAGCCCTGGTCAATCAATACCTGCAGGCCGCGTCCCATGGACAGCGTGGCACCGGCGGTGAACAGCAGCGCGACACTGGCGCCGAGCAGCCGCAGTTTGTAATTCTTCAGCAGCCGCAGTACCGGCAGCAGTGCGGGCAGGCCCTTTTTTGCTCGCGATGACATCAGCGGTACGTGTGCAGGCGCGGGGGCAGCAGTGATGCGGCGCAGCCTGCGCGCAGTGGCTCAACAGATTTGACTACCTTGGACTTCATGCTCGGGTTCCGTGGCGGGGCGATGACTTCGTGCTAGTGTAATGGCTTGCAGGGGTGAATGATATTCAACGGGCCGAGCGGGTGGGATGCAATATGGGTGAGCGATTCAAGGATAAAGTGGTGCTGGTTACCGGCGGCAGTCGCGGACTCGGGCGCGCCATGTCACTGGGGTTCGCCCGTGAGGGCGCCAAAGTGGTGGTGGCGAGCCGCAAACTCGCCAGCTGTGAGCAGGTGGTGGCGCAGATTGAGGCCGAGGGCGGCACAGCCTTCGCACACGCGGCCCATATGGGCGATACCGCCGCCCTGGATGCGCTGATTGAGGCGAGTTACGCCCACTTCGGCCGCGTCGATATCCTGGTCAATAACGCCGGCACCAATGTCGCCTTCGGCCCGCTGTCGGACATCGCGCCCAGTGCTTTTGACAAAATGGTCGACGTAAACCTGAAAGGCCCCTGGTACCTGGCGTCGCGACTGGCGCCGCGTATGGGCGAGCACGGCGGTGGCTGTGTGATCAATGTCATCTCCGTGGCGGCACTGGCGACGCCGGCCTACTCCGGCATCTACGCGGCGACCAAGGCGGCGCTGCAGGCCCTCACCGAGGTGATGGCACAGGAGTGGGCGGCGTGGAGTATTCGCGTCAACGCGCTGGCGCCGGGCAGTTACCACTCGGACCTGACCGACAGTGCGATCGAAACCATCCCCGGCTACGGCGACGGCATGGTGTCGGCGGCACTGATACCGCGCATCGCGGAAACCGAGGAGATTCTCAACCCGGTGTTCTACCTGGCATCAGAGAGCTACACCACAGGCATTACGCTGGTCGCGGATGGCGGCTTGATGGCCAAGCGCTAGCCATTATTGGGGACGGAGGGATTATTTTTCAGTCACTGTCACTTTTCGTTTCAGCGGCTTCACTCCACCCCGCTGGCCAATTGAGGTGGCGATAAATAGGCTATGCGTCTACGGCAGCAAGTCGTGGTTAAAGTCCTTACATCGATACGCTGCTCAGTTTGGTCATTGGCTCACATGCATATCTATGACTACCCTGCTGCGTTCGCCTTTGGAACCGTAGATGCGCTTGCCCAACTGCTTGCCCCGCCAAGCGATCAGCGTGAAGTTGCCTCGACGGAAAATAATTCCTCCGGCGCCTTAATCTTCCGGCACCTTAATCTAAGATGTGGGCAGTTGGTGGAATTATATTCCCTCCGTCCCCTTTCTGTGCGCCCTTTCTGTGGAATCCGGATTGCGGTTCGGTCTCAGGTCCGGTCAGCGGGTGGTGAGCGCTGCAGCAGCCGTCCGAAGTAGACGCCCACTTCAAACAGCAGCCACATCGGGATTGCCAGCAGCGATTGCGAAATAACATCCGGCGGCGTCAGCAGCATGCCGATCACGAAACACCCCAGGATGATGTAGGGCCGTTTTTTTGCCAGCGCATCGGCCGTGGTGATGCCGGACCAGATCAGCAGTACCGCCGCAATCGGGATCTCAAATGCCAGGCCGAAGGCGAAGAACAACTTCAGCACAAAATCCAGGTAGCTGTTGATGTCCGTCATGATGGTGATGTCGGCCGGGGCGACGCTGGTGAAGAACGCGAAGATCAACGGGAACACGACAAAGTATGCGAACGCGGCCCCGGCGTAGAATAACAGCACGCTGGATGCCAGCAGCGGCACTGCCAGGCGCTTCTCGTGGCGGTACATGCCGGGTGCGATGAAACTCCAGGCCTGGTACAGCACGTACGGCATCGCCAGGAACACAGCGGCGACCAGGGTCAGTTTGAAGGGCGTGAAAAACGGTGAGGCGACCTCGGTCGCAATCATGGTGGCGCCGGGTGGCAGCAGCGCCCGCAGCGGTTCGGAGACATAGCCGTAAATCTCGTTGGAGAACGGGAACAGGCAGATGAAGAAAATCAGTACCGCGAGCAGCGCCCGCAGCAATTTATCGCGCAGTTCAGTCAGGTGTACGATCAGCGGCTGTGGCTGGTCGGTGGATTCTGGCTCGTTCATTCAGCCTTGTTTTCCGCAGGTTGTGGCTGGGTTTCGGCGCCGCCGGTAGCGGCCTTTGGCGGCTCGTTCAACGGCGCGGTGCTGTCTTTCAGGTCGCGCCCGATAGCGCTGGCATCGGTTTTCAGTTGCTCGCCGGTCTGGCGTAAGTCGCGCATCACAGCGTCGTTGTGCAGCTCCTGCTGCACTTCCTGCTTGATCTCATTGAAGCCGCGCCGGATGCGGTTCAGCCACATGCTGGCCGTGCGTATCGCCTCCGGTAATCGCTCGGGGCCGATCACCAGCAGCGCGACGACACCGATCAGGATCAGTTCCGCAAAACCTATATCGAACATCAGGGCTTACTTTTCGTTGGTTGCGCTGTCCGCAGGTTTGTCCTGCTCGGTGCCGTCACTGGCTTTTTCGGCTTCATTGTCGTCGCTCATGCTTTTGCGGAAACCCTTCACCGCGCTGCCGAGGTCACTGCCCAGTGTGCGCAGCCGCTTGGTGCCGAACAACATGATTACGATTGCCAAAATGATCAACAACTGCCAGATACTGATTCCGCCGATACCCATACTGCTCTCCCGTTACTTGTGTGCCGCTTACCGCGGCTGTTAATCCATCTGCCTGGTTCTGCTACCGCGCGCCTGCTACCGCGCGCCTGCTACCGCGCGCTGCGCCCCGCTTTCTCGTCCAGGCCTGAGATGCCGAAACGCTCGCTCAGGCACTGCAGTACCTCTTCCACATCCATATCCAGGTGGGACAGCATCACCATACTGTGAAACCACAGGTCGGCGACCTCGCCGATCACCGCGTCGCGTTCACCACCGGTGGCGGCATCCTTGGCCGCAATGATGACCTCGGTGGCCTCCTCGCCGACCTTCTCAAGGATCTTGTTCAGCCCTTTGTGGTGCAGGCTGGCCACGTAGGACTGCTCCGGGTCGGCGGCCCTGCGGGCCGCCAGCGTGGTTGCCAGTTGTTGCAGCACATCGCTCATGATGATTTCCCGTACATGTCGGCGGGATCTTTCAACACGTCATCAGTGATGCGCCAGACGCCGTCTTCCAACCGCTGGTAAAAGCATGATCGCCTGCCAGTATGACAGGCGATACCGCCCAGTTGTTCCACTTTCAACAGCACTGTGTCCGCATCGCAGTCGATACGCAACTCCTTCAGTGCCTGAACGTGACCTGATTCCTCGCCCTTGCGCCACAGCGCCTGCCGCGACCGCGACCAGTAGATGCCGCGCCCTTCGTCGATGGTGAGTTGCAGCGCCTCGCGGTTCATCCAGGCCATCATCAGTACTTCGCCGCTCTGCCAGTCCTGGGCGATGGCGGGAATGAGGCCCTGTTCATTCCATGCGATGTCTTGCAACAGAGAGTCCATATCAACCATAACTGTATATTGTATATTTCCGGTGGAGGCGCATTATGGCACAGGGGGGCCGCTCGCACCTATGCTCAGCTGTGCCTGGGCCAAAGCAGGCAGAGGGCGGCCGCGGCGAACACCCAGCTGGCCGCGGGTGCGTCCGCGAGGAGTTGCCGTGTCTCCGGGGAGGCCGAGACGGCAGCGGCGATGCACGCCAGGCCGGCCAGCAGGTAGCGGCGCCTGCGCGCGACAGAGGCCTGCGGCGCCGGGGCTTCGTTGCCCTGTGGTACTGGCGCCGGCGGGCGGTGGCCGGTGTCGCGGCTGTGCTGCAGGCTTTCCAGCACCACATCCGGCAACTGCGGCAGCTGCTCCAGCCAGGACGGGGCGTGGCGCTGCAGGCGCTTGAACATGGATTGTGGCGAGTAGCGCTGCTGTACCCAGTCTTCCAGGAAGGGTTGCGCCGTCTCCCACAGGTTGAGGTCGGGATAGAGCTGGCGCCCGAGGCCCTCGATGTTCAGCAGGGTTTTCTGCAGCAGCACCAGTGAGGGCTGTACCTCCATGTCGAAGCGGCTGGCCGTCTGGAACAGGTACACCAGCAACTGGCCGAAGGAGATCTCACTGATCGGGCGCTCGAATATCGGCTCGCAGACGGCGCGCATCGCGGATTCAAACTCCTGCACACGGGTGTTCGGGGGCACCCAGCCGCACTCGACATGCAACTGCGCCACCTCGCGGTAGTCGCGGCGGAAAATGCCGAGCAGGTTGCGCCCCAGGTAGTACTGGTCCGCGTCGGAGAGGCTGCCGACGATCGCGCAGTCGACCGCGATGTAGGTGGGGTCCGCAGGGTCCGTGGCATCGACAAAGATATTGCCCGGATGCATGTCGGCATGAAAGAAGCTGTGGTGGAACACCTGGGTGAAAAAGATCTCCACCCCGCGCTCGCCCAGCAGTTTCAGGTCGGTGCCGCGGGCGCGCAGGGCGGCGACATCGGTGACGGGGATGCCATGGATGCGCTCCATGGTCAGCACATTGCGGCAGGAGTAGTCCCAGTAGACCTCGGGGACATACAGCAGCTTGTTGTTCTCGAAGTTGCGGCGCAGCTGTGAGGTGTTGGCCGCCTCCCTTGCCATATCCAGCTCATCGAGGATAACCAGTTCGTAGTCCGCCACCACCTCGACCGGGCGCAGGCGCCGCCCGTTGGGGTGGTATTTCGCCGCCAGCCGGGCCAGCGTGTACATCAGGGCGATATCCTCGCGGATCACCGGCTCGATATCGGGCCGCACCACTTTCACCACCACCTGCTCGCCGCTGTGCAGGGTGGCACAGTGCACCTGGGCAACCGAGGCAGAGGCCATGGGGGTGCACTCGAAACTGGCAAACAGTTCGCCGACCGGCTTGCCCAGCGCTTTCTCGACCATGGCCACAGACTGCTGTTCCGGGAAGGGCGGCACATTGTCCTGCAGGCGCGCCAGCTCATCGGCGATATCGTCCGGCAGCAGGTCGCGGCGTGTGGACAGCATCTGCCCGAACTTGATAAAGACCGGGCCAAGCTCCTCCAGTGCACGGCGCAGGCGCTCGCCCCGGCTGAGGTCAGGCGCCGGGTTCAGGCGCCACGGTGCCAGTCGCAGCGCCAGGCGCGCCGGGCCGGAGATCTGCTGCTGGTCGATAAACTCATTCAGCCGGTAGCGGCTGATGGTGCGCAGTATTTTGGCCAGGCGCAGCGCGCGGGACACCGCTCAGCCCCCCAGTTTCTGCAGGCGCTGGCGCAGCCGCTCGGTGCGTGACTGCAGCCGGTCCACACGCTGTTCCAGCTCGCGCACATCGCGGTAGAAATCCTCCACCTCCAGCCGCGGCGGGCTCAGTCGCGCTTCCTCGTGGATGAATTCATCCAGTTGTCGGGCCAGGCTGGCCGATGCCTGCCGCCCCCACGCGAAGGTGTGGCGCAGGGCCTGTGCCAGCTGGTGCCCGGCCACATCGCCCAGGGTGTCCACCAGCGGTGCCTCCCAGTCGATGTCGAGTCCGGACAGAATGCCCTGCAACTCGATCAGCGGGCCACTGTCGCCCTCCATTTCCAGACCGCCGTTGATGAGTGTGGCGGTGGGATCGCTGGCGGTGGCCAGTTCGGTGAAATCCCCCGCCTCCCCCTTGATACTGGTGGTGACGGGGCCGTGGTGGAATCCTGTCAGGCGGATGCCGTTGGTGCCCGGATGCAGGTAGAAACTCAGTGGCGGCGCTGTGCAGTGCAGTGCAAAGACACAGCCATCCAGCCTGGCCAGTTCGGTCACACTGTGCGGTGACAGCGCCAGCGCGCGGTTGAGCGCGGCCTCCAGCGCGGCCAGCGCGGCCGTGTGCAGCGTGGGGTCGACAGCGGTTGTCATCTCAGGCTTTGACACCCCGGTGCAGTGCGACAATGCCCCCGGTCATATTGTGGTATTCCACCTGGCTGAAACCGGCGTCCTCCATCATGTCCTTCAAGGTCGCCTGATCCGGGTGTTTGCGGATGGATTCCGCCAGATACTGATAGCTCTCGCTGTCGTTGGCCACCAGCTTGCCCATCAGCGGCAGTACGCGGAAGGAGTAGGTGTCGTAGGCCTTGCTGAGCAACTCGTTCTGCGGCTTGGAGAACTCCAGCACCAGCAGTCTGCCACCGGGTTTCAGCACGCGCAGCATGGAGCGCAGCGCGAGGTCGATGTCCGTCACATTGCGTAGCCCGAAGGCGATGGTGATGCAGTCGAAACTGTCGTCGGGAAAGGGCAGGTACTGGGCATCGGCCTGCACAAACTCGATATTGCGGAGGCGGCCCTGGTCCAGCAGTTTGTCGCGCCCTACCTGCAGCATGGAGTCGTTGATATCGGCGAGTACGACGCGGCCCTCGGGGCCCACCAGCTCGGCAAAGCGGGCGGCCAGGTCCCCGGTGCCGCCGGCGATGTCGAGCATTTTTATTGTTCCTGCGCACACCGCTCAACTCGATGGTGAAGCGCTTCCAGATGCGGTGTATTCCGCCCGACATCAGGTCGTTCATCAGGTCGTAGCGGGCTGCCACGGAGTGGAAGACATTGCCCACCAGGCCGGCTTTGGCATCCTTGTCGACTTCCTTGAAGCCGAAGTGTGTGGTTTCTTTGTCGCTCATTGTGTCGATGCTCAGGATCCCGGGTTTGGCGCAGTATACCCTGATGTTGGGGTCCGGTCAGGTCGTGGTGGCGGCATCGATATCCCGTTTGGGCGGCGCGGTGCGTGGCGCCGTGAAACCTGAATTATTGACGCGGCTATTGAGAGAATCCCGGGAAAGCCGCATATTGGCGAGGCGCCGGAGGGACGTCGGGACGGGCAAAGGGGGCGGGCGCTGGAACCCCGCCCGTGTCAAAGGGGTCAGAGCCCTTTGAGGAAAACGTGAATGCATGCAGAAAAGCAGGGCCCGCAGTGTAAAACAGGCTCTGGTTCCTGAAACCTGACCTTTTAAACCTATCGGAAGTCGAGGGTAGAGACAAATATGATGCGAGCAATGCTTAACCTGACGCTTGTACTGGCCTGTGCCCTGTTGGTGGTACAGCCCCGCGCAGTAGCAGGGGCCGAGGCACAGGCACAGGAGCGGCCGACCTATGGCGTGTTCTACACCGTCTGGATCAAGGCGGGAGACCCGGTGGCGAAAGTGCGTGTGCGGCTGTCACGGAATCCACAGTGGGTGCGCTGGATGAAGTTCAGGGTAGATCCGGAGCGCTACAGCGATTTCGAGGGCACAGGCGATGTGGAAATCACTGAAGACAGCGTGCTGTGGCACCCGCCGCAGGATGATGCCTACCTGGACTTTCGCGTCAACCTGCACAGCAAGCGATCGTCGGGCGGCCTCGACGGCGTGGTCAATGAGAAATGGGCCCTGTTCCGCGCCGATGACCTGATCCCCCCGGTGCGCATCGATATGGAGGATGGCACCGAGTCGAAGGCCAAGTTGCAGCTCAACCTGCCCGAGGGCTGGTCTCTGGCGACGCCCTTCCCGCGCTATACCAGCGGTCGATTGCGGATCGATAACCCGGATCGGCTGTTCGACCGGCCGACGGGCTGGATTATTGCCGGTGATATCGGTACGCGACGGGAGACTATCGGGGACACCCGTGTCGCGGTGTCGGCACCCATTGGGGAGGATATGCGCCGAATGGATATGCTCGCCTTCCTGCGCTGGACAATGCCCACATTGCAGGAGCTGTTCCCGCAGTTCCCGGACAGGCTGTTGATTGTGGGCGCCGACGACCCGATGTGGCGGGGCGCACTGTCCGCCCCGGATTCACTGTATGTCCACAGCGATCGACCACTGCTCAGTGAGAATGCCACCAGCACCGTGCTGCACGAGATTGTGCATGTTGCCATGGGTGCCCGCAGTGTGCCCGGCTCAGACTGGATCGTCGAGGGGCTGGCGGAATACTACTCCCTCGAGACACTGCACCGCTCCGGGACCATCAGTGACGCGCGCTACGAAAAAGCGCACGCTGACCTGGCAGACTGGGGCAAGACGAGCGGCCCCCTGAATTCAGAGCGTTCTTCGGGGGCGATTACCGCGCGCGCGGTGGGTGTGCTGCGCTCAATCGACGCCGAGATCCGCCGCTCCAGCGGCGGCAGGCGCAGCCTCGACGATGTGGCGCGGCAATTGACCAGCGAAGGCAAGCCGATTACCTTCGACCGCTTCCGCGAACTGGCGACGGCCGCCGCCGGCGCGCCGCTGCCCAGCATGCCGGATTTCGGCTGAATAGCGTGTTATGGCCTGTCTTGACCGAGGCAGTGCCACGAAAACCGATAGCAATAATAGTTCAGGGTGGATTTATGGATGTTCTGCGCAAAGCGTTTGTCATTGTTACGGGAATACTGCTGTTGAGTTCGTGCGCGAACTATTTCGGCGGTGATGGCCGCAGGGGTGTATCCAGCAGCCTGGTGGATTATTTGTATCCGGATGGTGAGGTGCCGCCCAACCATGAGCAGACGACTCCGGTGCTGAATCTCCCGCTGACGGTGGGCCTGGCGTTTGTGCCGTCACAGGAGGGAAGCGCATTTATGCTGCCCGAAGCCAGGAAAACCGAACTGCTGGAGCAGGTCAAAGAAGAGTTCGCCGGGCTGGACTACGTGAAGGAAATCGTCATCGTCCCTGAAACCTATATGCGTTCCTCCAGGGGGTTTGAGGGAGTCGGCCAGATCGCCCGCCTGTACGGCCTCGATATTGTCGCCCTTGTCTCCTACGACCAGGTGGCCGTGACATCTGAGACCAAAAGCTCGGTACTGTACTGGACCATTGTCGGCGCCTATTTCATAAAAGGGAACCAGAACCAGGCCACCACCTTTGTCGATACCGCTGTCTTTGATGTCGCATCCCGGAAAATGCTCTTTCGCGCACCGGGGGTGAGCGAAACACAGGAATCCTCCACATTGGTGGAAGTGAGCCAGGCCAGTCGGGCCGCCAGGGATAAGGGGTTTGAGCTGGCCATGCAGGACATGACGGCCAACCTGGCGCTGGAGTTGGACCAGTTCAAGGAAAAGATCAAGCAGGACAACAGTGTCGAGATCGCGCACCGGCAGGGGTACGGCGGTGGCGGCTCCATACAGTGGCCGCTGTTGCTGGCGCTGGCGCTGCTTGCGGGCTTGCAGGCATTCCGGCGCTAGTTGTGCGATGCGTGTGCACCGTCGCAGCTTAGCGATTGCAGCGGTTGGCGCGCTCGGATTGCTGGCGCTGCAGGGTTATCCCCAGTGGCTCCAATACGATCGGCAACAGCTGTTGTCGGGCGAGCTGTGGCGTGTCTGGACGGCGCATATCGTGCATACGAATCTGGCTCACTTCGCACTGAATATCGCTGCGGCGCTGCTGATTTACCGGTTTTTTTTCAGGGCGATCAGCCTGCGGGCGCTGTGGGTGAGCGCGCTGCTTTTCTCCGCGCTGATCAGTGCAGGCCTGTTCCTGTTCCTCCCTGCACTGGATTGGTATAACGGGTTGTCGGGATTACTGCATGCAATGGTCGCGTATTTCTCCATCCGTTTGGCAGCGGCCGGCGCCGGGGTGTACTGGTTATGGTTGTGCGCGCTGTGGCTGAAAGTGGCGATCGAGTGGCTTGGACACAGCCCGGTATACGCAAGCCTGGGCGGCGATATGAACGTGATCACAGAGGCTCACCTGGCCGGCGCTGTCACTGGCACGGTGGCGGGTCTGGTTGTGTGGTTTTTCAGGCAAAGAAAGCCTGGTGAAATGGCCAATGCTGCTGCTCGCTGCAGCTGTGAGAAGGAACGTAAGGGGTCAGGGTTTAAGGGTTCAGGGCCCTTGTTGTAGCGAAAGGGCCCTGAACCTGTTCCGGGGTGCGGTGTGTGCTCAGCGATCGACCAGCGCCAGTTCCGCATCCTGGTTGAGAACAATCCACCAGCTGTTGCCGGAATCCCTGTCCAGTCCTACCAGCGGCTGGTCATCGCAGTTCGCATCGGTATCGCGAACCGGGGGGATTTCGAGATAGTCCTGATCCCACATGCCCTCGATGATGCAGTCGGCCTCGACCAGCGGCTGCCATTCGTCACCCTGTTTGATCGCGGGTATCACAGCGTCGATATCGAGTGTCGACGGGCCCTGCAGTTCAACGGCATACGCATCCGCTACGGCGTTGCTGATATCCCAGCTCTTGGTCGCTGTGGCCGGTAGGGTATGCGGCGATTTCGCGCCGCCGTCCGTTTGTGAGTAGGACAGCCCCGCGTCCATCTCGATATCCTTGGGTTCACCATAGTCACCCTGGTACATCCCCGTCTGGTTGGCAGTGCCACTGACAATGAGTATGTCGCTGCGCGTCGCGTCAGCGGCCGGTAGCCAGCTCAGGGTCACATGCTCTTTCAGGTCGATGGTGGTCTCCGGGATGATCAGCGCATCTTCGCCGGCATCCGGGATGGCGCGCGCCGGGCTGTTGAGGTTCGGCGTCCAGCTCTCGTGGTAGATATACAGCCACTGGTAGGCCAGTCGGGTCAGGTCGGCCAGCGACTCTGCGCGGCTGAAACCGGGGGTGTATCCCAGGTCGCGGGTGCGGGTATCGGTGCGGTTGAATGTGTTGTTCACGCCGCCGACCAAACGCGCCTGGGAGCCGTCATTGGCAAAGCAGCTGTCGGTGAGGTACTCCGGTTGCAATACCAGCACTGCGCGTGTGCTGTCGATGATTGAATTCGGATAGATGACGCTTTCGCAGCGATTGACCGCCCGCGAGAATTTATCCATCAGCTTCCAGTCGGCATCGAAGTCGTACTGCTCGTCGTTACTTTTCGCCTGGTGCTCCGCGTAGTAGGACGCATAGTCCACGCGGGGGCCGGTGAATGACAGCAGGCTGGAATTGACGTCGTAGTGGTCTGACCCCTTGCCGGTGTCATAGGTGGCATTCTTTTGCGCCACAATCATCTGTACCAGCTCGCGCTCACCGAAGCGGAATTCATAGCCCTTGTAGGAGGCGTTGCCTGACATGATCTGTGTATAGGTGTTCATGCGGTAGTTGCCGCCGGTAGGTGTGGATGACGAGGGGTAGGTCTGCAGTGTGGTATCCCTGGCGACCAGCGAACGCTGGTACTGGTGCTCATGGCCCTGCACATAGATCACATCGTGGTCGGAGAAGAACTCGCGAATCTGGGGTTGAACCCCGTACACCCAGTCGTCACCCTTGGTGCCGTCGACAATCTGCTCCAGGGTCTGGCCGTATTTGGCGCCGATCAATCCGTCGTGGCTTGCGACCACAATGTGATCCACCTCTGGCCGCTTCTCCTCGATCACGTCCTTGATCCAGTCGAAAGCAATCGGCAGGTTGTAATAGGCGAGGCCGATCACCAGCACGTTGTCACGCACGACATAGTAGTTTATCCACTCGGCCCCGGGCATATGGATGGCGTCCTCGGGAATGTAGTTGCGCATATTGGCAATCCACTCGGTGGTGTAGGCGTAGCTGGACTCATGGTTGCCCATCACGGGGAGAAACTCGATTCCCTGGTCGGCGTATTTCTGTGCCACCGAGCGCCATTCGGACCATTCGACGGTGCTGCCGTTATCGGTGAGGTCGCCCAGCGCCAGTACCAGGTCAACGCCCTTCCCGGCCTGGTGCTTGAGGACTTCATCCATGGGATGCATGGCGACATGCGCCTGGCCCTGTGCATCGGTGCCGCCCTGGGTGTCCGGTAACAGTCCAATAGTGAAGGTACTGGTGGGAACAGGTGTCGGCGCCGGCGGCGGCGCCGGGTCGCTGGGCTGTACAGGAGTGGGGGACTCTGTGGGGCCTGCGGCGTCCAGCGACAGGGAGCCGGAGGAGCCGTTTGAGTTGGAGCCGCAACCTGTGACCAGCGAGAGGCATACCGCGAATACCGTGTATCTGTTGAACATCATACATCCTTAGACTGTGAGTGCTTTTAACGATCGTTTGCTTTTGACGTGATCGGGGGAGCGCTTTTATAGCCTCCGGATATGGCGTTTGGATGACGCTTCTGTGAAGCATTGTCGAAGCCCGACCGCACGGTGCCCGGCTGTTAGAACGGGGGCCGTGTATCGCGCCCTGCCTGGCGGGCTGAATGTGCTTGTCGTGAAATCGAGAAAGGGTTAAGTTCAATCCGGGCACCGTGCAGGTGCGCCCGCCGATACCTGAGGAGAATCTCGATGAAAATGACCCTACCCGTTCTTGCCACAGCGCTACTGCTGCCCCTGGCACCGCTCACATTCGCCCAGGACATGGGCAAGCTGATGGACGCTGTCGATAAAGACAAGGCAGTGCAGTCAGTGGATACCGCTAAAATGACAGAGGCTGTCAGTGCCGATGGTGTCGATATCAACAAAGCCGCGGCCGCGGTCGATACCGATAAAGCGATTGATTCTGTCGATATAGACAAGGCCAAAGCGGCCCTGATGCCGAAGTAAGGTCAAGGTCCCGCCGGGCGCCTGCCCGGCGCGGTCACCCGCTTACAGGTCCAGCTTCACCACCTGTACATCCGGGTCGCGATTGGCGCCCGCTTTGTCCAGGCGCAGCAGGTATTCCTGCCACCGCGCGTCGTGGTTCTGGCACAGCTCGTACAGGTAGCGCCACGAGTACAGCCCGGTGTCATGGCCGTCATCGAACACCAATTGCAGCGCGTAGTT
>JAGRIE010000055.1 GCA_020443425.1 Halioglobus sp.
CATCATCTTTTTCATGCCGGAAATGGGTGGCTACTTCCTCGAGTTCGCGAACTTTGAAGAGGCCAACAACCTGAAGACGCCCGAGCATATTGCGCCGGTCTGGTACTTCACGCCGTTCTACTCGGTGCTGCGCGCCGTGCCGGACAAGTTCTGGGGCTTTGTGGCCTTCGCCGCCTCAGTCGCAATCCCGTTCATCCTGCCTTGGCTGGATCGCAGCCGGGTTAAATCCTGGCGCTACCGCGGCAACATCACCAAGGTGATGCTGGTGGCGTTCGTGGCCTCGTTCCTCATCCTGGGTGTGCTGGGTGTCTGGGCGCCCACCGAGTCGCGTACCCTGCTGGCACGGATATGCTCGGTGATCTACTTCGCGTTCTTCCTGCTGATGCCGATCTGGACGTCTCTTGACAAGACCAAACCGGTGCCCGAGCGCGTGACCACCGACGGCGGAATCGGCTTCTGGGGCAGTATGGCCGGCCTGCTGTTGATCCTGGCGCTGACCGTGTTGCCGCTGAAGGCGGTGGCCGCCGAAGCCGGATACGACTGCGGCTCCATCCCCTGTGCAGAGTTTGTCGCCGATCCGCAGGACCAGGCCTCACTACAGCACGGGGCCAAGATGTATATGAACTACTGCATGGGCTGTCACTCGCTGCAGTACTCCCGCTACAACCGGGTCGCTGAAGACCTGGGCATTCCCGAGGACCTGTTCGAGGCCAACCTGAAGTTCGACCCGGACGTCAAGATGGGCGCGCTGATGCACAACGCGATGGATAAGGCGAACGCCAAGAAGTGGTTCGGTGCTGCGCCTCCCGACCTGACCCTGGTGTCGCGGGCGCGCCAGCCGGAGTGGCTGTACACCTACCTGCTGTCTTTCTACAAGGACGACAGCCGCCCCTACGGCGTCAACAACAAGGTCTTCAAGGACGTGGGTATGCCCCACGTGATGTTGGAACTGCAGGGTATGCAGGAGTGCGCGCCGGGCCCCGTAAAAGCACACAACGGTGGTGTAAAACGCGATCCGCTGACCGGAGAGGATATTCTCGAGGATCCCTGCGGAAACTTTGAAATCACCTTCGCCGGGGAGATGACGCCTGAGGAGTACGACAGCGCGGTCTACGATCTGGTAAACTTCCTCGCCTATGTGGCTGAGCCGATGAAAACCGATCGTCACCGGATCGGTACGTATGTACTGCTCTTCATTGCTCTGTTTACTGTATTCGCATGGTTGCTGAATCGTGAGTACTGGAAAGACGTACACTGATTGATGGCAATTGATGGTGGTAGCGTTTGGGGCCGATTTTCAGCCGCAGCGCGTTCTGTAGGAAACAACTGAGGAATCCCTAATGGGTGTTGTGGCAAAGCGGTCTTCAATGACATTTTTTTCTGATAGCACCAGTCACTACAGCCATCGCGTGCGTATTGTTCTGGCCGAGAAAGGCGTCACTGTCGATCTGATAGAGGCCGATGCTGCGCACCCTCCGGCTGAACTCGCTGACCTGAATCCCTACAACAGCCTGCCGACGCTGGTGGATCGCGATCTGGTGCTGTACGAGTCCAAGGTCATGATGGAATACCTCGACGAGCGCTTCCCGCACCCGCCGCTGTTGCCGGTCTACCCTGTGGCACGGGCGGAGAGCCGGCTCTTCATCCACCGCATCGAGAAAGACTGGAGCGCGCTGGTGGATGCCATCCAGCATACCCGCAGCGAAAACGTGGTGAAAAAATCCACCAAGGAACTGCGAGAAAGCATTATCAGCATCGCGCCGATTTTTGCAGAAAAACCGTTCTTCATGAGCGATGAATTCACGCTGGTCGATTGCTGTATCGCCCCCATTTTGTGGCGCCTGCCCTCGCTGGGTGTGGAAATCCGTGCCAGCAAGCAAACCAAGCCGCTGCAAAACTATATGGACACCCTGTTCAACCGGGAGTCGTTCCAGGAGAGCCTGACCGAGCAGGAGCGGGAAATGCGCCTGTAAGGCGGCGTTCTCTCGCTATCGCAGTGTCAGAGTCGAGAATGAATTCCAGTCGTCCCTATATCATGCGCGCACTCTATGAGTGGATTGTGGACAACGATTTCACGCCCTATGTGCTGGTAGATGCCTCGGTGGCAGGTGTCGTCGTGCCCCAGCAGTTCGTGAAGGACAACCAGATCGTCCTCAATATCTCTCCCGACGCCGTGGTCGACCTGACCATCTCAAACCAGGCGGTAGCGTTCAACGGTCGTTTCGGTGGCGTGGCCACGGATGTCTTTGTGCCCACATCGGCGGTGGTCGGTATCTACGCGCGCGAGAACGGGCAGGGAATGGTGTTCGATCCCGAAGAGGCATCGCCGCCGCCGGACGATACGCCGCCGGACCCGGGTAAGCCCGAGAAGCGCCCCGCGCTCAAAATCGTCAAGTAAGCTGCGGGCGGTCTGGCGCCCGTGCCGTCACTTCACTATCTCAAACAGTCGCACCACACGTCGCACGCCGGATACACTGGATACCTCGTGGGATATCAGGTCGGCCTCACTCTGTGTGACAGTCCCCATCAGGTAGACCACGCCGTTTTCGGTGACAACCTTGACCGGAGTGTCCTCCAGGCTGCTGCTTGAGAGCATCCAGGATTTAATCTTGGTGGTGATCCAGGCGTCGCTGGTGCGGGTCAGTGCCGAGGTTGGTGGACTCACCTCGAGTTCGTTATAGATCCGGCGCACTCCCTTGATTTTGCGCACCACGGCGGTGGCGTTTTCCTTCAGCGTGTCGTCATTGACCTGCCCGGCCAGCAAAACATAGCCGTTGTAGCTGACGACCACCAGGTGCGCATCGTGGTAAGCGCGATTGTCGGCATGGATATTGACGGTCGCCTTGGTTTCTATATTGTCGTCTTCGATGACCTGCCCGATGGTGCGCTCTTTCTGTGTGTCTTCAATCTTGCCTGCATTCATGCTGGCGAGCAGGCTGCCGCAGCCGGACAACGGCAACAGGCAGGCGCTGAAAAAGAGGGCGGCAATCAGCCTCATGTCTTACTCCTGGTGGTAGTTGCCGAACAGGCTGTGATCAATCAGTTCGCAGAAACAGTGTATCGCCATGGTGTGCAGTTCCACGACGCGCGCCTGCCGTGTCGCATTGACGCGCAGTTCCACATCCTCCTGGCGCAGTATGGCTGCGAGCGTGTTGTCGCGTGTATTGGTCATCACAATAACGCCCATGCCCTGTTGCTGGGCGGCCTGCACCGCGCGCAACAGGCTGCTGCCGCCCTCGCCGCTGTTGATGCAAAGGAGAACATCGTCGGCCTGGCCCAGGGCTCGCAGCTGTCGGGAGAACACTTCCTTGAGTGCGCCGCCCTGTGCGATCGCGGTGACGCTGGCGTAGTCTGCACTCAGCGAGAGCGCCGGCAGGGCAGGGCGGTCCTGTTCGAAGCGATGCAGCAGGTTGCAGGTGAACAGTTGGGCCAGGGCGGCGTCCACACCATTGCCGCAGGCGATGATTTTGCGATCCGCCAGCAGGGCGGAGGCCATCAATTGGCTGCCGCGCCCTATCACCCCCGCCAGGTCGTCGACCGACATGGCGATCGTCTCAATCGTATTCTGGAAGTTCTCGGCAATGATCGGGTAGTAGTCCATGCAATTGAATCCGGTAACTGTGGTCAGGCCGTAAATGCGCCGCGAATCCAGCGTATCTTCGGCCGGGACCCGGATTGTGGGGGTTCGAAGGCGATGACGTCAAATCGACAGGGGGCACTGGCCCACTGCGGGTGACATTGCAGGAAGAGTTGCGCGGTCCTGATAAGGCGCTGTTGTTTGCGCCTGTCGACAGAGCCGGCGGCGCTGTTGAAGCAGCGGTTGCGGCGGGCCCTGACCTCGATGAAAACCAGCCGCCCGCCCTCTGCGGCGATGAGGTCGATCTCCCCTGTCTTGCCGCGGAAGTTGCGTGTCAGCAGGCGCAGCCCCTGGTCTTCCAGCAGTGTGGCTGCGCGCTGTTCGTACTCATCGCCCAGTGATTTCATGTCCCCTGCACGGTGTCTTGCCCGCTGGTGGAGAACCCAGTGTAGCTAGTACGCTTTCAGTTCGCCTCCATCGAATGTGGCCGCCGACAGCTCCCGCTGTATCGTCAGGTTGGGATCCATTGTCAGCAGGCCGGTATTGCCGCGGAAGATCGCATCGGCGCCACTCTGCAGGCGGCTGAAACCGGCCTGCACCAGGTACGCGTCCGCGCCGAGTGCATTCAGTTGCGGCAGGCTGCCGCCGCCGGCATCGGCAGAGGCGAGGGTGACGCGAAGGCCGGGATTGGCACCCAGCAGCCACGGTGTCTCGGCCAGTATGATGCCGTTCAGGTCCTGGTTGCGCTCATCCGGTACGCCACTGTAGATACTCGACAGCGCGTAGACAGGCAGGTTGCCGGCGTAGTGAAAGGCCAGCAGCGGCTTTATCGAGCGCGCTTCGGTGCTGGTTCTGCTCAACAAAAAGATGACATCGGCATCCTGTCGCCGGCGCGGGCTGAACTCGATGTTGGTGGCCAGCAGGTCGCGCAGTTCCTTCGCGCGCTGTTCGCTGTCGGCCAGTGACAGCAGTGACTTCACGCTGCTGGAGTAGTCATCGTAGGTGGTGTAGGTGACGCTGTCGGCGATGGTGCCGCCGAGGGTGGTCCAGCGCTCGCGCAACACTGGCTCGACCTTGGCCCCCCAGTCCCCGGCCGGGCTGATGATCAGGGCCCGGCGCGCGCCTGTCCCGAACGCCAGCTCCGCGATACTCCTGGCATCGTCCTCCGGTGCCAGCGACAGTTGTACCAGGGCGCTGCCCGCGGCGGGCAGCACCTGGTCTATGCGGTTGAGGGCGAGGATGGGCACGGGTCGCTCAAGCTGCGTTGCCAGGTCAGCCACATTGTCTTTGCTCAGCGGGCCGACGACGATAGTGGCGCCCTGTTGCACGGCCTGCTGGTAGGCACTGCTGGCGGAGGCCGCCTTGTCCATATCGATCACCAGCAGTTCATCACCTGCAGCGCCGCTGGCGCGATTTTCATAATAGGCGGCGAGGAATCCGTTCAGCACTGCCTTGCCGGCCGCAGCGAGGTCGCCGCTGAGGGGTAGCATGATGGCGACCTTGCCGGGCTGAGTGCCCTGTGTAAGCAGGTAGTCGAGGCCCCCGGGCAGCGGCTTGGCAGCGGGGTGCTGCGGGTGCGCATTGCGCCACTGCGACAGTTGCCCCGGCAGGGTGGAGGCGCTGTCCCGGCTGATGAGTGCGAGGTTAAGCCAGCCGCGCCACTGCGGGTCGGTGGCCGTCGGCAGCGCGGCGGACAGTTGCCCGGTCTCGGTCTTCTCCAGATTGCGCCACACACTGCGCTTCCAGGCCGGGACAGTGTTGCCCGGCGCTGTGCGCATGATCTGGTCCGCCAGCATGGCGCAGGACAGTGTGTCGCCCTGCATATCCAGCATATAGTGTTTGAAGGTGAGGATGCGGTAGCGCATCGCCGGGTCCACCGCCGGGTTGTTGAGTCGCTCCAGCTGTGCCAGCGCCCCGGCCTGATCGCCGCGTATATAGCTGATGCGCGCCTGCAGATAGGCCTGGTAAGTGCTGTCGTTGATCGACAGGCCCTGCGGCGGCAGTTTCTCCAGCGCCACGCTGGCCTGCATCCAGTCAAACTGGGCCAGCGACTGCTCAGCGCTGTTGAATACGCCGCTGTAGCTGCTCGGTGGCAGCGTCAGCGAGATACCCTGCTGCGGCTTGGGCTGTTGCTTTTCCACCACCGGTGCCTCTGGCTCCACTTCCTTTTTGCTGGATTTCCCGGCACAGCCCGACAGGGCGAGCGGGAGCAGCAGCAGTGCCAGCAGGGCGGGGTGTTTGTGTTGCCTGGAATTTGTGTCTCTCATGCTATGCTTCACCGACAGGTTAGTAGGTCTCGATGGTCCGGGATTTACGCAGTGCGGACATTATAAGGGGAAAATGTGAATTCCGGGCTTTATGTTGTGGCCACACCCATAGGTAACTTCGGTGATATGTCGCAGCGCGCGATCGAAGTCCTGCAAAATGTCGATCTGATCGCTGCGGAGGACACCCGCCACAGCCAGCGGCTGCTGCAGTTCTTTGCCATCGAGACACCCACCATGGCCTATCACGACCACAGTGACGAGAGGGCGCTGCAGCGTATCGGTCACTGCCTGGCCGATGGCGGCAGTGTGGCGCTGGTGTCCGATGCCGGTACCCCGCTGATCTCCGACCCGGGCTACCGGTTGGTGCGGTATGTGCAGGACAGTGGTTTCTCTGTCTATCCCCTGCCCGGGCCGTGTGCCGCTATCGCCGCTCTCAGTGTCTCCGGGCTGCCGACAGATCGCTTCTTGTTTGAGGGCTTCCTGCCTGCGCGCGATGGCGCGCGAGGCAATCGCCTGGCGGAGCTGGCGGCGGTGTCGACCACGCTGATATTTTACGAGGCGCCGCACCGCATCGAAGCCTGCCTGCAGTCGATGATTGAGGTCTTCGGCGGTGATCGTGAAGCGGTGATGGCGCGCGAGATTACCAAGACGTTTGAGACCATCCGGCGCGGGCCGCTGGCCGAGTTGGCGCAGTTTGTCGGTGAAGACAGCAACCAGCGCAAGGGCGAGATCGTGTTGATTGTGGCCGGCAGGCCCAGCGCGGAACAGGAGCTTGATGCCGATATCGCGAAACTTCTGCTGCGCCTCTCGCAGGAACTCCCCGCCCGGCAGGCGGCGGCGGTGGTGGCCGACCACACCGGGTTGCGCAAGAAGCAGCTCTACAACTACCTGCTGTCCGTAAAACAGCCGCGCGCGGAGTAAGGTCTGCTTGCCCTCGCCAGCCGCAGCGCGTAGTCTTGGCGCCGAGTCGGTCAGGCGATCGCTTTCCAATCGTGTTTACACGCCTGGGAGGAGGAAAGTCCGGGCTCCATAGGGCAGAGTGCCAGGTAACGCCTGGGGGGCGAGAGCCTACGGAAAGTGCAACAGAGAGTATACCGCCTGGTTCGCCAGGTAAGGGTGAAATGGTGCGGTAAGAGCGCACCGCGCGGCTGGTAACAGGCGTGGCGATGGTAAACCCCACTCGGAGCAAGACCAAATAGGAATCCGTCAGCTGTGGCCCGCAGTGGATTCGGGTAGGTCGCTACAGGCAAGTGGTGACACTTGTCGCAGATGAATGATCGTCCACGACAGAACCCGGCTTATCGACCGACTCACTTTCTTTTTCACGGCGGTGCGCCCCGTTCCCGTTTTCGAGGGGCGGGGTGCGTCTTCCGCGAGCGCCCGATCGTCAATATTCCAATCGCCACCTCCGCGCATAGAATTTTCAATTCTAATAAACGCTATTTTTAGAATTACAAAGCCTGTAACTTAAAGTAAGTTCTTAGGTAGTCAAACTATCGACATGTTTTAAAGGGTTATTCTCTCCGAGTCCTTTCAAATCGCACCCCCCGGAACCCCCTAAAATCGCGCTAATTAGCTGAAATCACAACGTTTTTTCTGGTGCGCTCACTTGACACTCTCTCGATGGCAGACCTATAGTGTCGAAAAGTGGAAGGATGTGGGGTTTTTTGGCTTTTTGTGGGTAAAAAGTCAGAATCAAGCGGGGTAAGCCAGGGTGTTTCGCGGAGTGCAGCACATAAATATGGACGCGAAGGGGCGTTTGGCCATGCCAACCCGCCAGCGCGAGCCATTGCGTGAGCAATCCGACGGTCAGGTGGTTGTGACAATTGATACTCAAGTGGCCTGCCTTGTGATTTACCCGCTCCCCGAGTGGGAGCGCATCGAGAAAGAAATCCAGAACCTACCAGCACTCAAGCCGGCGGTAAAACGTTTTCAGCGGCTGGTGCTGGGTTATGCCACCGACCTTGAACTGGACGGCAGCGGCCGTCTGCTGCTGCCGCAATCGCTGCGCGACTACGCGCAGCTGGAGAAGAGTGTGGTGTTGGTCGGTCAGGGAAAGAAATTGGAGTTGTGGTCAGAGCCCCTGTGGCTGGCCGAACGAGACCAGGCGCTGCTGGATTCCGGTCCGGAAGCTGAATTGCCCGATGAACTGATGTCGCTCACGCTCTAGGTGACCGCTATGCATCAAACAGTATTGTTGCGCGAGGCTGTCGAAGCTTTGGTAACAACGCCTGACGGGTATTACGTGGACGGCACTTTCGGCCGGGGCGGCCACAGCCGCTACCTGTTACAGCGGCTGGGGGACGGCGGCAGGGTGCTGGGTGTGGACAAGGACCTGGCCGCACAGGCCGTGGCGCAAGAGTTGGCTTTGAGTGAACCCCGGTTCGAGTTTTTTCACGGGTCGTTCGCTCAGCTTCCCCATCAACTGCGTGGGATGGGGATCGACGCAGTTGATGGCATTTTACTTGATCTGGGTGTTTCCAGCCCGCAACTCGATGAGGGTGATCGCGGCTTCAGCTTTATGCAGGACGGCCCCCTCGATATGCGGATGGATACCAGTCGCGGGGAGACCGCAGCCCAGTGGCTGTCCTACGCCGACCTGCAGGATATCAGCGGTGTGCTGAAAGAGTATGGCGAGGAGCGGTTTGCGCGGCGTATTGCGGCCGCGATTGTGGCGGCGCGCGAGGAGTCCCCGATAGAGACTACCGCCCGGCTGGCCAAAGTCGTCAGTGAGGCGCACCCGCGCTGGGAAAAGCACAAACATCCCGCCACGCGCTCGTTCCAGGCGATCCGCATCAAGATCAACCGCGAGCTGGAGGATCTGCAGGCGTTTCTCGCGACCGCCCTGGATCTGTTGCATGTGGGCGGGCGGCTGGTAGTGATCAGCTTTCACTCGCTGGAGGATCGCCTGGTGAAGCGTTACATGCGCGATATGGCGCGTGGGGATTCCCTGCCCCGCGGTGTGCCGGTGACGGAGCAGGCGTTAAACCGGCGTATGCGACTGGTGGGCAAGGCGGTAAGGGCCAGTGACGAGGAAGTGGCTGGCAATGTTCGAGCGCGCAGTGCGGTGATGCGTGTAGCGGAAAAAATAAGTTAACCCGGAGATTGGGCAGATAACGTGGCAGACAGCAGTGTGATAAGCACAGAGATGCGCGGTGGTGAGCGCGGCGGCAGCCGACAGCTGCTGCTGTGCAACGCTGCCCTGCTGTTGCTGATCCTGGTGTCGGCCTTTGCCGCAATCTACTCCACCCACGCCTGTCGCGCGCTCTACACCCAGCTGCAGGAGCTGGAGTCGTCGCAGTGGTATTTGCAGGAGGACTACGGGCGCCTGCTGCTGGAGCAGAGCACCTGGGCGTCGCACTACCGGGTGGAAAAAGTCGCGCGCGGGGACCTGGGTATGACGGCACCTGACCTGTCCCGCTTCAAGGTGGTGCCACAGTGAGGCGCGCAGTGAGCCAACCGCTGCCGCTGTGGCGCTTCTACTCGGTAGTGGGCGTGCTCGGTGTGCTGTTGCTGTTGCTGGTCTGGCGGGTGCTGTCGCTGCAGATACTGGACCTGGAGCACGGCTACGAATTCCTGCAGGACCAGGGTGCCATGCGCTCAGTGCGCACAGCCGAGATTCCGGCCTATCGCGGTGTCATCACCGACCGTCGCGGCGAGCCGCTCGCCGTCAGCACGCCGGTGGTCTCGATCTGGGCCAACCCGCAGCTGTTGAAGGACTCAACGCGGCTGGACGAGTTGGCGCAAGCGCTGGACATGACGTTGCCGGCGTTGCAGGAAAAGCTCGATCGCTATGAAGGCAAGCAGTTCATGTACCTGCTGCGCCACCAGGTGCCGGCGGATGCCCGTGAAATCCTGGACAGGAAAATACCGGGTGTGTTCGGCGAGCGTGAATACCGGCGCTTCTATCCCGCCGGCGAAGTCGCCGCGCAACTGGTCGGCTTCACCAATGTCGACGGCCAGGGGATCGCCGGGCTGGAGCTGACCTACAACGAGTGGCTGCAGGGTGTGCCGGGCAAAAAGCAGTACATCAAGGACCTGCACGGCGATGTGGTGCGGGATATCGGCGTGCTGCAGCCTGCGCAGCCCGGCAAGGATATGCGCCTCAGCATTGACCTGCGCCTGCAGTTTGTGCAGCACCGTGAGCTGCAGCGGGCCGTCACCGCGCTGGGTGCCGAATCCGGCAGCGCTGTCACGCTGGACAGCCACACGGGCGAGGTGCTGGCCATGGTCAACTACCCGGTATACAACCCGAATGGGCAGAAGTCCGGGTCCCCCGCCGGCATGCGCAATCGCGCGATCACCGATGTCTACGAGCCCGGCTCGACGATGAAATCCCTGACCCTGGTGGCGGCGCTGGAGAGCGGGCGCTTCACACCCGAAACCATGATCGATACCTCGCCGGGCCGCATCCGTGTGGGCCCCAAGGTCTATCCCGATCCGCGCAACTACGGCCTTATCAGCATGACGCGGGTGCTGCAGAAGTCGAGCCAGGTGGGTGTCACCAAGATTGCGCTGGACCTGGGCCACGAGCCTATCTGGGAGGTGTTTCACCGCTTTGGAATCGGCCAGCCACCGGGCACAGGGTTTCCCGGTGAGAGCGCCGGCAACCTGCCCAACAGGCCGCGCTGGTACGCCACTGAAAAAGTGTCGCTGGCCTTCGGCTACGGCATCACCGCGACGCCCCTGCAACTCGCCAGCGCCTACTCGGTATTTGCCAATGGCGGGGTTCAGCAGCCGGTCTCGCTGCTGGCGCTGGAAGGCGAGCCGCCGGCGGGCAAGCGCGTGATTGCGCCCGAGACGGCCGCCAAGCTGATTGCGATGTTGCACGCGGTCACCAATGAAGACGGCACTGCCCGCAAGGCGCGTGTGCCGGGTTACGAGGTAGGCGGCAAGACCGGTACCGTGCACAAGGTCGGGCCCGCCGGATATGAGAAGAACAAGTATGTCGCTCTGTTTGCCGGGGTCGCGCCCATCGACAACCCGCGGATTGTGACGGTGGTTGTCATCAATGACCCGAAAGGCGCCCTCTACGGCGGTGGCGCGATCGCGGCACCGGTGTTCGCTGAAATGACCGCCGCTACCCTGCGCCTCCTCAATATCCCGCCCTCGGAGTTGAGCACAGTGGACTCGACAGCTGCCAAGGCAGCGGGCGGTAGTACCTGATGCTGGCCATGCACCCCTTTTCCGCAGCGCCGATGCCGCTGTCGCAATTGCTGGCCCGCGACACCGGTCCCGGTGCCGATATCGTGATTCGCGGCATGCAACTCGACAGTCGCAAGGTGGCGCCGGGGGACCTGTTTGTGGCGCTGCCGGGTGATACGCACGACGGCCGCCAGTTCATCGAGCAGGCCGTGGCCAACGGTGCCGCTGCCGTCGTCGCCGAGGCGCCGGTGGCCGGCTTTGTGGAGGCGATTCCCGTGCCCCTGATCGAGGTGCCTGAGCTGCATTTTGAGGCCGGCTTGCTGGCCGCAAGATTCTACCGCAAGCCCAGTCATTCCATGCATGTGATGGGCGTGACCGGCACCAATGGCAAGACCACGACGAGCCGCATCATCGCGCAGCTGGTGCGCGCACTCGGCAGGCGCTGCGGTGTGATCGGCACCCTGGGTGCGACACTGGCGGACGAGGTCACTGCGGCGGAAAATACCACGCCGGACGCACTGTCGCTGCAGCGGCAGTTGGCCCAGTGGCTGGCGCAGGAGGTGCGGGCGGTCAGTATGGAAGTATCCTCGCACGCGCTGGAGCAGGGGCGCGTAAATGGGGTGGAGTTTGCAACGGCGATGTTTACCAACCTGTCGCACGATCACCTGGATTATCACGGCAGCATGGAGGCTTACGGGCGCGCGAAACTGCGCCTGTTCGCCACTGAAGGCTTGCGCCATGCGGTGATCAATGCCGACGACCCCTTCGCCGACAGCGTGCGAGCCGCGGTGGCCGCGGGCGCGCAGGTGGTGACCTATTCGGCACGCGGCAACGCCGCCGATGTGCGCGTGGTGAAGGCGCGATTCCAGGCAGACGGTGTCCACGCGGAGCTGCACAGCCCCTGGGGCGTGGCGGATTTCTTCAGCCCGCTGCCGGGCGATTTCAATCTCGCCAACCTGGCGGCGGCCATTGCGGCCCTGGTGCTGGCGGGTGAGGAGTTGTCCCCGGTGCTGGAGGCGGTGGCGCACCTGCAACCCGTGCCGGGACGCATGGCGCTGGTTCCCAATGCCCTGGGTTTCCAGGTGGTGGTGGATTACGCCCATACCCCGCATGCGCTGGAGCAGGTGCTGCAGGCGCTGCGACCGCATGTCGATGGCAAGTTGGTGACGGTGTTCGGCTGCGGTGGCGACCGCGACCGGGAGAAAAGACAACTGATGGGACGTGTCGCCTGCACGCTGTCGGATCGCGTCGTGGTGACCAGTGACAACCCGCGCAGCGAGGAACCGCTGCAGATCATGCGTGAGATAGAAGCGGGTTGCACGGGAGAGTACAGCCTGGTCGCCGATCGTGCCGAGGCCATTGCCAGCGCTGTCGCCGCTGCCAGGCCGGGCGATTGTGTGGTCATTGCGGGCAAGGGGCACGAGGATTACCAACTGGTGGATGGCGCGCGTATGCCGTTCAGTGATGAGGCGCACGCTCGCGCCGCACTCGCGGGGAGGGCGGTATCGTGATGCGCGCCATGACCCTATCCGAATTGCAGCGGCCATTGTCGGCACAGTTACTCGGTGCGGACGAAGCGATTACCGGTGTCTGCACCGACAGCCGCCGTATCCGCGCCGGGGACCTGTTTGTCGCGCTGCGCGGTGAACACTTTGACGGCCACGACTACGTGTCGCAGGTGCAGGACGCGGGCGCCGCTGCGGCGCTGGTTACGCAGCGCGTATCCGCTGCGCTGCCGCAACTGCAGGTGGCGGATACGCAGCAGGCGCTGGGTCGCCTCGGCGCCTACAATCGCCAGCTTTTCACCGGTCCGCTGGTGGCGATCACCGGCAGCAGCGGCAAAACCACCGTCAAGAATATGGTCGCTGCGGTGCTGTCCCGCCGCGGAGAGACGCTGGCCACCGAGGGCAATTACAACAACGAGATCGGCGTGCCGTTGACGCTGTTGCGACTCAGGCCGGGTATCGAATACGCGGTCGTGGAGATGGGCGCCGCCAAGGCGGGCGACATCGACTGGCTGTGTGAGCTGGCGCAGCCCACGGTGGCACTGCTGCTCAATGCCATGCCCGCCCATCTGGAGGGTTTCGGTTCAGTCGACGGGGTGGCGGCTGCCAAGGGTGAAATCTTTGATCGCCTCGGCGCCTCCGGAACGGCTGTGATCAATGCCGACCAGCCCTGGGCCCGACAGTGGCGCAAGCGGGCGGGAGCGGCGACGATACTTGATTTTGGTCTGCAGCAGCCAGCGGCAATCAGCGCCCGGGGTATACAGAACCGGGGTGTCGACGGCAGCAGTTTCACCGTCTCCACACCGGTGGGTGATATGGCGATCCGCCTGCACCTGCCCGGCGTACACAATGTAGGCAATGCGCTGGCCGCCGTGGCGGTGGGACTGGCCTGCGACGTCGCCCTGACCGATATCCGCGACGGGCTGGAGTCAGTGCAGGCGGTCGGCGGCCGGCTGCGTTCCCTGCGCTCGCCGGACGGCGCCGTGGTGGTGGATGACTGTTACAACGCCAATCCCGGCTCTGTGCGCGCCGCGATCGACCTGCTGGCCGCCTGTCCCGGACGGCGCACGCTGCTGCTGGGCGCGATGCGGGAGTTGGGGGAAAACAGCAGCGCACTGCACCGCGACATCGGCGCCTATGCCCGATCTGCCGGTGTCGATCAACTGTGGGGTGTCGGCCCCGAGCTCGAGGTCTGTGTCAGTGCTTTCGGGCCCGATGGCCGCTATTTCGCGGACCGGGCTGCGGCGCTGGGCGCGCTTGAGGGGCAGTTTGGCGACGGTGATACCGTCCTTATCAAAGGATCGCGCAGCGCTGGCATGGAGCAGTTGCTGCACGCGCTGCTGCCGGACCTCGCGGCGGGGGAGCACTGATCATGCTGTTGCTACTGGCGGAATTCCTGACCCAATACCAGAGCGCGTTTCGCGTGTTCCAGTACCTGACGCTGCGCGGCATACTGGCGGCGGGCACAGCGCTCACCATCTCGCTGATGGTGGGTCCGGTGATGATCCGGCGACTGAAATTTTACCAGATGGGCCAGTCCGTGCGCGATGACGGCCCGCAGAGTCACCTCAGCAAGGCCGGCACGCCGACCATGGGCGGAGCGCTGTTGCTGGTGGCCATCGCGGCCTCCTGCCTGCTGTGGGGCGACCTGCGCAATCCCTACCTGTGGCTGGCGCTGCTGGTGACCGGTGCCTTTGGCGCTGTAGGTTGGGTCGATGACTATCGCAAGGTCGTCGCCAAGAACTCTATCGGCCTGCCCGCACGCTGGAAGTACTTGTGGCAATCTGTGATCGGGATCGCCGCGGCGCTGTACCTCTATTTCGCATTCGATACGGCGGTGACCACCGAGCTCTACATCCCCTTCTTCAAGGATTTTGCCTGGAGTATGGGGCCGCTTTTCATCCTGCTCGCGTATTTTGTGATTGTCGGTGCCAGCAACGCGGTGAACCTCACCGACGGCCTCGACGGTCTCGCGATACTGCCGACCGTGCTGGTGGGTACAGCGCTGGGTATTATCGCCTACCTCACCGGGCGTGTGGATTTTGCCGACTACCTGCACATCCCCTACATCGCCGGCAGCGGTGAACTGGCGGTGTTCTGCGGCAGTATCGCCGGTGCCGGCCTC
>JAGRIE010000056.1 GCA_020443425.1 Halioglobus sp.
AATCCAGGCTCTCGCGGGGTTCTTCTTTCAGGCAGATCCAGGGCTGGTAGTCCTGGGTGAAATCAAACATCGCCTCAAACTTCTTCTGGGCGTCCCAGTGCGTGAGCTGGGCGCAGTCCAGCAGCATCACGCTGCTGGCCATGCATTTGTCCACCAGCCCCTTGGGGCCTGAGCGCATGCGGCACATAATGGCCTTGCCCTTCATATCGCGGCTGAGCAGTTCCCAGATGTCGGTGACGGCGAAAATATCGGGATCGATGACCACGGCGCGGCCCTCGTAACCCATCAGTTTGGGCGGCATGAAGCGGGTCGGCGTGAAGGACTGTAAATCCTCGTTCATCCAGGTGCGCTTGACCCCGTCGCGCAGGTATTCCTGGCCCTCGCGCGCCGCGAAGAAGGGGTAGTCACGGGTGTCCATGATCTGCACGTCGAATTTGTCGTTATTGGTGGAATAACGACGCAACGCGTGTTCGGCAACGATGGCACCGGTGATTTGCTTGTGGTTGGTCTGGATGAATACGCACGCTTTCATGGGGTCGCCAGAGGTGTCAGAAGTGGCTTTATTGGGCGCAAACTATAAAGGAAAACGACGGTTTTTTCCATTTTGAGGGGGCAGGATTCAGCGTAAATAGTACGCGGTACAGGCAAACTGACAGGCGAACTATTTAAAGATTCCACGGCGGTACAGCCCCCAGAAAAAGGCCCACAGGTGAATCAGCGGCGCGCGCCGGACTTTGTCCGGGATCTGGATCTCCTCACCGGAGTGGCGCTGCAGTTTCCAGGCGATGTAATCCAGCCCGCCTTCAAAGGTGAACAGGCCCTTGACCACCCTGGCAATGGACAGCAGCTTGCCCTGCGCGCGCCGCAGCCCCCAGGCCAATGCCGCCACCCGGCGCTGGAGCGGGCTGACCCGGCAGTGGTAGCGCCACTCCCCGTCGCGCTCGGCCAGTGTAAAGCCGTAGCCGAGACCGGCGGCGTGGAGGCGCGTCAGCGCGGTGTAGAACTCGCGCGCGGACTCGGCCAGCTCCTGTGCCCGCCCGCTGCGCTCGGTGCGCAGCTCTGTCGCGTAACTCAGGCCCAGAGCCTGTTCCCACAGCGCGGTGACGCCGCCCTCCGGCGGCAGTGCCGGCAGCGCATTGCGCAGCAGCGTGCGGGCGGCGGTTGTCAGCGCTGCCTCGATCTGCGCCCGCACGGCGTCACTGCGCGCGTACAGTACCCGCGTCGGCTGCGCGAAACGGCCCCAGATATAGGACTCGAACCAGGCCGGTGAACAGCCGCGCTGGAAGTCGTGCAGGGAGATCACGGTGACCTTGCTGCGCAGTGTCGGCCCCGCCGGGTCGCCGACGGCGGCCTGCTCCGCGTAGAACACATTGGGCGGCAGCAGCCAGTTGGCGGCGGCCAGCAGCGGGCGCTGGTAGGCCGCGCGGTAGTTGTCACAGATCAGGTACAGGTCCAGCAGGCCGTCGTAGATATCGCCGCTGCGCAGGCAGGAGCCGTACACCAGGGTGCAGCACACGGCGCCGTGATGGCGCGCCTGCAACTTCGCCAACAGCGCCGCCAGGGTCGGGTCATGGGCGGCATCCGGGCCGGCGACAGGCGGGTAAGTGCTCACAGGCGCAGGAACTCCAGCGGCGCGCTGGCGCTGATCTGCGCCGCGGCGGCGACATCGACCAGTTCGCCGTCGAGGTTGATTTTGCCGGTCATTGCCAGGCCGATGCGATCCGCGTTATGGCTGCGGTAGCCGCTGGCGGGCACCGCGTTGCGGTTGGGGCGGCCGCGCACAATGGAGAAAAACGTGCGCGCGAAGCGCGTACAGCCCTGCTCCATCAATGTCAGGCGGACAGCCCCCGGTTCCCTGCCCCAGAACGGCCGCATGCCGAACGACAGCCGCTGCAGTGTGCTCACGGCGAGGATCAGGGTGTCGTAGCGGACCGGTTCGCCGTCGTCGAGAGTCAGTGTGATCTCGACATGACGGTTGAAGGCAGGGTCGTCTCGCAACACGCCCCACACCGTGCGCAGGGTGCCGAGGGCGAGGCTGAAATCGTCGCGCAGGCCGCGGGAGTGGATCTCCCGGTGCGCGTACTCGGTGCCGTGGATTACCGCGCCGCCGCCGAGGAACATGCAGTAGCGCGGCGTCGGGTCGCTGTCGGTCAGCACGCGCATCAGGGTGCGCTGCTGCACCCTGCCTGTCGTGTCGCGCTCGCCCGCGCTCCACTGGCAGAACCGCGTCACGGCTTTCTTCAGTGAGCCGCGCACACCGATATCGCCCGCGTTCATGTTCGCCGTGCCGCCTGGCAGCAGGGCGATCAGCGGTGGCCGCGGGAACACGGCGGATTCCAGCAGTTCGCCGAGGATGGCCGATACGGTGCCGTCGCCGCCGTTGATCGCCAGTACCCCGACGTCGAGGGCAGCCAGTTCCCGCAGCGCCGGCGCGATATCCGCCGGGCTGTGGGTGATGCGATGGTGGATGCCGCGCTGCCCCTCGATACGCGAGCGGATGCGCTCAAACTGGTCGCGGTTGTGACCGCTGGCGGGGTTGCTGATCAAGCCTACCGGGCAGGCCGTTAACCGCACTAGGGCGCAGCCCTCATGGTCACGGACTTGAGGTTGATCTCAGTGCTGCCAATGCGCGGTGCATCGCCACGTATCTGCAGCGGCAGGCCGGTGTGGGTGTCGAACAGCAGGATGACCTCGCCGTCGAGGCCGAGCACGCTGAAATCGTCATCATCTTCCAGCTTCCCTTCCGGGCTGGCGGTGATCGCCACAGCCAGTGTCTCGAATTTACCGCTGACACTGTCCGCGCCGGTCACCTTGTAATCGGCCTCGACCGGAAAGCCGTTGCCGCTGGTCAGCTTGACACGATAGAAATTGATGTCGGTATTCACAATCACTTCCATCGACTGGTTCGGCCCCTGTGCCTGCAGCTGTGCGGCCAGCAGCACCAGCATATAGGGAGTGGTGACCACGGTGGTGCCGCGCGAGGCGGGGTAGTTGACGTACCTGGTGTTGGTGACGGCCCACTGCTCGGGGGGCGTGGTGCTGTTGCTGGGGCCGTTGCGGCGCTCCCGCAGGATGAAATCCGCCTCGTACTGGTAGGACTTCATGCGCTGTTCCTTGCCGCTGCTGATACGGGAGCGGTAGCTGACGGCACCGGTTGCGGGATCAAAGTTGACCGTCAGCTTCTCGGAATTGTCCACTACTGAGCTCAGCACATCGAGCACCCACTCGCCAGGCTTGCCGGCTACCGGCATCACCTCGAGGCGTGACTTGGCGGTGGCCCAGAAGGCTTTCTGCTCGTATTCCAGTACCTGCCAGCTCGGCAGCCGGGCGATGGCATTCTCGGTGGCCTGGGCGAGGTTCGCCAGTGACAGGGAACATACAACGAGGAACAGTGCGGGTAGCTTGGTCTTGAATAGCTCAGTCATGGGGGCAACCATAGTGATTAAACGGGGTGAATTCAGGTCAGGGCCGCGGATGCAGGAAACTCGCCAAACGATACAGACCGGCCTGACGAAGACCGATTATACACGTTTGATATCGATTCGCCCGGAGCCGCCAAGGACTGGTATTTTTGTTGCAAATCAATTGCTTGCGCAGATACAACGAATGCCGTTAAAAATACCACACGATCTTGAGAATAGGCTGATCATCCTATACCCTTCGCCGCTTAAATCTGCCCTGATCAGGGGAATTCTACATGCATATGATTATCAAGCGACTAATCAAATGGTTAGTTCGCGCGATTTCGGTATTTTTACCAGAGGACAAGGCACACCAGCTCCAGCGATGGCGCCGTGGCAAAGAGGAGTTCTGGAAGTACAACCACTGTGAGTATATTTTCGCCTCCTACGGCAAGAGCGGGCGCACCTGGGTGCGGGTGATGATCTCGCGTTACTACCAGCTGGTGTACAAGCTGCCCGACAATATCCTGATGGGCTTTGACAACTTCACGCGGATGAACAGCAACATCCCGAAAATATTCTTCACCCACGACAACTACCTGCGCGGCTACACGGGGAATGTCGATTCCAAGAAGGATTTTTACCACAAGAAGACGGTATTGCTGGTGCGCAATCCCATCGACGTGGCGGTGTCGCAGTTCTTCCAGTGGAAATACCGCATGCGGCCTGAAAAAAAGGCGATGAACAAGTATCCAGCGCACGAGGCGGACATCTCCGTCTACGATTTTGTGAAGGGCGAGAGCCAGGGGCTCGCGCATATCATCGACTTCCTGAACAACTGGGCGCGGGAGCTGCCCAAGATAGAGAACCTGCTGGTGGTGCGCTACGAGGACCTGCGGGCGCATCCGGAGCAGGAGATGGCGCGCATCGTTGAGTTCCTGGGCATGGAGCCCAATGCGGAGTACCTGCGCGACACCGCGGAGTTCGCCTCGGTCGAGAACCTGCGCAAAAAGGAACAGGACAACTACTTCTGGCGCAGCGGCAGCCGGGTCCAGGCCAAGGATGTCAACGACCCCAACACGTTCAAGGTCCGCAAGGCCAAGGTCGGCGGCTACCGCGACTATTTTGACGATGATCAAGTCGCGGAGCTGAACGCTATGGTAGATTCGCGCCTGTTGCCGGTCTTCGGCTATACGAGTGCTGAAGCGGGGTAGGACACCGTCATGATGAGCGACAAATGCGTCTTTATTCACACCAACGAACGGCAGTGGCTGGGCGCGTTGGTGGCCGAGTATTCGTTTCGCCGCAACTCTGCGAGCGCCGACAAGTTTGAGGTGAAATTCATTCACACGCGCGACCACCCCTACCTGGCAGCGAAGGAGGGGCAGAGCTTCCTGCGCGGTGGCACCAGCCGGGTCTGGCATATGGATGACCTGCAGTCCTTCACGCCACTGCGCTTCCTGCCGCCGAAGCTGATGAACTGGCAGGGCCGCGCGGTGGTCACTGATCCGGATGTCTTCGCCGTGGGCGATATTTACGAGCTGCTGGATATGGATATGCAGGGCGCGGCCGTGATGGGGCGTCACCGCTCCGGCAAAGAGGACAAGCGCGCCCAGGTGGCGACCAGCGTGATGCTGATGGACTGTGCGCGCCTGCGGCACTGGGATGCCGAGGCGGAGTTTGACCAGCTGTTCCGCAACGAGAAGGATTACAAGGAGTGGATGGTGCTGGGCTATGAAGACCCGGCCAATATCGGCTACCTGCCGGATTGCTGGAATGACTTCGACAACCTGGACAGCAATACGCGCCTGCTGCACAACACCAAGCGCAAGACACAGCCGTGGAAGACGGGCCTGCCGGTGGACTATACCCCCGCGGACAAGTTCAAGGACAAACCGCTGCTGGCGACAGCGAACCGCTTGCGGGCAAAAGTGTTCGGGGATTACGGCCTGCTGGGGCGCTACCGGGAGCATCCGGATACCGCCCAGCAGGACTTTTTCTTCGGCCTGCTGAAGGAGTGCCTGAAGAGCGGGCATGTCTCAGAGCAACTGGTGCGGGATGAAATGCGTAAGAACCATGTGCGACACGACGCCTTTGAGGTGTTGGAGCGCACTCCCGATTTGCAAGCGAGGGCGGCATGAAGTATCTCAATATTGAAAAACTGCGCAATCTGCGCACCGAGGATTTTACCGCGACCCGGCCCTACCCGTATTACAACGATGAGGGTGTGCTGACAGCGTCCGGGTTCCAGGACCTGCTGGCCAATATGCCGCCGCTGGAGATGTTTGAGCAGAAGTTCGGTTATGAACGTCGCGCCGGCCAGGCCCCGCACGATCGCTATTCACTGGAGTACACACCGGGTATGCCGGTGCCAAAGCCGTGGCAGGAGTTTATCGCCGAACTCTGTTCCGACGCCTATCGCAGCGAAATCGAACGCCTGCTGGGTGCGAAAAAAGTGGAGTTCCGCTTCCACTGGCACTACACGCCCCGCGGCGCCGATGTCTCACCGCACTGTGACTCCAGTCGCGAGCACGGCTCCCACCTGTTCTATTTCAATTCCGAAGACGACTGGGACCCCGTCTGGGGCGGTGCCACCCTGATACTGGATGACGGCGGCAAGCTGGACTATAACTCCGCCCCTTCGCTGGACGCCTTCGATAACATTATCGAGTGCAAATCCATCGGCAATTACAGCGCCCTGATAAAGCGCACCGATCACGCCTGGCACGCGGTGAGACCGATCGACAGCCCCGAGGACAAGTTGCGACGCGTTTTCATTATTGTCGTCAACCCCGACAACCTGTTCTGGAAAGTGCGTGACAGAGTCATCGGCAAAACGATCCAGCGATTCTGATCCTCGTGCCGCGCCGGACCCGGCGCGGCGCTTCAGCCTCAGCGCGCACAGCGTGCATATCTGGCTCGGCGCACGGCAGCAGCATGCTTGTTCCGACAGCTTCAAGCGCCGTGTGCTGTCGCAGTATGCCGCAGTGGCGCCGGCCGCTTGGCGGTTCGGCCGCGGCGCACAGGGCAAGCCCTATCTGGTCGGCAGCGCGCAGGCGCTGGATTTCAACCTCAGTCACAGTGGCGACTGGCTGGCCTGCGCGGTTACAGCCGGCGTGCCGGTGGGTGTCGACATCGAGGCCTGCAAGCCGCAGCGCGATGTGATGACGCTGGCGCGGCGCTTTTTCCGTGAGGAGGAGGTTATGGCGCTTGAGGCCTGTACAGAGGCCGGCCAGCGGGACCGCTTTTACGACCTGTGGACGCTGAAGGAGGCCGCCGTCAAGGCCCGGGGAGCGGTGCTGGTGTCCGGGCTCGACTCCCGCGGCTTCGCACTGGCGCGCAATCCGGGAGCCGCCGGCACCCGCGTGCTGCTGACGACCGACGATGATCCCGGCAGCGCGCAGTACTGCCTGCTCGACCCCGTGCCCGGCTATCGACTGGCGGTCTGCTGGCTGCCCGCCGCCCCGCTGGCGCCGGCGCTGCAGCTGTATGAACTCGGCGCGGCGGGCGTGAGCAGTCCCGACAGCGGGCCTCTGCGGGCCAGCAGCTGGCTGCATTGAAGCTGCCGGTAGGCACGGTTTTCCTGCTAAACTGCGCGCCAGAGCGGCAGCTGCCACCACAACCCCCGAAGGCGAGTCCAATTCACCATGATCATCGATCAGTACTATAGCGAGCCCAACGGGCGTATCTGTTTCACGCGCGAGCAGGGCAGTAATTTTGCCAAGCAGATGGCGAACGACTTCAACCCCCTGCACGATGCCGATGCCAAGCGGTTTTGTATCCCCGGCGATCTGTTGTTTGCGATCATCCTGGCCCGCTACGGGATCAGCCAGCACATGGAGTTTGTGTTCTCTGGGATGGTGACGGCCGGTGTGGAACTGGTGCTGCCGGAGTCGTCCCCTGAGCTGCATATCAATGACACCGAGGGGCGCGAGTACCTGCGCGTCAAGCGCGCCGGGGACATCGCCCGGGCGGAGTCACTGATACAGAACCTGACGCAGAGCTATGTGCAGTTCTCGGGCCAGACCTTCCCGCATATCCTGGTGCCGCTGCTCGCCGAACAGCAGATGATGATCAACCCGGATCGACCAATGGTGATCTACCAGAGCATGACCATCGACCTGGATCGTCTCGATGTCGCCAATCCGGTATTGAAAGGCGATTACAACAAGCTGCAGATCAATGGCAAGCGCGGCAGTGTCGAGCTGGCATTCCACCTCGAGGACGGTGGTGAAGTGGTCGGGCGCGGCAAGAAGCACATGCTGTTGAGCGGCCTGCGTGAATACGATGAGACCGTGGTGGCGGGTGCGATAGATACCTACAACGCCGGCAAGGATGCGTTTGCCTCGCGCTAGATTTCAGCGGCGGGCGGCGTCCCGGCTTTGTCGTGCAGTCGCTCCAGTTGTGTGGCGATCTGCCGCGCCCAGCTGTTGAATACCCGGCGCACCTCGGCGGCATTGGTCACGCTGTTGTTCAGGCCCCACTGGGACGAGGCGGAGCGGGTGTCCTTGGCCAGTGCCAGCACCTCACCGGTCTCGGAGTCGCTGAAGATCACTTCCACACTCAGCCGGCCGCTGCCCTCCGTGATGATGTGGCTGCGCCCGGTGGGGCGAGAGCGATTGTCGTCCTTGGGCGCGGTGGGGGCGATGCGGGTCAGCCTGGCGCTGATTGTCAGCACCCGGTCACCGATGCTGTCCACCAGCTGGAAGTTCCCGGTCGACGACAGCTGCTGTGCCATCGCCTGCTGGAAATCGGCCTGCAGGCGCTGTTTGTCGCTGTCGGTCAGTTCCCAGTTGCGGTTGCCGTAGCTGCGTGAGCTGTTGCCGGGCTGGATGATTTCGACATTCTCCACCCCCAGTGGTGCCAGCATGATGGCGGTATATTTCCCGAACGGGGCCTGCGGGTCCACATAGGCCAGTTTCGCCCTGCTGTGGTCGACGCGCACAAGATTGCTGCCCGCTATCACCTCGGCGTCCTCGCCTGTTTGAATCTGCGGGGTGGTTTCACACGCGGCCAGAAGCAGTGACGCGACGGCGATACCGACGCGGGCGTACTTCGCTGTCCTCATCAGTTCCAGCCTCTCTGGTTATTCTCCATCTCCAGTTGCCTGGCCTCGAAAGCGGCGCGCAGTTGCGTCAGTTTCTCGGGGTTGTGATCCGCGGTGTCGTAGGATTCTCGCGGGTCCCGCTCCAGGTCAAACAGCCACTCTTTCTGCGGCACTGACCCGCCCGCCGGCATCTGGTCGGTGCTGTAGAACACACCGGCCGGCCCGCGGTACTTGAACTGCTGGTCGCGCACGGCAAACAGTTGCTCGCCATCATAGTAGTACAGGTAGTCGTGAGGGGAGCGCCCGCCCTGCGTCAGCACTGTCAAAATACTGCGACCATCCAGTTTGCGGTCCGTCGGTGCGGGCAGTTGCAGGATGTCCAGTATCGTGGGCAGCAGGTCGGTACCCATGGCCATCGCCTGCTCAGTGCGCCCGGGTGCGATGGCAGCGGGCCAGTGCGCGATGAACGGAACACGCATGCCACCCTCAAATGTATTGCCCTTGCGACCGCGCTGGTCACCGGCGTTGCCGAGGAACCAGGGCCCGTTGTCCGAAGTGATGATGATCAGGGTATTGTCCAGGTTGCCGGTGCGCTCGAGTGCGGCGACGATTGCGCCGACGCCGTCGTCAATCTCCTCCAGCACATCCCCGTACAGGCCGGCTCTGGATTTGCCGCTGCGCTCCTCGCGCACCGCCAGTGGGTCGTGGGGGAAATTGTGGGCGAAATACAGGAAGAAGGGCTCCTGTGCATGTTGCTCGATGAACGAGACAGCGGCCTCGGTATAGCGCTCAGTGAGGAAGCGCTGGTCGACCGGTGCCGGTACGGCAATCTCGCGGTTGTCATAGAGGGCGAAGGGTTCCATGTCATTGCTGTACAGGGCACCGAAATAGCTGTCGAATCCCATGTCGTTGGGCAGTGAGGGGCTGCGATCCCCCATATGCCATTTGCCCACCATACCGGTGGTGTAACCGGCGGCCCGCAACAGGTCTGCCAGCGTGATCTCCTCGGCGGGCAGGCGCACATTGGAGCCGGGTGCGGCCACCGTGCTGAAAATCAGGCTCTTGGTGCTGCCCGTCGGGAAGACCACATTGGGCAGGCCGGCGCGTGGTGCCAGCCGGCCGGTGAGGTAGCCGACCCGCGACGGGGTACAGACGGCTGCGGGTGAGTGGAAGTCGGACAGCATCACACCGTCTGCCGCCAGCTGGTCAATGTGGGGTGTGGCGATGATCGAGCTGTTTTCGGCGCCGACACCGATGTCGCCGTATCCCATGTCGTCGTAGAGGATGAAAACAATATTCGGTGCCGTCCTGCCATCCACCTTGTGTTCGCCGATCTGCGACAGGTAGTCCCGCTTGTTCTGCAGCCGGGTCTCGTCGTCGACCTGTGCACCGGTCATCAGCCGGTAGCTGATCACGACCACGATAATGACAACCAGCAGCAGTGCCGTGCTGAGTGCGGCCGTGAACCTGCGCCAGATAAACCCGAGTAATTTCATCATTGTCCAGTTCTCATTATTGTCCTGTTTGCTCGAAGCGTGGAGATTGCCGCGACCGGTATGGATACTTGCACATCCGTCCTGTCCACTCAAATTCCGTTATGTGTACCATGAGGAAAAGACGACGGGGGTACATACTATTATGAAAAACCTGCAGGACAAGGCCATACTGGTCTGCGGCGGTGCCACTGGCATCGGCGCGGCGACCGTGCGCCGGCTGTGCGCCGAGGGTGCCAGCGTGGGCATCGGGGACTTCAATATCGCGGGCGCGCGGGCGCTGGCCACTGAACTGCAGGCGGCCGGCTGCAATGTCGAGGCCTGGGAGTACGACCAGGCGGAGGAGGCCAGCATCAATAGCCTCGTGGCGGCGGCGCTGGCACATTTCGGCCGGCTCGACGGCCTGTTCGCCAATGTGGCGGACCTGCAGACGATTCACGTGGACGCGGACATCCTCAGCAATGATATCGCGGTGTGGGAGCGCACCCTGCAGGTCAACCTGCTCGGGACGGTCTCGCTGATACGCGCGGTGCTGCCGGCAATGCTGGAGCAGGGCCGCGGCGCTATCGTGCTGACCTCCTCCGACGCCGCCATTGCCGGGGAGCCGGAGCGGCCCGCCTACGCGGCGTCCAAGGCGGCGATCAACTCGCTGTGCCGCCATGTCGCCTCGAAATGGGGTCGCGAGGGCATCCGCTGCAACGTGGTGTCTCCCGGCTTTGTACTGACAGAGCAACTGGACGCCAACATGCCGCAGGAGATGAAAGACTGGATGCTCAAGGGCGCTCGCAGCCCGCGACACGGCAATCCGCAGGACATTGCCGGCGCCGCCAGCTTCCTGCTGTCCGATGACGGTGAATGGGTCAACGGCCAGGCGTGGCGGGTGAACGGCGGGGTCAGTTACGGCAACTGACCGACTTTACGGTGGCTAGAGGAGTACAGGAATGATTACTGAAAACAGCGTCTCCAGCGAGGAGATACTGATCAATGCGCCCGCCCAGGTGGTCTGGGATGTAATTCTCGATTTTGGCAACTACGGGGAGTGGAATACGTTCTGCCCCGGCATGAAAGGCGAACCCGTGGTCGGTTCGCCGCTGGAAATGCAGGTCGATATGGGCGACGGGCCACAGCTGCAGGTGGAGTACGTGACCAAAGTCGAACCCATCCACACCATCGTCTGGTCGATGGAGAACAAACCTGGCGACCCGGTGCACGCCGATCGCACCCAGCGCATCACCCCGGTCGATGACAGCAGTTGCCTGTACGTGACGATTGACGAGTTCGGCGGTGAGTTCGCCGGCCCGATGCTCGAAGCGATGGGCAAGATTGTCGAGAAAGGGTTTAACGACTGTGCCGCCGGCCTGAAAAAGCGGGCCGAGGCGCTGTACCGGGAGCGGCTCAGCCGGGAAACACCAGCGGGTTGAGCTTGTCGAAAGACGCCTTCATCAGCTGGTTCCAGCTCTGGCGCAGTTCGCGCAGGTAACTGTCGTCCTCCTCGAAGATCAGGTAGCGCCCGGGCTGCAGTGTGCCGGTATCCAGCAGGTAGATTTCAACCGGCGGCCCCACAGTGAGATTGCTGCGGATGGTCGCCTCCATGGAGACCAGCCCGCACAGCGCAGCGCGCTCCAGCGGGGTATCCGGCTCAATGACGCGGTCGAGAATCGGTTTGCCGTATTTGGTTTCGCCAATTTGCAGGAAGGGCACCTGGGCGGAGCTGGCGATGAAATTACCCTGTGAGTAAATCATGTACAGGCCGTTCGTGGCGCCGCTGATCTCACCCCCCAGCAGGAAGGTGGTTTCGAACAGGGCGCCGCCACCGGTATTCTGCTGCTGGCTCTCAACATTGATGCGACCGATGTACTCCGACGCCTCGTTCATATCCCTGACTGTCAGCAGGCTCTGCGGTGCCTTGTCCCGCACATCGCGTTCCAGTGCGGCGGTAACCGACTGTGTCGTGGCGAGATTGCCGGCACTGCACAGCACGAACTGCCGGTCACCGGGCACGCCGAATTTCCACATCTTGCTATAGGTGCTGATATTGTCGACACCCGCGCTGGTGCGGGAGTCCGATACCATCGCGATGCCCTGCTTTACCTTGATTCCCAAACAATACGTCACCTGAAACTCCTGCAATATGCCTGTTGCCCGCGTGCTGCGGGCGTGCAACCGGCGGGCATGGTAGCAGCATTATCAAAGGCAGGGGAACCGGTGCGTTGGATGCCGTCGCTGAACACAGCACCCGACGCCATTCAGAGGGTTTCCGCGTCTTTACTCACGGTACACTGCAGCGCGGTGCCAAACCAGTCGATGCTGGCCTGCCCCTGGTGCTCCCAGTACTCCACACCGGCGGCGGTGTACCGGGCGCCGGAGCCGCTGCGCGCGATAAAGGCTGTGACCTGGTCCCCGCCCCGGGTAAGCACCACGGCGGGGGGGGTGGTGTCGTTGTAAAACGCGGCGGCGACCGGCAGCTGGTCACGGTCGCCACACTCGAGGTTGATGGTGTTGGGTGCCGCCAGTTGCCCGGTGAGGATCTGTAACTCCACAGTCCTGCCCTGGTAGGCGAGGGTCACGCAATCCGCGACATTGTCGCTCTTCCAGCAGTCGTCGCGCCCCTTGATCCACCCGCGCTGCTCCGACTTCAGCTGCGGCAGGTCGGCGTCCGGCAGCGTCCGCCGCACCGTCTGGTAGACCTCAGCCAGGCGGCGATCCAGGCTGGCGAGCGCCGCATCGGTGCAGACCAGTTCCTGCACCTGGCCCTGTGCCCGGGTGCAGTCGAACGCCGGCTCACTGGCGCAGGCCGCCGCCGCCCATGTGGCTGCGGTGGTGGCGGAGGCTAGCGCAATAGCCTGTAGAGTCACTGCCTGAGGTGGTTTCAACGCGTCAGCTCCCTGCTCAAAATCAATGTCGGTACGGAAGTCGCCACTATAGCGCAAATCCCGCCACAGGATGAGGTGAGCGCTATGGCTATCGAAAACTTGATATAGATTAGCTATCGCTGTGATTCGATTAATTAATTCGCCACTATCGGTTCTCTCTACTACGCTTAGCGCACGATTTCTCCATCATAAGAGGTAGTGCTTCCATGCTTAAAAAATCTATCCCACTCGTGTCCGCAATCGCCGTAGCAGTATCCCTGGCCGTGCCAGCCGGCCAGGCGGCCGCCCAGGGCGAATCGATGTCGAACCGGTTCTGGTGGCCGGATACCCTGAATTTGCAGCCGCTGCGCCAGCACGCCGCCGAGTCGGATCCGCTGGGAGCGGACTTTGATTACGCCGAGGCGTTCAACGCGCTTGACCTGGAAGCGGTAAAAGCGGATATCGCGGCGCTGATGACAGACTCGCAGGACTGGTGGCCGGCCGACTATGGCCACTACGGTCCGTTTTTCATTCGGATGGCCTGGCACAGCGCGGGCACCTACCGCGTTGAAGACGGGCGCGGTGGCGCCGGTGGCGGGCAGCAGCGCTTCGAGCCGCTGAACAGCTGGCCCGACAATGTCAGCCTCGA
>JAGRIE010000057.1 GCA_020443425.1 Halioglobus sp.
TTGTGCCAGCGTGAAGCCCTTGCCGGTATCGTCCGGTTGCTCGGGCTTGCGGAACAGGTCGGAAGGGGGCAGGCCGAGCGCCTCCCGGGCGCGCGTGGTCAGGCCGCGGCCGATGATCAGGTTGATGCGTCCACCGGCGCGCACCTCGTCGAGCAGCACGTCAGATTTCAGCGTGAACTCGCTCAATACCTCACCGGATTCAGACAGGATCTTGCCGTCGTAGGGCCGGATCTCAATGACATCGCCCATGCCCAGTTTTTCGACCGGCGCTTCGAATACCAGCGCGCCGGCATCTTCCATGGTGTTGTAAAAAATTGGGGCGACGTTGCCGCCGATGCAGATGCCACCGCTTTTCTTGTTCGGGACGCCATCCATCTCCTCGCCGAAATACCACAGCACGGAGTTGGTCGCGGATTTGCGCGAGGAACCGGTGCCGACGACATCGCCGACCAGTGCCACCGGCAGGCCTTTCTCCTGCAACTGCAGGATCTGGTCCATGGGGCCGGTGACGCCGTGTTCCTTGGGCACCAGTCCATCGCGGGTCATTTTGTACATCGCCAGTGCGTGCAGCGGAATGTCCGGGCGCGACCACGCATCGGGGGCGGGGGAGAGGTCATCGGTATTGGTCTCGCCAGTGACCTTGAACACGGACACCTTGATGGACTCAGGTACTTCTGGCTGGCTGGTGAACCACTCGCCCTCGGCCCAGGACTGCATCACGTCCCTGGCATTCTGGTTGCCTGACTTGGCCAGTTCGGCGACATCGTGGAATGCTTCGAAGACCAGCAGTGTGTGCTTCAGTTCAGCGGCTGCCGCGGCGCCGAGCTCGGCGTCAGTCAGCTGGCTGACCAAGGTCTCGATATTGTAGCCGCCGTGCATATTGCCCAGCAGCTTGACGGCGCTGAGCTTGTCGATCAGCGGGCTGCTCGCCTCACCCTTGACGATGGCGGACAGGAAGCCGGCTTTGACGTAGGCGGCCTCATCGACACCCGGGGGCACACGGTTGCTGATCAGGTCAAGCAGGTAGTCCTCTTCACCAGCGGGCGGGTTTTTCAGCAGCTCGACCAGCTCTGCCACCTGATCGGCCTTGAGCGGCTTCGGTGGGATGTTCAGAGCGGCACGTTCAGCCACATGGATGCGATATGCTTCTAGCACGGTAGAGCTCCTTTGCATTGCCTGTGGCGCTCCGGACAGGCCCGGAGCGCGAGTTTGGAAGAGGTGAAAGCAGGGCGCGATTATAGCCCAGTGTGACTTCGAGATAAACGAATGGAGCGCTTATATCTCGCATTCACTCGAGTGATATCATACACTCGCGATGAACTCCCAGGCCCCGGAAAACGCTCACGAAATGCTGGAACGCGCAGTAAAAACCCCCTGTATCGGTGTCTGTTCCACCGGTATCGGGGACAGCGTATGCCGCGGTTGCAAGCGCTTCTCACACGAGGTGATCGACTGGAACAGCTACACGGCGCCGCAGAAAAAAGCCGTCGACGCCAGGCTGTCGGGGTTTCTCTCGCAATGCGTCAGCAACAAGTTACAGGTCACCGATGCGGCCCTGCTCAAATGGCAGCTGGGCGTGCAACAGGTGCGTTTTGTCGAGCATCACGACGAGTACTGCTGGGTGTTCAGCCTGTTGAAAGCCGGCGCCGGCCAGATCCGCGACACGCGGGAATTCGGTTTCGAGGTCGATTTGCGTTACCGCGAGCTGTCACTGACAGCCCTGCGCGAGCAGATCGACCAGGAGTTTTATATCCTTTCAGAGGCGCATTACGAGCGTTATATGATGGCCCCGGACCTGTTTCGCGAGCAGTCGCGATGAAGGGGGCCGTGGACCTTGCTGCGATCCGGGATTTCCTGCTGTGCCCAACGCCCGAAGCCTGGGTGGGCTGGGCTCTGCAGCACCCCGATACCCTGCTGATCGATCACGCCAACTGCGAGAAAAAGGCCGCCTCCACTGCGCTGAACCTGATGTATCGCTATGTCGACCACTACAGCCTGCTGAACAAGTTGTCGCGGCTGGCGCGTGAGGAACTGCGACACTTTGAGCAGGTGATTGCCCTGATGCGGGCGCGCGGAATCGACTACCGCCAGATAGCGGCCTCCCGCTACGCCGGCGGGTTGCGCCAACAGGTTCGCTCACAGGAGCCCGCGCGACTCATCGATACGCTTCTGGTCGGGGCCATCATCGAGGCCCGCTCCTGCGAGCGTTTCTCGGTACTGGCGCCCCGGCTCGACCCTGAGTTGGGGGAGTTCTACCTGTCCCTGCTGAAGTCAGAATCCCGGCATTTCATGGACTACCTGAAACTGGCGGAGCAGTTGGGGTCGAAAGAGGCGGTGGCGGCCAGGCTGCCCGTGCTGCTGCAGTGCGAGCGTGAGCTGGTCGAACAGCCCGACACTGAGTTTCGCTTCCACAGCGGGGTGCCACCGTCCTGACGAAGGGCTGTCGCTGCTTCCAATCTACATGATAAAAACAGGGCAAGTTGTTGATAAATATTAGAATTGTAATTCTAATATTGTTTCGAGGTGCGCGGAGGAGATGTGCGGGAGCGGTGCTGGCTGAGCCGGGAGCGAGTGTGTTGCGACGTGTACTGCTGGCCCGGTGACAGGCCAGCACAGTATCCGGTGGCCGGACTAGTCTTCGACGACGACAACCGATTCAATAATGACGGGGTCTGAGGGCACGTCCTGGTGGCCCTTGCGGCTGGAGGTGGGAACCGCGCGGATCTTGTCCAGCACCTCGGTGCCTTCGACGACTTTGCCAAATACCGTGTAACCCCAACCCTGCATGTTCTTACCGCTGTGGTTGAGGAAGTCGTTGTCTTTTACGTTGATGAAGAACTGCGCTGTCGCAGAGTGTGGGTCTGAGGTCCTGGCCATGGCAATCGTGCCGAAATCGTTCTTCAGGCCGTTGTCTGCCTCGTTCTCGATGGGCTCGCCGCTGGCCTTTTGCTGCATATCGGTATCGAAACCGCCGCCCTGGATCATGAAGTTATCGATCACACGGTGGAAAATAGTGCCATCGTAGAAGCCGTCACGGGCATAACTGAGGAAATTAGCGACAGTTTTTGGCGCTTTTTCAGCGTCCAGTTCGAGTTTGATTTCGCCGAATGTCGTGCGAATGATGACCATGTTTTCTTCCTTGGGGGTGTCTGAAGCAAGCCGGCCAATAATACGGACTTTTAGCGTCCAGTAAAACATCTGCGGAGGGAAAGATGCGCAGAAATGCGAGATTGGTCAGAAGGCGGCCATGAATTGGCTATAAGCCCGGCGAGGGACTCGCTATAATACGCGACTTTTTTACGGGCGCAGCATACGACTTATGGACGACATCCCAGCCAATAACTTCCTGCAGACCATTATCGCCGAGGATCTCGCCGCCGGTCGGGTCACGACTGTGGTGACGCGATTCCCCCCGGAGCCCAATGGTTTTCTCCACATCGGCCACGCCAAGTCCATCAGTGTCAATTTCGGCCTGGCGCAGGCCAACGGCGGGCATTGCAACCTGCGCTTCGACGACACCAACCCGGAGAAGGAGACCCCGGCGTTCATCGAGGCGATTGAAGAGGATGTGCGCTGGCTGGGCTACCAGTGGCACGGTGAGGTGCGTTTTGCGTCCTCCTACTTCCAGCAGCTTTACGACTGGGCTGTTCATCTGGTGGAGCAGGGCGATGCCTATGTCTGTGACCTGACGCCGGATCAAGCCAGGGAGTATCGCGGGACGCTGACGGCGCCGGGCCGCAACAGTCCCTTCCGGGACCGCAGTGTCGAGGAGAATCTCGATCTGCTTGCGCGCATGAAAGCAGGGGAGTTCGCCGACGGCTCCCGGGTGCTGCGTGCAAAGATCGATATGAGCTCGCCCAATATGAATATGCGCGACCCAATCCTCTACCGTATACGCAAGGTGGCGCACCACCAGACCGGCAATGACTGGGTGATCTACCCGACCTACGACTTCGCCCACGGCCAGGAAGACGCGATCGAGGGGGTGACACACTCGATCTGCACCCTGGAGTTTGAGGATCACCGCCCGCTGTACGACTGGTTCCTGGATCACCTGCCGGTGCCGGCGCGTCCGCGGCAGTACGAATTCGGCCGCCTCAATCCCAGCTATACGATCACCAGCAAACGCAAACTCAAGCAGCTGGTCGATGAGGGGGTAGTGGCCGGCTGGGACGATCCGCGTATGCCCACGATATCCGGTATGCGCCGCCGCGGTTATACACCCGCTGCGATCCGGCGTTTCTGCGACATGATAGGCACCACTCGCAGCGACGGCGTGGTGGATGTGGCGATGCTGGAGTTTGCCATCCGCGAAGACCTGAACGAAAACGCGGTGCGCGCCATGTGCGTGCTCAACCCGCTGAAAGTCGTGCTCACAGACTACCCGGCCGACAAGGTGGAGAGGCTCAGTGCAGCGCGTCATCCCAATCGCGAGGACCTCGGCGAGCGCGACCTGCCGTTTACCCGCGAGATCTACATCGACGCCGATGATTTTCGCGAGGAGGCCAACAAGAAGTACAAACGGCTGGTACTCGGCAAGCGGGTGCGCTTGCGCAACGCCTATGTCATTGAGGCGGACGAGGTGGTGAAGGACGACAGCGGCGAGATCATCGAGGTCAGGGCGCATACGATTCCCGATACCCTGGGCGAGAATCCCGCTGACGGTATCAAGCCCAAGGGCGTGATCCACTGGGTCTCTGTCTCCGAGGGCAGGCCCGCCGAGGTGCGCCTGTACGAGCGCCTGTTCAACCACGAGGCACCGGACAAGGGGGACAACGCTTTCATGGACCACATCAACCCGCAGTCCCTGAGCGTGGTCAGCCGCGCCTGGATAGAGCCAGCGCTGGCGGATGCCGAGCCGGAACAACAATTCCAGTTTGAACGCGAGGGCTATTTCGTCGCGGACCGCTATGACCACCGCACCGATAAACCCGTATTCAACAGGACCATCGGCCTGCGTGATACCTGGACTGACAGCTGAGGCCGCCGCATGACCCTTAAACTGTACAATACGCTCAGCGGCCGCAAGGAAGTGTTTGAGCCACTGGTTCCCGACACCGTGACCATGTATGTCTGCGGGCCCACCGTGTACAACCTCGCTCACATCGGCAATGCCCGCCCGGTGGTGGTGTTCGATACGCTGTTCCGCCTGCTGCAGACCCACTACGATAACGTGACCTATGCGCGCAATATCACGGATGTCGACGACAAGATTATCGCAGCCGCGCGCGATGGACAGCGCAGTATCGAGTCGGTCACCGAGGAGTTCACTGCCAAGTTCCGCGAAGACATGGCGCAGCTCAATGCGCTGCCTCCCACGCTGGAGCCACACGCTACGCACAATATCGATGCCATGATTGCGCTGACGGAGACGCTGCTTGAGAAGGGGCATGCCTACGAGGCAAAGGGTCACGTGTTGTTCGCGGTCGAATCCATGCCCGACTACGGCAAATTATCCAAGCGCTCACTGGACGATATGCTGGCGGGCGCGCGGGTCGAAGTCGCCGACTACAAGCGTCACCCGGGTGACTTTGTGCTGTGGAAGCCCGCAGCCGCGGAAGACCCGGGTTGGGACAGCCCCTGGGGGCGCGGTCGTCCAGGCTGGCACCTGGAGTGCTCCGCGATGATTCGCGCGCACCTGGGCGATACCATCGATATCCACGGCGGTGGTCGCGACCTGATTTTCCCCCACCACGAGAACGAGATTGCGCAGAGTCGCTGTGCCCACGGCGGCGACTACGTCCGCTACTGGATGCACAACGCCTACCTGGACATCGATGGGGAGAAGATGTCCAAGTCGCTGGGGAATTTCCGCACGGTGCGCGACCTGCTTAAGAGCTACCGTGGCGAGGTGCTGCGTTTTGCGCTGCTGTCAGCGCATTACCGCTCGCCGCTGAACTTCTCCGCTGAGTTGCTGGAGCAGGCCCAGGCCACGCTCGACAGTCTCTACAGCACACTGCGCGAGGTGCAGGATGTCGACGTCGATATGGAGGTCAGGCTTGCCGATGAGCCGTTCTACCAGGCGTTGAACGATGACCTCAACACGCCTGTCGCCATCGCCGGGATTCACGCGCTGGCCAAGCAGCTGCACAAGGCGGCGCCCGATGAGAAGCCCGCCCTGAAGGGGCGCATACTGGCGGCGGGCAACCTGCTGGGCATTCTTGAACAGGATGCGCAGGAGTGGCTGCAGGGGGCGGCGTCTGCTGGCGCGATCTCCGCACCGGAGATCGAGGCGTTAATAGAGGCGCGGCAGGCTGCCAAGCTGGCGAAGGATTACACGCGGGCCGATGCCGTGCGCGAGGAGTTGCTGGCGCAGGGGGTGGTACTCGAAGATTCCCGCGAGGGTACCAAGTGGAAGCGCAAGGCCGAATAACACCCTGCGCTATCCCTTGGCCGCGCCCCGCTACTGGCCGAGGCTTTTTTCTCCCGACATAACACTTTGCATAATTAGCGTGTTGATCGTCATCGGCCCGACGCCGCCCGGTACCGGGGTGTAGGCCGACGCTTTCTCGACCAGGGCCGACAGTTCGATGTCGCCCACACCGCCGGGATGGTAGCCGGCATCGATGACCACGGCGCCGTCCTTGACCCAGTCGGCCTTGATGAATTCCGGTTTGCCGACAGCCCCCACCAGGATATCAGCCTGCGCGACAAGGCCTGGCAGGTCGCGGGTGCGCGAGTGGCAAATAGTGACGGTGGCATTTTTCTGCAGCAGCATCATCGCCATCGGTTTCCCGAGTATAGGGCTGCGGCCTACAACGACCGCGTGCCTGCCTTCAATTTCAATGCCATAGTGCTCCAGAATGCGCATGATGCCCTGCGGTGTGGCACAGCCGTAGGCGTCTTCACCCATGGCCATGCGGCCGAACCCGAGGCAGGTCACGCCATCCACATCCTTGGACAGGGCAATCGCATCGAAACAGGCGCGCTCATCGATTTGTTCGGGAACGGGGTGTTGCAGCAGGATGCCGTGTACATTCGGGTCGTTGTTCAGTTCCTCGATTTTTGCCAGCAGTTGCGCGGTGGTCGTGGAGGAGGGCATTTCCACTGCCAGTGACTCCATGCCCACGCGGCGACAGGCGTTGCCCTTCATTTTGACGTAGGTGGCGGAGGCCGGGTCATCGCCGACCAGAATCGTCGCGAGGATAGGTGTGCGGCCCGCGGAACGGGATTTCAGGCGCTCGACACGCGCCAGAAGTTCAGCCTCGGATTGGGCTGCCAGGGATTTGCCGTCCAGGACGAGTGCAGACATGCGATGGTATCCTCAATGCTCGGTATGACGTGGTTGCCCCCTTGCTTGCTGTGCAGACCAGGGGCCCGGAGCGGCGCGCAGACACTGCGGCCGCCCGACTTTGGGGGGCTATTGTCCCACGAGAGCTTGTACCAGCGGAAGGCCGGGGGTAAGTTTGTGCGGATTGTTTGCGGCTTTTTTGCGTTGACGCTTGTCAGAGGGCTGAGTATGATGCGCCCTCCTGAAAAACAGGGTCCGGCGGCAACGCCACAGTGAATACATCGGGGTATAGCGCAGTCTGGTAGCGCGCCTGCTTTGGGAGCAGGATGTCGGGAGTTCGAATCTCTCTACCCCGACCACTTTCCGGTCCAGCACACCACGTCTCGAATGCTCTGCGGTTGTCCACCGCCAGCGCACCCGCTTGTCAGCGCATTGGGTGGCGCCGGGTGGGATTCTTTTGCCTCTCACCCCAAGCCTTCGGCGTTTCCCGGCCCATAGCCAGGCTGCTGTCTGCAACCAATGGCCAAAACCATCGACTGGATCAAGGATGACCGCATCCTAACTTGCTAGTTTACCCGCGTGTTGATAACAGGCGGGGAGAGGCTGATGAGACAGCTCGGCGGTTTGGATAATCTGATGATTGGCGGGGAAATGCCCAATATCCCCATGCATATGTCGGCTCTGATGGTCTATGAAACGGGCGGCAAACGCGGGGCGACCGCCCTGTACCAGAGCCTGCAGGATAATTTCGAACACCTTGTGGAACATCATTTCCCGATACTGCGCTGCCGCCTTGAGACTGTGCCACTGCAACTGGACAAGGCCTACTGGGTGGAGGATGCGCATTTCAACCCTGACTATCACATCACGCGGGTGGCCTTGCCGCGGCCACAGAACTGGCCGGCCTTGTACGCAATGTTCGGGCAGTTCCACGCCCAGCCGCTGGATCGCGCCAGACCCCTGTGGCAGGTCATGGTGGTGGAAGGACTGGACCGTCTGGAGGGAATACCCCGAGGCAGTACCGCGCTGTTTCTCAAAATTCATCACTCGGTGGTGGACGGCAAGAGCGCCCTGCGCCTGATTACCGGCTTGCACAGTCCGGGACCGGAGCCGGACTCTCCCTCCCTGATCACTACCCTGCCAGAGGAACAGCGCGGCGAAGAAAACTTCCAGGCGCCCAGCTGGTGGGAAAAATACGGCAGGGCCTGGTGGCATACACTCGAGCGGCCCATCGATATGGCCGCTACGCTGGTCAAACTGGTGCCGCAACTCCTGCGCGGTGACGACTCCCCGGGCGGGAAAAAGGCAGTGTCGGTCCCCAGGACGCGTTTCAACCAATCCCTTGCCGCAGACCGCGTTGTCGGGCACGTGCGAATGGAACTGGCCCAACTCAGGAAGCTGGAGAAGAAGTATCACTGTACGATCAATGATATCGCCCTGTGCGTCGTCGCCGGTGGGGTGCGTGAGTTCCTGTACACTCAGGACGAACTGCCGACAGAGAACCTGGTGACACTGATGCCGATCGATGTGCGGCGCAAGGACAAGGACGGGGAGCTGGGCAATCACGTCACGGTCGCGCGGGTCTGCCTGTACACGACAATCAAGGATACGGGAGAGCGCCTCAAGGCGATTGCCGAAGACTCCTCACAGGGTAAGAAGCGCAGCAAGAAGGCTGGCGCTCACGCCATGCTCCGGCTGGTGGATGACGTGCATCCGGCGGTCATTTTGTGGCTGGGCCAGTGGTTGATCTCATCAGGTCACCTCGATGATCTGCCCGCCGTCGTCAATACCGTTGTGACCAATGTCCCGGGAATGTCGTCCGATGCCTACCTCGCCGGTGCAAAATTGATTGACTACCTCGGATTCGGCCCGCTGGCGCCCAATGTCGGCTTGTTTCACACCGTCTCAAGCACCCCGGATCACGTCAACGTCAGCTTCCTCAGCACGGCTGAGCTGGTGGGAGATGGCAGCGTCTACCATGCTGCACTGGCACAGGGCTGGGAGGATCTGGCGCTGCTGGTATGAGCCCGGTGGTGCCTGCCCGACCCAACACTGCCGCTTTCAGCGGCGCAGGCGGGAGGGCCGGGTGCAAATTTGTTCTCACCATCGGCGCCATGCTGGTACCTTAGCCATGCAGGCGGCGAGCCCCTGCCGCGTTTGATACGCTGTCAGGCTTTCAGGATTGGTGTGCATGGTACAGGCTATAGTCAACGGCAAGGTTTTTGATGGCGAGCAGCTGCGGTCGCAACAGGTGGTGCTGGTCGAGGGTGGGCGGATTGTCGCCGTGGTTGAGGAAGAGCAGCTGCCCAGCGGTGTTGACGAGCTCTACGACCTGGAGGGCGGCACCCTGGTGCCGGGCTTGATCGACCTGCAGGTCAACGGTGGGGGAGGTGCGCTGTTCACTGCCACCCCGACAGTGGAGTGCCTGCGCGTGATTGGCCGCGCCCACCGCCGCACTGGCACGACCGGCTTTATGCCCACCTTGATCACCTCCGATTTCAACGTCATGCGCCGGGCGGTCGCCGCCGTCAGGCAGGCGCTGGAGGAACGCGTGCCGGGTGTGTTGGGCATCCACCTCGAGGGGCCTTTCCTCAATCCCCAGCGACGCGGGGTGCATGATGCGAGCAAGTTCTGCGTCCTCGATCAGGCCGGTTTCGAACTGGTCACCTCACTGGGCAGCGGTATCACACTGCTGACGCTGGCGCCTGAGTTGGCCCCTGCGTCAATGATCCGTCGCCTGGTAGCGGCGGGGGTGATTGTCAGCTGTGGTCACAGCGCCGCGACGTATGAACAGGTGTGTGAGGCGATGCAGGCGGGAGCCACCGGGTTTACGCATCTTTTCAACGCGATGACACCGCTACAGAGCCGCGAGCCGGGGATGGTCGGGGCGGCGCTCGCACACGAGGGCAGCTGGTTTGGCATCATCGCCGACGGCTTCCACGTACACCCGGCCGCGTTCCGCATTGCGGTGGCGGCCCGACAGCCCGGTGGCGCAGTGCTGGTCACTGACGCCATGCCCACAGTGGGTTCGCCGGACAAGTCCTTTGCGCTAGACGACGAAACCATCACTGCCAGCGGGGGGCGTGTCACCAACGCCGCCGGCACTCTGGCCGGCTCTGATCTGGACATGCTGTCAGCGGTGAATAACGCCGCTGCATTTACCGGCCTGGACTGGTTCGATGCACTGCGCATGGCCACGGCCTACCCGGCGAGGGCGCTCGGGCTGGAGGGCGAGCTGGGCGCCATCAAACCGGGCTATCGCGCCAACCTGCTGGCGCTGGACAGCCAGCGGCGCCTGCGCGCCAGCTGGATTGATGGGGTCAGGGCCTGAGCGCAACCCACTCAATCGCATTCAGCACCAGATTGCGGGCGTTGTCATCCTGCCAATTGGCGTGATAGTGGCCTCCTGTATAGCCAAAGCCGCGGCCGCCACCGTCGCGTTGGTACGCCCAGGCGACGACCTGGGGAATCCCGTCGCGCACCTGTTCTCGCACGGCATCATTGCCGCTGTGGGGACCGTTGCCACGCGCCATTGTAGACAGCGGCGCTACGGCGCTCAGCAAGGGCGTCACTCCCCGCTCCACGAACCGCATATTGAAGTACCACTCGTCCTCCATCGTGAACGGCTGCACCTGGCGGGTGACAGGGTGCTCGGGCAGTGTCGTGAACTCCGCAGTCCACACCGGATTGACTGACCACCAGGTCTCAAAATAGCCGCCGATTGCCGCCAGTAGTGAGGTGGCCGAGGGGCTGCCTTTGGGAACCTCCACACAGTAGTGCAGGGCGACGACGCCCACGCCCGCGCTCACGAGGCGGTCAAACGTCGGCAAGTTGTCGTTGATCAAGTGGGAATCGCCGCCGTCGCAGTACATCACCAGTGCATCGATATCCGTGAAAAGTGATTCGTCAGCGGGCCAGCCACCGTAGACATTGACGGTCTCAACGCCGGGGTGGCGCTGTTGCAGGGCGCTGGCCAGCAGCTCCAGCCCGGCCTCGTGCTCGTGGGCGCCCGGCAGGTGGCTGTCGGGGCCGGCCAGGAAGACGATCCTGGCGGTGGGTTCCCCGCCTGTCGCTGGGGGGTGGGTCTGTACCGTGATCTCGGTAGGGCCGCAGCCTGCCAGCAGCAGGGCAGCCAGGCCCAGGCAGGCGCCCCGCAGGCGGGCGGAATTGACGTTACGCATCGATAGGGCCTTTTCCTTTATCCTGACACCCCGGGAGCACATAATAGGCAAGCCGGGACGCGTTTTTCAATCAGTGTGGGCGCCTGCTGGCGATCTGTGCCTTTTCGGGTGAGGCCAGAAGGGCACTAAACTTGACACTTGTGGACTGCTAAAGCTACCATGCGCGCCGCGTGAACAGCGGTATACGTTTGTGATCACCCGCTGGCGACAGTTCCTCTTTGCAGTCGACGGGAAGAAGGTCAAAGCTGCTTTGCAGCACCGCGCAATGGTGGCCGTAGCTCAACAGGTAGAGCACCGGATTGTGACTCCGGAGGTAGCGGGTTCAAGACCCGTCGGCCACCCCATCTTTCATGGTAGAATCGAACCGCTCCGGGGGTATAGCTCAGCTGGATAGAGCACCGGCCTTCTAAGCCGACGGTCGTAGGTTCGAATCCTACTACTCCCGCCACCTCGCACTGGTCTGCACCCGATTGATGATGAAGGGCCGGCCTGTCAGTGACTGCGGTCCCGGCGCGAGCGCCTGGTTTCGACTGTTTCAGGCGTTTCACCTTTTGCCGTTTTTGATGCGCGGCTCAGCGCAATCAACCTGAGCGTCTCACTGTCTCGCAGTTTGGTCGCATTT
>JAGRIE010000058.1 GCA_020443425.1 Halioglobus sp.
GCTCGGCGCTTGAGGTGTCGATTATGCGCCAGATCAAAAAGGCGTTCGATCCACAGGGAATCATGAATCCCGGGAAGATTTTTGATTCCTGACGCATAACCCCGCGACTCACATGCCAGCGAGTCGTGGAACCGGCCTGCGAATACAGACCACATCTTCCTGCAACAGCATAAAGGACTGGTCGCTATTGAAAACAGCCATTCGCCCGGTATCGCCGTAGTCGCAATCGAGACTGACCCTGCCTGTTTCGAGCAGCGACCCAAAATCGAAGATCTGGATATTGGACTCGTCATCGAGCACGAAAAAGTGATTTTCTATCCGGCTCGGCACAGACATGCCCAGGGTGACCCGCCCCTGCTCTATGAATGAGCCGGTGCGCAAGACCTGGCCACTGCCGAGGGCGATGCGCGTACTGTCAATATTGACTGACATGGTGGAGGTGTTCCACACGTCACCGTGATTGTCTTCCAGTACAATCGGTGCGGACTGGTTGAGCAGGTTCAGCTTGTAAAGAGAGTTGGGCGAGTAGCTCTCGCTGACATACAGCGCAGCGTGGTCCGGGGACCTTGTGAGGCGCGGGTCGCCCCGGATGATTCTCGAGTCAGCCACTCGTGTCAGCAGGTTGGACTGCGCGAGATCGATCTGGACGATATAGGCGAAACTCGATCTTGCGGAGACGAAGACCCTGTTCGGCGCCCCTTCAACCACATCGTAAAGCTGGAGGCTGTCCGTCTGGTTTTGCAGCGGTATCGCACTGACTGTGAGACTGTCGAGTTCGATCACGGCAACGGAATCCGTGCCGCGAACCGCAGCGTAGAGCACCGTGCCATCGATACTGATATCGATTCCGTAGGGTTCGCCACCCAGAGGGATAGTGTCGATTATCCTCGCCTCTTCCACCCCAATGATGGCGATATGTTGCCTGGAGGGAACGGAGACATAAATCCGGCCCCGGGATTCATCGACCGCTGCATCGAAGCCGACAGCGCCCAGTTCAATGGCGTTGTGCACAATGCAGCTGTCTTCCAGTGTGAACTCGGTGATATTGGCAAGTGTCGTTTCAATGTCGGCGAGCTGGTCACAGGGCAGTGACAGGTCACCGGACAGGTCCAGGGTCTCCAGTCGCTGCAGGCGCAGGATGGGAGATAGCGAAGCCAGCGCGCCATTGCGCAGGCTCAGGCTGGTGAGATTGACAAGCCTGCCGATACCGCCTGAGTCGGTGACATTGTCACAGCTTAGTGCGGTCAGTTCCCCGGCGTCGACACTTGACGTGCGCGCGGCATTGTCGGCAACACATTCCGCCAGTGCCGGATCCTGGAAATTGATGGCGCTGATATCCATAAAGGCCGAGACATTCACCGCGATGAGGTCGGAGTGGGTCGAGCCGTCGGCCAGGGTCACCTGAAAACTGAACAGCACAGAGGTGTCCGCATTGACACTGGGCAGAGTGACCTCTGCTGTCAGTGTGTCAGCCCGTCGCAGGGTCGCGGCAGGGCCGCTGACCTGGGTCCATGCATAGACGCCGGTCAGCGCGTCGGTATCAGCCGATAGCTGGATGGTGTCGCGCTCGTTGGCAGCTGTCGCCCCGCTGAGTGCGAGATAAGGCGCCTCGCTCATCGGAACATCAGACAGGCGGGCCATGGTAATCAGCGGCTCTCCCCCGGTACTGTCTGAATACCATGAAATCTGCGTGGGAGTGTCAAACTGGATGTAAACCGTACCCGCTGACATCGAGTCGTCGCCGTTATCCCCGAGGCAATCGGCCCCGAGATTGTCAGCCAGGAGATTAATCACCATCTTGTGCCTGTCAGTGCCCGTGATGGTGTCCTGGAATGTGTAGGTACCGGACACGATCTCGTCGCCGGAGTTTATCTCCATGCTGTCGTCGTTGCGAAAGTGGTAGGCCTCGCGGCAGGTGCTCTCCAGGTAGATGAAACCCCAGCCGCCGACAATGGAGCGTGTTACTGTCTCCCCGCTGCCGCCACCGCTGCCGCCACCGCCACCACAGGCGGTAAGCGTAAGAAAACACAGTAGAATTCCGCAGATACGGCGCATGGGTCACTTCCTTATGCAATATGAAAACGTTCACAGCCAGTCAAGTTCCGCTGGCGTGCAGGCACCGCGAACCAGCAAGCACAGTGGGCTTGACCGGAGTCATCAGTGGGCAAGCGAGCGAGTGTAGCAGGCAATCGGCATTGACTCGAATTGAATCTGTCAGGCGGCGCCTGTGCGGGCGGCCTTCACCGCAGTCACGGTTGGGCGAACAGTGTCTTGACACCCTCCGCTGTGCCCAGCAGAAGTACATCCGCCGGTTTCAGCGCAAACAGGCCGTTGGTCACCACGCCGGTGATATTGTTGATTTTTGCTTCCATCGCCAGTGGCTGCGGAATAGAAAAATTGTACACGTCCAGGATCACATTGCCGTTGTCCGTCACCACTCCCTCGCGGTAGATCGGGTCGCCGCCGAGCTTCACCAGTTCCCTCGCCACATGGCTGCGCGCCATCGGGATTACCTCCACCGGCAGCGGGAATGCGCCGAGGGTGTGTACCAGCTTGCTTTCATCGGCGATACAGATGAACTCCTGCGCCACCGCGGCGACGATTTTTTCTCGCGTCAATGCCGCGCCACCGCCCTTGATCAACTGTAGTGAGCGATTACTTTCATCGGCGCCGTCGATGTAGAAATCCACGCGGTCCACCGTATTGAGCTCGTACACCGGGATGCCGTGGCGCTTGAGCCGCTGCGTCGAAGCCTCCGAGCTGGCGACAGTGGCGTTGATCTGCCCCTTGATTCTGGCCAGGGCGTCGATAAACAGGTCGGCAGTGGAACCGGTGCCGATACCCAGGACAGTGTCGTTTTCGAGCTTGGGTTGAATATAGGCCAGAGCCGCCTCGGCCACCGCCTGTTTCAGTTCGTCCTGGGTCATGGTCGCGTCCTCGAGCGTTGGGCTGTGAAGACGGAGAGTATAGGCGAGGCCACGGTTGCGATCACGGAAAACCGCAATATCGCTGGCCCGGTACGGGCTGTAATGCGCCGCCCGCTCCATTAAGATAGACAACCTGCCTGCCACCACCGGAAATGAACAGCCCATGCCGCAGTCCTATATCAAACGGATTCTCGATGCACGTGTGTACGACGTCGCGCGCGAAACACCTATTCAGGAAGCGAGCCTGATGTCGGGCCGGCTGGACAACACGGTCTGGCTGAAGCGGGAGGACCTGCAACCGGTGTTCTCATTCAAGCTGCGCGGTGCCTACTGCAAGATGAGCCGGCTCAGTGAGGAGCAGCGCGATCGCGGTGTGATTGCCGCATCGGCAGGGAATCACGCGCAGGGTGTGGCGATGGCCGCCCGCAAGCTGCGTATGAAAGCCACGATTGTGATGCCGCGCACCACACCGCTGATCAAGGTTGAGGCGGTGCGCAATCTTGGTGCGCGCGTGGTGATGCACGGGGATTCCTATGATGAAGCGGCCCTCCATGCCCAGGAGCTGTTGCAGGCCAGGGGCATGACGTATGTACACCCCTTTGATGATCCGGATGTGATCGCAGGCCAGGGCACGGTGGGCATGGAGATAGTGCGCCAGTGCCAGCGGCCACTGGATGCGCTCTTTGTGCCGGTTGGCGGTGGCGGCCTGCTGGCGGGCGTCTCTGCGTATGTAAAGTATGTCTGGCCGCAGACCCGGATCATCGGTGTGGAGCCGGAGGATGCCGCCTGCCTGCAGTTGGCGCTGGCACGCGGTCGCCGGGATACCCTCTCCGAGGTCGGGCTGTTTGCCGATGGCTGTGCCGTGGCGCAGGTGGGCAAGGAGCCGTTCCGTGTCATTCGCAAGACGGTATCAGAGGTGATCACCATTTCCACGGATGAGATGTGTGCGGCGATCAAGGATATATTTGAAGACACGCGCAGTATTGCCGAGCCGGCGGGGGCACTGGCGCTGGCGGGCCTGAAGAAATATGCGCATCGCACCGGCGCGCGTGGCCAGGACCTGCTGGCGATTGTCAGCGGTGCCAATACCAATTTCGATCGCCTGCGCTATATCTCGGAGCGCACCGAGATCGGTGAGCACCGCGAGGCGGTCATCAGTATTACGGTGCCGGAGCGGCCGGGCAGCTTCCGGCAGTTCCTGAGTGTGCTGGGCCGGCGCAATATTACCGAGTTCAACTACCGCTACGCCGATGCCAACACTGCGCGGGTCTTTGTCGGCCTCTCGGTCACCCCCGGGGGTGAGGACCTCGCGGCGCTGCTGGCCGACCTGCAGAAGCACGGCTACACCGCTGAGGACCTGAGCGATAACGAAGTCGCGAAGTTGCACATCCGCTATATGGTCGGCGGGCATGCCCCCGCCGAACTGGGGCCGGAGCTGGCGTATCGTGTGGAGTTCCCGGAGCGCCCCGGCGCACTGTTGAAATTCCTCTCGGGGCTGGGCCAGCGCTGGAATATCTCCATGTTTCACTACCGCAACCACGGCGCCGCCTACGGCCGAATTTTTATCGGCATACAGGCGCCGCCGAGCGAGCGCCGCAAGATCGCCCAGGTACTGGACACCATCGCTTTTCCCTACTCGGAGGAGACCGGTAACCGGGCCTATCAGCTGTATCTGGCCGGTCTTTCGGAATCGGCCTGAAATCCAGTCCCCGCGCGGCTTTCAGGGCTTTTATTTTGTTCAGGGTTGAGCTAAGATCGCCGGCATTCGCAGGCGGGCTAATTATAAAAAAATCGTTTTATCCGGCTCAGGGTGCCGGCTGCGGAAATCTGCCACTGTTAAACAAAAATTGTGAGAGAAATCGTTGAAGCGTAAACCTGATGTTGTGCTGATGTTGGCAGCGGCCTTTGTGATAGGCGTGTTGCTGACGCTGTTGCTGCCATTGACGTCCAGCAATTCGGTCGCGGATCCGGCGTCTGAGCTTCAGGCGGGCGTGTTGTTCACGGATTACTAGCCGCCACTGCAGCAGTGCAGGGCTGAGTCCGTCGCAATATAGTCCAGGCTGATGTCCCAGCTGTCCCTGGGGATTTGCTCCACCTGCTGGCATTCGTGTGCCAGCCCCACCAGTAGCGGGCCGCGGTTGCCGGTCAGCGAGCGGTCGTAGTAGCCGCCCCCCATGCCCAGCCGCCCGCCGTGGATGTCCCAGCCGACCACGGGCAGGAAAATGATATCCAGCTCAGCCGCCGGGCACCGCTCGGCGCCGCTCGGCGGCTCCGGGATATGGAATCGATTGGCTACTGGCAGGTCGTCAGTATCCCAGCGTGCGAACACCAGGCTGTTGTCGGCGCGGATCACGGGCAGGAATAAGTGTTTGGCGGCATCGCGCGCGGCGCTGGCCAGCGCCGCGGTGTCAATCTCTCCATCCCTGGCCAGGTACAGGGCGATGTTTTGCGCCTGGGTCCAGCCGGGAAGTGTCAGTACGGAGCGCACGAGAGCGTGTGCAGCGGCGTGTTGTGCGGCCGGGTCGAGGTCTTGTCGCCGTTGTCGCAGGTCGCGGCGCAGCGCAGCTTTACTGGAATGGCTATCGGTCATGGTAAAGAAGGGGTTCCCGGAGTACCGCTGACAGAACTGCCCTTGAACCCGATGGTTCAAGGTGGAGACTCCTGCACTGCATAAGGCTTTCCGGATAGTACCGGACATGCACACCAACAGAATCGAGAAGCCTCCGAGTACAAATTATCGGCTCGAGGACTGTAAGTCTGGCAAATACACCAGGGACCCGCGTTCAGTATAGCCCAGATGCCGGGCTCACTGGCCACTAATTATCACAATCTTGCCGATCCGCAGTCACAAACTGTGACGGCTTAGCCGATTTCGAGTTGCCGCAGGTCGTGCAGGGCGTCATCCAGCTTGTGGTTCAGGCGCTTGACGGAATCGCCGCCGAGTTGCTCCGCCTCCCCGTGGTCAGAGGCCTGCAACAGCTCGTAGCTGATATTGAGTGCGGCCATCACCGCGATGCGCTCCAGCCCGATGACCTTGCCGGAATCGCGGATACCACGCATTTGCTTGTCGAGGTACTTGGCGGAGATGAGCAGTTCGGCCTCCTGCTCCTCGGGACAGGCGACCTGGTAGTCCTTGTCGAGAATCCTGACGGTTACCGTATGGGCGGAACTCACACTCGTCGCTCCATTGTGCGCAGGCGATCAATCATCGCTTCCACCTTGGAGCGAGCCAGTTCATTCTTATCCAGCAGATCTTTGCGCTCGTCGCGCCAGCCCGCCAGCTCCGCCTTGAGACCGCTATTTTCGCGATTCAGCTCCCGGCACAGCGCGATAAGCTCGTCGATCTTATTTTCCAGCTCTTTGAGTGGGTTGTCAGCCATGCGGGTATACTGGTGCAGTTAGTATTGATGCCACACTATAGTTGTGAGTGTCATTCAGGTCAACGAGACAAAAGTTATAGATATCAATAGCCTGCCAAGCCTTCCGCGGACGCAGTGCACGGCGGCGCGGCAGCTGCCGCAGCGGCCAGCTACGGAGAACACTGAATGTACGACAATTTTTCTGATGAGATCGGGGTATTCGACTTCGACGAATTCGCCGATCACTTGCTGGACCAGGGTTTGCAGGCGTCGCCGTCGCAGTTGCACGGCTGCCTTACGGGGATGCTGAGCGCCGGTTCGCCGCCGGAGCCGGAGTACGGCCTGGATGCGCTGGCGCAGACGCTGGGCCTCGACCTGCACGGCGAGTTGGCCGTTCGCGCCATGCAGCTCTACAGCGTGACCGCCGATGCACTGCAGGACGAGGCGTTCAGCTTCAACCCCCTGCTGCCGGACGAGGACGAGGACATCATCGCGCGCACCGCGGCCCTGGCGAGCTGGTGCGAAGGATTTCTGGCCGGTTTCGCCTACCGCCTCGCCGGTGAAGAGGCGCTGCCGGGATCGCTGTCCGACGAGGCCGCGGAAGTGCTGAGGGATATCGCTGCACTGGCGCAGGCGGAGGCGGGCCCGGAAGAGACGGAGGATGAGGCCGAAGACAGCTTCAGCGAACTGGTGGAGTACCTGCGCGTGGCCGTGGTAAATATCTTCATGGATAGCAGTGCCTCGGTTCCCGGGACGGCCGCGTCGCCAGACGTGCCGCGTCGCCTGCACTAGCGCCTGGTCGATGTGATAATCTCACCGCCATCGATGATTTCACGACCATCTGGGCAGCGGCAGCGCCGACACAGGCTACTGACACCATGAGTATTAGCAAGAGCGAGTTCGCGCGGCGACGGAAGAACCTGATGGCGATTATGGACCCGAACAGCATTGCCATCATTCCCTCGGCCCGGGAGCAGGTCAGGAGCCGGGACACCGGGTACCCGTTTCGCCAGGACAGCGATTTTTACTACCTGTCAGGGTTCGTCGAACCGGAGGCGGTGCTGGTACTGTTGCCGGGACGGCGCCACGGACAGTTCGTGATCTTCTGCCGCGAGCGCGACCCGGATATGGAGCTGTGGCACGGCCACCGGGCCGGTCCCGAGGGAGTCTGTGAAAAGTACGCTGCCGATGACGCCTTTCCGATCGGGGATATCGATGACATTCTCCCGGGTTTACTGGAGGGGCGCGACAGGGTGTACTACTCGATGGGCCGCAGTACAGAGTTCGACCGCCAGATCATGGACTGGGTGAACACGATTCGCGGCAAGGCCGCCTCGGGCGCCGCCTCTCCCGGTGAGTTCACCGACCTGAACCATATGTTGCACGAGTTGCGCCTGTACAAGAGCGCTGAGGAACTGCGCCTGCTTCGCAGCGCGGCGCAAATCACCGCGAACGCGCACCGGCGCGCGATGCAGATGTGCCGGGCGGGCATGTACGAATACCAGCTGGAGGCCGAGTTGCAATATGAGTTCACTCGCTCCGGCGCGCGTTTCCCCGCCTACCCGAGCATCGTTGGCGGCGGCCAGAACGCCTGTGTGATGCACTATCTCGACAACCGGGACAAACTCCGTGACGGCGACCTGGTATTGATTGATGCGGGCTGTGAGCTGGAGTATTACGCTTCGGATGTCACGCGCACCTTTCCGGTGAACGGCCGTTTCAGCGCCGAGCAGCGGCTGCTGTACGAGCTGGTCCTGAAGGCGCAGTTGGCCGCCATTGAGGCGATCAGGCCGGGCAATCACTGGAACCAGCCGCACGACGCCAGCGTCAGGGTCTTCACCGAAGGGCTGGTTGAACTGGGTCTGCTCAAGGGGCGGGTATCGAGCTTGATCAAGCGCGAGGCCTACCGGACCTTTTATATGCATCGGGTGGGGCACTGGCTCGGCCTCGATGTGCACGATGTGGGCGACTACCGTGTGGGCAGCGAGTGGCGGTTGCTGGAGCCGGGTATGGTGATGACGGTTGAGCCCGGGCTGTATATCCCGGCGGGCAATACCAGGGTCCCGAAGCAGTGGCGCGGCATCGGTATTCGCATTGAGGATGATGTGGTGGTGACGGACAGCGGCTGTGAGGTGATTTCATCGGGCGTGCCGAAAACCGTGGCGGAAATAGAGGCGTTGATGGCGGCGTGATGTATGCCTGAATCCTATGACATAGTGATTGCCGGTGGTGGCATGGTGGGGGTCAGCCTGGCGCTGCAGCTGGGCGCGGTGTTGCCGGCAGAGACGTCGATCCTGCTGGTGGAGGGATTTCCACTGCCCGCACCCACCGCGGGGCAGGCGCCGGCGTATCACCCCGCCTTTGACGCCCGCTCCACGGCACTGAGTTACAGCTCGCGCCTGGTTTACGAGCAGATGGGCGTGTGGGATGACCTCGCGCAGTGGGTGTGCGCGATAGAGAGTATCCATGTGTCGAGTCGCGGCCGCTTCGGTAGCACGCTGTTGCACGCTGGCGATCACCGGTGGCCGGCACTGGGCTACGTGGTTGAGAATGCGTGGTTGGGCAATGCACTGATTCACGCACTGCGCCAGCGCGACCGCGTCGCACTGCGCTGCCCGGCCAAAGTGGTCAGCGCCACGCCGCTCAACGGCGGTGTCAGCCTGCAGTTGGAGGGTGACACCGCCGCCGTCACCGCCGGCCTGCTGCTGGTCGCCGACGGCGCGGCTTCCGGCCTGCGCGACTGCCTCGGCGTCGCGGTCAATGAAAAGCCCTACCAGCAGCATGCGCTGGTGGCGAATATCGCCTTCGCCCAGCCGCACCGGGGCTGTGCGTATGAGCGCTTCACCGACGAGGGGCCGCTGGCAATACTGCCCCTGCTGCCGACCCGCGACGGTGAGCAGCGCGGTGCACTGGTGTGGACGCTGCCGCCGGAGCGGGCGCAGCACCTGCGCGATTGCCCGCCGCCAGAATTCCTCCACTCGCTGCAACAGCGCTTTGGCTATCGCCTCGGTCGCCTGTTGCGGGTGGGTGAGCGCCACGAGTACCCGCTGGCGCTGGTGCAGTCCAGTGAGCAGGTGCGCCAGGGTATTGTTGTTATGGGTAACGCCGCTCACGCGCTGCATCCGGTGGCCGGCCAGGGTTTCAACCTGGCGCTGCGCGATGTCGCGGAGCTGGGTCGGGTGCTCCGCGAGGGCCTGGAGGCGGGGCGGCAGCCGGGTGAGCTGGCGCTGTTGCAGCGTTACCAGCGGCGGCAACACGCCGACCAGCAGCGCACGATCGCCTTCAGCGATCGCGTGCCTTCGCTGTTTATGCACGCCGACCCGCTGTTGGGCATGGGCCGCGACCTGGCGCTGGCAGGCCTGGATGTCCTGCCGGGGCTGAAGCGGGAGTTTGTGCGTCATGCGGCCGGGGTCGCCGTCAGTGGAGGGCAGGCCAGTGGCTGAAGCCAGGCAGTTCAATGTAGTGATCATCGGCGCCGGTATCGCCGGCGCCTCGCTGGCGCTGGCGCTCAGTGGCGCCGGCCTCAGTATCGCGCTGGTCGAGGCGCAGGCGCTGGGGAACAGGGCGTTGCCCGAGGGCTGTGGCCTGGGCGACTTCGATCCGCGGGTCAGCGCGCTGACACCGCGCTCACGCGATATCCTGCAGCAGCTGGGTGCCTGGGATGCGATTGCGGCCTATCGGCACTGCGCCTATCACCATATGACGGTGTGGGATGCTGAGGGGACCGGCCAGATCGAGTTCGACCGCTCCGAGGTGGGCGCAACCGAGCTGGGCTATATCGTGGAAAACCGCGCCATCGTCCACGCACTGCTTGCGCGGATCGCGGAGGCGCCGGATATTGCGGTGATGAGCCCGGTGACGCTGCAGTCCTGTACAAGGCTGGCGTCCTCGCGCATGTCGCTGGCGCTGGATACAGGCCAACAGCTGCAGGCCGACCTGCTGGTCGCCGCCGATGGCGCCCTGTCCCGGGTGCGACAGATGATGGGGTTCCGCAGCCGCGAGTGGGACTACGGGCATCGCGCTATCGTCGCCACTGTCGAGGTCGAGCGCGCGCACGAGGAGACCGCCTGGCAGCGCTTCCTGCCCAGCGGCCCGCTCGCATTGCTGCCGCTGCTGGGTGCCGCCGGTCACCACTACTGCTCCATCGTCTGGTCACTGCAGGAAGACCTGGTGGACGCGGTGTTGGCACTGGATGACGAAGCCTTCTGCGCGGAGCTGCAGCGCGCCAGTGAAGCGCGGCTCGGTGCCGTGCGGGCGAGTTCAAAGCGGTTCGCCCACCCGCTGCGCCAGCGCCACGCGGTGGACTATGTGCAGCCCGGTGTGGCACTGGTGGCGGACGCTGCGCACACCATTCATCCACTGGCGGGCCAGGGTATCAACCTGGGCCTGCAGGATGTGGCCGTACTGGCCGAGGAGGTTGTGGCGGGCAGTCGCAACGGCGTCGCCGCGGGCCAACTGGCGCTGCTGCGCCGGTACCAGCGGCGGCGCAAGGGCGAGAACCTGATGATGATGTCGGCGATGGACGGTTTCAAACGCCTGTTCGAACAGCAGTCGCTGCCCGTGCGCTGGCTGCGCAATGTCGGTATGCGCCGCATCGACGGCATGCTGCCGCTGAAGCAGCAGCTGATGCGTCGCGCTATGGGCCTGGGCTGATCGCCGCGCCCAACATCACCGCGGAGATTGTTTTTCACCCCTGTGCCGTTAAAATGGGCGGCTTGACCACACCGTAGGGGTGCTGACGGATTCAGCGCCCCATCTCCCCCCCAAGAGGAACTGTTATGAGCCACACCCCGAATGAACTCAAATACGCCAGCACGCATGAGTGGGCTCGCCTGGAAGAGGATGGCACGGTGACGGTCGGGATTACAGACCATGCGCAGGCTGCGCTGGGCGATGTCGTGTTCGTGGAGACTCCCGAGGTCGGTGCGGTGCTGGCGGCGGGAGATGAGGCCGGCGTGGTCGAGTCGGTGAAAGCGGCGTCTGATATCTACTCGCCGCTGGCCGGTGAGGTGATCGCGATCAATCAGCTGCTGGAGGACGACCCCGAGACGGTCAACTCCGATCCCTATAACGAGGGTTGGTTCTACAAACTGCAACCCGCTGACCCCAGCGAGCTGGACGCGCTGTTGTCCGCTGCGGATTACCAGCAGCAGTGTGAGGACGAGTAGGGGCCTGGTCGCCCCCGCGTCAC
>JAGRIE010000059.1 GCA_020443425.1 Halioglobus sp.
AGCGAGATCGCGCCCAGCGACTCCGGCTCGTCGCACTCGCCGTCGCCCATAAAGCACCAGACTTCGCGGTCGCCGTGATCGACCAGGCCCCTGTCCTGCTGGTACTTCATCACCCGCGCCTGGTAGATCGCCTGGATCGGGCCAAGCCCCATCGACACGGTGGGAAACTGCCAGTAGTCCGGCATCAGCCAGGGGTGCGGGTAGGAGGACAGGCCACCGCCATCGACCTCGCGGCGGAAGTTGTCGAGTTGCTCCTCATCGAAGCGTCCCTCGAGGTAGGAGCGCGCATACATACCGGGCGCACTGTGCCCCTGGTAGAAGACAATATCGCCGGGGTGGCCATTGTCGGTACCGCGGAAGAAGTGATTGAAACCGATATCGTACAGGGTCGCACTGGAGGAGAAGCTCGAGATATGGCCACCCAGGCCCTCGTCGTTGTCATTGCCGCGCATCACCATCGCCAGGGCATTCCAGCGCACCAGCGAGCGGATGCGGCGCTCCATGAAGAGATCGCCGGGCAGCATTTTCTCCTCAGCGGGCGGGATGGTATTGGAAAACGGGGTGGTGGTGGCGGAGGGCAGGCGCAACCGGGAACCGATAGCGTGCTTGGCCAGCTCCAGTAGCAGGAAAGAGGCGCGCTCCGGGCCTTCGTGTTTCACCACGTCGTCCAGTGCATCCAGCCACTCGCGGGTCTCCAGCGGGTTTGTATCTTCCTTCATGCCAACGGGCGCTCCTGTGAATCCGGCTTCTGGGGGAATTGTGCAAGCTAGCAATTCCACTTTAGAACCCATATTGCTGGCGCGGCTCAAAAACACCCCTCAGCAGGGATCTCCTGGCCGCTAAGTCGGCGTGAACGGCGCGCGCAAGCAGGCGGGTCAGTCGTGGATACTACCCAAGTGCGATGTACAAATCTATTTAGTTCTATTTGGGAACTATTAATTGACAACCGTCGGGCACCAATTGGCGCCTCGTTGCGGGGCAGGTCAGCACCGGCGCAGCCGCCGGCGCGATCCCGACGGCGCTCAGTCGATGAGGTAGGTGGCGTGGTCGCGCTTGATCGCCTGCGCCGAATCGAACACGCGCGCACCCCCGCGCGGCAGGACGCCCGGCTTACCGGGGGCCACGACCTGCAGTGAATGCCGCTGCTGCAGGAATACCTGCTGGTAGTAGGCCTTCCAGTCTGCCAGCGTAAGCGCCTGGACGGCGTCAGCCAGCGACTCGCGGTTATCGAAATCCCACTCCTTGCGCGCGATGGACTGCCAGTAGTACTCGGCGCGTTCGTTGAGGTTTTTATCAGGGCGCAGTATGTCGCTGATCAACGAGGTCTTGTGGCGCTCAAACTGCGCCTCATCCAGCGCCGGCTCAACACTCACCATGAATGCCTGCATGGCCTCAGCCACCTTGTTCGCATCAGCGACCGGCGATTGCACCAGCATCAACAGGCCGGGCACTTCCAGTTTGGGGTAGTTGTAGGCGCCGACCACGTAACCCAGCTGCTGCTGGGTGCGCAGTTCCTGGAAGAACCCCGATGACATGATCTGCGCTGTCAGTGCCGTCGCCGCCCGGTCCTTCCAGCCGTCGTCCGCGCCCTGCAGGTACCAGGCAACCACGGTGTCATCATGGGGCACGTCAACGCGGTACAGCAGGCTCTCGCCGGCCGCCAATTTCAACACCCTGCGCTCGGGCAGCGGCGGCGCGGGGGCGGTGCTGACAATCCCCGCCAGCATGGCGGAGACCTGCTCCACTTCATCCGGGTTGTAGTTGCCATAGATCAACACCTCTGCCGTAGCACCCTGCCAGAACTGCCCTATATAGCGCTCAAGCTGGGTCAATGTGGCCTTCTGCAGCTCCTGGATCAGTGCCGACTCGCCCCATTCACCGTACACCAGCGCTTCGTTGAGATCTTCAACAACCTGGCTACTGGGACGTTTGGCGACAGAGTTCTGCAGGCTGCGGATCATGTCATCGCGAATATCGTCAAAGCGCTGCTGGCGGAATGCCGGGGCCACCATGGCGTCCAGCAGGCGCTGTAGCAGCAGTGCTTGCTTGTCGTTGTAACCATTCAGCCGCAGGCTGATGCCCTGGCTGTGTTTGTAGATATCAAAACTCATTCCCGCCAGATGGGCCGGATAGGCAAATTCATTCACCAGGTCGTTGAGCAGCGCGGCGTACAGCGCGACCTGCACCGTCTGTTCCGCGCTGCCGCTGACCTCGGGCGAACGGAAATTGATATAGGTCGCGCCTTTCGGAACCCTGAACTCATCATCGGGCATAAACCAGATGGTCTGGCGGCCGGATTCCAGCGCGACCTGTGGTGTCGCCGGTACTGCCGGCGGCAGTTCGACCAGCGAGACATCCTCGGCGATAAACTCATTCGGCGCCGGCAAATGCATGGTGCGGGCAATAGCCTGCTCATCACTGCCGGTGAACTGCGCGATATCCAGCGGTCGCCTGGAATAAGGTACCTGGTAGTGCCCGGACAACTGTTCGCCCTGCACCGAGGCGTCATTGAGGGTCACCAGCGCATTGTCCGGCCGCAGTTGCGCCAGCATTTCCGCCAGAATGGCATCGTCGTAGCGATCCATCATATAGGGCCCGCGCAGGATATCCTCAGGCGCGTAATACTGCATGCCACTGGCCAGCGCGCTGACATAGCCCATGGGACTGGCCTGCTCGCGGAACCGGAAGGCCAGGTCAGCCAGACGGGACTGCTCGTCATACAGCCAGCGCTGCGGGCCTTCCTCACGCAGCATATCGATGTAGGCGAACAGCAACTGCAGCACCCGGTCGGGCTGTTCAGCGCCCTTCTCCGTCAGGGAAATGCGCACACTGAACAGGGCTCCCCCCGGCCACGCCAGGCCATCACCCGCCGACAGCCCCTGTGCCAGGCCCTCAGTCTTCAGGCGTGACAGCAGGCTGCCCTCACCCTCATGACCGACCAGGTTGCCCAGGTAGGCCCCGGGGTTGACGCGATACTGATCGCGGTAGTTGGGAACGGGGAATGAGACCTCCAACTGCTGCTGGGTCGCCAGCGGCTGCACCTTCACCAGTAGCGGCAACTCACCGGGTTCAAACAGGGGAGCTTCAATTGTCTCGCGCTGGTACGAGTGGTTGGGCACCTGGCTGAACAGGGGGCGCGTCAGCGACTCGAGTTCATCCAGTGACTGCGAACCCAGCACCACCAGCCGCATGATGTTGGCGGAGTAGTACTTGTTGTAGAACTGCACCAGCTCATCCCGGATATTGGAATCCGGACGATCTGCCAGCGTCTGCAGTGAGCCCACCGTAAACTGGCTGTAAGGGTGGTCCTGGTTGACGACCTCCTGCAACACATCCAACCCACGGCGCTCATCGCTTTTCAGGCCCATCTGGTACTCGGCTTCCACCGCATTTTTTTCGCGGTCGACGTACTGGGCCTCAAAGCGCGGCGCGATGAAGAACTGTGCAAAGCGGTCCAGCGCCACCGGCAGGTCCGGTGCATTGATATCAAAGAAATAATTGGTATTCTCGAAGCTGGTATAGGCATTGTGGCTGCCACCGTGCTCGGTGATGAACCGCTCGTACTCTGCGGCATCGGGGTATTTGTCGGTACCGAGGAACAGCATATGCTCCAGGAAATGCGCGAGCCCGGCCCGGCCCGGCGGATTGTCACCGCTGCCGACCAGGACATCCAGCGAGGCGGCCGCCTTCGGGGTGTCGGGATCGGAGATCAGCAGCACTTCCATCTCGTTGTCGAGTGTCAGCAACCGGTACTGGTAGTCGTCGCTGGGACTTTTGACCGGCTGCAGCGGCGCCGGTGCGGTGGTGACGCAGGAGACCAGCAACAGGCTGAACAGCAGGTAAAAGAAGGACCTGAACCCATGCCGGGAATTCAATGCGGACATCTAACACTCCATTGGATTGGTGTTAACTGGCTGGCCCCGGGAGTTCTATCATCTCCGAAGAGGGCCAGGCGTTTATAATGGCCTTGATCAGGGTTGCCAGCGGTATCGCAAAAAATACCCCCCAGACACCCCAGACGCCGCCAAAGAACAAGACCGCCAGAATGATCGCGACAGGGTGCAGGTTAACCGCCTCCGAGAACAGGAAAGGCACCAGTACATTGCCATCCAGCGCCTGGATCACAAGATAGACAGCGAACAGGGTATAAAATTCCGTCGACAGCCCCCACTGGAAAAAACCGACCATGACGACCGGCAGCGTCACCAGCGCCGCACCGATATAGGGGACGATGACAGACAGACCCACCAGCAGTCCCAGCAGCGCCGCATAGGAGAGCCCCAGCCACGCAAACGCACAGTAGCTGACAGAACCGACTATCAGCACTTCCAGCACCTTGCCGCGGGCGTAATTGGAGAACTGCTCATTCATCTCACCCCAGATGCGCCGCAGCAGCGGGCGCTCTACCGGCAGGAAGCTGCCCAGCCAGTCAGTGATCTGCTGTTTATCCTTGAGAAAGAAAAACACCAGCAACGGGATCAGGATCATGTAGACCATCACCGTGAGGATGCCGGGAATGGAGGCCAGTGACTGCTTGACGAGCACCTGGCCAAAGCCGGCCAGTTCGGTCTGTGCGACCGCGATCAGCTCCCCGAGTTGCTGGCGGCTGACGATGTGCGGGTAGCGCTCCGGCAGTACGCCGAGAAACTGCTGCGTGCTCTCCAGCATGGCGGGCATCTGGCTGATCAGTGCCAGCATCTGTCGCCACACCAGTGGCAGCAGGGCAAAGCAGAAACCGAAGAAGATGCCGACGAATACCAGATAGGACACTGCGACACCGAGCCACTGGGGCAGCCCGAAGTTCTGCAACTGTCCGGACAGGCCCTGGGCGAGATAGGCCAACACGATGGCGGCAAGCACCGGCGCGAGAATATCGCCTATCGTCATCAGCAGCACCACCGAGACCGTCAGCAGCACCAGCAGCAGCACTGATTCCTCTTCGGATAAGTAACGCCTGTACCATTTTTTGAAAATATCCAGCATAAAGAGCCCGAGCCGTCATTCCTGCGAGAGATTGGTAACACTGTGTTGCACCGCGCGGCGGATTATACAGCCGAAGCCACACGGATTGCGTTCGGCTTTGTCGGTATTCTAACTTTTTTGCAGGAGGTAGGTGTAGACGCCGTCACGCTCGCCGCTTTCGAGCAGCAGATGGCCCGATTGCTCAGCGAAAACGCGAAAATCCCGCACCGAGCCCTGGTCCGTCGCCAGCACCCGCAGCTGCTGCCCTGCCTGCATGGCGTTCAGCGCCCGCTTGGCTTTGAGCAGCGGCATCGGGCAGGCCAGGCCTGTGGCGTCCACTTCCAGTATGTCGCGGTCTATCATCGGTCCTCTCAACTGCTGTGCGAGATGCCAGTATGCGTGAGGCGGCCGCCTGTGACCATCACAGGCGGCCAACCAGGCCAGTACCCGGCGCGCGACGGGGCGGCCAAACGGGGTGTCGCCGCCCCTGGCTGAGGCGCCAGTGCAGGCGGGTGCCGGTCGCGATTATGCACTCCACGGCCCCGGTCGACACCCTCAGGCACAGATTGCTGAACCGTCGTCCGCCACCGCGTAAAACAGGCAGTCGGATTCGGCGATAGCCGCGTTGTTGGTGATCATGAATAATTTCAGCGGCCGCGCCGGGTACAGCTCACCATCCACAATACGCACCAGCTGGCTGACCGCGCAACTGCCGCTCGCATCCTGCGCCCTGAACAGTTTGCGCACCTCTCCTGTGGCCCAGCCCAGGCGCGTCTGCGCAGAGACTGTGCCAAAGTTATGGTGCTCGATATCGGGCTTCAGGGTGATGTCATAGGCGGCGCAGGGCGCCTCGGCGTAGGTCAGCGTCACATGCTGGCACAGCTCCAACCGAATCGGGTTGTACAGTAGCTCCAGCCCCCAGTCCGTGGCCTGCTGTGCCAGCACCACCGGTGCACTGAAGTATCGACACAGACCCTCGTAGGCCAGCTCGTGGGCGTCTTCATCCAGCCGGCCGCCGACCTCCACGGTGACAGTCGGGTAGCTGTGCTCGCTGATATCCATCAGCGCGCCCAGGCCGAGGTTCGATACGATCAGGCGCTGTGTAAACAGGGATACCAGCGCATCGTGATGGCGATCCATATGCGTGCACACGCCGAAGGAAGGGCCCGAACCGGAGGTATTGTGGATATCGATCACTGCCTCCGGGTGGTGCAGGCGCAATATCTCCAGGATTTCCTCCGCCAACGCACCCTGTGCATCGTCAAACGGCGCCCGGAAGCAGCGATTGAGGTCCCGCGCCCGCGGCAACATACGGTGACTGAAGGCGGGGGGCTCCAGCGCCGCTATCACGGAGGCCACAATGCAAACGACATTGACGGCCGGCTGCCGGCCGGATTGCAACCAGCGGAACAGCGCCATCACTCCCGAGGGTTCATTGCCGTGCAACAGCGTCACCAGAGCGCGAGTGCGGGTCCTGTCGTCGCCATCGAGGAAAAAGCAGGTCGGGCCGCCCAGGAGGCGAAGAAACGCCTCGGGATCACGGCCCATCGCAGAGGTATCGGGATTGCGGATAAACTGCATTCGACTCATAAGGGCCACTCCGAAACGGGAAGATTGCTATGACTGTATGCGATGAACTCCTCGAGCATACCCTGCTGCGCGACCTGCATCGGCATGCGCTGTTTCAATGAGGCGAGTTTTGCGCCCTGCCAGCTGGCACCCGTCTGTCGCCTTGCCAGGCGACGCTCGATCACCCCCAGGTAGTATTGTGCTTCAGCGGCGTCGATACCGATGGAATCCAGGCCTTTCAACGCAGTCGGGAGCAGTCGCTCCACGATGGTGGCAACGGGCTGTTCATCGCAGCCGGATTGCCGCGCATCCGGCCACACCAGCACAGCGTCTATGCCGTGCTGCGCCGCCCGATAAAAATTGTATTCCGCCATTGCAAAGGGAATGGCCGGCAGCAGTCGATTGATGTCGCCGCGCACGCCCTCGGCCAAGCCTGTCAGGAACGCCGCATTGGCGACCATGTCGACCGCTGTCGGGCCGGCCGGCAGCGCGCGCATTTCTATTCGCAAGTGGCCGCCATTGGCGCAGTCATAGACGGGCCGGTTCCATAGCCAGACGGTACTTTGGTGCAAACGGAGTTCGGCGAGCGAGGGCGCACGACCCGCCTCACCGCCGTCTCGCGGCGCACAGATAGGCAGCAGCGGCGGGTAGAGATTCACCACCTCGGCAAATAACTCCAGCGCCCCGCGGCGCACCCAGCCCTGGCCGAAATTCACCCGCGCCGGCTCGTTCCACGCGTAGCGGTCAACCTGCCGCGTATCGATAGACTGCTTGAACAGCGGTATCCGCGTCTCCTGCCACAACTGGTGGCCGAACAGTGTCGGCGAATTACCACCCATCGCCAGTGCCAGCGGCGTCATCAGCTGAATGGCATTGAAGGTGTCGGCAAAATGTCGCGGCTGTACCCGGTAGTGAAGCTGGAACGAGGTGTTGGCGCCCTCCAGTGTGATATCTGCCATGTCCAGTTGCAGGGGATCAACGCCGTCGATATCAATCCTGAACTGCTGGCATCGACGCAACAACTGCCCGACCAGGGCATGATAGCGTTTGCGATCCGTGACGCAGTGCGCACCCAGATCTGCCTGTCGCAGGGTCGGCAAGATACCGATGGAGACAAGCCGGCCGCCAAAGGTCGCCGCCAGCTCTCCCAGTTGCGCCAGTTTCGCGAGAATTTCCCGCTCCGTGCCGAGAAAGGGACTGTCACCCAGCGTGCGAGGGGACAGGTTGTATTCAAGGTTGTAGCGATTCAGTTCCAGCGACAGCTGCGGGTCTTCGGCGGCGTCACAAATCTCCTGGTTCAGATGCAGCGGGTAGCCGTCTTTATCGACGATGTACATCTCCAGTTCCGCACCGACAGAGCCGGCCCCCTCACCAAAACCCTCAGTCGCCAGTAGCCCTTCCAGAGCGACGAGATTGTCCTGCAAGGCCTCGGCAAACTGCCGGTAGTCCGCCGGCGTAAACGTGGTCTTGTTGATATCTATGCCCATGGCGACCTATTGTGCCTGCCACGCAGCATCGGTTTCTTGATATAGGTCGTGTGCATATCGATAACGGCCGTGGATCATGTCGATGGCTTGTCGTTGAGGTATTGTATATCCTCAGGGCTCTCGCCCGCACGCAGTGCTGCCTGCTGCGATCTGGAACGGCTTTCGTAACCTGCACAACTGGCGTTGTTAACCGAGCATGCAAAAGAAAACGATCTTTATTACCGGCACTACTGGCTCCATGGGCGGCGCCGGATTGGCAGCACTGCTGCAGCGCACGGACAGGTTCAATCTCGTCACTCTGGCAAGGCCCTCGACGAAGAACAAGACGTTGCTGCAACAGTATTCCGCTACGCCCGGGCTCAGGATCGTCTGGGGCGACCTGACTCGCTATGAGGACGTACTCGAGTGCGTGACCGGCGCCGACTATGTATTGCATCCCGCGGCATTGATTGCGCCCGAGGCCGATCACGACCCGGTCAATGCCAGGCGCATCAATGTCGGCTCCGCTGAGAATATCGTCAGGGCGATAAAGGCCCAGCCTGACCCCGACAGCATCAAGCTGGTGAATATTGGTTCCGTAGCGATGACGGGAGATCGGCTGTACCCGATTCACGTAGGCCGCACGGGCGACCCGCTCAAACCCAGCATCTACGATGCCTACGCCTGCAGCAAGATTGATGCAGAGCGCGTCGTCGCCGAGTCCGGGCTGAAATACTGGGTGAGTTGCCGCCAGACCTTTGTCGCCATACCCGACACCATGGCGCTGATGGACCCCATCATGTTCCACCAGCCTCTGGAGACGTGCATCGAGTTTTGCACGGCCGCCGATGCCGGACTGTTGCTGGCAAACGTTTGCGAGGACAGTGTGCCAGAGGCGTTCTGGCGCAGGTTCTACAATATCGGCGGCGGCCCCGCTGCCCGCCTGACATTCCTTGAGCTGATGGAACAGGTGTTCGGTGCGCTGGGTATCGGCAAGCCGGAGGGACTGGCGCAGCGCAACTGGTTTGCATTGCGAAACTTTCACTGCCACTGGTTCGAGGACTCCGGAAAACTCAACGACTACCTTCAGTTCCAGACCATGGGTGTCGAAGAATATGTGCAGTCTGTCGTCGACAGCGCGCCCTGGTATGCGAAGCTGCCCGCCCTACCGGGCATGCGCAGCATCATGTCCGCCAAGGCGGTGCAGGGCATGATCCGCCATTTCCTGATGAAACCACTGGCGACAAAAACACCTGACTCAACGATGTACTGGCTCAGCGACAACCTGGAGGATCGCATATCCGCCTTTTTCCGGAGCCGGGAGACCTGGCAGCAGATTCCGCGGGGCTGGGACGATATCAGGCGGCCCGGCTACGGGGAGTACCAGCGCCTCGATCATGGCTATGACGAGTCGCTGGAAGATGCCGCACTGGATATCGTGCAGATGCAGGGCGCTGCCCGCTTTCGCGGTGGCAAATGCCTTGCAGCCACGATGGCAGCCGGCGACCTGCTGCGGGCGCCCCCGTGGCAGTGCTGGCGCGGCCACCGGTTTACGATGACCCCCAACTCGGTGTTGAAGGGGGGCCACTGGTGCCCCGAGTGCGAACCGGCAAGACGCGGCTGGGACTACGACGAGGAGGCGAAACACAACCCCTATTTTGCCCAGGTCTGGTACACCAACCACGACAGGGATGAAGCATCTTACTACCCACCGGAGTGCTATCTCGATATCCTCGGCAGCCAGCGCCGAACCTGACACCACACCGCATGCCGCCCTCTGTCAATATCCTCATTCCAACCTACAACCAGGCCGAACACCTGGCTGCCGCGGTTGCCAGTGCGCTGGACCAGGACTACGCGAACCTGCAGGTGATTGTCTCCGACGATGCCTCCACGGATACCACCGCAGCTGTGTTGCGACAGTTTTCCGCCGGGCAGAGGCTGGTCGTGAGCCGCAACGCCACCAACCTCGGGCGCGTGGGCAACTACCGGAAATGCCTCTACCAGCTTGCATTTGGCGACTGGGTCCTGGTACTGGACGGAGACGACTATCTCTGCGACAAATCCTATATCACCCAGGCGATACAGGCAGTGGAAAGGGACCCCTCCATCGACCTCGTCTTTGCCAATGCGGCCAGGTTGCGGGAAGACCTCAACGGCCAGTTGCAGTCGCCGACCGAGAATGCGAGCCTGCCTGACGCACTGCCGGGCCGCGATCTGTTCCTGCGGTTCGCAACCGAGCGGGTATCCCTGTTCCACAACACCTGCCTGTACCACAGAGAAAAGGCCTGTGCGCTGGATTTCTATCGCAGCGATATTATCAGTTCGGACTGGGAGTCACTGCACCGCTACATCCTCACCGGCAATGTCGCCTTCATCGCGAAGGACGTCGCCGTCTGGCGATTGCATGGTCACAATGCGACCAGGACACTGTCCACCGCGCAGCGTATCGACAACCTTACCGCCATCACAGCCCCCTGTGAGGCCGCCAGCGCCGGCAACGTGTTTGCCCAGCAGATACTGGAGGAGTGGTTGGAGACCCGGCTGTGGCATGCCGCCTACCGGGATGTACGCGGCTTGATAAAACGGCGGGATTTCGAGGGCTATCACGCTTATCTGGCGGGGTTGCGGGCGATTCATCCGCGTATCTGCCGCCGCATCCGATGGTCGCCACACCTGCTGCTGCGCAAGCTCCGCGCGCGACTGCGCTAGCACCACCGCGAGTCACAGCCACAATATGCGCAGGTCGCTGCGCGACAACGCCATGGCGTTGTCGCGGCACCACGCACTGCGTAGACTGCCCGCATGAACAGAATTGCGGTTTACACTGGCCTGTTATTCACAGGCATCGCCCTGGGGTGGTTGCTGCGCGGAATCACCCCGGACGCAGATGGCCTGCGAATAGCTGCCGCTACCCCTCATCGGGGGACACCCGCCACACCGGCAACGCCGACACCCACCGCTGCGCCGCGCACATCAGGCACCAGTGCGGCCGCACTGGCTCCGGCGCCTGACAGGGCCGACCCGGCGCATTTTGCCCGGTTGTTGCAGGAGCAGGCGTTTGCGCAGGCCGTTGCCTACTACGAGCGCGCGCTGGACATCGATGAGGCGTACCGTGCACTGCTGAAACCCTTACTGGAAGCCTACCTGCACTCCGGGCTGGCTCAGTGCGGCAGCACTGCATTCAACGAGCTGGTGGACACGTGGCTGGATGCCTACTACCAGGATATACCGGTACTCCTGCTGCTGGCAGAGAACCAGCGCCTTTGCAGTTCACCGGAGGAGGCCGCCAGCACACTGCAGCTGGCCACAACCTATGCCCTGCAGCCGGGCGCGCGGACTCGCGTCGCAGACGCCGTCACGCGATTGACCCAGGCCACCGACACGGCGCTGTCGCAGCAACAGGACTGGGTCGCGCTGCTGGGCTTCTTCGAATACCTGCAGGCCATCGATCTCGCCACACCGGCATCCGAGCTGCG
>JAGRIE010000005.1:0-50375 GCA_020443425.1 Halioglobus sp.
TCGCGGCATGCCAACTGGCGTGATTGTGCACTCTGATCGTGGCAGCCAATATTGCTCAAAGGCCTACCAGACGCTGCTGGACGAGTACGGCCTGATTTGCAGTATGAGTGGCCGGGGCAACTGCTACGACAATGCCTGCGCCGAGAGCTTCTTCCATTCGCTCAAGGTGGAAGCGGTCCATGGCGAACCCACCGGCACCCGGGAAGAGATGAGGCAAACGGTATTCGAGTACATTGAAGTGGACTACAATCGAGACCGCCGACACAGCGCCAATGGGAATATCAGCCCGGCGGCGTTTGAGGCAAAACTGGTCGCTTAGGAACGTGTCCACTGTTGGTGGGCAGGATCAGTATGCTATCGCCTCATAAAAATTATGAGTGGCTAGCAGGTGCGGCGAGCCACTAGTTATCGCTAGCAATAATCCCCTCGCGGATCGCGTAGTGCACCAGATCGGCAACACTGCGGGCGTTCAGTTTTTGCATGAGGTGCTGCCGGTGGGTGTGGACGGTCGGCAACCCCAGGCAGAGTTTGTCAGCCACTTCCCGCGTGGGGTAGCCCTCCGCCAGCAGTTGCAGCACCTCGCGCTCGCGCTCGGTCAGCGAGGTGAACGCATTCTCCGCGGTATCACCGCGATGCTGCGACTCCAGAAAGCCTCCCAGCACTTCCGGGCTGATATACATTTTTCCCGTCATAACCGTACGAATCGCTTCCAGCAGCTCACTGGCCGCACTGTTTTTAGGCACATAGCCGCGCGCGCCGGCACTGAGCATTTCAGAGACCATGCGCCCCTTCATGTGAATGGAAAGCCCCAGCACCTTGACCTGCGGGAAACTCGCCCTGATCTGCCGCGTGGCCTCAATGCCGTTCAACTCGGGCATATTGATATCCATCACCACCACATCGGGCGCGACGCGCTCGACCATACCCAGCACTTCCCGCCCGTTGCCCGCCTCACCGACCACCGTCAATTCCTGACGCGAGTCGAGCAGCAAGCGCAGTGCAGACCGCATCACTTCATGGTCATCCGCCAGCAGTATCCGGATATCTTTAGGCACGCATCATCTCCAGAGGCACATCGAGCACCACCTCCGTACCCACACCGGGTGTCGATACAATCTGCAGGCTGCCACCCGCATGGCGGATATATTCACGGATATTGAACAGCCCGAAACCACCCGAGGGCGAAAACCCCCTGCCCGCCTGCTCGGCGTCAAAACCCACGCCATCGTCTTTCACGCAGATACGCAAGCTGTCCGGCGTTTGCGCCAGATCCACACAGGCCCATGTCGCGCCCGCATGTTTCATCACATTCACCAGCAACTCGCGTGTGGAACGGTACAGTGCTATCTGGTTGTCCATCGACATCGGCAGCAGCCTGGCAGTCCCGCTGAATTCAAAATCGATGGAGTACTCACGCCGCATGCTGGAGCACAGCTCTTCCAGTGCCGCGGCCAGCCCGAGTTCGTTGAGCATGGGGCAGCTCAGCTCGAACGTGAGGGTGCGGGTTTCATCGAGCGCCTGCTGCACGATGCCACACACTGTTTCGACAGCACCGCTTGCACCATCGGGCAGCGGCAGGTCCTTGAGCATACTCAACCGCAGCAGCGATGAACTCAACAACTGGCTGACGCCGTCGTGCAACTCGCGGCCGATGCGCTCTCTCTCACGCTGCTCAGCCAGCGACAACTGGGACGCCAGCCTGCGCAGCTCGGCACGATTCTGTTCCCGTTCGCGTTCATGGGCGACGCGTTCAGTACTGTCGCGAACAACGCCGCAGATCACCGGCCGGCCGCGCAGGAAAAAAGAGAAGGCGGTAGTCTCCGTCGGAAACAGGGTGCCGTCCTTCTTGCGGTGCTGGCCGGCAAAGGGCGGCGCCGACGCGGCAGACAGCACCGTCGCTATCATGGCCCCGGAGGCATTCTCATCGGCGCTGATCTGATCGTGGGTCAGCTGCAGGAACTCCGCCCTCGAATACCCGTAGAGTCGCACTGCCGCCGCGTTGACATCCACATAGCGGCGCGTGTCGCCGTCAAAAATCACAATGGCGTCAGACTCCGACTCAAACAGTTTTCGGTACTTCTCCTCACTTTCCTGCAGGGCCTGCTCCACTCTTTTCTGGTCCTCGATAAACCGCGCCTGCTGCACATTCTGGTAGGCTGCATTGGAAAGCTGCCGGGCCAGCGTAAAAAGCGCTTTGGCAATACTCTGGAATCGCTCGGGCGCCATCACCGGAACACGGTAGTACGCCGCCACCACCGCCTCTTCATCAGCTCCGCATGCGCGCGCGTTCATGCGCACCTGCCGCGGCGACCACAACTCGTCGCGCACCTGGCCGATCAGCCAGGTGGCGACATGCAGACCATCGAGCTCAATACTGGCGGCGGCGTCCCACAGTCCGGTGACGGGACACTGCTGAATGACCGGACCCTGCGCATGGGGCAGTTCTGCCACCTTGCGCGATGTGAAACAGTTGGCCCCCGCAACCTCGCCAGCGGGCGCCAGGTAGTGGCAGTAATCGACAAAATTACTCGGCTCGGTTATCGCAACACCGTCCGCATCCACGACGATAGAGGCCACCCCGGCAGCCGTGGCGAACTCATCCTGGATGTGCTGGATCTCGGGCAGATTGAACAGGTCGCCAAATGCAATATCCCCGGGCTGGTCCAGCGGCCGGGTCAGCGCCAACACCCGCTTTTGCAGCGCCTGTTGCAGGCGCTTGAGCTCGGTCACATCCATGAAATTGACAACCACGCTGTCGAGCCGGTTGTCCTGCGTAAATACGGGCACGGCACTGCCGGTCAACCAGGTAATCTCCGCGCTCCCCGAGCGCTGCACACCCATGCACTCATAGGCGACACTTTTACCTGTCTTGAGCACCTGGTTCAGGGGATAGTCTTCGACATCGACCACAGAGCGGTCGGCGAGCAGGAACTGCCAGTCCGGGTCAAAGGGTTCCTCTCCCGCCATCTGCCCGGGCGTTATGCCAAGCAAGTGGCAGGCCTGCGGATTGCTGTAGACCACAGCGAGTTCGGTGTCGTGCACCACCACACCTACCAGCAGACTGTCGACGGTGGACTTAAAGCGCGCCTCACTGCCCTGCAGTTCGGCGGAACGCTGCTCGACCAGCCCCTCCAGTTGCCGGATTGAGGCAACGAGATCGGACTCGGCCTGCCTGTCTTGACCTGCGGACATCGAACGCTGTTCAACCTCGCTTGTGCTCCCTGCTCACCGGCGCAATGTCACACCGGATCCCACGGGTGGGTTGTAAAAAATACTCTCCCGGCGCAACCCGCCTCCCTCATCAAACCGCTGTCGTTCGACCGGGAACTGTCCCTGTTGCTTACCGCGCATTAGCTGAGAAAACCCACCAGAAGTCAAGCAACCAGCTTTCAGATATTATTCTTCATGTGTCGCCCCCAACCACCGGCAGCAGGTTTCACCTGACAGTGTTGCGCCCGCAATTCTTGGCGTCGTAGAGCGCTTCGTCGGCGCGGGCCATGAGGTTTTCCATCTGCTCACCCGGCTGCAGCTCGGCGACCCCGATACTGCAGGTGAAATGGATGTCATCCAGCGGGGTGCTCTCAATGGTTGCCCGGTACCGCTCCGCCAGCCGCTGGGCAGTGGCATAATCCGTGTTGGGCAGCAGTATCACAAACTCCTCGCCACCGATGCGGCCGACAAAATCGGTCTTACGACTGCATTCCAGCAGGGCATCGGCTGAGGTTTTCAATACCCTGTCGCCCATCTGGTGGCCGTGGGTGTCATTGATGCTTTTAAAATGGTCGAAGTCCAGCATCAGCAGGGACAGGGGGTACTTCTGGCGCTGTGCGCGATCAATCTCTATATCGAGCACCCGGTTAATTTCACGGCGGTTCAGCAGGTTCGTCAGCGGATCCCTGTAGGCGATCCGCTCGAGCTCTTCGGTGCGCTGGGCGACCTTGGCCTCCAGTGATCGGTTGCTCTCGACCAGCGCCTCCTTGGCCTCCTGTAGTTCCTCCAGCCTGGCTTGCATATCCATGCGCGACGGCAGCGCTACCAGCACCGGCAGCAGCCTCCACAAGACAATCGCGGTGGTAATGGAAATCAGACCCGTTGCGATCTTGGCGACGCCTTCAACATAGTAGTAGCCATGCCATACATTAATCACACCAATAATGTGGGTAAGGCCGCAAAACAGAATGAAACAGGCAAACAGCAGGAACAGGGAATTGAACCTGAGATCGCGTCGCACCAGTACCAGCCGCACAAGGACAAACGGAATCAGGATATAGGCGAGCGCGGTTGTTAAATCGCCCACCACGTGCAGGAACAACAAGTCTTCCCGCCACAGGAAGCAGTGGCCGTGGGGCATAAAACTACCGTCGAAAAATGTCTCTGCAACTGTCATAGGCGAAAGTCTCTGGCAATCATTTTTATTGGCGTGGATCACTGCCACCGCAGCCCACTGCGCGGGAAAGCCCTCCCCCGTCGCCTGCGCCCGGTATCGATGTGACCGTGTAACAGCTTACCGCCTTTTCCACGGATTGTATCGGAGCGGGCCGAATCGATCACTAACCGGGTCGCGACCATCAGCGTTTGCGGCAGTGCGTTGACATCCGGATAGCACGGCGCGGGACCGGTTTTCAAAATGCTGGCAAAAACGTGTAAGGTGGCGCATCCGTCCCGCCGGCCGCCTCTCAACAGGGCATTGGCACGGCGATAAAGTAGTTGGTGAGAACAATGAACTCGTCTGCAATCCCGCCCCGGGTATCGCCCGGTGCGCGCTATATGCTGGTGTCTGCGCTGGGTTTTGCGTTAATGGCGGCCTGCGTCAAACTGGTCGCCAGCCGGGGCATTCCACTGCTGGAAATAGTGGCGGCGCGCTCACTGGTGTCACTGGTGATCAGCTATATAGACGTGCGCAGGAAGGGACTGTCACCGTGGGGCAGCCACCGTGCGCTGTTGATCGCCCGCGGCGCGATCGGCGCACTCGCATTGATCTGTGTCTACTACGCGGTGACGACACTGCCACTGGCGGAGGCGACACTACTGCAGTACATGCACCCGGTGTTTACGGCACTGCTGGGCCTGCTGCTGCTGCGGGAGGGCATACAGGTATCGACTGTACTCTGTATCGTGCTGAGCATCGCCGGCCTCATCGTCATGGTGGAACCCGGCGCATTTACCGATGCCTCGCCCGCCCTGCCGTGGTTTAACGTCGCGATTGCGCTGGCAGGCGCCTTCGGCAGTGCTGTCGCGTATGTCCTGGTGCGTCGGCTGAGCCCGGTAGAGGACGCCTCCGTCATTATTTTCTACTTTCCCCTGATTGCGCTGCCGTTGTCAGTGGCGCTGCCCGGGGTGCCGTTTGTCATCCCCGACGTGGAATCACTGGTATTGTTGCTGCTGGTCGGTATCTTCACGCAGGTGGGCCAACTGGGGCTGACGCATGCGATGCGCTACGAGACCGCCGGCAAGGCTGCCGCCTACTCCTATGTGCAGGTGGTGTTTGCTGTGCTGCTCGGCTGGCTCCTGTTCGACGAAATTCCCTCCGCGTGGACGCTGGCTGGCGGCGCACTCATCATCTCGGGGGCACTGCTGAACCTGATACGGCGATAGCCCCTCCGCCGTTGATATAGCCCGGGCGCTTCCATATAGCGTATGATCCGCTACATTCCCGTTCCCATGATTTCACGTCACCCGAAGGAAGGCAGGCATGACCATTGACTCACCCACAGATGACTCCGAACACAAGCTCAACCTGAGGCATCTGGTCGCCAGCGACTATCCTGATCTCAAGCGCATCATGGACGAAGTGTACCCCGGCCTGGGTGGGGCCTGGACAGAGAAGCAGTTCCAGATCCAGTTGGGTGTCTTTCCTGAGGGGCAGATCTGTATAGAAGACCACGGCGTGGTGGTGGCCGCGGCCCTCGCGGTGATTGTCGACTACGCCAGGTTCGGCGGGCAGCACACCTACCAGGAGATCACGGGTGATTCCTACTTCAACACTCACGATCCCAAGGGTGACGTACTCTACGGGGTGGATGTCTGTGTCTCGCCCGAATACCACGGAATGCGACTGGGCCGACGGCTGTATGAGGCGCGCAAGGAACTGTGCCAGAACCTCAACCTCAAGGGCATCGTCGCGGGTGGCCGCATTCCCAATTACGCGAACTACTCGGACCAGATGTCACCCCAGACCTACATCGAGTGCGTGAAGCGCAAGGAGATCTACGACCCTATCCTGACTTTCCAACTGTCCAATGAGTTTGAGGTCAAGCGCATCCTCAAGAACTACCTGCCGGAGGACAAGGAGTCACATGGGTACGCCACCCTGCTGGAATGGCAGAACCTGTATTACGACCCCGAGAAAGCCCCTTTGATCGGCGCCACCCGCAGCACTGCCCGCATCGGCTGTGTGCAGTGGCAGATGCGCCCTCTCCGGTCGGTGGAAGAACTGATCCAGCAGGTGGAATTCTTTGTGGACGCACTGTCGGATTACCAGTGTGACCTGGCATTGTTCCCGGAATTTTTCAACGCCCCGCTGATGGGAATGGAGCACCACCAGACCTCTGTCGACGCCATCAGGGCGCTGGCCGCCTGCAGTGCGGAGATCATAGAGTCAATGTCGAAACTGGCCGTCAGCTACAATATCAATATCATCGCCGGCTCGATGCCGGTGCTGGAGGATGACGAAATCCTGAACGTCGCCTACCTGTGCCGTCGCGACGGGACCCTGGAGGCGCAGTATAAAATCCATCCCACACCCTACGAAAAGCGCGCCTACATTATGCAAGGCGGCAATGAACTGAAGGTGTTCGATACCGACTTCGGCAAGATCGGCATCCTGATCTGCTACGATGTGGAATTCCCGGAACTCGCCCGCCTGCAGTCAGAACAGGATATGCAGATACTGTTTGTACCGTTCTGGACAGACACCAAGAACGGGTACCTGAGGGTGCGCTGCTGCGCCCAGGCCAGGGCCATCGAGAACGAGTGTTATGTCGCCATCGCCGGCAGTGTCGGCAACCTGCCGAAAGTGGATGGCGCCGATATACAGTACGCGCAATCCGCCGTGTTCTCGCCGTCGGACTTCTCCTTCCCGCACGATGCCATTATGGCTGAGACCACCCCCAATACAGAGATGACGCTGATTGTGGATCTTGACCTGGAGCAGTTAAACAAGTTGAAAAATGAAGGCTCGGTGCGCAACTACCTGGATCGACGCCGGGATCTATACAAGATCAGCTGGCTGGGGAAATAGGCGCGGCCAAGAAATCCAGCACCAGCGCGTTGAACTGCGCCGCATCTTCCAGATTGGACATATGCCCGACACCGGGCAGCACAACACGGGAAGCTCCGGGTATACGACGCTGCAGCAGATCGGCGATGTCGCGGAAGTCCGCCAGGTCGCGCTCACCGACGATCACCAGGGCCGGGCAGCGCAGGCTTGCCAGACGCTCCATCGCCGACGTTTCCGGGGTGTGCTGCGGGTCCCGGTTAAGCCAGTGCCAGCCGGAGTAATCCGCCACCACCTGCCGCAGCCTGGCAGCCGCCCCGGGGTGCTCCAGCGCAGCGGAGAACAAGTCCCCCGCCAGCCACTGCGCCTTGGCCGCCTCGATCCCCGCAGTCTGCGCTGTGGTCCGCACGGCAGCGGAAAACTCGCCGTAGCTCTGCCACTGGAAATCCCGCAGCCCCGCGTCGGCCGCAATCAGTGTGTGGGTCATCTGCGGATAGTCGAGCGCAAAGTCTATCGCCACCAGGCCGCCCAGCGAGAGCCCGAGGATATGTGCCTGCGACACCTCCAGATAGCGCAGCAGCGCAGCGAGATCGTCCGCTGCCGAATAGGCCTCAGCGGCCGGCGTTGCCGAGCGCCCGAAACCGCGCATGTCATAGCGGATCACCCGGAAACGCGACGCAAAGCACTCCACCTGCAGATCCCACATGCGGGTATCCAGCGTGTTGCCGTGAATCAGGACCAGCGCGGGACCGCTGCCAGCCACCTCGTAAAAAAGCGCTGCACCGTTGACCTGCGCGATACCCTGCGTAGTTTGCATAAACGTTACCCAACTGCCCCCTGTGATACACCCATCCTGTGCGCGACCACTGGTGTCGCGAGGATACCCGATTGATGCCGCATCGCCGGGCAGCGTACAATTCGACTGCACACAACCCTCACCGCACCGCCAGCCCCCAGGAGATCGCCATGCAACAACCTCCCAGCGCCAATATGGTCAATCTTACCTACCTGATCTACGGCCTGCATTTGTTCAGTGCCATCAGCGGTGTGCTCACCAGCGCATTTGTGGTGACAGCCTTCCTGACGGGCTGGCCCTCAATACTCGCGGTCATTCTTAACTACGTCCAGCGCGACGCGGTCCGCGGCACCTACCTGGACTCCCATTTCGGCTGGCAGATACGCACATTCTGGTTCGCCCTGCTGTGGCTGTTGGTGGGAGCCGCCCTGGTGGTGACCATCATCGGCATCCCACTGGCGTGGGTGCTGGTAGTGCTGGTCGGCCTGTGGGTCCTGTACCGGATGCTGCGGGGCCTCGCACGGCTGATGGACGGCCAGCCCATGCCGGTCGAATAGGCCGCCGCCCTGGGCTGCGCAATGGCAGAGTCTGCAGCCCCGGGCGGGGTACCATGGCACTCCTTTGCAGAATGTCGCACTGATGTTAATTTGCTGGCCAAATCCCCGCCAGTCCACCCGATGGAGTAACCGTTCTTGAAGCCCATTGTTATCGCAGTCCTGTCTATCCTGGTTGCCGGCTGTGGCGATGCGGGGCAGGAGGGAACATTGCCGCAAGACGCCCGCACCACCAATGTCAGCACCGGGCTGCCGGGACAGCAGGATATCGAGATTGCGCTTACTGCAATCGGCAGCGTCGAAAGCCTGCACGATCCAACCGTGTCCGCCCAAACCCCCGGACAGGTAGAGCAGGTTGTCATTCGCGAGGGTGACGCGGTGACAGAGGGACAACTGCTGGCGACCCTGGACAGTACCCTGCACGCGATAGAGACCGCCAAGGCTGAGGCGGAAGTGCGCCGCTACAACGTGCTGGTACAAAACCAGCAGAGCGAAGTGAAACGACTGCAGCGCCTGGATGAATCACAATCTGTGTCCCGCGATGTGCTGGAGGACGAACAGGCCCAGCTGGAAATACTGGCGGCGCAGCGCGACGTGGCACGCAAGCAGTGGGAACACTTCCGCTACCTGGAAAGTAAAACACGCATTGTCGCGCCACTCGATGGACTGGTCACGCGGCGGCTTGTCTCCACCGGTGACTATGTCACCCCGGGGCAGGCGCTGTTCGAACTGGTGAGCGTGGACCGGCTGCGGGCGCGCATTGCCTTTCCCGAGCGCGACGCCTCCCGCATTGCCGTCGGGCAAACAGTGCGCCTGACCACACCCACTGCACCGGGTGTCAACGCAACTGGCGTCGTGGCGGCCGTCAACCCCCGGATCAAGATGCACAACCGCGCACAGGAGGTCATTGTCGAGTTCGACAATCCCGGCGGCTGGTTTCCCGGCGCCAGTGTCGATGCGACGCTGGTGGTGGAACGCCGCAGCAATGCACTGGTTGTCCCGCAGTTGGCCATTGTCGAGCGCAATGATCTGGATGTGGTGTTTGTGATCGACGGCGAGCGAGCGCGTGCTGTGCCCGTTGAGACCGGCTGGCGCGAGTCTGCCTGGGTGGAAATTCGCCACGGCATCAGTGCCGATGACCGGGTCGTCGTCGAGGGAGCGAGCCTGCTGACCGATGGCAGCCGGGTCGGTGTAGAGCAACCCGGCCAGTGAATTTCGTCGAGCTGTTTGTCCGCCGCCGCGTACTCGCCTATATGCTGAGTGCGGCCATGCTGCTGTTCGGGGTGATCGGTCTGCGCGGCGTCGGCCTGGACCGCCTGCCGGATATCAATCCGCCGATGATCACCGTCACTACGGTCAATCCGGGAGCCAGCCCCGAGGTGATGGATGCCAGTGTCAGTGCGGTACTGGAATCCGCCGTCAACTCCGTGTCCGGCATCAAGCATATACAGTCTATGTCGGTTCCCGGCGTGTCCGAGGTCTGGGTGGAATTTATCCTGACCAAGGATCCGGACGTTGCCTTCAATGAAGTGCAGGCAAAAGTGAACCAGGTCATCAATGACCTGCCCAGGGAAGTGGAAACCCCGGTCGTCGCCAAACTGGACATGAATGCGGAACCGCTGGTATGGCTGGTGCTGAAGGGTGACCGATCACTCAACGACTTGAGTGTGGTGGCCCGCACCATGATCAAGCGCCAGCTGGAAAATATCGACGGTGTCGGCGGTGTCAGCATCGGCGGCGGGCGCGAGCGCAAGATCCGCGTCGACCTGGACCTGGCGCGGATGGCGGCGCTGCATATCACCGCGCAGGACGTGATTGCAGCCTTTGGCCGCGAGCATGTGCAACTCGCCGGTGGCTACCTGGTGGGCGGCATGCTGGAGAAATTGCTACACCTGGACCTCGAGTACCACAGTACCGCCGAACTGCAGGACCTGGTAATTACCTGGCGCGACCAGGTCCCGGTGACACTCGGACAGGTCGCGACGATCAGCGATGGCCTCGATGACAAGCGCAGCCTGGCGCGCTTTAACGGTGAAGAGGCCCTGTCGATCGCCGTGCGCAAGGTGAGGAACGCCAATACCGTGGCCATTGTCGACGAGATCACACGGCGCCTGGACAATGTGATCATCCCCTCCCTCCCGGATGGGGTGGAGCTGGTGGTGGCGACGGATGAGGCCGGCATTATTTCCCGCACCGCCCAGGCACTGTCGAACCATATCGTCGAAGGCACGCTGCTGGCGGCATTGGTGGTCTGGCTGTTCCTGCTGAACCTGCCGGCCACGGCCATTATTACCACAGCGATACCGGTGTCACTGGCCGGTGCCGTGGTGGTGATGTATTTCGGTGGCTATACCTTCAACATCATGACACTCAGCGGCCTGTTGCTGCTGATCGGCGTGGTGGTCGACGATGCCATCGTGGTACTCGAAAATATTCACCGGCATATCGAGGCCGGTGAGAACGACCAGGATGTCGCTGCCATCAAGGGGACCGGGGAAGTGGTGTTCGCCGTCATGGCGGCCACGCTGACCCTGGTCTGCATCTTTGCCACCGTCATTTTCATGGGCGGCATGATCGGCGTGTTCATGCGTTCATTCGCCGTGGTGGTGACCGTAGGCGTGCTCGCCTCGCTGTTTGTCTCGCTGAGCCTGACGCCGGCGCTGTGCGCGCGTTTCCTGAAACGTGACAGCGGCAGCCAAGGGCGCTTCAAGCAGGGCATCGCAAACGCACACCGGTGGCTGGAGGATCGCTATCGCCGGCTGCTGGAATTCGGGCTCAGGTTTCGCGCACTGGTGCTGGCCCTCACTTCGCTGCTGGTACTGTCCACTGGCTGGTTCCTGGGGCAGCTCGGCAGCGAGTTTTTCCCACCGGATGATGAATCGCGTTTTATGGTGCGACTGCAGGCGCCGCTGGGCACCTCCATCGAATACATGGAGCGCAAGATCACCCAGGTTGAAGCCATTCTGCAGCGCGTCGGTGAAGTCGACCGGGTGCTGGCGACAGTCGGCGCCAGCGAGGACAGCGAAGTCAGCGAGGCGACCCTGAATGTGATGCTGACACCACAGTCCGCGCGCGACCGAAGCCAGCAGGAGATTATGACCGAGGTCCGCGGCGCGCTGCAGCGGATCGCCGGTGTACAGGTCTACGTCATCTCCTACGCGATCTTCAGCGGTGCTGGGGAGCCTTTCAGCGCGTATATCACCGGGCCCGACCTGTACCGCGTGGCGGAACTCGCGCGCCAGATCGAAGAGCGCCTGAAACTGAATCCCGAAATGGGCGATGTGCGCATGGATCTCGAAATGGACAGGCCACAACTGTACTTTGACATCGACCGCAATCGCGCCCAGGCACTGGGCATCAGCACCCGGCAGATCGGCGACACCATCCGGGTACTGGCCGGCGGCGCGGATATCGCCAAATTCAATGCCCTGCCCGGCGACGGCGAGCGCTACGATGTAAGACTGTCCGCGCGACGCGACGCAGTGCGCGACGCCGGCGACCTCGAGCGGCTCTATATCCTCGGGCCGCAGAGCGAATTGCTGCCGCTGAACACCGTGGTCACGGTAAAGGAATCGCTGGGCCCGGCCGGCGTCGAACGCCACGACCTGCTGTTTGCCGCCGCGTTCAGGTCAACGCCGCAGATTGATCTCGGGCAGGCGGTTATCGAGTTCACACGCATCGCGGATGAACTGTTACCGCCGGGTTACAGCGTGGCGCTGGCCGGCCAGACGGAAGAACTCGACGCCTCCAAAGGCGCAGTGCTGTTCCTGATGGCGACAGGCCTGATACTGGTCTATATGGTGCTGGCCAGCCAGTTCAACTCCTTCCTGCAACCGCTACTGGTAATGCTGGCTCAGCCTCTTGCGATTGTCGGCGGAATCATCGGGCTGTGGGTAGCGGGCCACACACTGAACATCTACTCGATGATCGGCCTGGTACTGCTGGTGGGACTGGTATCAAAAAACTCTATCCTGTTGGTCGACCTGATCAACCGCTATCGCGATGAGGGCATGGATACTGCCACTGCAATCCGGCAGGCCTGTCCCCGGCGTATGCGTCCAGTGCTGATGACCTCTCTCACCATTGTGCTGGCGATGCTGCCGGCGGCAATCGGCGTCGGTGAGGGTGCGGGGCAGTACGGCCCGCTGGCGGTCGCGGTGATCGGCGGTATTATCAGCTCCACCCTGCTCACGCTGCTGGTGGTTCCGGTGGCCTATTCGCTGCTGGACCGCGCCCTGGCACGACAGCCGGTCGCCCACCCGGGGTCGGAGTGAGCCTACCGGCAGCGCACGCCTGAACCGGCCACTACCGCTCGATGGCCTGGTTGTCCAGGTTGGTGATATCGAAGGCCGGCACATACATCTGGGCGTTTTTACCACCATCCACCGGCAATACCACACTGGTGATAAACGATGCCTCGTCGGAGGCCAGGAAGCAGATCGCCTGGGCAACCTCCTCGGGCGTGGCGGCACGCTGCATCGGAATGGCATCCGTAATGATCTTTTTCACCGCATCGTTCTTGAGGGTGGCGGCATTGAGCCCCGGGGTATCCACTGCGCCCGGCGCCACCACATTGATGCGCACATTGTGCGGCGCCGCCTCCATCGCGGCACACTGGCTGAACTGGTTGAGCGCTGCTTTCGCCGCACCGTAGGCACCGGCGGCGATACCCGCGCGCAGGCTGCTCACCGAGGAGATATTGACGATTGAACCACTGCGTTGCGGGATCATGATGCGCAGTGCCGCCTGTACGCCGATGAAAACACTGTCGACACCGATACCAAAGTTGGCACGCCAGTCCTCCAGCGTCTGGTCCACCACCATACCGCCGATCACCGAGGGCGCGTTGTTCACCAGTACATCGAGGCGACCGTGCTTGCGCGCGGTGTCATTGATCATCGCCGCAAAGGCCTCGGTATCGCCGACGTCCAGCGCGTAACCGGTAAAACTGCCGCTCAGGCCCTGTGTCGCCGCCTCCAGCTCTTCCAGCTTTGGCTTGCGCCGCGCGCAGCTGACGACATGGGCCCCCTCGGCCACCAGCTGCAGGACCGTACTCCTGCCAATTCCCATGCTGCCACCTGTGACAATGGCTACCCTGCCCTCAAACCGTGCTCTGCTCATCTGCCTGTCCTATACCGTTGTACGTTTGCCGGGCAATGCCAGCGTTGCGGTGCCGGAGGTATGCAGCCCCCGGCGGTTACTGCCACTGAATTCCACGCTTACAGCCGCACCGGCCGCCCGTGGTTCGATAGCGTTTATCGTCCCGCGCATCACCATGACATCACCGGGGAAATTGGGCACCATCAAGCTGAAAGCGATCTTTTCCAGCCGGCTGCCCGCGCCTGCCCAGTCGCCGAGGTAGCGCGCTGACAGGCCACTGGTGGTCAGGATATTCATGAAAATATCCGGCATGCCTGCGGCCTGCGCCGCGGGGAGGTTGTGGTGCACGGGAATAAAATCCTGGGTCGCAATCGCACCGCCGACAATCAGCTTGTGCGTGACAGGCAAGTGCAGTTCCGGCAGCACATCGCCCAGCTGCAGGCCGGCAATATCGAGGTCGCTGTAGTCCGGCTGCCACCCGGGGGCGCCACCTTCGGGCGCTGCGCCCTCGTCGACTGCCGGCGCCTGCGGTGCTGGCGCCACCGGCTCATTTCCCTCAGCCGCAGCGGGCTGGTACTGGAAGTAGGTGATCAGGGCATCTGCGAACAGGACATCATCCTGCGTCAGGTACTCCACGCGCTCCGTCACAAAATAGCCGGTTCCCAGCCGGGTCGACTTGCGCTCACTGATGTTGACCACGCTGGTGAAGTGCCGGGGGCGGTCACCGACGCGCAGGTAGTGATGGAAGCTGATATCGTAGCTGACTGCGACATTGGCCGCGTAACCGATAGTGCGCATTTCATCAAACACACGGTAGGGCGCTGCCGATGTGGAGCCCGGTGCATAGCAGTCGTTGATATCGCGCATGGTCCACATCTGCATCATCGCCGGCGGTGCAATCTGCCCAGGGCCACGGTGATAGCAGGGATTGTTGTCTCCCATCGCGGAACACCACTGCCAGATCTGCGTTGCACTGACCGGGTTGTGACTCAGGTAGGGGCCGAGTCGCTGCCCCTTCAGGCCCTGCAGCATCCGGGCTTCCTGCTCTGGTACATTCGACATCGTAGCGCTCCGTTCAGCCCAGATTGGCCTGGCCGCCATCCAGTGCAATACTCTGGCCGTTGACATAGGCCGAAGCGTCCGAACACAGCATCGCGACAAAGCGCCCGATGTCCTCCTCGCACTCGCCCACCCGCCGCTGTGGAATAGTGGCAACGAAAGCCGCCGCCTCCTCCGGGTGATTTTCCATCCACCACTGCAGCCCCGGCGACTTCGCATGCGGCAGGATCACATTGCTGCGGATACCCTCCCCGCCCCATTCACAGGCCGCCGCCCGGGTCAGTGCACGGATCGCCTCCTTGGTCGCCGCGTAGGCGCCGTAGCCGGTCATATCCCAGCGCATGGCGGCAGCGCTGGCGAGATTGACAATACAGCCGTCGCCGCGCAGGTGCGGCCGGCAGAGCTTCATCAAACGGAAAGTCGCCAGCGGGCCGGACTCCCAGCCGGCGGCGAAGCTGTCATCGCTGACCTGGTCCAGCGTGCCCAGCGGCACCTCCTGCGCATTGTTGACCAGTATCTGCAGGCTGCCGTAGTGCGCCAGCACTTGCGCCACGCAATCCTGCATCGAAGGCAGGGATTTGACATCGCAGACGACCGGCAAGGCGTCGCCGCCGCGCTGTCGAATCAGCTCACAGGTCGCGTCCAGCTTTTCTCGCGTGCGACCTGTCACCGCAACCCGGGCACCCTCGGCGGCCAGCGCAAGCGCAATCCCCTGCCCGACACCCTGCCCTGCCCCGGTGACCAGCGCCGTTTTCGCTGTCAGTAACATGTACTCTACTCCCGTGTTCGCCGATTCCGGCGTTCAGTGTAGCCGGTATCCCCGCTTGTCGCTGCCCCGGCACGAGGGCAAAGCGGCCGTGGTACAAGCAAAAAAACCGCGGCCCGGCAGGACGCGGTGGAAAGGCCCTTACCAGCGGTTCCGCGGGTCAGCGCAGCGGGCGGCGCAGGCTCCGCTGCCGCCCGCCGCAGACGCTCAGTACTCGTAGGCCACTTCGATACCGTAGGTACGCGGATCACCGTAGTTTTGCGTGATCAGGCCAATGTCATTGCCAAAGTTGATCCCGTAGGTCGGATAGCTTTCATCGGTCAGGTTCTTGCCCCAGAGCGTGAAGCGCATCGTGCCGCCACCCACTTCGACATTCTCCAGACTGAGGCGGGCATCCACCAGGGTGCGGGAATCCAGCTCGCGGTTCTCATACAGTATCGGCACCGTGGGGCCGCCTCGACTGACCGTGACAAGCGCCGGATAGGCCGCAGAGGCATACCACTGGTCCTGCCAGTTCAGGTTGAGGTAACCGGTGACCTCGCCCCAGGCGGTGCGTGCAAAAACGTAGTCTGCATAGAGGTTGAACTGGTTGTCAGGCGAGCCACCGCGCTTGGCAAAATCCTTGCCTATGAGGCAGTCACTCGGGTCAAGTGTGCCGCACACGTCGGGGAACTCGTCGAAGTCACCGTGAATATAGGCGTAGCTGAGGCCGACAATCAGGTCATCGATCGGCGCTACCTGTATTTCCAGTTCCCCACCCCAGCGCTCGGCTTTACCGGCATTGCTGATGTTGGTGGTGGGCGTGCCGTCCACCGTTTCAATCAGGCTGACCTGCAGGTCGTCATAGGTGTAGGTGTACAGCGCCGCGTTGACGCGCAGGCGGCTGTCCCACAGCTCACTTTTCACGCCGATTTCGTACTGGTCTATGGTCTCCTCTTCAAACGGCGCGCTGTCGAAGGCCTCGCCGTTGAAGCCGCCACTGCGGTACCCATTGCCGTAGCGGAAGTAGGTATTGATTTCATCCGTGGCCTGGTACGCCACTGTGAAGCTGCCGCTGACATTGTCGAAGGACTTGTCATTACTGGCGCTCATCGCCGGCGTCGGGGCTGTGAGTGCACCGGTCATTTCACCGTTATTCCAGTTGATGTCCTTGTCTTCCTCCGTGTACCGCAGGCCGCCGGTGAACGACAGTCGATCATCCAGCCAGCCAGGGGTCCAGGTGGCCTGGCCGTATGCGGCCCAGGCCTCCGTGGTCATTTTGTAACGCGTCTCCCCGTAGGGCGCCAACGGCACCAGCGCGGTGGAAGAGCGACGGTATTTTGCCGTGTCCTCGAAGTAGTACAGGCCACCGACGTACTCAATCTGGTCCGTGGAGCCTATGACCTGCAACTCCTGCGAAAACTGGTCATAGTCCGACACACTGTCCTGCGAGAAATGCAGTGCACCGCCCTCGGCATCAATCTGGTTCCAGAATGCGTCGATTGGCAGGAAGGTCGCATTGTTACCGCCGGTCACACCGTAGATGGAGCCGAGGGTCAGGTGTGCCAGGTCGTTCCAGGCAGCGACACCGTTGGCGTCATTCCTGCTATCGATGGAATCGATGTCACCGCGCGCCTTGGTTTTGCTGGTGCGATAACCGGTGATCGACTTGAAGGTGATCTCGTCCTTATCCCAGGCCAGTGTCAGTCCGTGCCCCTCACTGTCCACTTTGGAGCGCGGCGTGACATCGATACCGCCGCGATTGCGCCGGCCTTCACCGGCCGCCACGCTGTCCTCGTAGACGCTGATGGTTTTTTGCAGCGATGGCACCCAGCGCTGGCCGATGCGTGGATCCGTACCCGGCGTTGCCGCCCAGGCCTGCGCCTGGGCCAGTGTTCCCTGCAGCGCGCCAATCCTGTTCGCACTGGTGGCACCCAGCGGGTTGATGCCGACAACGGCGTCCAGGTTGTTGACTTCATCCAGCTGTGAGCCGTCATAGGCGTAGTCTGCCCGCAGATTCTCGGTAATGTCCCAGGCCAGCCCTACCCGCCACGCCTGGCGATCGAGATCGTTGAAGTCATCACCGTTCGTGGTATTGGTATAAAAACCATCCCGGTCGCGGGTCTGCACGCCGAAGTTGGCCGCGAGTCGCCCCGCGCCGACACCCACCTGCCCTATGGAGGGCGTATCCACATTCAGCTGGGCCCCATAGTAGTCGTGGTTGCCCACTGAACCGACCGCCCGCACCCCGAATTCGCCACTGGGCTTGCGCGTGATGTAGTTCACTGCACCACCGGTGGAGTTGCGCCCATACAGCGTGCCCTGGGGCCCCCGCAGCACTTCAATGCGCTCCAGTTCCGCCACGTCAACGGATACGCCGGTCATCTTCCCGAGGTAGACACCATCCATATAGATGCCGACGGCTGGATCAAGCGACAGGTTTGACGGCGAGCCGCCGGCGACACCGCGAATCGACAAACTGGTACTGCCGCGGCTGCCCGGCGCGGTGAAGCCTCCCACACTGGGAATCTGGCCGAGCAGGTCGGCAACATTCGATATCCCGCGCTGTTCAATATCTTTCTGGCTGAACGCAGTGATGGCGATCGGAACTTCCTGCAGGCTCTCAGTGCGCTTCTCAGCCGTCACCACCACCTCCTCAAGCACTGTCCCCGACGGCGCCGGGGTCTGCGCCTGCGACGGCGCGGCCATCGTTGCCACCAGCGCGGACACTGCCAGCACCATGGGATGTATCGGTGAAATATTTCGTAATGACATAGCCATCTCCCTCTTTATCTTTATCTTTATGGTTTTGCTGCACTGGCGGGGTGCTGACTCACCACCCCGGCGCAACTGGACGATCAACGCACAAGAGTATGTTGAGATTCCCGGGGGCTGGACACGACAAAGCAGTCCAGATTTATGAACAAATCGGTTCAGCCTTGGACACGCCGCCGATGGTGGCGGTGACGGGGGAGCGGTTCCACCATTGCCGCGCTTGACGGTTTCCTGTGCCGCCGGTACGGCTAAGGGAAGGAACGTAAATGTCTATGGATTTGGCGCAAACGGTTCTGTGCGATTTCCCGGCACTGCCTACCATGGTGCACTGACACTTCCAACGCCAGAGCCGAAACCATGTCACATCGCTACCACCACCTGCTGTCACCGGGTCGCATCGGCGACCTGGAACTCCGCAACCGCATCGTGATGGCAGCGATGGGCACGAACTTCGCGGCGCCCGACGGACACTGCACCGAACAGTTGGTCGCCTACTATGAGGCTCGCGCCCGTGGCGGCGCCGGGCTGCTGGTACTGGAGACATCCGCCGCCTTCTGGCCCAGCGGCGCCAGCATGCCGAATACGATCGCTTTCTCCGACGACCGGTTCATCCCCGGCCTTGCTGAACTCACCCACCGTGTTCACCAACACGGTGCCAGGATCGTGGCGCAGCTCAACCACAGCGGCAAGATGGCGCAGGAGGATACCGTGGCGGGGCGCCCCATTCCGGTCCCCTCCCCGGTCAAGCCCTCCCGCAGCGATATGTTCAATGTACTGACCCGGGACGAGGCCGCCACCTTTATCAAGGGTGCCGGCCCCGGTGGTCGCGGCCCGAACTACGTGGAGATGACCGCCGATGACATCGCCGCGGTAGTGGCGGGTTTTGCCCGCGCAGCGGTGCGGGCCCGCGACGCCGGGTTTGACGGGGTGGAACTGCACGCCGGGCACGGCTATCTGCTGGCCAATTTCCTCTCCCCGTACACCAACCGACGCACCGATCAGTACGGTGGCTCAGTAGCAAACCGCGCCCGCTTCCTGTTGCAGACGATTGCCGCGGTGCGAGCCGCCACCGCCCCCGGCTTCCCTGTTCTCGTCCGCCTCGACGCCCACGAATACCGCATCGACAACGGTATCAGGCTGGCAGACTGCATCGCGACCGCCAGCCTGTGTGAACAGGCCGGGGCTGACGCCATCGACGTCAGCGCCTATGGCAATATAGCGCATGCTATCGCTTTCACTGAGGCACCGCTGGTACACGAAGCGGGCGGATTCATACCGTTTGCAAAAGCCGTCAAGCAGGCGGTCACGATCCCAGTCATCGCCGTCGGAAGAATTGAACCCGACGCAGCAGAGCGTGGCATCGACGCAGGTCATTTCGACTTCCTGGCCATGGGCAGGAAGTTGCTGGCGGATCCCGAACTGCCCAATAAACTGTCGGCGCAGCAGGAAAAACTGATAACGCCCTGCATTTACTGCTACATCTGCGTCAGCCAGATCTTCATCAACAAACCGGTATGCTGCGCCGTAAACCATAACACCGGCCGTGAGCACGAGGCGGATATCCTCGCGACAACGGCAGTGCCGAAAACAATTCTGGTGATCGGCGGCGGCCCCGGCGGTATGGAGTCCGCCCGCCTGCTGGCAGAAAAAGGACACCGGGTGCACCTGTGGGAAAAGGAGGCCGACCTCGGCGGCACCGCGCGTATCGCGGGACTGGCGTACGCACCCAATGAAAAGCTGGTGCACTATCTCGCCGAGGCAATACGCCGCCTCCCCGTTTCGATTCGACTGCGCACCACGGCCAATCGTGAGAATATCGCCGCCCTGCAACCCGACCACGTCATTCTGGCCACCGGTGCTCTGCGCGTCGCTCCAGACATTGTGGGCAGGGCACAGCGCCATGTATTCGATGGCGACGAGCTGCGCGGCATCCTGTTCGGGAACAACGCTGGCGCGATGGCAAAACTGTCACTGCCCCGGCGCCTGGTCCTGCTGGCGGGACGCTACAGCCAGCTGTTGCGTCATATCGCGCTGATGCGAGTGCTCAGCAGGCTGTGGATGCCTGTCAGTAAAAACGTCGTGATTATCGGCGGTGGCCTGGTGGGTCTGGAGCTGGCCGAGTACCTGGTAGAGCGCAAGCGCACAGTGACGGTGCTGGAACCCGGCCCGGCGTTTGGTCCCGAACTCTCCATCGTGCGCAGGGCGCGGGTGTTGCACCAGCTGGAGGCGCACGGTACGGCGCTGCATCCATCGGTGGAGGATATCCACATCGGCAGGCGGGCAGTGACTTTTTCACTGGCCGGCGAACGGCAGGTAAAAGCCTGCGACCAGGTCATCATAGCGATGGGCGCCCAACCGGACAACCAGCTGTCAAACCAGCTGGCTGCCACCGGCGCACAGATCCACCGGGTCGGGGACTGCCGCAGGGTGGGCTATATCGACGGTGCGATTCTGGACGCCCGCAAGCTGGTACAGCAGCTGGATGCCATGCCCTGAGAGCTGGCGACAGTGCCTAGACCCGACCCAGGGCCTGCACCCTGTCCCTGTAGGCCTTGGGAGTGAAACCGGTCCAGCCCTTGAAAGAGCGCACGAACGAACTGGGTTCGGTAAAGCCGAGCAGCTCGGCCAGCTCCGCCACGCGCGCGCCCTCGTGCAACAGCTTGTCGATGGCCACCTCACAGCGCACCTCATCCTTGATCGCCTGGTAGCTGGTCTCCTCTGCCTGCAAGCGACGCCGCAGGCTCGACTCCGACAAGTACAGCATGGCCGCCACGTCGGCAAAAGACGGCATGCCACTGGACAGGTCGATACTCAACAGGGATTTGATCGCGGCGCTGGTGCTCAGCGGAACCCGCCCCATTGCGATCACATGATAGACGCTGTTCTTGAGGAAATCGTTAAGCGATTCGGGGGTATGCACCACACGGCGATCCAGCAGCACGCGATCGAAGCTGAAGGTATTTTCACCTGCGTCGAAATACACTGAACCGTTGACGGTGCGGGCGAGGCTGTCGCGGTATTCGCGATTGACAAACGGCGCATCGATGCGCAGTTCCACACCGCTGAGCATCTGCCCTATCAGCCAGCCACACAGTGCGTTCCAGACAATCAGTCCCGACGACCTGGCGGCGGCGATACCGGAGTCAACCCGGTCCCAGTCATCGGGTATCAATACCTCGGTCGCCTGTGCGATATCAATCTCATAGCTCAGCTTGGCGGAGTCCGAAGCGACATCCTCCAGCAGGCGCATACGATAGTGGTTTAACGGGTAGAGCAGCGCGTCCAGTCGCTCGGCCAGCCGCAGCGCGTCCCTGAGTGTGCGCCCTCCGATCATGCAGTGACACATCAATTCGAAGGTCTCACTGCCGAGGCCCGCCGCCCACGGCAGACGCCGCTCCAGCTCCTGCATTTTTGCCGCCGCGGCCTTGTACAGGCGAGAATAGTGTATCGCCGGCAGTGCGTGCTCGGCATCCAGCGCCGTGATGCGGTCTATTCTCAGGTCAACCGCTGCCGCCAGTGCGGCCGCATCAATCCCGATCCGCTCCATGTAATCGAGCAGGCGCAGGAACTTTTTTGCGGATACCGTAATTTCGGCCATCGTGGTGTCAACTGCCCTGGCAGCCGGTGAATCAGAGTTGGCGTCGTTATTTGGCGTGGAGTCTAACATAGAACAGGTCCGCCTCAAGAAGTGCCGCAGCACCGGCGGGGAACTGAGTGAATATGTCCAGCAAATTGATCGGATGGGCCCTATGCACCGGTGCCTGCCCGCATGCCATAATCGGGGCCCGTTCAGGTCCACAGGCGCACGCCGGGATACCTGCTACCGCTAAGAATAAGGAGTCAACACATGAGCCTGTTAGAGAAAAAGTCGGGGCTGGTCACCGGTTCCGGCCAGGGCATCGGTCGCGCCATCGCACTCTCCTATGCCCGCGAGGGCGCCAGCGTCGTGGTGTCGGATATCAATGATGAGATGGGACAGGAAACCGTGCAACTCATCACCGACGCGGGGGGCAGCGCGGTATTCTGCCACTGTGACGTCAGCGACGAGGCATCGGTCAAAGCCCTGGTGGACGCCGCCTTGCAACACTATGGACGCCTCGATATCGCCTGCAACAGCGCGGCACTCAGCCGTGGCTCGGGTCCCATTCACCAGTACGATCGCGCGGTCTTCGACCAGACCCTCGATATGTGCCTGACCAATACCTGGCTGTGTATGAAATACGAGATTGCCGCCATGCTGGAACACGGTGGCGCTATCGTGAACATTTCATCCAACGCCTCTCTGCGCGGCCAGGCCTTCAATACCGCCTATGCGGCCGCCAAGGCCGGGGTCAATGTACTGACACAGAGTTCAGCCGCGGAGTACGGCAAGCAGGGCATACGGATCAACGCGGTTTCACCCGGTGTCATTCGCACCCCGGGACTGGAAAAGTACTTTGCAGAACAACCCGATATGGAGGCGGGACTGCGCAAAAAAGCCGCGATGAATCGCCTGGGTGAACCCGCGGAAATCGCCGAGGCGGTGAGCTTTCTCTGCAGCGACCGGGCCTCGTTCATCACCGGGCAAATACTGTCGGTCGATGGCGGTGGATCAGTGCGCTAGTGCGATTTCGGCAAATTCAGCGGCAGGGGTAAGGCAATGTATTATGGATGGCGTATCGTCGGCGGCAGCTTCCTGTCGCAGGCCCTGGTTCTCGGCTTCTTCACCTATGCAGTGAGCCTGCTCACACAGCCGGTGACGGAGACTTTCGAAGTCGGTGTCGAGATGGTGATGTACGGCCTGACCAGCGGCACCTTCATCGGGCTGGTCACCATGCCCATCGTCGGCACCATGCTCGACCGGTTGTCGGTGCGGATACTGTTCGGCAGCGGGATCGCGCTGTTCGCACTCGGGCTGTGGCTGTTGGCACAGAGCGCCACGATCACCCAGTATATCGTCACCTTCGGCATCACAATGGCGCTGGCCAATGCACTGGCGGGCTCCATGATCTCCTCGGCCGTGGTGTCACGGTGGTTCACCGAGAGCCGCGGCAAGGCGCTGGGAATCGCCGCGACAGGGACATCGGTGGGCGGTATCCTGGTGCCGGGATTGATCGCGTTCTGGCTGCCGGATCACGGCTGGCGCGGCAGCCTGGAAAACCTCGCGCTGGTGCTGGCAGTCATCGTGCTGCCCGTCGTGCTCTGGTGTATTCGCAGCTGGCCCGCAGATGTCGGGATATGCGAGACGCCACAGGGCGAGCTGGGCAGCCCGGACCACCCCGCTGCCCAGCTCGCACTCAAGGATATTCTGCGCAACCCGAATTTCTGGTGGCTCAGTCTGTCGCTGGGCCTGCTGTTCAGCAGCTATTCTGCCACCCTGTCGAATATCACACCCTACGCCACACAACTGGGACATTTGGAAGAGTCGGCATCCGGCCTCATCATGATCATTGCCGTGAGCGGCCTGGTCGGGAAACTCCTGTTCGGCGCGGCTGCCGATATGCTCAACCACAAACTGGCACTGTGGATCGCACAGTCGCTGCTGGCGACCGGCTTCGCCGCGCTCGCACTGGAGCCACCGTATGCGCTTATCGTGATGGGCTGCATCTCCATAGGATTGGCGGCGGGCGGGATGCTGCCCGTGTGGGGAGCGCTGACTGCGGACCTGTTCGGCCTGCAAAGCTACGGTCGGGCCTTTGGCCTGATGGCGCCCATTATCACCGTACTGGTGATGGTCGGCTTTCCGCTGGCCGGCAGGCTGTACGACATGACCGGCAGTTTCAGCCTGTGCCTCTGGCTATTCGCCGCCATGATGGCCGTCGCCGCCATCCTGCTTATTCCGCTGCGGGTGTCACGGGCGCCCTGACACCGGCCCGCGTCACTGCGGTCACCGCCGGGGCCGGGACGCGGCCTGGTTTGTGATTATCTCGATCAGCAGTGTCCTGAACCAGCCATGCAGGGGGTCGTCAGCCAGCACCGTAGGCCAGATCAGCAGTTTATCGATCGGCGGCAGTTGCAGGGGAAACTGGCAGCACTTCACAGCGAACCGCGACTCCAGGAATTCCCCCATGCCGGCGGGGACGGTGCAGAGCGCATCGGTGTTTTCCAGCACCATGGCCGCGGAACTGAAATGCGAGACTTTCGCCAGTAATCGCCGCTCCACCGTATGCTCACTCAATAGTTCATCGATTACCGTTCTCTGCTGGTTCGCAGTTGAAATGAGCACATGCTTCTCCTGGTTGAACTGTTTCAGGCTCACGCGCTTTTTTATTCGCGGGTGATCCTTGCGGCAGATCACCACGAGTTCCTCCTTGCCCACCACTTGATAGTCCACGCCGCGGCCCGCCGGTGGCTGGAAATAGATGGCGAAATCGTTTTGGCCGAGTTTAAAGTCCGACGGTACTCCCTCGGCAAACAGCGGCAGCAAATCCACACCGACACGAGGCGCCTCTGCCTGCAAGCGCTCCAGCAGGGCGGCCAGGTGCACCGTTTCAAAATAATCCCCGGTGACCATGGTGAAATGCCGCTCGCTGTGCGCCGGATCGACCTGCCTCGGCGCCAGGCTCTGGCGTATCTGGGCCAGCGCCGGGGCCAGTTCGAGGTACCAGGCCTGCGCCCTGGGTGTGGGTTCCATCCCGCGCCGGCTGCGTACGAACAACGGGTCCTTCAGGGTGAGCCGGAGCCGTTGCAGGGCAGCACTCATTGCGGGCTGTGTCAGGCCCAGCTGCACACCAGCCTGCGATAACTGGCCCGTCTCCATCACCGCTTCAAATACGGTTAACAGATTGAGGTCGACACCCTTCAGGTTCAGCTTGGCAGACATAATATTATTCCAATTGATATGTCGCATATTATTTATCAATTTTACTAATTCAGCAATCTGGCCTACATTGCCTACACTTCGAATTGATCACTGCAGTGCACACCAGCCTGAATGGAGTTCCTATGAAACGGTTTGATGGTCTCAATCGGCAAATGGTTGAACAGTTTGCACCCCGGCCGGGGCGACGCCCACTGCTGCCGCCGCTATCAGAAAAGGCGCAAGTCGCGCTGATGTGCCGGATGCTGTTCAGGGAGGGCTGGAACGAACATATCGCCGGCCATATCACCTACCGCCTGGCGGACGGCAATATACTGACCAACCCCTGGGAATTGAGCTGGGACGAACTGACTGCCAGCGATATCGTCACCCTGGACAGTGACGGCCAGATCATCGACAGCGAATGGAATGTGACACCGGCCATCGGTCTGCACCTGCAGTTGCACGCGCTGCGACCGGATGTACACGTCGTCATCCACAACCATGCCCACTGGAGCGGTATCTGGGCGAACCTGCAAAAAGTGCCGCCGGTGTACGACCAGGCCGGCGCCTACTGCGGCAGCCGTTTACCGCTGTACAACGAGTACTCCGGCACCTTCGAAGATAAGGACACCAGCCTGTCCGCTGCCGAAGCGCTCGGCGACGCCCGCTGGGCCCTGCTCGCCAACCACGGCTCCCTGGTGGTGGCCAAGGACCTCCGGCAGGCCCACCTGCGCGCGATCACACTGGAGTGGCGCAGCAAGCGCGCCTATGAGGTACTGGTCGCCGGCGGCGCAACCCCGCTGCCGGATGAAGAAGTCGACAAACTCACTATCGTCGATGACAACGGATTCCCCTTCTGCTGGGAGGCCATGGCGCGACGCGAGCTCAAGGAAGATCCCAGCATTCTGGACTGACCCGAAACCTGTTTCTGGACCAAGCTTGATTCCATTGAGGAGTAATTATGTCTCTCACTGTCACGCCCCTGGACAATGTCGGCGCCGAAGTTTCCGGATTTGATATTGGCAAGCCGATATCCGATGCGATAAAAGCTGAACTGAAAGCGCTGTGGTATGAACACGGCGTTCTGCTGTTCCGCGACCAGGACATCAACCCGCAGCGGCAGATCGAGTTCAGTCGTATTTTCGGCCCGCTGGAATTACACCCCCTCAAGGCGACAACGTCTGCAGAGAACCCGGAACTGTTTGTACTGGAAAACGGCGGTGACAACGACAAGTACTACACCGCCTACTACCGCGGCGAGGAGATAGTGGGCCGCCTGGACTGGCATATTGACCTGCACTACACCGGCCGCCCCAATCACGGCGCCCTGCTCCGGGCGATCGTGATCCCTTCCGCTGACGGCCTGACGGGGTTTGGCGACCTGGCCCGGGCGTATGACGCCCTGGACGACGCCACCAAGCAGCTGTTGGATAAGATTGAACTCGCCTACAGTTTTTCCATGCAGAGAAAACACATGCGTTACGTGGACCTGGAGGGTTACCAGCCCGGCCCCTATAGCCCGAGAAAACCCTCGGATGTAAACTTCCCGGACTTTCCGGATGCGGTCTATCCCGGCGCTGTCACACACCCGGTAACCGGCGCCAAAATATTGGGTGTGGTGGAGCAATTTCTCGATCGCGTGATTGCGCCGCAGAGGGCGGGAATTTCAAATGACGAATCAATCGAGCTGCTGGAACGCCTGGTCGCCCATACCCGCAAGCCCGAGTTCCATTACTTCCACAAGTGGCGAGAGGGCGATATGGTGCTCTGGGATAACTGGCGCATCATGCACTGTACAACGGGAACAAAACCCGGGGTGCGCCGGGTGATCAATCGCACCACGATTGCAGGCGACGTCACCCTGGGCCGGACCCTGTCTGAATAGGCGCATGCTGTGCGAGAGATATCGATGAATCATCCTGCTACTCCAGGGTCCGGACGGGCCGATAACACAACAGGAATAATGGCGTGAACAAGTTAGCTCTGGCAAACCCTGCTGACCGGATTTTTGGCCGCATGCTGGCGCGTCAGGCCGAGCAGGCCGGGGACACGGAATTCCTGGTGACTGACGATCAGCGCATCAGCTTTGCTGAAGCGGAGTCGCTCACCAATGCGCTGGCCGGAGGCCTGCGACATCTGGGCATCGCGAAGGGCGACCGCGTTGCGCTCTACATCGGCAATCGCCCGGAGATGGTGCTGCTGGCGCTGGCGGTCAACAAACTGGGGGCCGTCTGGACACCGATTAACACCGACTACAAGGGTGAGTGGCTGCTCGAAACCCTGAATCGCGGTCGCTGCAAGCTCCTGGTCACCGACGCCGAGCTGCAATCCCGCGTTGCCGATATCCAGCACAGCCTGGACATAGAGCGGCTGGCCCTGATTGCCGATCACGGCTGCAGCCAACTCGGCCCGGGGGTCAGCTACTACGCTGACCTGCTTGACAGCACACCCCTTCTGCCCGATTACAGCGATATGAGCTACGGCGACACCTGTGCAATTCTGTGGACTTCCGGCACCACCGGCAAATCCAAGGGCGTGATGCAGAGTTACAACAACTGGATCCGCGCCATCGTCGAGGGCGCGAGCAGGCAGTACGACTCGCAAGCGGGCGATGTCATCTACTGTGTGCTGCCGCTGTTCAACTCCGCCGCCTGGATCACCAGCATTTTCCGCGCCCTGATTGAGGGGATTCCCTGCGTCATCGAAAGCAGGTTTTCCGTGTCGGCATTCTGGGACAGGATAAAGCACTTCGGGGCCACCCAGACCTTTGCCATCGGCGCCATGGGCGTATTCCTCCTGAACAGCCCGGAGCGGGAGGATGACGCTGACACCCCGTTGGCCAAGGCGCAGATCGTACCGATGCCACCGCAGCAGTGGGGCAACTTTGAGCGACGCTTCGGGCTCAAGCTACTGCGCGGAGGCCTCGGCATGAGCGAGTGCCTGCAGATCCTGAGCCAGACCGAGGATCGCGACGATGTGCCGGTATACGCGCTGGGATTCGCCCCGGCGGATGTGGATATCTGCCTGTTTGACGACAACGGTGAGCCCGTGGCCGATGGCGAGAGCGGTGAGATAGGCATCAAGCCACTGGCGCCGCACGTGCTGTTCAACGGCTATTTTGACGACCCCGCCACCACAGCTGCCAGTTACCGCGGGGACTGGTTCATGACCGGCGACATCGGCCGCAGGGACCCCGCCACCGGCGCGTATTTTTACGTCGACAGGAAGAAAGACGCGGTCCGGTTTGCCGGTCGCAATATCTCCACGCTCGAGGTGGAAAGCGTTGTGCGCCAACACCCGGATGTGCAGGACGTGGCGGCGTTGGGCATCCCCTCGCGCGAGATACAGAGCGAGGATGAACTGATGATCTGTGTGGTGTTGAAGCCCGGAGCCAACACCTGTCACGAAGATCTCTGCGCATTCATCAACGATAACGGCCCGTATTACTTCGTCCCTCGCTACATGAACTTTGTCGACAGCCTGCCGTATACCGCGACCAACAAGGTGCAGAAATATGTATTGCGGGACGCGGGTATCAGCGACCAGACCTGGGATTTGAAACAATCGGACTACCAGGTACGGCGGTAGTGGCCGGGTCCGGAATTCCCGGCTGTCGCAGCCAGGGCTAAACACATAAACCACAGGGCGCTGAGTGTGGCAAAGTGGGGGCCCTGCCTTTCCAAACACCCCCGACGACGTATAATCACATGTCAACCGGGACGACTCGAAGATGGGTCCGCGATAGAGAGACCAGGATGCCATGGCATTACTTGAACTGCGGCGATCCAACGCTCAGCGACCCTGCCGTGCAGGGTGTTATCGACGCGTTTGACCGTATACATCGCCACCAGTTGCTGCCGGCCGATGCGGTCATTTATTCCCGGCATGAATCGCACGGAGACCTGCACTGTACGCTGGTGCTCTACTTCAATCCCGGCGCCGCGCCAGTCGCCAGCGCAACCGGGGCAACCGCCTGCTCCAGGCCGCAGCCGCACGGACTCTCGAAACTGGTATCGAATCCGCAGGCATAACCACTTTTTTAATGGATAACAAATATGGACGACAGCAAACAAGCCTTTGACGCATCGATTGCCGCCCTGACAGCAGCAGGTCGCGACTTTGAAACCGTGCCACGCACCATCAACGGCGTTGAATACACCGTGTACAAACACGCGCCGTCGACACTTCTGGAGGTCTACCTCGCCGCCACTGCACACGGCGACAAGGAGTTCATCGTCTATGAGGGTGAGCGCTATACCTTCAATGATTTTTTCCAGCAGGCCTGGGCCATCGCGGATGCGCTGTCGCGCCGGCACGGCATCGTTGCGGGCGACCGCGTGGGCATCGCCATGCGCAATTACCCGGAGTGGCTCAGCGCCTATGTCGCGATCACCGCGATGGGGGCAGTGGCCGTGCCGATCAACAGCTGGGGCATGGCGCCGGAGCTGTTGTTCGCAGTGCGCGACAGCGACTGCAAAACCGTCTTCTGCGACCAGCAGCGCTTCGACCTGATGGCAGAGGGTCTGGCCGAATCGAATATACAGGCAGTCATCGCCCGACCCGATACGTCCAGTCATGGCACTGCTCCCTCGCTGCAGGACTTTATCGCCGACAGCGCAAACGCCGTGCCTCCGACCGCCAGTATCGCCAGCGAGGACAACGTGATGATCATGTACACCTCCGGCACGACTGGAAAACCCAAAGGTGCGGTCTCCACTCACCGCGCGCTGTGCCAGGCGTTGATGAATTTCGACTGCAGCGCGATGGCGTCGGCCATGGCCAATCCCGAACTCATCGGCGCGATGCTGTCCAAGGGGTTTGAGCCAGCCCAGATGCTGGCCGTCCCGCTGTTCCATGTCAGCGGCCTGCACGCCGTCTTCCTCACCGCGCTGCGCGGCGGGCGCAAGATTGTAATGATGTACAAGTGGGATGCGATCAAGGCGCTGCAACTGATCGAGCAGGAGCGCATCACGGTACTCAGCGTGGCGCCGTCGATGATGTTGCAGATGCTGGAATCCCCCGAGTTCGATAACTACGACACCAGCAGCTTGTCCAGCCTGGGCGCAGGCGGCTCGGCGACGCCGGCGAAGGTATCGGCGCTGATGCGTGAAAAAGTGAGCAATATGTATGGCGGCACCGGCTGGGGCCTGACCGAAACCAATTCCATCGGCACCGCCTTCACCGGGCAGGCGTTTATCGACAACCCCGGCAGCGCCGGTTTCTGCCATGCCACCGTGCAGGTGAAAGCGTGTGACGAGGACGGCCAACCACTGCCTGCGGGAACACCGGGACGTCTCTGGATCAAGACCCCGACACTGGTCAGCGGCTACTGGAAACGACCCGATGCCAATGCGAAAAGCTTCCGCGAAGGCTGGTTCGACAGTGAGGATATCGGCTACTTCGACGAGCGCGGTTATCTCTACCTGTCGGACCGCGCCAAGGACATGATCATCCGCGGCGGCGAGAATATCTACCCGGCCGAGATTGAAGCGGTCCTGCATGAACACCCCGGTGTGCGCGAAGTGGCGGCATTCGGTCTTGCCGATGAAACACTGGGTGAGCAGGTCGCTGTCACCGTGGTGACCAATGACGGCGTCTCACTCGACGAAGAGGAACTGAAGACCTTTGCCCGGCAGCGACTGGCCGCCTTCAAGGTCCCGCAGCGGGTGACCGTATCCAGCGAGCCGCTGCCGCGCAACGCTGCTGGCAAGGTGCTGAAACACGTCCTCAAGCAGGCGTTGTCTTAGGCCATTGCACCACGCCGGCAGCAACACTGCCGGCTAGCTGTCGCGCACCGAGAGAAAATGGACACTGAACAACCGGCGGTCGTCGAGCCAGCTCTTTTGCAGCGTGTAGCCGGCCGCTTCGACCAGTGCCTTGAAGTCCTCGAGGGTGTACTTGTAGGAGTTTTCTGTGTGCAGCGTCTCACCGCTGGCGAAAGTCACTGCACCGCCGTCGACCTGCACCGTCTGTGAGATCTCACTCACCAGGTGCATCTCGATGCGCTGCAGTGGTTTGTTGTACACGGCTCGGTGGGAGAACTGCCGCGTATCGAAATCCGCCCCGGCTACCCGGTTGATGGTATTCAGTATATTGAGGTTGAATTCAGCGGTGACACCACCGGCATCGTTATACGCCGCGTTGAGCACATCCTCCGGCTTGTCCAGATCCACCCCGATCAACACAGCACCATCGGCACCGATCCAGCCACGCTGTTCGGCGAGGAATTCCCGCGCCACCGCGGGCTCCATATTGCCTATGGTTGAACCCGGGTAAAAAATGATGCGGCGCCCGGCGGGCAGGTCGGTCTGCGTATACCACCGGTCGGCAAAGTCCGCGCAGATCGCGTGAACCTGCAACCAGGGGAATTCCCGGCCCAATTTCAGCGCTGACTGGTACAGGAATGCAGCGGAGATATCCAGCGGTATGTAGGCCGCCGGTCGCACGCTGGAGAGCAACAGCCTGACCTTCTCGCTACTGCCACTGCCGGGCTCAATGAGCACACACCCGCGCCCACACAGCCGGGCGATGTCCCCGGCGTGGCGCCGCAGAATCGCCATTTCGGTGCGGGTCGGGTAGTACTCCGGCTGCCGGGTGATCTGTTCGAACAGCCCCGAGCCGCGCTCGTCGTAGAAATACTTCGGGTTCGCCCGCTTCTGTGGCTGCTCGAGGCCGGCGATCACCTCGGCCCTGCTGTCACCGGACTCAGGCTGCTGGTCTTCAAAGAATACATTGTCAACTCGGGCGGCGGTTACTGGCATGGTTTACTCCGTTGCTGTTATCTGAATTTACAAATCCCTGGCGAGGCGAACCCCGCTGAACTGCCAGCGATCCTGAGGATAGAAGAAATTGCGGTAGCTGGCCCTGGTGTGGCCGCGCGCGGTGACACAGGCGCCACCGCGCAATACCCACTGGTTGGCCATGAACTTGCCGTTGTACTCCCCTATCGCGCCCGCAGCGGGTTTGAAGCCGGGGTAAGGGCGGTAGGCAGAACCGGTCCACTGCCAGCACTGGTCGAAGAGCTGCAGCAGCGGCTCATCGCCCGTCGCCGTACCGGGGTGCAGCGCGGGCGGGTCGACACGCGCAGCGGTTCCGCCCTGCGCACTGGCGGCAGACTCCCACTCAAATTCCGTAGGCAGGCGCGCATCCGCCCAGCTGGCGTAGGCGTCGGCTTCATAGCCGCTGAGATGACACACCGGCTGCCACGGCTGCCGCGGTTGCAGCCCATGCAGCGTAAAATGCATCGGCACACCGTCGCGCTGCTGCCAGTACAGTGGCTGTTGCCACTGCTGCTCCTGCACGATGGCCCAGCCATCGGCCAGCCAGAACTCGGGGCGCCGATACCCGCCATCGTCCACAAACGCCTGGAATTCCCGGTTGGTAACAAGGCGTCGCGCCAGTGCAAACGGCGCGAGAAAAACACTGTGAACGGGCCCCTCGTTGTCAAAGGCGAACTGGCCAGCAGCGGCCTCGCGACCCACTGTCACCAGGCCTCCCCCGTACTCCCGCCACTCGCTGGCGACAGCAGGGCCGGCGTCAGGAAGCGGCGCTTTCGCACTGTAGGCGGGCGCTATCGGGTTGGCGTAAAGTGAATATTTGAGATCCGTATAGAACAGCTCCTGGTGCTGCTGCTCATGCTCCACGCCCAGTCGACAGCGCGCCAGTATCGTCTCGCGCTGCGGATGGCCGACATCCCCGAGCAAGGCGGTCATTGCACGGTCGACGTGCGCACGGTAGTGGCGGATATCCTCTACACCCGGACGCGACAACAAACCCCGCTGCGCGCGGCTGAACTGGGCCCCGACACCGTTGTAGTACGAGTTGAACAAAAATTCGTAACGCTCGTCGGGCGTGCGATAGTCGCGCGCGAACGGCTTCAGCAGAAAGGTCTCGAAAAACCAGCTGGTATGCGCCAGATGCCATTTCGGAGGGCTGGTGAATGCCTCTGCCTGCAGGCCGTAGTCCTCGATGTAGAGCGGCTCACAGGCCGCCAGTGACTGCTCGCGGGTGCGGGTAAAGCGCGCCATGATATCGGCTTCAGTCATCAGCTCGCGCCTCCGTGTCAATGCAGCGGCCGCCGACCTCCACATGGGAGGACTGGTAGCGCGACAGCAGCAGGCCGCCCGCCTGCGAGGCCTGGTGCGCCGTCAGGTGGCTGTGCCGCGGTGACCAGTAGTGCGCCAGCACCCGCATTGCCGACCCGGTCGCGGCATCTTCAACGACACCATACTGTGGAGCGAAATACCGCAGCTGTACCGCTGCCGCACCCCACTGCGGCTGTGCCGCGGTGCAGATCAGTGCCCGGCCGGTATAGTCGCCGGCATCGACGGGAGGCAGCAACCGCTGCAGCGCAAAGTCGTCCGGCCACTGCAACACCAGGTAGCCCTGCTCACCGCCGGCCGTGGCCGCAGCGAGCGGCGGGCTGCCAGGGAATAACTGTGACAGCCAGTCGGGCAGCACACAGGCGCGCGTGCGAAGACTCGCAAAGCGCAGCCAGGTGAGATCGCCTTCGCGCCAGCTGGGCACGACACTGCCGTTCATCACCAGGGGCAATCGGTCTCGCTGCAATCGCCGCTGCCAGCTGTGGGCTGCGGCGAGCAGGCCGTGGCCACAGCACTGGATGATCTGGCCCGCGGCGCTGTAACACCTCACGGCGATCGCCGTATCACCGCCGCGTGTAACTGGCCAGCACCAGCAGCGGGTGGCCGTTGACGCGGATGTGGGCACACCGCGCGGCGCGGCATCCTGTATCGAGAGTTCGCAGGGATTGCCGGCACAGTGCCCACAGGGCTGTGGTTCACCGTCAGCCGATACAAAGCTGTGCAGACGCCGCCCGCGGTCGCCGGATCTGGCAGACCGGTGTGTCCTGTGTATTGCGCCGCTGCTGGTCGTGATAGGAATCGTCCGCTCTCGTTTTATTCGGTTCTGGGTTTGCGCAGTAGGCATAGCACTGACAGGGATTAACAGTGATTTACGTTACACCCTCATGAATGGATCACCGCGGCGAGCGCGGACACTGTTTGTTTGCTAAGGATAGCAGCCCGACTGCAGTTCGCTACCCTAAAGCGACCCGCCCGGGACAATAGCATGGCGGCGATTCACACGGGCTGCACATTGCTCTAATGTGAGCTATGCTGGATTTCTTGCAGTACGCCAAATAACTATACCTCCAAGGACATACGTATGAACTATTTTGTCACTGGCGCCACCGGTTTTATCGGGCGTTTCCTGATCCCCAAATTGCTGGACCGCGGTGCCACCATCTACCTGCTGGTGCGCCCGGAATCCATGCCGAAGATTGCCGGCCTGCGCGAACTCTGGGGCGCCGACGAAGAGCAGGTCATCGCCGTGGAAGGTGACCTCAGCCGACCGCGCCTCGGTGTGAAGCCCGGCTGGATCAAGAAACATGCCGGCACCATCGATCACTTTTTCCACCTGGCGGCCATCTATGACATGAAAGCCGATGCCGAGAGCCAGCGCATCAGCAACGTCAATGGCACCAAACAGGCGATCGCGCTGGCCAAGGCACTCAAGTCAGGCTGTTTCCACCAGGTCAGCTCCATCGCCGCAGCGGGCCTGTATGAGGGCGTGTTCACCGAGGACATGTTTGAGGAAGCCGGCGCGATGGACCACCCCTATTTCCTCACCAAACACGAGTCGGAGGGACTGGTGCGCGAGGTCAAGGGCATGCAGTGGCGTATTTACCGGCCGGGCATGGTGGTCGGTCACTCGCTCACCGGTGAGATGGACAAGATCGACGGCCCCTACTATTTCTTTGAGACCTTGAAAAACCTCAGCGCCGTGGTTCCCAAGGGCATGCCGCTGCTGATGAACAAGGCCGGACTGCTGAATATTGTGCCGGTGGATTACGTCGTCAATGCCATCGACTACCTCGCGCATATACCGGATCACGATCAGGAGTGTTTTTTCATCACCGACCCCGATGGCATACGGGTGGGCGATCTGCTGAAGGTGATGATGGAGGTGTCCGGTGGCCCCAACCTGAAAACACGGGATGTGAAGCTGCTGGATTCAGCGACCAAACTGGCCGGCAAAGGGATCAGCAGAGTGACCCCGGTGAAAGCGCTGGGCGAAAAGCTGATCGCGAGCATGGGTATCCCGCCCCAGATTATCGGCTATATCAACTACCCGACCTACTTTGATTCCACCGCGACGCGCGCCCTGCTGGCGGAGGGGGATATCCGCTGTCCGCCGTTCGAGGACTACGCGGCCGTGATCTGGGACTACTGGCTGCACTTTCTGCGCCCTGACTCCAAATCACTGATTGCAGAGGTGGATGGCCTGTTCAACCAGATGGTGGGCCGGCCGACCCTGAGCGCCGTGCGACGCAAGGTGAAGGGCAAGGTGGTGGTGGTCACCGGCGCCACTTCCGGAATCGGCAAGGAGTGCGCCCTGCGCCTGGCGCGTGCCGACGCCACCGTGATCCTGGTGGCCCGCACACTGGAAAAACTGGACGAGACTCTCGAAGAGATTGCCGAGAACGGCGGCATCGCCCAGGCCTACGCCTGTGATGTGTCCAGCGCCAAAAACTGCGACAAACTGGTGGCGGATGTGCTGCGCGATCACGGCCGCGTGGACATCCTGATCAACAACGCCGGGCGCTCTATCCGCCGCTCCGTGCGTTACAGCTACGACCGCTTCCACGATTTCGAGCGCACCATGCAGCTGAACTACTTCGGCGCCCTGCGCCTGATTCTGGGCTTCCTGCCGGGCATGGAGGAACAGAAGAGCGGCCAGATCATCAATATCTCATCCATCGGCGTGCTGACCAGCCCGCCGCGATTCTCTGCCTACGTCGCCTCGAAAGCGGCGCTGGACGCGTTCAGCCTGTGCGCGGCACCGGAGTACGCCGCCGACAATATCGATTTCACCACCATTTACATGCCGCTGGTGCGCACCCCGATGATCGCGCCCACCAGCCTCTACAAGGCCTTCCCGACGCTGTCCCCGGAACAGGCCAGGGATCTTGTTATCAAGGCCATCATCACCCGGCCAAAACGCGTCTCCACAAAACTGGGTGTGGCCGGCGCCGTAGCGCAGTCGACGATTCCCTCCGTGACCGAGGCGTTCCTGAGCCAGGCCTACGCACTGTTCCCGGATTCCGCCGCCGCCCGCGGGCTGAGCGAGGAAGAGGCAGCGCTGGAACGGCAGAATATACCGTCATCGCGACTGGCACTGGCGCAGAAGCTGTTCTCGCAGGTGTGGCGCGGCGTGCACTGGTAGCGCTATACCCGGCGGCAGCCGCCGCGGCGAGGCTACTTGTGCCTGGCCGGTGTCAACAGCCGCGCAATCGAGGGTGTCGCGGGGGAGTTACCACTGCTGTTCAGGGCATCGTAGTAGGACCGCAGCCAGACCTTGAATTCGGCGGCCGGCTGCGGACGGCTGAACCAGTAGCCCTGGGCACTGTCACAGCCGCGCTCACGCAGGTAGTGCATTTGTTCCGCCGTCTCCACCCCCTCGGCGACCAGGTGCAGCGACAGCTCCCGGCCGAGGCCGAGAATGGTCTCGGTCAGCGTCATCGCGTAAGCATCGTCGGGAATCTTGCTGACAAAGAATGCATCAACCTTCAGCGTATCGATGGGGAACTTCGCCAGGTAGCTCAGCGAGGAATACCCGGTGCCAAAATCATCGATCGCGATCTTGACGCCCTCCGCCCGCAGTTGCTGCAGCGCCACGGTGGCGCGCGGTGTATCCTGTGTCAGCAGGCGCTCAGTGATCTCGACTGTCAGGTCGGTGCGGCGCGAGCAGGCCTTCACATCCTCAACCCAGCGATCCAACTCACCCACCCGATCGAAAAAGATGCGTGGCGAGATATTGACCGACAGGGCCGGTGGCGGCAGGCCCAGCGCGTGCAGGGACTCCATGAACAGCGTCGCCTGCTGCATCACGAAACGGTCAATTTCCGTGATCAGCCCGGTCTCCTCCGCCAGCGGGATAAAGGCATCCGGAGAGATATATTCACCGTCCTCCTGCCAGCGCACCAGCGCCTCACACCCCATTGCTCCCGCACTGTTGAGCGGCACAATCGGCTGGTAGTGCACTTCCAGTCGACGCTCGGACACCGCCAGCGCCAGCTTGTTGATCAGGCGGTGGCGCTCCTCCGATCGCTGCTGTAACTCACGGGTGAAGAAAGAGTAGTCATTGCGCAGGCATTTTTTCACCTCATACATCGCCTGGTCCGCATTGATCAGCAGGGTATCCGTATCGGTGCCATCGTCCGGGAACACCGCGACGCCGAGGCTGGCGCTGACGAACACCTGCCGCGAGTAGATTTCAAACGGTTCGCGCATCACCGACACGATTTTCTCCGCCACCAGGGACGCCGCCTCTGACGTCGCCACGTCGGGCAGGATGACGGCAAACTCGTCACCACTCAAGCGCGCCACCGTATCCGACTTGCGGGTACAGGCCCGGATGCGTTTCGCCGCTTCCACCAGCAGCACATCTCCCCCGCTGTGCCCGAGATTGTCGTTCACGGATTTGAAGTTATCCAGGTCGATGAAGAGCAGTGCCAGGCGCTGATGGCGGCGCTGGGCGGCGAGGATTTCGCGCTCGAGGAAGGTGTCAAACTGCTGCCGATTGGGGAGATTGGTCAGGCTGTCCCGCGTGGCCTGACGCTCGATGGTCTGCATGAATTCCATGCGCTCGGTGATATCCTGGATCCCGCCGACGATCTCCACGACCTTGCCGTTCTGCAGCACCGGGTTTCCCATGATCCGCAGCCAATGTGCGCCGTCCTCCCGCTTGAAACGCAGCTCAATATCAAAAGGTTCCGCGGTCGCGAAGGCGTGGCGTACCGCTTCCTCGAGTTCCATCTGGGATTGCTGTGGCAGCAGTGACAACACATATTCGCGGGTGGCGACATCACAGCGCGGCATGCCCACAATACTGGAGAACTCCTCGCTGAAGTACAGCACATCGGACTGCTCCACAATTTTCCAGCCCGCCACGGCAGCCAGCTTTCCGGCCTCCTGTAACAACTGCTCATTGGCGCGAACCTGCTGCTCATAAAACTTCTGCTTGTTGCGCGCCACCCGCAGCAACCACAGGAAGATCACCCAACCCGCGGCGATACACAGTGCCATCAATCGAAGGAACCAGACGCCGGAGGCGAGGCCGGCCAGCGGCGGGTACTGTGCCGCCATCAACCAGTTGCCGGACGCGACCGGTACCGGCAGCAGGATCACATCTTCTGTAGAGAACAACTCTGCGGGGCCGTAGAATACCTCGCCGCGGCTACCCTGGCCGTCCACGCCCCGTACTGCAATTTTCAGGCCGTGGCGATTGGAGGCGAGACCGGCCGCCGCGAAGACTTTGCCCGCATCCATGGTCGCCGACACGATGCCCCAGAATTCACTGCTGCCATCCTCACCGGGCACAAACACCGGCAGACGACCGATGAGGCCGACACCGCCCTGCACCAGTTTCACTGGTCCGGCCAACACCGCAGCCCCCTCATCCCGGGCGCGCACTACCGCATCGCGCTGCGAGGGGGTCTTGAGGTAGTTCAGGCCCAATGCCTCTTCATTGCCCGCCAGCGGATACACCCGGTTGACCACCAGCCCGGGCGCAGCGGCCATATTGATCAGGAAGTCCTGGCGTGCAAAAATCGCCGCCGCAAACGCTTCAAACTCGCGCTGGGTGATATCGGGATTGGACGCGATATACGCTGCCAACCCCTCCACGGCGGACAGGTGCGCGCCCAACTGCCCCACCAACCGCTGGGCGACAAAATTCAGTTCATGCGTAGCTTCGAGCTCGGCCTGCTGGCGACCGTTCTCTACATAGGACTGCTCGAAACCCAGCTCCACCGGAAATACCGAGGCAAACACCAGCAGGCAGGCCCAGGCCGAAACCTTCTGGCGCAGGACCAAAAATAACGCGCACCCTGACAGCGCCGCAATCATCAGCAGGTAGAGCGGTGCATTACTAATCATGTTTATGCCTATTGAGGATACAGTTCTCCCGCGCGCCACGGATGGCCTGTTTACAGCCAGTACAGGCAGATATTACTGACACATCGCGGTTCACTCGAAACAAAAATGGAGAAAAGCGCAGATTTTGTGTGACGCAGTTGGCAGCCTGCCGAGCATTTTGCCCTTCCGACCCGGCTGTATGAATATCCGGGCCGACGCCGGGCAGCAGCGGGTATTGGTGGAAAGCCTGCCGTATTCAATTTAAAGTACGCGACTTCAACCCGTTACGAATCTGCAAATATTCACCGGAGACAGACTATGATCAAGTCCAAAGCCGCAGTCGCCTGGGGCCCCGGCCAGCCGCTGGTTATCGAAGAAATCGACGTTATGCCGCCGCAGGCCGGGGAGGTACGTGTACGCATCCTCGCCAGCGGCGTCTGCCACACGGATGCCTTCACGCTCTCCGGCGACGATCCCGAGGGAATTTTCCCCTGCGTGCTGGGGCATGAGGGCGGCGGCATTGTCGAGTCTGTCGGTGAGGGTGTGACCAGCGTCGCGGTCGGCGATCATGTCATTCCGCTGTACACCCCCGAGTGCGGTGAGTGCAAATTCTGCCTGTCGGGCAAAACCAATCTGTGCCAGAAAATCCGTGAGACCCAGGGCAAGGGCCTGATGCCCGACGGCACCACCCGGTTCTCAAAGGACGGCCAGCCAATTTATCACTACATGGGCTGCTCGACCTTCTCCGAGTACACGGTGCTGCCGGAGATCTCCCTGGCCAAAGTGAATAAAGATGCACCGCTGGAAGAAGTCTGCCTGCTCGGCTGTGGCGTCACCACCGGTATGGGCGCCGTGCTGAATACGGCAAAAGTGCAGGCGGGAAACACGGTTGCGATCTTTGGTGTCGGCGGCATCGGGCTGGCGGCCATCATCGGCGCCACAATGGCGAAAGCGGGGCGTATCATCGCCATCGATATCAATGAATCCAAATTCGAGCTGGCGAAGAAACTGGGCGCCACCGACTGCATCAACCCCAACGATTACGACAAGCCCATCCAGGAGGTCATCGTCGAGATGACGGACGGCGGTGTGGATTTCTCCTTCGAGTGCATCGGCAACGTCAATGTCATGCGCTCGGCATTGGAGTGCTGCCACAAGGGTTGGGGCGAGTCGGTGATTATCGGCGTCGCCGGCGCCGGACAGGAGATCAGCACGCGCCCGTTCCAGCTCGTCACCGGCAGGGTCTGGCGCGGCACCGCCTTTGGCGGTGTGAAAGGTCGCTCGGAACTGCCCGGTATCGTGGAGCGCTACCTGGCCGGCGAGTTCAGCCTGGATGACTTTATCAGTTACAACCTGGGCCTGGAGCAGATCAACGAGGCCTTCGACCTGATGCACGCGGGCAAGAGTATCCGCTCCGTGATTCATTTCGATAAATAGAGCGCGGCGTGCACCGCCCGACCCGGGAACAGGATGACGATGGAAATTATCAGCAGCAATAAAAGCTTTGGCGGCTGGAACCGCCAGTACAGCCATTACTCCAGCGTGCTGGACTGCCAGATGCGCTTCGCGGTCTACCTGCCGCCACAGGCAGCGGCGGGCGCCAGGGTGCCGGTGGTGTACTGGTTGTCCGGGCTGACCTGCACTGATGAGAACTTCATGCACAAGGCCGGGGCGCAGCGCATCGCCGCCGAACTGGGGCTGGCACTCGTCGCACCGGACACCAGCCCCCGCGGCGAGGGTGTACCGGACGACCCGGAGGCGGCCTACGACTTCGGCCTCGGCGCCGGCTTTTATGTTAACGCCACACAGGCACCGTGGAGCAAACACTACCGCATGTACGACTACGTGGTGTCGGAACTGCCGTCGCTGATCGAGGCAGAGTTCCCGGTCAGCGAGCGGCGGGCCATCTGCGGCCACTCCATGGGCGGGCACGGCGCACTGGTGGTCGCGCTGAGGAACGCCGCCCGCTATACATCGGTATCGGCCTTCAGCCCGATCAGCAATCCCGTCAATTGTCCCTGGGGCGAAAAAGCGCTGGGCAATTACCTCGGCGTGGACCGCAGCAGCTGGGAGCAGTACGACGCCAGTGAACTGATGAAAACCGCCACCGCGCAGTTACCGGCCCTGGTCGACCAGGGCGATGCCGACAATTTCCTTCAGGAACAGCTGAAGCCTCAGGCGCTGCAGGCCGCTGCCGACGCGAGCGGCTATCCGCTGCAGCTGCGGATGCAGCAGGGCTACGACCACAGCTACTTCTTTATCGCCAGTTTTATCGAGGATCACCTGCGCTTTCACGCCGCGCATCTGGCGCAGGATTAAGCGCGCCCGCCGGCAACGGCACTGACGCGTGCCTGCGCGGTCACAGGAACCAGGAACCGCCGTCCACCATATGCGTCTGGCCGGTCACAAAGCTGCTCGCGTCCGAGGCGAGGTAGATCAGCGTGCCGGTCAGGTCGCCCGTTTGCAGGTTGCGCGCAATCACCTGGCCTGAGGCGATGGTCGACTTCGCCTTCTCGAACTTCTCGCCAAAAAATTCCTCAGTGCCCTCGGTCATCACCGCCGATGGGGCCACGGCGTTGACCCTGATACTGTCCCGCCCCAGCTCCCGCGCCATGGTGCGCGTCATACCGATCACGGCGGCCTTGGAGGCGACATAATCACAGCCATAGGGCAGCCCGTAGACAGCGGCCAGCGATGAGATATTGATAATGGAACCGCCGCCCGCCGTGCGCATATGGCCCACCACCGCCTTGCAGGCCTGCCACACACCCTTGACGTTGACGTTCATCACCCGGTCCCACTGCGCGTCATCGAGATCTTCGAAACGGGCGCCCTTGAGTCCGGCGTACAGCCCCGCATTGTTGACCAGCACATCGATGCGGCCGAAGGCCGCCACCGCCTGTGCGGCCATCTCGCGGCAGCTCGCCATATTGGTGATATCAATAACCGCGGTTTCGATACGCCCGCCGGCGGAGACCACCGCGGTCCGGGTGTCCTCGCAACTGTTCACATCGCAGGCGAAGACCGACGCGCCCTCCGCCGCCATCGCCTCGGCGTAGGCCCGGCCCAGCCCACGGGCGGCACCGGTGATAACAACAACTTTATCTTGCAACTGCATAGACAGGCCTCTTATTGGAATGATGGTCAGCGGACTACAACGATACACGCGCTGTCGGGCCCGTGTCTCGACCGGGCCGCGAAAAAAACCGGGGCGGCACCGCCGCGACGGCCTAGGCCAGCGTGGCCCTGGCCACCTTGGAGCCGGTCTCCCGGCCCAGCTGCTGGCAGATATAGCTACCGGCGGCAATCAGCCGGTCCAGCGCGATCCCGTGCTCTATGCCGAGGCCGTTGAGCAGATAGACAACATCCTCGGTGGCGACGTTGCCCGATGCGCCCTTCGCATAGGGGCAGCCGCCCAGGCCGGCGACAGAGCTGTCCACCGTGGCAATCCCCAACTGCAGCGAGGCGTAGATATTGGCCAGTGCCTGGCCGTAGGTATCGTGCATGTGCACGGCCAGCTGTGGTACCGGGATATGCTGCAGCGCCGCCTCCAGCATCGCCGTCACTGAGGCCGGTGTGCCGACACCGATGGTATCGCCCAGGGAGATTTCACAGCAGCCCATCTCATACAACTGCCGCGCCACATCGGCCACTTTGGCGGGCGCCACCTCGCCCTCGTAGGGACAGCCGACCACGCAGGAGACATAGCCGCGCACGCGGACCTTGTCGCGCGCCGCGGTCGCCAGCACCGGCTGGAACCGCGCCAGGCTCTCGGCCACGGAGCAGTTGATATTCCTGTGGCTGAAGGTCTCCGAAGCAGCCGCAAAAATCGCCACCTCGGAAACGCCGCAGGCCAGCGCCCGCTCGTACCCCTGCAGATTGGGTGTCAGCGCGGCGTAGGTGACGCCAGCGCGGCGCTGCAACTGCTGCAACACCTCGTCGCTGCCGGCCATCTGCGGCACCCACTTCGGGTTTACAAAACTGCCGGCCTCGATATAGGACACGCCGGCCTCCGCAAGTTGCTCAATCAATGCCAGCTTGGTCGCTGTGCTGATGGGCTGCTGTTCATTCTGCAAGCCGTCGCGGGGACCGACCTCTACAATCTGCACGCGCGCGGGAAGTGTCATGCGGCTGTCCTCAGGCAAGGTATCGGGTAGGTACTTATTCGTCGGCGCTGAATTCCAGCAGCTCAGCACCGCCATCGACGAGTTCACCGGCCGCGTAGTAGAAGCTGACGACCCGACCGTCCGCCGGCGCGCGAATCGTGTGCTCCATTTTCATCGCCTCCATCACCAGCAGCGCATCGCCCTGTTTCACCGCGGCCCCGGCCTCGACCAGCAGCGCCACCATGGTGCCGTTCATCGGCGCCAGCAGGCCGCCGCCCGTGTCGGCCTGGTCAGCGCCGCCCAGATCCGGCTCGGCCAGCCGGAACACAACCGCGCCGCCGGCGGTGTAGAGGCTGCACAGGCCATCGTGTTCAGCGACCGTGGCACTGAACTGGTAGCCGTCAAAATCCGCCCGCAGGCGACTGCCCTCCAACACGCCCTGCGCGCAGACGACGCGGTCACCGTGGCGGATGAGATAGCGCGTTGTCGCCCCGCACTGCTGCTCCACCGCCACCGTGTACTGTGTGTCGTGCAGCACGATCTCCAGTGTGTGCAGGTTGTCTGTCACTGAACGCCAGGCGTTGTTCAGGTTCCACGGTGAGGTGGGGTCCCTGTGGTCGCCGTCGCTGCGCCGGGCGTGCAAGGCTGTGGTGCGCTGCTGTCGCAATACCAGATAGAGCGCGGCCAGCGGCAGGTCGCTCTCAATATCACGGGCGGTGTCGCGAAACAGTTCCGCGTGATGCTTGTCGATGAAACCGGTGTCCAGTTCCGCACGGCGGAACGGCGCGCAGCTGGCGAGGTTGTACAGGAAATCAATATTGGTTGTGGTGCCGCTGATACGGTACTCGCTGAGGGCGCGGGTCAGGCGGTTCAGCGCCTTGTCCCTGTCCTCGTCCCAGACGATCAGCTTGGCGATCATCGGGTCGTAGAACACACTCACTTCATCGCCCTGCCTGACGCCGGTATCCACGCGCACATGGGCACCGGCGGTCGGGGGCTGCATGAACGACAGCGTGCCCGTCACCGGCAGGAAATCGTTCTCCGCGTCTTCTGCGTAAATGCGCGCCTCAAAGGCATGGCCGCGAATCGCCAGCTCACCCTGCGCCAGCGGCAGGTCCTCGCCATCGGCCACGCGTATCTGCCACTCGACGAGGTCCTGCCCGGTGATCATCTCCGTGACCGGGTGCTCAACCTGCAGGCGGGTGTTCATCTCCATGAAATAGAACGCGCCGTCGTGGTCGAGCAGAAACTCGACGGTACCAGCACCCTCGTAATCAATCGCCACCGCGGCCTTGATCGCGGCCTGTCCCATCGCCTCCCGCAACTCGGGCGTCATGCCCGGCGCCGGCGCTTCCTCTATCACTTTCTGGTGCCGGCGCTGCACCGAGCAATCGCGTTCAAACAGGTACACGGCGTTGCCGTTGCCGTCGCAGAACACCTGTATCTCGACATGGCGGGGCCGGGTCAGGTACTTCTCCACCAGCATGGTGTCGTCGCCAAACGCATTCAGGGACTCGCGCTTCGCGGCCGCCAGTGCCTCATCGAACTCCGCGCCGTTCCACACCTGGCGCATGCCCTTGCCGCCGCCGCCGGCCGCCGCTTTCAGCAGCACCGGATACCCCATAGCGTCGGCGGCCTCGCGCAGGATGACCACGCTCTGGTCCGCACCGTGATAGCCGGGCACCAGCGGCACCCCGGCGGCCTCCATGATGGTCTTGGCGGCGGACTTCGAGCCCATGGCCTCTATCGCGCCCACCGGCGGGCCGATGAAGGTGATGCCCTGGTCACGGCAGGCGCGGCAGAAGGCCGCGTTTTCCGACAGGAAACCGTAACCGGGATGGATGGCCTGCGCACCGGTCCTGAGCGCGGCATCGATCACCTTGTCGGCATCGAGGTAGGATTCCCGCGATGGCGCGGCCCCGATATGCACAGCCTCATCGGCCATGCTGACATGCAGCGCGTCGCGATCGGCGTCGCTGTAGACGGCTACGGTGCGGATGCCCATTCGGTGCGCGGTGCGGATGACGCGGCAGGCGATTTCGCCGCGATTGGCTATCAGGATTTTTTCAAACATGGGTTTCTTTCCTATTGATCAAGCGGGCAGCGCGCACATCACATCCGGAATACGCCAAATTTTGTATCCTCTATTTCCCGGTTGAGGCTGGCCGAGATCGACAACCCCAGTACCATGCGCGTGTCTGCCGGGTCGATCACGCCGTCGTCCCACAGCCGCGCCGACGCGTAGTAGGGGTGCCCCTGTTTCTCGTAGGTGTCGACGATGGGCTGCTTGAAGGCGGCCTCCTCGGCCTCGCTCCAGTCCTGTCCGGCGGCCGCTTTCTGGTCGCGCTGGATCTGCGCCAGCACACCGGCCGCCTGCTCACCGCCCATGACCGAGATACGGGCGTTCGGCCACATGAACATGAAGCGCGGGTCGTAGGCACGCCCGCACATACCGTAGTTACCGGCACCGAAGGAGCCGCCGACCAGAACGGTGAACTTGGGCACGTTGGCGGTGGCCACAGCAGTGACCATTTTGGCGCCGTGCTTGGCGATGCCGTCATGCTCGTACTGCTTGCCCACCATGAAGCCGGTGATATTCTGCAAAAACACCAGCGGGATTTTGCGCTGCGCACAGAGCTCGACAAAGTGCGCACCCTTCTGCGCGGACTCGCCGAACAGTATCCCGTTGTTGGCGACAATGCCGACCGGATACCCAAAGATACGCGCGAAGCCGCACACCAGTGTGGTGCCGTACAGCGCCTTGAACTCGTGGAACTCGGAGCCGTCGACGGTGCGGGCGATAATCTCGCGCACGTCGTAGGGCTGGCGCGCATCCCGGGGCACGATGCCGTAGATTTCACGGCGGTCGTACAGCGGCTCCACCGCCGCCTTCACATCCAGCGACACCGGTTTCACGCGGTTGAGCCGCGCCACAGCGTCCCGCGCCAGCTGCAGTGCGTGGTGATCGTTCTGCGCCAGATGGTCGGCGACACCCGAGGTGCGGCAGTGCACATCGGCGCCGCCCAGTTCCTCGGCACTGACCACCTCGCCGGTCGCCGCTTTCACCAGCGGCGGGCCGGCGAGGAAAATGGTGCCCTGCTCCTTGACGATGATCGACTCGTCGGCCATCGCCGGCACATAGGCGCCGCCGGCCGTGCAGGAACCCATCACCACAGCGATCTGCGGGATATTGCGCGCCGACATAGAAGCCTGGTTGAAAAAGATGCGGCCGAAGTGTTCGCGATCGGGGAAGACCTCGTCCTGTCGCGGCAGGTTGGCGCCGCCGGAGTCCACCAAATAGATACAGGGCAGGCAGTTCTCCTGCGCAATGGTCTGTGCGCGCAGGTGTTTTTTCACCGTGAGCGGGTAGTAGCTGCCGCCTTTCACGGTGGCGTCGTTGGCGACAATCATGCACTCCTGGCCACTGACGCGGCCGATGCCGGTGACGATGCCCGCCGCGGGCACATCCTCGCCATAGACATCCATCGCCGCCAGCTGGGACAGTTCCAGCAACGGCGAGCCGGGGTCCAACAGTGCGGCCACCCGGTCCCGGGCCAGCAGCTTGCCGCGGGCCGTGTGCCGATCGCGCGCTTTCTGCCCCCCGCCCTGGCTGATCGTCTGCAGCCGGGCCTTGAGGTCATCGACCTGCGCCTGCATATGTGCGGCGTTCGCGGCAAAGTCGTCCGATCGGGTATTTACGCGGGTTTTCAGTATGCCCATATTGCTACCTGCACAGTCGGGGTTAAGGGGAGAGCGTCACGTCACCGCACAGTGCTACCGTGTCTCATTGAACAGTTCGCGGCCGATCAGCATACGGCGGATTTCACTGGTGCCGGCGCCGATCTCGTACAGCTTGGCGTCACGCAACAGGCGGCCGGTGGCGAACTCGTTGATATAGCCGTTGCCGCCCAGCGCCTGTATCGCCTGCAGCGCCATTTGCGTCGCGCGCTCGGCGGTGTACAGGATTACGGCAGCGGCATCCTTGCGACTCTCCTGACCGCGATCACAGGCCTTGGCCACGGCGTACAGGTACGCGCGCGATGCGTTCAGCTCGGTGTACATATCCGCCACCTTGCCCTGCATCAGCTGGAACTCGCCGATCGATTGCCCGAACTGCTTGCGGTCGTGGATATAGGGAATGGTGATATCCAGGCAGGCCTGCATGATGCCCACCGGACCACCGGAGAGCACGGTGCGCTCGTAATCCAACCCGCTCATCAGCACTTTCACGCCCTGCCCCTCGGCACCGAGCACGTTCTCGGCGGGAACCTCACAGTCCTGGAAAATCAGCTCGCAGGTGTTGGAGCCGCGCATGCCGAGCTTGTCGAGCTTGGTGTTGCGGGAGAAGCCCGGGAAATCGCGCTCGACGATAAACGCCGTCATACCCCAGGCGCCTTTGTCCATATCGGTTTTGGCGTAGATCACATAGGTGTGCGCATCGGGGCCGTTGGTGATCCACATCTTGTTGCCGTTGAGGATATACCTGTCGCCCTTTTTATCAGCGCGCAGTTTCATGCTTACCACATCGCTGCCGGCATTCGGTTCAGACATCGCCAGCGCGCCGATATGCTCACCGGAGCACAGTGCCGGCAGGTACTTGAGCTTCTGTGCCTCGCTGCCGTTCTTGTGGATCTGGTTGACACACAGGTTCGAGTGCGCACCGTAGGACAGGCCGACCGAGGCCGAGGCGCGAGAGATCTCCTCCATCGCGACGGTGTGGGCGAGATAGCCCATATCCGTGCCGCCGTACTCCTCTTTCACTGTCATGCCCAGCAGCCCCATGTCACCGAACTTGCGCCACATATCGGCGGGGAATTCATTGTCCTTGTCGATCTGCTCGGCGCGCGGCGCCAGTTCTGCCTGTGCGAGCTGGTACACGCTGTTGCGCAGCATGTCGATGTCTTCACCGAGGTCAAAGTTCAACGTGGGGTAGCTGGTGCTCATACCTGTCTCCTGTCTCAATGTACCGGCGCAAGCGTCGCCTGCGGTCCGCCCGGTTTGGCCGCGTCGCGGCCGGGGTCCGCTGCCGGGGCAGCGGCGCCCGCTGGCGCTGCGAGACTACCTAACCTTTACGTTAACGTCAACCTTGCGCCTGCTCGCTCCAGGTGTCGATCACCTCCCTGGCCACCCGCATCGCCGACAGCGCCGCGGGGTAGCCACAGTAGGCCGCCGCGTGCATGATGATTTCACGCAACTCCTCGGGGGTGACGCCGTTGGTGAGGGCGCCGCGCACATGGCCCTTCAGCTCGGCGTGCGCCTGCAGCGCGATCAGCATGGACACCGTCACCACGCTGCGGGTTCTGCGATCCAGCCCCTCGCGCGCCCACACACCGCCCCAGGCGTGCTCCATCGCCGCCTCCTGCAGCGGCATATCGAACGCTGTGGCATTGCCCAGTGAGGCGTCTACATGCGCTGTGCCCATCACCTCGCGGCGAATCGCCTCTCCGGTTTTCTGGTCTTCGATACTCATAATCCTTCCATCCTTGCGGGTCAACAGGGGGGCCATCGTGACCTGCGGGCCCCGTTCGGCTGTCAGTCCAGCGAGATATCTTCAAACGACGCCACATCGCGCGGCGTGAAGTCAGCGGCGCGCCCCTCCATCTCGGACATAACGGCCTCGATCTGGTTCGGTGTTTTCAGGACTTTCGCCTGCAACCGCTCCTCCGCTTTCAGGCCCGCGTACTCGTCGCCGTGCCAGCTGGTATCCAGCAGGTACTTGGCGTAGGTGATGGCGTTGGGGTTGCGCCTGGCGATCGCTGCCGCCATCGCCAGCGCCGCGTCGCGCGGGTTGTCGTCAAGCGAGGTGACCAGGCCCAGTTGCAGCGCTTCCTCTGCCGCCACCACACGGCCGCTGAACGTCAACTCCTTGGCGACATCCACGCGCACCAGGTCGCGCAGGGTCTGCGAGGCCGACATATCGGGAATCAGGCCCCACTTGATCTCCATCACCGACAGCCGTGACTCGGGATGCGCGATGCGGATATCGGCGCCCAGCGCGATCTGGAAACCGCCGCCGTAGGCGACCCCGTGCAGTGCGCAGATCACCGGCACCGGCATTTTTTTCCAGACATAACCCGGCAGCTGGTAGAAGTTCGGGTAGAAGCCGCCGCGACCGGGGCCGAACGGCTCGGCACTGAAATCGGGATCGGTAAAATTGGCCAGGTCCAGGCCCGCACAGAAGCCGCGCCCCTCGCCCGACAGTACCACAGCGCGCACGTCCCTGTTGCCTGCCAGCTCCCTGCCGACCCGGGTGATGGCCTCAAACATCGGCACACTCAGTGCATTCATTTTCTCCGGCCGGTTCAGGCGCACATCGGCGACGTGATTTTCAATGTGGACGGTAACAAGTTCAGTCATGGCATGCCTCTGGTGGGATAGGTGTGGATTGGAACACCGTCTGTTAACAGCGTAGATTATCGCGTAGCATCATAGCGCCGGAGGCTGTATTTCTCCACGCATAAGTCCGCTGGATACCCGCAACGGAACCCCGAGACCACACGATGACTACTTCCGACCAGTACCAGGACATTCGCGACGCGGTCGCAAAACTCTGCGCCCGTTTCCCCGGCGAGTACTGGCAGCAACTGGATGAGAAAGACGACTACCCGACTGACTTCGTCAACGCGCTGACAGCCTCCGGCTACCTCTCCATTCTCATCCCTGAGGAGTACGGGGGCGCGGGGCTGCCGCTGTCCGCTGCCTGCGCGGTACTGGAGGAGATCCAGCGCAGCGGCTGCAATGGCGGCGCCTGCCACGCGCAGATGTACACTATGGGGACACTGCTGCGCCACGGCAGCGCGGCGCAGAAACAGCAGTATCTGCCGGCGATCGCGCGCGGCGAACTGCGCCTGCAGGCCTTCGGCGTCACCGAACCGGGCAGCGGCACCGATACCACCCGCATCCAGACCCGCGCGCGCCGCGACGGCCCCGACGGCGACTACCTCGTCGATGGCCAGAAAGTCTTCATCTCCCGCAGCGAACACTCGGACCTGATGGTGCTGCTGGTGCGCACCGCGGCGCGCGAGGACAGCGCCAAAGCCACTGACGGCATGTCGGTGCTGCTGGTGGATATGCGCAGCGCGCTGGGACGCGGCCTGAGCATCAAACCGATCAGGACGATGATGAACCACGCCAGTACCGAGCTGTTTTTCGACAAGCTGCGGGTCCCGGCCGCCAACCTGATCGGCGAGGAGGGCCGCGGCTTCTCCTACATCGTCGACGGCATGAATGCCGAGCGCATACTGATCGCCGCGGAGTGTATCGGGGACGCCCGCTACTTCATTGAGCAGGCCAGCCGCTACGCCCG
>JAGRIE010000005.1:50475-201144 GCA_020443425.1 Halioglobus sp.
GAGCGCGAGGTCTTCGGCCGCCCTATCGGCCTCAACCAGGGCGTCCAGTTCCCGATCGCGCGGGCGCATATCCAGACCGAGGCGGCCGCCGCCATCGTGCAGCGCGCGGCCGCTGCATTCGAGCGCGGCGAACCCTGTGGCTCACTGGCCAATATGGCCAAACTGCTGGCCTCCGAGGCCTCCTGGCAAGCCGGGGACACCTGTATCCAGACCTTCGGCGGCTACGGCTTTGCCACCGAGTACAATATCGAGCGCAAGTTCCGCGAGACGCGCCTGTACCAGGTGGCCCCGATATCCACCAACCTGATTCTCTCCCACGTCGCCACCCATGACCTGGGCATGCCGAAATCGTTCTAGCCCGACACGGAAACGGATGTGATGAAGAGGCGGCGGGCGACGCTGGGGCCGCCCGGGAAAACTCTACTCGACCGCGAAGGTCAGGCCGGCATTGTCCTGCAGCCGCGTGATCAGGCTCGAACCCATCGCCGCCGCCGGCGTCCAGATGCCGCCGCTCGCCAGGTCGGGATTCTCGAGCAGGCACACGGCGCTCTCGGCGATCATCTTGCTGGTGGAACCGTAACCGGGGTCCCTGTCGCCCTTCACACTCACCATCACGCGCTCGCCCGCGGCATTGGAGCCGACGAACAGCACATCGTACAGGCCGTTCTCGCGCTCTTCCTTACTCGGCCCCTCACCCGGCTGGCGCGGGTCGTTGGCCATGGATTTGTCTTCGGCGACGGCCTTGGCGATAGCCTCCCCCTGCTCACCGGGGCCGGTCAACAGCATCTCATCGTAGACAAAGTCTTCGCCGTACTGATGCGCCAACAGGTAGTTCGAGCGATGGATATTCTTGGTGTTGATCGTCGCCATCACGAACGGGGCTGACCAGCTGTCCAGGTCGTCCTCATACACGGGCGCCATACCAGGGGGTTGTTCCGGCCCGGTGAAGCCCTCGGTCAGGGCGAAGGCGTTCATCAGCACACCGACCAGCTCAGGCTTCTCCGCCGCTGCCGCCATGGTTGCCTTGAAGCTGGCCAGGGTGCCGCCGGAAAACGTGCCCTTCATCACCCGCACCCGGCCCTTGACGCGCGACACCGGCGCACCCAGCGTCTGCTTCGCTGTCTGCTGCAGGAAGTACACACCCAGGTCGAATGGAATGGAGTCGAAGCCACAGGAGAACACAATCCGTGCGCCGCTGGCTTTGGCTGCGTCCTGGTGCGCGGCGATCATGTCATGCATCCATGTCGGCTCGCCGCACAGGTCCACGTAATCGGTACCGGCAGCGGCGCAGGCCTTGACCACATCACTGCCGTACAGCTGGTAAGGTCCCACCGTCGTCAGGACGACATGGGCGCGCTCCACCATGGCGACAATACTGCTGTAGTCACTGGCGTCTGCGACTACCAGCGGCACCGTATCGGGGATGCCCATCTCGTCGCGAACGGCTTCCAGCTTTTCCCGGCTGCGCCCCGCCATGGCCCACACCACGTCACCGTTGACGCCGTATTGCTTGTTCAGGTACTCGCAGACCAGGCGGCCGGTATATCCGCTTGCACCGTATACGACGATGCCAAACTCTCTCGTTGTCGCCATGTTCATCTCTCCACAGTAAGATTAAGGGGTACAGCTGCTCAGCTGAAGCTGGCAATTTTTTCATGCAGCACATGCTGCAACAGGGGACTGGCGGCCGCGCGCTCGAAAGCCTCATCAATCGCCCTGGAGCGCGCCTGTACAGCGCTGCGGTAATTGGGATGGGTGAAAATATACAGTTCACCGGCCGTAATCGCCTCCACCACGCGCTCGCCGACTACCTCCGGGTCCAGACCGGCATCGACCACACTCTGCATGTGCTCAGCCAGCGCCGACAACTGCTCGCTCGCGGCGCCGCCGGACACTCGATCATCGGTATACTCGGCCTGTCTGTTGCGGTGGGCGAGGTTGATGCGGGTTTTGACAAATGCCGGGCACAGCACCGAGACCTGGATATTGTGGGGCGCCAGCTCAGCGTGCCAGCATTCCGACATACCCACCACCGCCACCTTTGTCGCGGTGTAGGAGCCGCCGTAGGGCACACCCATCATGCCCGCCATGGAGGCCACATTGATCAGCCAGCCACCCTCGCCGTGCGCCTTCAGCAACGGCGCGATCGCCGCTGTGCCGTAGACAACCCCCATCAGGTTGACACCCAGCACCCACTGCCAGTCGCTGGCATCGGTGTGCTCAACGTCTCCGGGGGTACCGCTGACACCGGCGTTGTTGACCAGCATATGGATGTTGCCGAAGCGCGCCTGTGCCTGCGTAGCGATCTCCTGCCACTGCTCCTGCTTGCTGACGTCCATCTGCACGGTGTGCACTGCAACGCCCTGGGCTGTCAGTTTATCTTCTGCCTGTTGCAGCTGAGCGGCGTCGATATCACCGAGCACGACGTTCATACCGCGCTTGCCGACAGCCTGGGCGATACTGAACCCGATGCCTTCCGCGCCACCGCTGATGATGGCTGTTTTTCCTGCGAACTGTGACATATACCGCTTCCCTGAAATGTTTGGTTGGCCCTCTCGCGAGGTCATTGCGCAGCGCGACGGAATCGCCGTGTCTAGCCGGCGGCCGCTACGCGCTGGTTGGATTTGGTATATACCAGTGCGTCCTCATCGAGATCGAGCGCCGGCAGCAGATCCTTTTCGACGTAGTAGTCGCGGCAGAACGCCCACGGTTCATTGCCGCCCTGCTTCGGCAGCAGGTGCATACTACGCTTCAGGTAACCGGCATTGAACTCCTCATCTTCTATCCAGGGCAGCACCGCCATGTCGCGATCCTCCTCCCTCAGCGTCGGCGTGCACACGCCGTAGCCTTGGGCATCCATCTTGTTCAGCAACCGGCAGACGAAATCACTCACCAGGTCCACCCGCATCGTCCAACTGGTGCGCAGGTAACCGAACATCCAGGACATATTGGGAATGCCGGAATTCATGATGCCGCGATAGGTGAAGGTCTTGGCGAAATCCACCGGTTCGCCGTCCAGGTCAAACGCTATCTCGCCCATCACGCTCAGGTTGAAACCGGTGGCGGTGATGATGATATCGGCCTCCAGCAATTCGCCGGATTTGGTGAGAATGCCGTCCTCCGTGAACCGGTCGATATGGTCGGTCACCACCGACACCTTGCCGGACTTGATGGCCTCAAACAGGTCACCGTCAGGCACATAGGCCAGACGCTGCTGCCAGGGACGGTAACTGGGCGTGAAGTGACTCATGTCGAAGTCCTCGCCGAGGTACTCGCGTATCACCTTGAACAGCTCCTCCTTCACCAGTTCCGGGTTCGACATGGAGAAATACTGCACATCCCTGGACAACTTCAGGATGCTGCGACGCACGATTTCATGCACCCACTCTTCGGGGACCTCCAGTTCGCGCAACTGGTCAGCCAGTTCGTTGCGGTTCTCCCCGGTCCAGAAATACGTCGGCGAACGCTGCAGCATGGTGATGTGGGAGCAGTCGGCGGCCATGTTCGGAATCAGCGTGGCAGCGGTCGCACCAGAGCCGATCACCACCACTCGCTTGCCCTTGTAGTCGAGATCCTCGGGCCAGGTCTGCGGATGCACGATGGGGCCCTTGAAATCGCTCATGCCGTCCCACTGCGGCGTGTAGCCCTCGGCATGCTGGTAGTAGCCCTGGCACATCCACAGGAAATGGCAGCTGAAATGGATGGACTCACCGCTCTCCTTGTTGCGCGCCTCGATAAACCACAGCTGCTGCTCGGTCGACCACGACGCCGTCACGACCTCGTGCTGGTAGCGGATATGCTGCTCCAGGTTGTCCTGCTCAATCGCTTCGCCCATGTAGTCAAGAATGGCGCCGGCCGAGGCGATCGGCTGGCCCGTCCACGGTTTGAAGCGGTAGCCGAAAGTGTAGAGGTCACTGTCCGAGCGAATCCCCGGGTACGTGTGCTGGCGCCAGGTACCGCCATAGGATGTTTTAGTCTCGAGCATGACAAAGCGCTTGTCGGGACATTTTTCAAGCAGGTGGTGGGCCGCACCCACACCGGAGATACCGGCTCCGACAATCAGCACATCAAAATGTTCGCAGGCCGCGGCCGGTGCTTGTCTGGCTGTGGTGGCATCGCTCATGGGGAGACCTCAATTCAGGGACCGGAATTCGATGTACGCATCCTAGAGCCCACGGTGTCGACTAAACATTGCCGAGTGAGCCGTTTTTTTGATATTTTGGGCCAAAAATGTACTTAATGACAAATTATGGATAACAACCTCACTGTCATCGCCAGCGGCAACCTGGCCTCGAGCCAGCGCACCGTGACCGGCCTGCTCGGCCAGCTGCTGTTCCTGAGCGTCAGCGATGAGGACGCACTGGCGCTGTTCACCGGTGCCGGTCTTCCCGCCAGGGCACTGGCTGAACCGGACTTTCCCATTTCGCTGGAGCAGGAGCTCATTGTCTGCCTGGCGCTGGTGCGCCGCCTCGGTGGGGAGCGCTCGGCGGTGCGGATGTTTTTCCAGCGCATGCACAGCATCGGCATCGAGAACCTCGGCGTCCTCGGTATGGCCATGCGGCACTCGGCCACCGCCGTCGCCGCGCTACAGGTCTGCCTCAACTTCCCGCAGTTGACCTGGGGCCACTCGAGGCTGGTGGTGACGCGCGAAGGCGAGATCTCCCGTTTTACTTTCACAATAAAGCGGCCACAGCTGCGCGATGCCAAAGAGGCGGATATCGACGCCCTGGTCCAGTACTGCCTGTCGCTGGACCTGGTCACCTCCCTGCGCAATATCCAGGATATCACCAGTATGCAGGTGACACCGCTGTACATCACCTTTCCCTTCCAGCAGCCCGACGACTGGCATCAGGTGAAGGACCAGCTGCCGTGCCCGGTCGAATTCGCCAGCGCTGAGGCCTGTCTCGCATTCACCGGCGGTTTTGACGATACCCCGCTGCCGAAGGCCAATCCGCTGGTCTATCGGTCCTATGTCGCCATCGCCGAGAAGTTATCGCTGATGCTCGCCGAGGAGATCAGTCTCACGGAACGGGTGACACGGTGGCTGTGGGCCTACACGCCGCCGCTAAAGCGCGGCGAGGTCGCCAACCAGCTGGCGATGTCCGAGCGCAGCCTGACCCGGCAACTGGGCAGTGAGGGCACCTCCTACGCCGCGCTGCTCGCCAGTGTCCAGGCCGAGCGGGCCAGGAACTACCTGCGCAACCCCGGCTTGACCGTATCGGAAGTCGGCTATCGGCTCGGCTACACCGAGCCGGCCACCTTCACCCGGGCGTTCACGAAATGGGCCGGCTGCTCACCGCTCAAATGGCGCAGGCGCCACTTGGAGGCAAGCGCGACTGCCGACTGACAGCCACTCAAGCACGGGCGCGGGCCTAGGGACTGACATCAGTCGGCACTTTCATCAACTGGTGCTGCAGACGGGTGAACTCGCCGAGGTAGATGCCGAACTTCGCGACACTGACTTCGCGATAGAAGTTGCGCATGAACGGCTCCGTGTCCGGATAGGCCAGCTGCCCCCAGGGCACCTCGGGCTCCTCCAGCCAGGCGACATCCAGGATTTCGGCGGACGGTGCCGTCAAGGCGACCTCGGCGTGGTGACAGCGGAACACAATATAGACTTCATCAACAAACGTTAATGAACTCAGCACGCTGAGCTGCAGTTCACCCGGGTGAATTTCGAGACCGGTCTCCTCCCTGAGTTCGCGCACCGCCGCCTGCTGCAGGCTCTCGCCCTGCTCCATGAAGCCGGCGGGCATCGCCCACAGGCCCCTGCGCGGCTCCAGTCCGCGGCGTATCCACAGGATTTTCGTGTCGCTGTGGATCAGGCAGGACACCAGTATGCGAGGATTCACATAGTGCACATACTCACAGGCGGTACAGCACTCGCGCAGTTGGTCATCGCCGGCGGGAACCCTGGGTTCCAGTGGACTTCCGCAGCGATAACAAAACCCCATAATGCGATACCTTGTCAGGGAGCAGGCAGCGGGACAAATGTGCCGTTCACATAAACCAGTGCGCTGTGCTCCTCACTATAGACGCTGTCTTCGATATCGGCGATAACGATATTGTGCGTTTGATAGCTTTCAATCGTGTTGACGCGGGCAATGAACGTGGCCTGGGCACCGGACAGTGCGGGTTGGCCGCCGAGTGTGGTCCACTCACCGACCTCGAAGCGCGCCTCACCACTGGCGCTCATGCAGTGGTCGACAACGGCGCGCTGCCCGGCGCCGAGGATGTTCACCGCAAACCCGGTTCCGGGTGCCAGCAGTTGGCTGAACGAAGCGGTTTTCTCCATACAGATCAGCAGCGAGGGAGGGTCGTTGCTGACATTGCAGATGGCAGTGGATACGGTGGCGTGGCGGCGACCCTCGGCCGAGGCGGACAGAATATAAACCGATTTGGCCATCTGCTTGAACGCACTTTTGGCGCGCGCTACGAGATCGGGGTTTGACATAGGCTGGTAGTTCCCTGTGTGGTATCAGTTGGCTTGCGGCGACAGCAGGTGGGCGTACTGCTGGCGTATCTCTTTGCGCAACAGCTTGCCTTTGCCACCCGAGTTGTCATTGCTGTGCGGCAGCTCGTCGGCGATGACTACGCGGTCGGGCACCGCGTGTGCCGGCAGGCTGCGCTGCAGTTGCTCGAGGATATCGGCTTCGGTAAGGCTGTTATCTATGGTGACTGCCAGCAGAATTGCACGCTCATCGCCGCCGGCATCGACGCCGACCACTCCGGCCTCCGTGACGCCGCTGATGCCAATCGCTGCATCTTCGACATCCAGCGGCTGGATGTAGTGCCCGGCGCGGAGAATCGCATCCTCGCGGCGGCCGAGCACGGTGATGCGGCCCTGTTGATCCTGCGTCGCGATATCGCCACTGAAGAACCAGCCGTCGCGCAAACCCTCTGCGGTTTTCTCCGGCTCGTCGAAATAGCACTGCATGCAGTGCGCGCCGGTCACCGCCAGCTCGCCCACCACATCGATGGCGCTGTTACCGCTGGGGTCGCGCACCTGGGCGGCGCAACCGGGCCGCGCCAGGCCGGCGACATTGGCCGCCTGGCTGCCGTCATCCAGCCTGCCAAAGCAGCTGTACGGCGCCTCAGTCTGGCCGTAGAAAGCGTACAGCGCAGCGTTGGGGATACGCTCCTTGATCTTCTGCAGCAGATTGGTCGGCAGCGGCTCGCCGCCCAGTAGCACCGCTGAGATGGAACCCAGGTCCACCGACTGGTGATCGTGGTTGGCGAGCAGGTCAGACCAGAAGCTGGGAATGACGCAGAAATGCGAGATCGGTTCGCGCTGGATGGCATCCAGCAGGCCTTTCGGGCCGAAGTCATCCTCCAGCGCCACCCGCATACCGACACTCAGTGCGGCGCCGATGGTACAGGGAAAGCCCACGCCCCAGATGATGGTACCCGTGCCCCACACCGACTGTTCATCGCGCGGCAGCACCAGCCAGATATCGGCCATCGCGCTGCAACTGTTGTGTGTGTGTACGACCGCCTTCGGCAGGCCGGTGGTGCCGGAGGTGAAGAAGAACGCCAGCGGGTCGTCACCTCCGCGGTGGGTCTGCGGCTCGGTCACATCCTGCGCCTCCTTTGCGGCGCTGAGGCTGCCGGTATTCGCGGGCAGGTTCTCCGCTTCCAGTTGCAGCCAGCTGATGGATGCCGGCAGGGCGTCGCGCAGCGCCGCGATGCGCTCCCGGTCTTGCGCCTGGGTGAGGGTCGCATCGACCTTGCAATGCTGCAGCATGGCCAGCATCACCTCATCGCTCCAGTAGGGGTTGAGCGCGACGATGACGGCGCCGATTTTCGCCAGCGCCAGGTAGCACTCCGCGATCGGCAGCGCATCGTGGATCAACACCCCCATCCTGTCGCCCGGCTGCACGCCCAGCGCCAGCAGCGCATTGGCGGTGACATTGACGCGCTCGTTCAGCTCGCGGAAGCTGAAGTGCTGGCCGCGATAGCTGAGTGCGGTTTTCTCCGGTGTGCGCTGGGCATTGATGGTTGTGACTGCATATCCGTAATTGCTGTAAGGCGTCGTCATTGCTTATTATTCCCAAGATTGGTTGGACGTTAACGTAAACTGGGGGATCTCACCAAAATCCCCGCGCTGCTCAAAACACAGGGACACCGCCGCCCCTATCGTGACCGCCTGTGGGTCGCTGTCGACAATATTCGTCATCACTCTCAAGCCCGGCTGCTCCGGCAACGCCACCCAGGCGATCACGTAGGGCCCAGGGCCGTAGCCGGGCACAAAGCTGCGATGGATGACAGAGAACGATTCGACCACACCGACCCCCGCCACAGCCTCGAATTGCAATTCATGACCACCGCAGCGCGGACAGCGGGGCTCGGGGAAGTGAATCCAGTGGCGGCAACTGACGCAGCGTTGCAGCGCCAGCCGACCCTGTGCGACAGCGTCCCAGTACGGCTGCGTCAGCGGCGTGACGACGGGGTGGGGCTTGTCCACGCTACAGCACCGCCAGCGGATTCACCGGGCTGCCGGTGCCACCTTTGATGTTCAGCGGCGCCAGCATGAACAGGAACTCACCGGCGCCCCGCTCTGCCAGTTCCTTCAACCACAGCATCTCCAACAGGTACACGCCGTGCTGCCACAACAGGATCATATGGATGTCATCGTCTAGCGCATCGCAGGAGAGACCACTCTGGTTCAGGCTGCAGATCGCGGAATTATCGCTGCCGACCAGGCTCACATCCCGCTGTGCCAGCCACAGCGCCGCCTCGGGACTGAGGCCGGGCTCCCCGGACCAGTACAGCTCGGGATCGGTCGAGAACAGTTCGGTCCAGCCGGTGCGAAAAAGCACGGCATCACCGGCTTTCAGGGTGAGATCGCGCGCCGCCAGCGCCGCCTGCAGCTGCTCGACGGTGATCTGCTCCTGGGGATCCAGGTGCGACCGCCCGTCGAGCGCGGGTATATCGAGGAACACCCCGCGCGTCACCAGGTGCTGCAGGTTCTCAATGCCACAGCGGGTGGCGCCGTAACTGCGCACCCGGTTGGCACTGTGGCCGTTGTAGATTTCGTCACCGCGCCACATATGGCAGAGCGCATCGACATGGGTGGTAGTGCCGTGTGCAGAGACCATCAGTGCGTCATCGGCGATGGCGCGGCCACCGGCCGGGTGGCTGGCGCCGGCGGCGTAATCACCGCCGTCCACTGACATGAAGTGCTGCGGCAGCGGGCGCCCCTTCATATGCGGCACGCGGCTCGCCGCATTCGAGGAGGTCGCGCCCTGGATAGGCAGGCTGAGGCTTATTACCTGGCCACTGGCGACAGCAGCGGTCGCGTCCCGGGTGACATCCGCAGTGACAAGGTTCGCCGCACCGCGCTGGTCGTCCTCGCCCCAGCGTCCCCAGTTGCCGTTGCTGTTCTGCGTTTCACTCATAGCCGGTCCCGTCAGTAAAGTTGTATCAGTCGTCTGCTGTCAGCAGCGCGGCTGAACCGTAGCGCCCACCAAAGCCGGTGCACAGCGCAGTGCCTGCCTTGCCCAGCTGACGCTCGCCCTGTGTGCCGCGCAACTGCAGCGTCGCCTCGACGATATTGTTCAGGCCGTGTACGTAGCCCTCGGATAACATACCACCATTGCTGTTCACTGGCAGCGCCCCCGCGGCCTGCGTCTCACCGCTGCGGATAAACTCCATGGCCTCGCCGCGCGCGCAGAAGCCGAAATCTTCAAGCTGTGCGGGAATCAGGAACGTATACGCGTCGTAGAGATAGGCGAGGTCGATATCCGCGGCGGTGACGCCACTGACGCGAAAGAATTCCTCGGCGATAAAGTGGGAGAATATCTCGTCCAGCGAAGTCGCCTTGTCGCCGTAACTGCCGCCGGGACCGCCACCGCGGACGGCAGAGTGGATACGCACCGCGGGCTGCGCCAGCTGCCGCGCACGCACGGCACTGGTGATCACCAGCGCGCAGGCGGCATCGGTTTCCAGGCAGCAATCGTAGCGCCGCAGCGGCGAGGCTATCATCGGCGAGGAGAGGTACTCCGCCCTGTCGAGCGGCTGGCGCAACAGGGCGCGCTGGTTCGACAGCGCGTGGCTGCGCTGCGCGATCGCCACATCGGCCAGCGCATCCGCGCCGAGCGTGCGTTCATGCAGCCAGCGCTGCGCGGTGAGTGCGAAGGTGTTGACCGGGCCGCGGTTGCCGTAGGGGGTGATGAACTGCTCTTCCAGGGCGTCGGCGGAGCCGTGGCTGATCTGGCCCATACGCTTGCCGCTGCGGCCCTTGAGGGCGCGGAACACCACCACCGTTTCAGCGAGGCCACTGTCTATCGCCTGCGCCGCATCCCAGAGTATCGAGGCACACTGGCTGCCACCGCCGTAGAACTCGTTGTGCCAGCGCAGGCGCGGCAGGCCCAGCGACCGCGCGACCGTGGTGACAGGCACAGAGTCCCCCAGGTGGTAACTGAGCACACCATCCACCGCATCGGCTGGCAGGCCGCAGTCCGCGAGCGCCATCTCCACCGCACCCAGCGCCAGTTCCAGCACCGTCTCCGGCGCATTGCGACTGAACGCGGTGTAGCCGACCCCGGCAATCGCGGCGCCACCGGCAGCGCGGCGGCTGAGCGGGCGCGCAGGCATACTAGCGCGTTTCCTGCGCGGGGCAGTGTGTGCTCATCCTAGTCCTTGAACGCGGGCATCACTTCCTCGGCAAAGAAAGTGATAATCCGCTTCATATCCGCTATGGGCATCGGACGCGTGCTGCCGAAATCGCACATCAGGTTATTGATGCCGAAATCCTGCAGCGCTTTGATCTGGCCGACCACACGCTCCGGATCGCCGGCAATCTCCAACTGGTCCCAGCGGAAATCGTCACTGATCGTCCCGCCTTTCAGGTAGCGGCTCTGCCAGAACTCGAAACCGTCGGCGATCTCTCCGGTTTTCGGGTCGATCGGTGCGCTCTGCTGGTTGACGATTTTAGAGCGGTCGAAGCCGATTTCAAACTGTGCCAGGTCGGCCTTCGCCTGCTCGTTGGTTTTCGCCACGTAGACGCTGCGCATCACACACAGATCGTGATCGTCCGGGTTGTTGTTGTTCTGCAGCATCGCCTCGCGCCAGTTGTGCGCCGCCCTGCCGACATTTTTGTAGGTCGCAACCGGATCGATCAGCAGCGGCAGACCGCGCTTGGCCGTCAGCTCTATGGTTTCGGGGCTGATGGAGGCGACGTGGATAGGCGGGTGCGGAACCTGCATCGGAGTCGGCAGCAGGTTCAGCTCATCGCAGCGATAGAATTTGCCGTCGTAGGAGAAATCTTTCTCTGTCCACAGGCCGATAATCATATCCAGCGCTTCGTTGTAGCGTGCCCGCGCCTCTGTGATGTCGACACCGAAGCGCTCAAACTCTGAGCCCTGGTAACCGCGGCCGACGCCGAAATCCAGCCTGCCGTTGCTCAGCAGGTCCAGCTGCGCTGCCGCCTCTGCAATGGAAATCGGGTTGTGCAGTGGCAGGATGGCGACACCGGTGCCGAGACGAAGTTTCTCTGTGCGCCCGGCCAGATGCATGAGCATACCCAGCGTATCCGGGCACACGCCGTAATCACGGAAGTGGTGCTCAGCCAGCCAGACGCCGTCAAACCCACATTCCTCCAGGGTTTCCACGAGTTCGATCTGGTAGTCATAGACCTCTTTGACACTCATGTTGTCCGGTTTGTTGAACAGGTGAAAAGATGAGAATTTCATCCTCTTACCTGCGTTTGAGACATCGCGATTGGTGTTGGATTCGGTTGCTTCGACCACAGGGTAAACTCCAGTTTATTCAAAGGTTCTATGCTGCATTGCAATGCGGGTAAGCTCGTCTTTGCGTACCTTGCCATTGGCGTTCAAAGGTAGCTGGTCGACGGACAGGATGCGCAGCGGGACCTTGTAGGCCGCCATGTTTTCCCTGGCCCATTGGATCAGCGCTGATTCATCAAAACCCGACTCGACAGGCACACCGGAAGCGAGCACAACAAATGCCATGCCAATTTCGCCCTTGTCCGGGTGGTCGATACCGACCACGGCGGCCTGCACAATGTCGGGGTGCTGTAATAGCAGGTCTTCCACTTCACTCGGGTAAACATTGAAGCCGTTGCAGATAAACATCTCTTTCTTGCGCCCGACCAGGGTCAGGTTACCGGCGGCATCCATCACGCCGATATCCCCTGTGTGTAGCCACTGGTCATCGGTGAATACGGCGGCGGTCAACTCCGGCTCCCCGAAGTAACCCTGCATGACCCCATAGCCCCGCACCAGTACTTCGCCCGGGTCACCTGCGGGGAGGTCCCGCAGTGCGTCATCGACAATCCTGATCCCGACATTGGGCAGCGGCCTGCCGACGGTCCTGGAAATCACCTCTGTCGTGTCACTGGCCCGCGTCATGCTGACAACGCAGGCCTCTATCAGTCCGTAGGCGTTGATCACCCGCGCAATACCGAGCTCGCTCTGCATCCTCACAATCGTCTCTTGCGGGACGTGGGCCGCGCCGACATACGCCACGCGCAGGGATTGACAGGCCCCGGCATTGTCGCTGCCAGCCATTTTCCTGGCGATGGCTGAGAACAGCGCCGGCGGGCCGCTCATCACCGAAATGGCGTGATCCGCGATCAGGCCCAGCACCGCATCCGGATCAAAAAAATCAACCACCACATGCGTCATGCCCCGCATCACGCAGGCGAGGATGCCCGCGTTGATGCCAAAGCCGTGCGAGAAAGGCGGAATCACGAGGAAGTTGTCACTCGCCTCCAGCCCACCGAGATCACTCCAGTCCCAGAAGGCCTGCAGAATCTGCTGCTGGTTCAGCATCACACCTTTGGGCTCACCGGTAGTCCCTGAGGTAAACAGGATTTCCGCGAGGCGGTCACCGTGCATCACCTCGATACTGCCGCCCCCGCCCGCTCCGCCTGCGAGGAAAGCCTCATAGGTGCTGCAGCCGGCCAGCCGGGAGGGCCGGTCAAAGCAGACCACCTGCTCCAGGGTCGCCACCCGGTCCAGCGGGCGCTCATCATGCAGGCCGTAGTGCGCGCCCAGCAATGCGGGCAAGTCAATACCGGCGCAGTCACTCACTGAAAAGAGCAGCCGCGCGCCCGATCGCTGCAGCACCGGCCCGACCTCGCGCGCTTTCAATCGCGACGATATCGGCACCACTACAGCACCCAGCGCCCAGGCCCCGAAGGCGCAGGCGATCCACTGCCAGCTATTGGGCGCCCACAGGCACACAGTGTCACCGGCTTTGACGCCATTGCCCGCCATCGCCTGCGCGCACAGATCAACAGCGGCGCCAAGCTGCGCATAGCTCAGCACCGTGTCGCCGTCGATAACGGCAGTCTGCTGCTGATAGCGCTGGCAACTGTCCTGCAGCATCTGCGGGATAGACTGCCATGGCGCTGGATTGATTAATGTGCTCATCACTGGCTTGCCCTTGGCATCCTGGCTAATCGACCATCGTCAGGCCGCCGCCCACACTCAGGACCTGGCCGGTGATGTAACTGGCCTCATCACTGGCGAGGAACCTGACGGCGCCGGCGATGTCGTCGGGAGCGCCCAATCGCCGCAGTGGTACACGCTTGGAAAACTTCTCCAGCAAATCCTTGTTCGGGGCGGACATGGGGGTCAGCACCACGCCGGGCGACACGCAGTTCACTCGCACCTGGAAGCGCCCCACCTCCTGCGCCAGGCTCTTGGAAAATGCCACCAGCGCCGCCTTGCTGCCCGCGTACACGGCCTCGCCAGCAGCGCCTGTTCGCGAGGAGTCGGAGGTGATCTGGATGACACTGCCGCGCTCCCTGGCGATCATCGGTGGCACCAGCACCTGGCAGGCTGTCAGGGGGGCCAGGAAATTGACGTCCAGCAGCCGCTGCCAGACCGCACTATCCTGGTCGACAAACCGCTCCACGGTACTGATACCGGCGCAGTTGACCAGGCAATCGATATCAGTGTGCTGCAACAGCTGTTGCAGCGTGTCTCGAAACGCCGCCTGGTCGGACAGGTCGGCTGTCACAGCCTGCGCCAGGCAGTCCTGGCTCGCGCCGGGAAACTGGCGATCGATACCGATCACCTGCCACTCAGCGCGGTGCAGTTCGGCAGCTATCGCGCCGCCAATAGCGCCTCCGGCGCCGGTCACCAGCGCGGTGCGTGGCAGCGTGGTATCGCTCACAGCGGCCACCCACCCTCGGGCTTCAGTGTTGCGCCACCACCGAGGTGGTGTTCGCGCAGGTCGACTACCAGCCCCTGCAACTGCGGACCGTCCTCAGCCAGGAAAAACGTCTCGATCGTCACCGCCAGCGGCGTCACGGAGGCGACCGCCTCGCGGATACGCGCTTTCCACATCGGGTTGTCGATCAGGGAATCGCGGTTCAGACCCATTTTCAGGGTAATCCTGTCGAGTGTGCCCTCACCCCGTTCCACCTGCAGCTGCCAGCCCTGCATACCGTCAATCAGTTTCAGGGCCTTGTTCATCAGCGGCAGCGGAATCCAGCGGCCTCGGGCCAGTACCCTGTCGCCGACAGTGTGATGAAAGCTGTTGACGGTCTGGTCGGGCGAGAAGACGTGGCCGGTGCGGATCACAAAGCCCTCCAGCGCATGGATCTGCGGCATGTTCAGGACGATTTCGGCCGCGCTGTCAGCAGTCCAGTCGGAGCTGACGATGGTGTTCTCGGTCAGCGATGCCAGCGCCAGCAGCCCCGGCTGCCCGGATTGCATGACGCCCTTGCTGCGCAGCGCCAGCGCGGCACCAAAGACCGGCTCGCAGAAAATATCCGTCACCGTCGATTCAAACTCGTCCGCCAGACGCTTGTGCGCGCCGGGCGAGGCGATTTCACCCACCAGTACAATATGCTCGATACCCAGTTCAAACGGGTCGACATTGAACTCCATGTACAGGCGTGCCAGAAAGTCCAGCGCAGCACAGGGTGTCGTCACCCAAACCGTCGGTTTGAACGCTTTGATCGTGTGCAGCAAGCGCAGGCGCCCACGCGGATTCGCATAGGTGACACCGGTGCACAAGGGGGCGATCACCTCGGCCGCGGTGGCGACGGGAAAGCCGCCGTCCTGGACAGTGGACACCAACACCCGGTCACTGGGCTTGATACCGGCCAGCGCCCAGGTGGCGCTGGAGTATTCGCGCAGGACGCCGAGCTCTTCGAGAGATACCGGAACCAGGGTATCAGCGGGGTCGCCGCCGAATACCAGGCATTGCTTGCCGGCCTTGACCGGCAGAGTCGACCGGCTGACCCATTGAGCGTCACTGCTCACAGCGGGACTTGCATCTGCACTCATATTCCAGCGACCTCTTTGGCGAACAGGTTCATCGAGCGGCTGACCAACTCATGGGACAGCCCGCCGACGCGGAACTGGCCGAGAATATCGGTGACGCCCGCCGCGAAAAATTCCTCCATGGCTTTCTTCGAACCGGCGATATCATCCATCACTATCATGCGATGTTCATTCAGTGTCTTGATCGCGTTTTCCTCGGACATACCCGCCGCCAACTGCCCGAACACCTTGTAGGTTGCATGCTGCGCGTCTGTGTAGTCGGGCGGCGTCACCAGGTTGACCTGGCGGCGGATGTACCACATGAACGCGGCGACCGCTTCATCCATACCACTGCCGTCCTCGCTGACAAACCAGGGCACCAGGCAGCCGATACGCGCCTGATCGGGATCGTGACCGTTCTCAGCGAGTACACGCTTGTACTCGGCGATATCCTCGGCGAGCGCTGGCAGGCCTTTCAAAATGGGAATACACAGCAGGTTGTAGCCGCCTTTGGCAGCAGCGGTAAAACCGGCGAGACTGGTTGAGGCAACCCAGACCGGCGGCCCCGGCTTCTGCACCGGGCGCGGCAGGATCGATACGCCCGGGATATTGTAGTAGGTGCCCTCGCGCGTGACCTCGGCGCCGTCGGCGGCAAAAATCTCCTCCACCGCAGCCAGGTGGTCCTCCCAGATCTCCCGGCTTTTCTCGAACGGGCGCTGGAATGCCTGGTACTCCAGCGGCGAAGCGCCGCGACCGGTGCCGAACTCAACCCGGCCACCACTGATAACATCCAGCGTGCCGATGCGCTCGGCGATACGGATAGGGCTGAGGAAAGGCAACAGGCTGACACCCACCCCGAGGCGAATCTGCTGGGTGCTGCGGGCTACCGCAGCCAGCACCAGATCGGGCGCGGACGAGTGGGAAAAACCTCTGGTGAAGTGATGCTCAACAAACCAGGCACTGCTGTATCCCAACCGGTCAGCCAGTTCAATCTGATCCATCGTCTCACCGAAGGACTGCTGCTCAATCTCTCCAGAACGACCTCTGACTTCGAGTTCGTGATAGATGCCGAAGCGTCGTTTAATCATTGTGCTTGCTTCCTCGTGGGGTGGGCTGAAAATCGAAAAGAGCCGTTAAAATTATTAAAAACAATCTATCGCTTGGTTTATTTGATGTCAACCCCGGCGCACTGGCAATTGCCGCCGCGCCGGCCGGATTCAACCCAGAGCGTGCAGCAGACACGGGGAATGCGGCAAAAATGAGTCATATAGGCACCTGATTGACGAAAAATGATACTTTCCAGCTATGCGGTGACGACCAAATCGAGACCGACAGCGGCTATCCTTGATGAATTACACGCCTTTTTTCCTTTACCAAGCAAGTACTAGGTTTATATAATCACCCCGGTTTCGGACGACCGGGCTGCAGGGCGGCTTCGCCCGGGTTAGACTTTCCGCTGCAACAGCCGGGCAGCATGAGAGATCTGGAGAACAATAATGAAACGCATACTATTCAAAGGCGCCAACCTGCTGGATGGCGACAACCCCGCCAGGCCGGGAATGAGCGTACTGGTGGAAGGCGAGCGCATCAGCGCGATAGCGCCCGATGCACAGATGGCAGACGTGGCAGCGGACGAGGTGCTGGACCTGGCCGGAGCGACGCTGATGCCGGGCATGACCCAGGCCCACTGGCACGGCTCCTACGAGGGCATAGACTTCACCCCGCCCACGGTCGGCCTCGAAAAGCCGCCGGGCTACCTGATGCTGATCGCGCTGAAGAATGCGCAGCTGGCACTGCAGCTGGGTTACACCAGCCTGATCGGCGCCGCCGTTGGCGACGCACTGGACGCGCAGCTCAAACAGGCCATCGCAGACGGTGTGGTGCAGGGGCCGCGTATTATGGCCTGCGGTCGCTGGCTGATCACCACCGGCGACTGCAATGACGACCCGAGCTTCTGGTGGTGGGATATCGGCAGCATGGGTGCACAGCGTATCTGTGACGGTGCCGATGAGTTCCGCAAGGGCGTGCGCCAGGAGATCAAGGAGGGCGCAGAGGTCGTTAAAATATTTGCCGACGGCGGCCACGCGCTGATTTATGGCAAGGGGCACAACTCCATGACCAGGGCGGAGCTGGATGCCGTGGTAGAGGCCGCCCACCACCGCGGCAAGAAAGTGCGCTCGCACGTCGACACCAAGGCGGGTGTGCTGATGTCGATTGAGGCGGGGGTTGACCTGCTCGATCACGCCGATGAGATGGACGAGGAGTGCATCGATGCGATTGTCGACTCAGGCACCTATGTCTGCCCCTCCATGTATTTTCCCAAGGCCCTGATCGAGCGCCTCATCCGCGATGGCCATGGCCTGGAGAACGGCCCGATGGGGCTGGCCATCCAGCAGGACCTGGCAAACATGTCCAGGGTGTTGCCATACGCTGCGAAAAAAGGCGCCAAGTTCATGATCGGTGACGACTGGGGCACGGCGATGACACTGCACGGGGACTACAACAAGGAACTGGAGCTCTACGTAGACGTGGGAGTGCCGGCACTCGATGTGATTCGCTGGGCGACCAAACACGGGCCCGAGTTCATGGGCCTGGGCGATGAACTGGGCACCGTCAGCGAAGGCAAACTCGCGGACCTGCTGGTGGTGAACGGCGACCCGAGCCAGGATATCAGCGTACTGGGAGCGCGGGAAAATTTCCTCGCCATTATGAAAGGCGGCGAATTCATCAAGGCCATGGCGTAGCGCATTATGACGACATCTTCCGCATCCAGGCCACAGGCAACAGATCTCCACGCCCTGCTCCGGGAGCTGGCGCAGCAGTCACCCGACGCGGTCGCCGCTGTCGATCGCAGCTTCGACCTGCACATGACCTATTCGCAGCTGCTGCAGCGCAGCGGAAAACTGGCCGCCGCCTGGCACCACTGGGGGGTGCAACCGGGCAGCCGGGTCGTCTGGCTGGGACAGAACAGCGCCAGGGTACTGGAGGGCATTCTCGCCTGTGCACAGCTCGGGGCGATCTTCTGCCCGCTGAACTGGCGGCAGACCACCGCTGAACTCGAATTCGTCCTGCAGGACCTGGAGCCTGCCCTGGTGATCTGGCAGCAGCAGGAGATCGGCGGGGAACTGGAGTCGCTGCACACCGCGTTCAACAGCCCGGCGCAGCGCTGGGTGCAGCACGATGGCGACGCCAGCGAGTACGAGGCCAGCCTGCAGGAGAACCACCCGGCGCCACCCGAACGAGCAGTCGAGCCCGGCGCCGCGGTACTGATGTTGTACACCGCCGCCTTTGCGGGGAAACCCAATGGCGCCGTGCTCAGCCACCGCGCCGTGATGGCGCAGAGCGATGCCTTTGCGACCATACGCGATATCGGCACCGATGCCACCTACCTCAATGTGGGGCCGTTGTTTCATGTCGCGACCCTGCTCGAAACCATGGCCACGTTCCAGGCCGGTGCCTGCAATGTCTTTATCCGCCGCGCCGACGCCCAGGCCATTTGCGAAGCGATCGAACAGGAGGGCTGCACCAGCGCCTTCCTGCTGCCGCCCATCATCGAACAGATCATTGACTACAGCAAAAAGCAGACAGTGAACATCACCAGCTTGTGCACGCTGGCCGGCAGCCCCGACTGGAATGCGCTGATCACTGTTGACGAGTCGCTGTGGGGGCGGTTCCCCTATGGGTTCGGGCAGACAGAAACCTTCGGCTACGCCAGCTACCGGGCGCTGGCACCCGATGGCATAGGCAGCATGGGCAAGGCCTCTCCGGCAGTGGAGATCGGCATTTTCGACAACGGCGGCACCGCCCTCGCCGCCGGTGAAGTCGGCGAGATCGGGGTGCATGGTGCCACCGTGCTGAACGAATACTGGCGCAGGCCGAGCCTGAATGAACAGCGGCGGCTCGGTGACTGGCATCTGTGCAATGACCTGGGCCGACTGGAAGCCGATGGCACGCTGACCTTTATCGGGCCCAAGGAGCGCATGATCCGGTCCGGTCAGGAAAACATCTACCCGGCGGAGGTGGAACTGTGCCTGCGCGCCCACCCCGCGCTCGCCGCAGCGGCCGTGATCGGTGTGCCAGACCCGAAATGGGACCAGAGTGTCAAAGCGATTGTCGTACTCGCCGAGGGCGCGGATGCCGACGCCGAGGAGAATACAGCCGCAGGCATCATAGGGTACTGCAAACAGCATATCGCGTCTTACAAAAAGCCCAAGCAGGTGGTGTTTGTCGACGCGCTGCCCAAAACCGGCAACGCCATTGATTACGCCGCACTGGACCGCGATTTCGGCGGCGGTGGCTACCCGGGCGGGGACCGGCGGTGAGCGATCAGTATCGCGAATAACAGCAGTGCAAGCCGCCGGCTCCCCGGCACCGGCGCACGGTAAACGAAAATGCCAATGGATTCTGATGCCCTATCACATTGTCGGCCGTTTTTTATCGTGCATACAATATTTTTTCTCTACGAAGGTGACACGTAATGGATTTTGGCTTCTCTGAAGATCAGGAAATGCTGCGGGACCAGGTGCGAAAGTTCCTGGACGATCAATGCCCGCTGCCACAGGTCCGGACCATTGCGGCGGGTCCCCAGGGCTACTCCCCCGATCTCTGGAAGCAACTGTCCGAACTCGGCTGGCTGGGACTGACGCTGCCGGAGGAATATGGCGGCGTGGGTCTTGACTGGGTGGACCTGGTGATCATTCTGGAGGAGACCGGTCGCACACTGTTCCCCTCACCGCTGGTGTCGACAACACTGGCCGCCACTGCGATCAATGCATACGGCACTGCGGCGCAGCGGCAACAGTGGCTGCCCGGATTGGCAAGCGGTTCGCACATCGGCACGCTGGCACTGCTGGATGAGATCGACTTCCTGTCGCCGGAGGCCATCCGGATGACAGCGACATCCAGCGGCGACAGCTACCGTTTGTCCGGGCAGAAACGCTTTGTACAGGATGCCAGCGCAGCCGATGTCTTCATCGTTGCATTTCGCAGCGGCGCGGCCGACAGCGATATCGGCCTGGCGATTGTCCCCGCACAGCAGTCCGGGGTCAGTGTCGAGGACACCCCGGGCTGGGATCGCACCAAACGCACCGGCGTTCTGACGCTCGAGGATGTCGAGATTTCCCCGGACGCACTGTTGGGCGGCACGATGCTGGGTGCGCATGCTGTAGAGACACTGGTGGATCGCGGCGCGCTTGCCGTCGCTGCGGAGGCCATCGGTGTCTGCGAGGGCATCCTCAGCCTGACCAGCCAGTACGCTCTCGACCGCAAACAGTTCGGCTCGCCGATCGGGCGTTACCAGGGCGTCAAACACCCGCTGGCGGAAATGTACGTCGACATCGAATGCATGAAATCCCTGGTCTACTACGCGGCCTGGACACTGCAGGGTGAGCCGGATGAAGCGCCTGCCGCCATCGCCAAGGCGAAAGCCTACGCCTCGGAGAGCGTCTGCAGCGCCGGCGTCAACGGGGTGCAGTTACACGGCGCGATCGGCTACACCGACGAGTACGATATGCAGTTGTTTATAAAGCGTTCGAAGTGGTCCCGCGCAACCTATGGCGACGAGGATTTCCACTACGATCGAGTCGCCACGTTTGGAGGGCTGTAACCATGGACTTTGATTTTACCGAGAAAGAGCAGGCATTCAGGGCCGAGGTGAAGCAGTTCATCGCCGACAACCTGCCACCGCCCGAGCAGCGCGACGAAAACTTTGAACAGCAGTGGCACGCCAAACTGGGCGAGAAAAAATGGATCGGTTTCTCCTGGCCCCGGGAGCACGGCGGTGGCGGCGGCACACTGATTGAGCAGTTCATCCTCAAGGAGGAGATGTCCAAGGCGATGGCGCCGGACCTGGGCAGTGATTTCATGGGCCTGACCTGGGTCGGCCCGGCCCTGATCCGCCACGGCACCGAGGAACAGAAGAAAGAATTCATGCCGGACCTGCTCAACTGTCGCTCCAGTTGGTGCACAGGCTATTCCGAACCCGATGTCGGCAGCGACCTGGGCTCACTGAAACTACGCGCGGTGCGCGACGGCGACGACTATGTGATCAACGGCTCCAAGATCTGGACCACCAAAGCGCATGTGGCAAAGTATATATTCCTCACGGTGCGCACAAACCCCGAGGCTGAATCGCGCTACCGCGGTATCAGCGTGCTGCTGACCCCGATGAACACCCCGGGCATCGAGGTCAGGCCGATTGTGAATATTGTCGGCCTACATCACTTCAACCAGGTGTTTTTCACCGATGTGAGAGTACCGGTGTCTGCCCGCCTCGGCGCGGAGGGCGAGGGCTGGAAAGTGGTGATGGGCGCGCTGGCCAATGAGCGCTCTGGCATCTCCGAATCCACCGGCATGGAAAGACATCTGGAGAAGCTGAAAGATCTCGCACGCAAGTCGTTCAAGGGCGGCAAACCGGCGCTGGAAGACGCCGAGGTGCGGCGCAAGATTGCGCGTTTTGAAACCCAGATCGCCGCCATGCGACTGAACGGGCTGCGCAACCTGACCAAGCAGATCAAGGGCGCCCAGCCCAGCAGTGAAACCTCGGTCAATAAACTGCTGCGCGGCAAACTGGAAATCCCGATGTCGGACCTGGCGATGGGGTTGCTGGGCAATGAAGCCACCGGCATGGGTGAGTGGCAACACGATTCCTTCAATTTCCACGGCACTGTGATAGGCGGCGGCTCGCCCAACATCCAGCGCAATATTATTGCCGAACGCGTGCTGGGATTGCCGAAGGACTGAGCTGACTGACCCGACTTGACCAATAACAACTACTGAGGCGGCCTATGAACAAGGTAAGAACTGTCAAATCCTTTTGCAAAATCTGTTCGGCCTACTGTGGCATTGAAGTCGATGTCGCTGATGAACAGATCATCGATATCCGCGGCGACAAGTCCCACCCGATGAGCAAAGGCTATACCTGCATCAAGGGCCGGCAGTGGGCCGACCAGTACCACAACGACAATCGCCTGCTGACCGCGCTCAGCAGGCCATCGCGCGAGCAGTCCTTCACTGCGATCGACAACGAGCAGGCACTGGACGAAATCGCCGACAAGCTGAAAGCGATTATCGACAAGCACGGCCCACGGGCGGTGTCTATCTACCGGGGCAACGGCCTGTCTGTAAGCTCCAACGGCAACCAGGTGGCACAGGCCTGGCTGGCGGGTATCGGTTCAGAGATGGATTTCAGCAGCATGAGTATCGACCAGCCGTCGAAAATCATCGCCGTCGGCCGCCACGGTGCGTGGGGTGGCGGCAGTCACGGCTTCGAGGGCGCTGATGTCTGCATGCTGATCGGCAACAACCCGATCATCTCCGCGCTGAATATGTCCGGCGGGCCACCGGGCTGGAACCCGACCGCGCTCAAGGAGGAGAAAAAACGCGGCCTGAAACTGATCGTCATCGACCCGCGCCGCACTGAAACCGCAGAGCACGCGGATATCTACCTGCCCATTCGCCCGGGCGAGGACGCCAACCTGCTCGCGGGCATGGTGCGCATCATCATCGAGGAGGAGCTGTACGACAAAGAGTTCGTCGATGCACAGACGGAGGGGTTCGCCGCGCTGAAGGCCGCCGTAGCGCCGTTCACCCTGGACATGGTCGCCGCGCGCTGCGGCCTGCCGGCGGCAGATATCGCCGCGGCTGCAAGGCTGTTTGCGACATCCAGTCGCGGTACCGCCAGCTCAGGTACCGGCCCGGATATGGCGCGCTTCCCACACCTGTCCGAACACCTGATCCTGGCGATGAACACGCTGTGCGGTCGCTGGAACCGCGAGGGCGATCCCGTCACAGCACCGGGCCTGTTGTCGCCCAATGTGTCCCCGCCGGCACAGGTTATCCCCGCAGATTTCCTGCCCGCCATGCTGAACCCGGCACTGAATACCAAGACTTCGCGCATCCGCGGTATCAAGCAGGTTTTCGAGGAGATGCCGACGCCGGTCGCCGCGGAGGAAATCCTGACCCCGGGCGAGGGCCAGGTAAAAGCGATGATTGTGATCGGCGGCAACCCGGTGATGTCGTGGCCCGACCAGGAGAAGACCGTCGCCGCACTGCAAGAGTTGGAGCTGCTGGTGTGCATTGATATCAAGCACAGCGCGACCACACCATTCGCCGACTACCTGCTCCCCGCGGCACACGCCTTTGAGCGCGACGGCCTGGCGGAGTTTACTGATCGGCTGTACAACAAGCCCTTCGGGCAGTACAGCCGGCCGATACTGAAGCCCAGGGGTGCGGTGCAGGAAGAGTGGCGCTACCTCGTGGGACTGGCGAGGCGACTGGGCACAGAGATCCACCTGGCCGGCGGCCCGATTGCGCTCGACAACGACAACCTCGAGACCCTGGACATACTGGAACTGATGTTCCCCGACCACGCGGTCAAGGTGCCGATCCGGGAGCTGGCACAGCACGAGGGCGGAAAGCTGTATGAGGAGTTTGCCAATATCAAGGTGGGCCCGCCCTATGAGGGGCTGGAAGGCAAGTTACAACTGCTACCGCCCGAGCCGGCACAGGACCTCGTCGAACTGCTGGCCTCCCCCGGCGAGGAGGAGGGCCGCTACGGGCCGGATGGCAGCTTTACCCACCTGCTGACCGTGCGACGCGTCAAGCATGTCTACAACTCGTCCTGTCACGACTTCGCCAGGAACCCGCCGGGCAACCCGGCCTACCTGCACCCGGATGACCTGGACGCGCTGGGGTTCAGTCCCGGACAGATCGTTACACTGGCATCGCAGCGCGCCAGTATCCAGGTGGTGGTAGAGGCGGACAGCACGCTGCGCAGGGGTGTCGTGTCCATGGCACACTGTTTTGGCACGGCGCCGGGCGAGCCCGCCGATGTCACCCGGCTCGGGGCCAATGCCTCCAGGCTGATCCCGGTGGACAGGGACTTTGACCCCTTGATGGGTATGCCGCGGATGACGGGCTTTGCGGTAAAACTGGCCGCGGTTTAACGACCCGGGGCTACTCGCTCCGGGTGTCCTGGATCCAGTCCGGCAGGTCGATCGGCGGGTTCGGCAGCTTGCGGGCGCCGCGCTTCGCCAGCAGCGCCTCAAAACCCTCCGGATCCGCCGGCCAGGACCGCGGGTCTCCCATCATCACCTCAAACAACTCCACACCCTCCGGGCCCGCTTCCAGCGGGCCCAGCGCTGCGCCCTTCTCCAGCGTGATGTGCATACCCTCGGTACACAGCACATCGCCGCAGTGCATGCTGCCTTTCAATACATAGATGATGTGGTGGCTCTTGTGGCCGTGCTTGTGCACGATCATGCCCGGGTCCCACTTTGCGTAGAGGCACAGGCACTCGGGCGTGAACTCCAGCCATTTCTCCCAGACGGAAACCCGGCGATCCCCGTGCTGCTGGGCGCGGACCTCCTGCCATTTTTCATCGTCGCGATGGCGGAATCGAAGTTCTGGCTGCTTTTTATCGGTCATGTCTATTCCCCTGTATCAATTGAAATGAAGTGGTTTGCGGGCGTTCAGCTATCGGGTTCCCTGTCCGGCACACGGATCAGGAAAGTGGCCAGGAACGCCAGCGGGAACAGCAGCATCGCGCCCTGGAAAATCAGCAGGTAACTGCCTGTCTGGTCGTAAATCCAACCGCCCAGGGGCATGGGAAAGACAATCAGCGGCAGCGTCAGCAGGCTCATGTAACCCATGGTGCGCGCAAATACCAGCCGGCCAAAGCAGGCGCCGACCAGGGCGTTCCACAGCGGCATCACGGCGCCGGAACCCAACCCCAACACCGCGCCTCCCAGCATCATCGCGGTGAGGCTGTGGGGGCCGAGATAGATGACCCAGAACAGGCTGTTCCACACAATCGCGATACGCAGCAGCAGTCGCTTGTCGTAGCTATCCGCCAGATAGCCAAAACCCAGTTTCCCCACCATGGCCGTCACCGCGTAGCAGGACATCACCAGCGCCGCCTGCGCCAGACTGAAATCATACTCTGTCGCATACGGCGCGAAATGTGTCAGGAATACCGCGCCCAGAGAGGCCATGCAGCCGACACAGAGGCCGATTCCCCAGAAACTGCGATTGCTGAGAATCTCCCGCACACCCGCGGATGGCGCCTGCGCCACAGCCGTCTCCAACCCGGTGTCCGGCACCGCGAGTCCTGCACCACCATCCACCTCAAGACCGAGATCCCGCGGTGTATTCACGACAGTGAGGTATACCAGCGGCAGCACCACGAACAGGATACTCAGCGACAGGCAGAACAGGCTGCCGCGCCAGCCAATGGTGAGAATCAGCCAGGCGGCGAGCGGCGGCAACAGGAAGCCACCCAGCGACGTACCCAGTGTGGAAATACCCAGTGCGCGCCCACGCTGGGCGGAGAACCAGTTGGTGACGAGTTTTGAACTCGGCAGGTGCCCGAGCATGGCCGCGCCCAAACCCACCAGAAAGACCAGGATAAGCCCCATCTGCCAGATCGCAGTCGCCAGTGACAGGGCACCGAATCCCAGACCCATCAGCAGCGCCCCCAGCGACATCGCGTTGCGGATGGAGTGCCTGTCCAGCCAGTGACCGAGCACCGGTGTGACAAACGTCATACTCAGCAGCAGCACCGCCAGGCCGGAGGTGACCACCAGCCGCGACGCATCCAGCTCAGTGGCGACCGGCGCGACATAGATGCCGAATATGTAGGAGGTACACCCGACCGCGATCAGCTGCGCCAGCACTGTCAGGCCGACAATGCGCCACCCGTAGAAGAGGCGCCTGTCGGCTCCACCACCCGCACCACCTGTGCCCACGTCAAATGCCGATCCAGCCGTCACAGCGAGGCTTTCATCGGCTACTTGATGGTGACTCGCTGCATCACCCGTCGCTCGGCGTAGTCGGGAACAGCAAAATGCTGCAGACACCGGTTATCCCAGAAGGCGATGGAATTTTTTCGCCACCGGAACCGGCACTGGTAATCCGGTGATCGCACGTGATCACACAGAAACGGCAGCAGCAGCTCGCTCTCGCGCTCGGACACGCCTTTCAGGTAGACCGTGGAGTTGCGATTCACATAGAGCGCCTTGCGCTTTGTCTCCGGGTGCGTCAGCACCACCGGGTGCTCCACCGGCGGCCACGCCTTTTGCATCTCCGCAAGGTCTGCAGTGCTGTGCCCATCCCGAATGGCCTTGGTCAGGGGACGGGTGATGTCGTGCACAGCCGTCAATCCATCCACCAGCACTTTCATCGGCTCCGACAGCGCGTCGTAGGCAGCGTACATATTGGCAAAACAGGTGTCGCCACCGACTGAGGGTAACAGCTCCGCCTTCAGGATCGATCCCATCGGTGGGTTCGCCATGAAGGTGTTATCGTTATGCCACTGGTCCGCGCCCTCACCCAGCGGCTTGACCTGATCCAGCACGGTGATCTCCGGGCGCTCCATATACTTGGTCTTCAGCGGCGGTATGCTGAGTTCCCCAAAGTAGCGGGCAAACGCAATATGCTGGTCCTGGTTGATATCCTGGTCATGGAAGAACAACACCAGGTGCTTCAGCAAGGCCTCCCGGATCTGGCTGACCTCTTCCTGCGATAGCGGCTGGGTCAGGTCAACTCCCTCGACCTCGGCGCCTATGCAGGCTGTTACAGGCTTGACTACGACATTAGACACAAACGCACCCTCTTCTTAATGAAACTGATTCAATTACGCCTGCTCGCCCATCTCGAACGTGGCCTCACCGGTTCGAATGGTCATGAAATCCATACCCTCAGGCCCACAGGTAAAACCGTAGCGATACTTCGCATAGAACACGATGCAGTCGCCTTTGCCCAACTCGATACCGTCATCGAAAGTACATCCGCCCTCCATCACGACAAAGAACTCATCGTGACTGTGGCTGTGCACCGGCACTCGAAAATTCGCTGGCATCACCGAGCGGTTCATGTAAAAACCGGCCTGCCCTGTGATCACCTTCTTGCGCTTGGCGCCCATCTCAGCGGCCTTTTTCATCAGGCCGGTCAACTCCTTGGCCGGGCGCCTGCTCATATCCCAGGGCACCTCGTCGTACTTGATGGCCACAGGGCCCTTGGGCTCTACAACATCCTTTGGTTTATCCGACATCGCTCACTCTCTCCTGTTACAACAATCCGTTGCGTGTTCACTGCGCGCCAGGGCTACACCTGGTGCGGCTTCAAAATCTGTCCCGGCAGCGCTGTTGTCAATTCACCATCGAGTACAATGGGCTCGCCATTCACTATGGTTGCGTAGAAGCCGCGCGGCCGCGATGAATAGCGGTGTTCATTATTCGGCATGTCGTTCACCGGTTTTTTGCTATAGGGGCCAACTGTCTCCGGGTCAAACACCATAATGTCCGCTGCCAGCCCGGGCAACAGCATGCCCCGATCATTGAACCCGGCCAGTGCCGCGGGGACTTGTGTAATCCTGCGGACACCCTCCTCCAGGCTCCAGACACCCTGATCCAGCACCCAGTAACGCAAAAAGAAGCTGGACCAGTCCGAGCCGTCATCGCGGTCGAGGTGAGCACCGCCGTCGGAGACCCCCATCAGCATCGCCGTGTGCTGCATACTCTCGCGGACACTCGCATCCCAACTCTCGGAAATATTCTCCCAGCGGAAACGCATTTTCAGGCCTTCTGACAGCGCCAGATCCAGCATGGTATCGGCAGGCGTCTTGCCGAGTTCTTCCGCAATCGATGCGATAGTTCTACGAAAATACTTCTGGTTCTCCGCTGTCGTTACGACATCGACATACACGCTGTCCCAGCCAGGTGGCGGCAGGGTTGAACCCTTGGCTTTATCGCGATTGGGATTCTCCACCGCATTGCGCATCAGGTCACGGTAGGCGGGATCGTTCAGCTTTTGCAATTTTTCTTCCAGCGGCAGGAACATGATGGCGTGCCACACCGGGACACCGGCGTAAAGAGGACAGCCCTTCTCGAGATTGATGGGGCGATCGAACGGGTGATTGCGCAGCAGCGAGTACAGCGCCACGCCGCGATCCTGTGCGGTCTGCAGCAATTTGAGCGCCTCCGGCCACCCGGCACCGGGGACATCGGTTTTGTTGCGGCCCCCGAGGCCCTGGATAATAATCGGCAGGCGGCTGAGTTCCCCCAGTTCCATCAGCAACTCACCATCCGCTGCGTCCAGCCCCCCGATCACACTGCCGGGCAGATAGGAGATTGTGCCCCGGCCCCACAGGCCCGTTTCCGCGACCAGCGCCTTCAGTTCATCGAGGGTGCCAAAACAGCTCGGGATGCGCCGCCCCTGGCCATCCTCCTGCGTGGGCGCATGCGAGGACGAGAACCCGGCAGCCCCTGCTTCCAGCGCCTCGCGCAGGTGCACACGCATGCTTTCAATTTCGTCCTCGGTCGCTTCACGCTCCGAACCGGCGTCACCCATGACATACCGGCGCAGACTCGAATGGCCGATATAGCACGCGACATTGACGCCGATTCGTCCCTTCAGGTACTCCAGGTACTCGGCAAAACTCTCAAAAGCCCAGTCGACACCTTCCAGTGCGCGCGGTGACATGCCCTCGACCTTGGCAAACAGGGCCGCGATAAAATCGCGCTGGTCCGCTTTGGTGGGCGCGATACTGAAGCCGCAGTTGCCCGCCAGTACGGTTGTCACGCCGTGGTAGCAGGAGCTTGTCGCATACGGGTCGAAGGTCAACTGCGGGTCGTAGTGGGTGTGCAGGTCGACAATGCCAGGCGCCACGATCATGCCCGTGACATCCATTGTCCGCGCGGCAGGGTCTGTGTCGGGAATGATACCCACATGCTGCACCAGGCCGTCCTTGATGCCGACATCCGCTCTGCGCCGCGCGAGACCGGTGCCGTCGACAACAGTCCCCCCTTTCAATACCAGATCATACTTCATGCTTTATATCCCACTAAAACCCGTACAGACTTCAAAAAACAGTGCCCCGCGCTAGAAGCGATAATTCATCTCCAGTTGGAAACGGCGCGGATCACCAAAATTATTACCCCACCAGCCAAGGGCGTCAAAATCGATACCGGAGGTCTTGTAGACCTCGTTGGTCAGGTTAGTCCCCCTGGCGGTAAATTCCAGCCCCTCCACCTGGAAGGCGCGCTCCCATTTGAGGTAGGCGTCATACACCGTATAAGCCTCGGAGCGTATGTGATCATTCTGCACAACCGTCAGCAGGAAGTTCTGGCTATCCCTGTACTCGGTGGCACCGGACAGTGTCCAGCGGCCCAAGCGCTCGTTGTCCACCAGGGTGTACTCGACCAGCGCGGTGAAGGTGTTTTTCGGTGACAGCACCGCCTCAAACAGGTCCGGGTCTTCCTCGCCGAACTCATCGTACTGGGCGTCGATATAGGAATAGGTGAGCACGATGAACACGTCCTCCACCGGCGCCGCCTTGACATCCAGTTCGAAGCCCCTGATGGTTGACTGGCCCGCGTTGATCAACCGCACCACGCCCTCGGTGAAGGAACCCACCTGCTGGTCCTTGTAATCGTTGTTGTACGCCGCGGCATTGATCAGCAGGCGGCGGTCAAACCAAGTCGATTTGATACCGATCTCGGTGGTATCTACCGTCTCCTCGTCAAACGGTATCTGGTCGTAAACGGCACTGACCCTGGTCGGGTAGCCGCCGGCATTATAGCCCTGCGACCACGAGGCGTACGTCATCACCTGGTCCGTCCAGTTGTGGGCGAGGCGTATCACCGACGACACATTGTCCCAGCTGTGGTCAGATTTCTTCCACGGCACATCGACGGTGCCGTCGAGTTTGTCCTCGCCCGTCGAGGACTCCTTGTGGTCCTCGCTGTAGCGCGTACCCAGCGTCAACTGGGTGTTATCCGAGAAATGGTATGTTCCCTGCCCGTAAATACCCCACGAAATATTGGTATTGTTAGAGCGGCGCGAACTGGAAATATCCAGCCCGAAAGGCAGCGGGACATCGACAAATATGTTGTTGACGTCGGTCGACTCATTCCACTCCTTGAAAAAGTTCGCACCGAGGGTGTAATCGAGCCGGTCGTCATACGCCGTGCCGATAAAATTCACGTCCTGCTGTATTGAACTGTAATGACCGTGCTTTGTCGCATTGAACAAGCGCTCCGCCGTACCGTCGACATCGGTATCCTGTTTGCGATCGTAGCCATAGGCGGCGGATACAGATTTGATCATCAGGTTGTCGTTGACATCGTATTCAGCGTTCAGCACATGGCGATAACTGTCGAACTTGTACCAGGTGTCATTCATCGCAATCTTGTCGGGATGGCCGACCAGGATGTTGTCCGCCCACAGGTTCGGGTAGGTGTCGTTTACACAGGCGGGGAAATATAACTTGGCGCAGGACCCGGCCGCGGGGTCCTCGTACCCGGTGATCCAGAAGGCGGCCGTTGAATCGCGCGTGTTGGTGCCATCGAAACTGTAATCAATTGTCAGATTGTCAGAGGCCAGCCAGCGCAGCGCAGCGCGCACGGACTCGGCCTTGTCCTGGTCGGACGGATCGTCGGCACCCGGATTGGTATTCTCGTACAGTCCATCCATGTGTGCGTAGGTGCCTGAAAACCTGGAAAACAGGGTGTCTGTTAGCGGTATGTTTACTGAACCCTGCAGTGCCTGCTGGTTGTCTGAACCGTACAGGCCCATGACATGCCCGGCGAACTCCTCGTCGGGTTTCACCGCGATAATATTGATGGCCCCACCGATCGTGTTGCGCCCGTACAGCGTTCCCTGGGGGCCCTTCAGGACCTCGATGCGCTCGATATCGACAAGATCGTAGATGCCACCGATTCCGGTGCCCAGATAGGCGCCGTCGAGATACATGCCGATCCGCTGCATGCCACCCGGGTTGAGGTCGAAGTTCCCGACCCCGCGCGAATAGGCCTGCATCTGCCCCTTGCCCCCGGTGCTGTTCACGATAACAAGGCCCGGCGTGTAGCGCGCGACATCCTTGGTATCAAGGATGTTGTAGCGATCGATATCGGCGGCATCGAAGGCATTGATGGCAATCGGCACATCCTGGATATTGGCGGCGCGCTTTTCCGCGGTTACCAGAATCTCTTCCAGTGGCGCCGCGATTGCCGCCTCGCCAGAACAGAGCAGCGACAGCGTCACGGCCGAGGCGACCAGCCTCAGGTCAAATCTGCGGCCGTGTACCAGGTTGCCAGTTGTACTTCCCATCTGATGAAACTCCGGGGTTGTCTTATTATTGTTGAAGCACCGGCGTCCGTTTGCTCGCGACGGTGCTTGCTGATCTGTCCTGTTGTGCGCTGCAAGGAGCCTTGGGGAGCGCCGCCATCGCGTGGCCGCAGTGGCGCAGAGCAGTAGCATCACCCTAGCAAACACTTGGTTTGTTTTACAAGTGTCATTTTAATTCAAAAGCAGGGCGCGACTGAACGGAACGAACAATCGGCTGCGGGACGCTGATCGCCGCCGGCTCGGCAGCGGGCGGCAGCCCATACCGCACCAGGAATAAATACAATTTCCCTTATTTATCAGTAGCTTGGGAAATGGGGCCGCGACACCGGCGACAGCGACGCCGGCCCGACCACCGCGCGACAGTCCCGCGTTCAATCACTGGCGCTTTATTTAACCAACCAATCACTTGGCTTTAGTGGTAATTCGGCGCGATTTTCAGCGCAGCGCCAGCCGGCCGGTACGTATCACAGGGACAGGACCTGGGCTCTGCCGCGCAGTTCGAAGGAGCGGTCGAGTTCACGCCTGTCTTCTGCGCTCAGGCGGACATGGTCGCCGCTGCGCTCCAGTTGGCCCCACACCGGGGCAGGGCAATTCCACCGCTCCGCGCGCAACTGATGTTTGAGGATTTTATTGGTCTGCGTCACCGGCAACTCTTGCTCGACCCTGATATAGCGGGGCATCCACTTGGTGCCGAAGTCACCCTGGCCGCGCAGGAATGCAGTAAAACCGGCGGCGTCGAACACTGCGCCCTCCCGCAGTTGCAGCGCGGCCATTACACTGTCCCCGGCCACGACATCCGGCACCGCATAGACACAGGCCAACACCACATCGGGATGGCGGCTGATCACACGCTCTATCGGTGTCACAGCGATATTCTCCCCGTCGACCCGCAACCACTCAGAATCCCTGCCCGCGAAGTACACGATGTCGTTCGCATCGCGGTACGCCAGGTCTCCGCTCCAGAAGTAGCCGTCGCGAATCCGCTGGCGGGTGGCCTCCTCATTGTTCCAGTAGCCCTCAAACACTGCGGCGCCGCGTGTATCAACCAGTTCGCCTATGGCTTCCTCGGCATTGGTGAGCCGTCCCTGTGCGTCGAACTGTGCCACCGCACAGGGCTGCCCGGTCTGCGCATCCAGAATGGCCACCCCCGGCGTGGCGCGACCGATGGCATTTGCCGGCGTACTGTCATCCAGCGCCAGGCGCACGCCGCCCTCAGTCGAACCATACCCATCGGTGACCTCGCAGCCAAAGCGCCGACTGAACTCCAGCCGGTCCTGCTCGGCCGCCTCATTGCCGAATATACGCAGCAGGCTGTTATCCGCATCATCGGGCTGCTCGGGCGTCGCGAGGATAAAGGCCAGCGGCTTGCCGACATAATTGAAATATGTGGCCCCGAACCGGCGTATATCGGACAGGAACTGCGAAGCCGAAAACTTCCTGCGCAGTGCACTGGTCGCGCCGGCCACCAGCGCCGGCGCCCATGCCGCCATCAGTGTATTGGAGTGAAACATCGGCATCACCTGGTACAACACATCACCGGCGTTGAGATTACAGCGGCCAACAATATTCTCGGCGGTGAGCGCAAGCCTCCCCTGCGAACAGATACAGGCCTTGGGCGCGCCACTGGTGCCGGAGGTGAAGATCAACAGGTAGGTATCCTTGGCGTCCACCGCCACCGAGGGCATGGTGGAGTGAACATAGGGCTGCAGTAATTGCGTATAGGATGCACTGTCGATATCCAGGATACGCTCGCGGGGAACATTGAGCGCCAGTCCCGATAGATCGGGAGCGTAGCGCTGCTCGGTGATGATCAGTTGGCAGTCCGTGTGGTTGATATCCCGGGCCAGGTCCGCACCGCGTCGGGTGGGATTGATACCCACGACAACCGCACCGGCCAACGCCGCCGCTCCCAGCCACATCGGGAAATCCGGGACGTTCTCGAGTAGCACGCCTATGTGGAAAGGCCCATCCACCCGGTTGTCCAACAGGTAGTTGGCCCGCGCCACACAGGCCTGCACGTACTCCCGGTAAGTCCAGGAGCGATCCTCGAACAGCAGCGCGGGATTATCGTCATCCGCCCGGGATGCAATCAGCTCACGTACCGTTGTCATCGCGACACCTCATTCGTCAGTGGGGCCATGGCCACCTGTCGGCGGGACCTACAACTGTCCCAGGATTAGCCCCGAAGTAGGCACGCCTGTACCCGCAGTCACAACCGCATGCTGCACCCGCTTCACCTGGTTGCAGGATGTGCCGCGAATCTGCCGCACCGCCTCGGCAATGCCGTTGACCCCGTGAATATAGGCCTCGCCCAACTGTCCGCCGTGGGTGTTGGTGGGCAGGCTGCCATCCAGTTCCAGATGGCCCTCGCGGATAAAATCCTTCGCCTGCCCCATTCCACAGTAGCCCAGCGCTTCCAATTGCTGGAAAACGTAGGGGGAAAAGTGATCGTAGATGGTCGCATACTGCATATCCGAGGGCGACAGATGCGACATTGCCCACAGCTGGTCCGCCACCAGCTTCATCTCCGGCAGGTGCGCGATATTCTCACGGTAGTAACTGGTCATGGTGTGCTGGTCATCACAGGACCCCTGCGCCACCGCACGGATCAGCGCCGGCGTCTGCTTCAGCGTCCTGGCGCGCTCCACTGAGGTGATCACCAGCGCCACACCGCCATCGCTTTCCTGGCAGCAGTCCAGCAGGCGCAGCGGCTCGACAATCCAGCGCGAGTTCTGGTGATCGTCCAGCGTGATCGGCTTCTGGTAAAACCAGGCTTTGGGGTTGGTCGCGGCGTATTTCCTCGCCAGCACGCAGTAGCGACCGAAGTCCTCGCTGGTGGCACCGTACTCGTACATGTAGCGGGTTGCACTCATCGCCACATTCGATGCGGGTGACACCAGGCCGTGCACACCGCCCCAGGCCCGTGTCGCGCCGTCGTAGTTGTGAGCGGGCGTTTTGTGTGAGGCACCGCTGCCGTAGCGGTACTGCGAGCGCTCATTGAAGGCCCGGTATACCACCGCCACTTCACAGACCCCGGTCGCAATCGCCATCGCCGCCTGCATCACCACACCGCAGGCAGCACCGCCACCGTAGTCAACGCGACTGAAAAACTTGAGAGCCTTGCCGCCGATAACCCGGTGCACCTCCGACTCCGGGTTATTGTCGGACTTGAACGTGCTGATGCCATCCACTTCCGCGGGGTCGATACCGGCATCGGCCAGCGCGTCTATCACACACTCCGCCGCCAACTGCAGCTCACTGCGACCCGATTCCTTGGAGAACTCGGTCGCCCCTATACCCACGATCGCGGCCTTGTCGGCCAACATTTTGTCAGAACCTGGAACACTCATTATTTTTCCCCCTGCCTAGGATGCGGCTTTCAGCAAATCGACTTCCACGGTGCCACTGACGTGCACACCGAGCTTGTTTTTACCGGCGACAGCAAGATCGACGATATATTTGCCCTGTTCCTCGCGCTTGCCGGTCACCTCGCCACTCATCACCATGGTGTCTCCGGGGTAGTTCGGTGCGCCGAGTCGGATTTTCACCGACAGCAAAATCGCCTCTGGCCCCGCCCAGTCAGTGACGTAGCGCCCGACCAGACCATTGGAGGTGAGAATATTCATGAAAATATCCGGCGACCCGAGTTCCTGCGCCCGCGTTTTGTCGTGGTGTACATCCTGGTAGTCGCGCGACGCGATGGCTGTCGAGACGATGAGTGTCGGCGTGATGTCTATCTCCAGCGGCGGCAGTTTATCGCCCACGGAAATCTCGTCGAAATAGGTATTGCTTGGTGTCTGCGTATTCATGGCTACCTCTAACTATTGGGCTCGTCTAAACATCGGGACAGTCAACTCGTCGTCGCACCGGACGATCTCCAACTGCAGCGGCATGCCGATCTCGAGGTCTTCCGCCGACAGGTCGATCAGGCCCGCCAGTAACCGCGTACCCTCCTCCAGTTCCACCAGCGCAATCGTGTTCGGGTATTCAAACGCCGGCAGCGGCGGGTAGTGCATGGTCACATGGCTGTACAGCGTGCCTCTGCCGGACGCCTCCACCGTGTCATGTTCCAGTGATCGGCAACTGGGGCACATCGGCGCAGGAGGATGTCGCAATGTCTTGCAGGACGCGCAGCGCTGGATGAGCAGTTTGTTCTGCTCGTGCAGCCCCTGCCAGAAAAACTCTGTGTCGCGCGTCATGCCCGGACGCGCGCGCGGCGGACGCTTCGGCTCGCGCTTGCCCGGTTTATAGCGCAAGATCGTGAAGCGCATCTCGGCAACTTTCTCACCCTCCTCCGTGCAGTACTCCAGCAGTTGTGTCATGAAGTAGCCGGTGCCGAGGCCCGTTTTCTTCTCGTCAGAAATAGACTCCAGGCGATACCTGTGATGCAGCTTTTCCCCCGGCTTGACGTACCTCAGGTAACGCTGCTCACAGTTGGTGGCGACAACCGCAACATAGCCAGCGGCCACCATAAGCTCGGACGCCTCCGCCATCGGGTCAATCGTGGAGGACCCGGGAGCCTGCCCATCCAGGCCTTTCATGGTCCACGCCTGGATCATGGTCGGCGGCGCAACCAGGCCACCGTGTCGGGTACCGGCGGCAAATTCTGCGTCGGTATAGATCGGGTTGTTGTCGCCCATCGCCTGGGCCCAGTGGCGTATCATCGGCCGGTTAACGTCATCCCAGCTGGTCTTTATGCCCTCGTCACCGCGATCGACATAACTCTGCATTTTTGCCTTAAACTCCGCCTGCTCGTCACTCATTCAAGCCTCCTGGTCACACCCGGTCAGGGGTTCATCTTATACTGTTACTTTTGGTCGACCGCGATTCAACACGCTGCGACAGGGCACTGAGGATAATGCAAAATGCCGGGTGGTAAACAGTTACTTTGAATTTTCGTGCAGAAAAAAATGATTTTTCCACGAGCGGGAATGGCTGCATCCGGTGTTTGCACAGGCATCGCAAAACACGCCTGGATTTCTGGTTCGTAATGACAGCAAACTGCTCTGATATGCCATTGCCACAGGCAGGTCTGCGCGCTTAGATACCTTGCGGTTTGAGTCTGCCCTGTCTCTGCGGCCCACCGGCCGGGGTGGAGCTGCAAGGCGATATGAATAATATTTGATGGAAAAAGGTAAGGTCTATGAAAGCGGCTGTGGTGCGCGAAGCAGGTAAATTCTCGATAGAAGAATTAACGATAGATCCTCCCAGCAAGGGGGAGCTGAAAATCCGTATGAAAGCAACCGGGGTCTGCCACACCGACCTGTCACTGATCGATGGCCGGCTGCCACTTCCCCTGCCCTGTGTGATCGGACACGAGGGCGCCGGCATCGTCGAGGAGATTGGCGAAGGTGTGACACGTTTCGCTGTGGGTGATCACGTCGTACTGTCCTACATCCCTGCCTGCGGTGAATGCAACTCCTGCCACAACCATCGCCCGCACCTGTGTACCAGTGGCAGGATGACTGGCAAGATGCTGGACGACACTGCCAGGGTCCACGCTGCTGACGGAGAGGATATCAACGTCATGCAGTTCCTTGGGTGTATGGCGGAGTATGCCGTGATCCCGGAATCCAGCGCCGTCAGGATTGCCAAAGATATACCGATGGACAAGGCCGCGCTGGTAGGTTGCGCGGTAATGACCGGCGTGGGAGCGGCCATCAATACCGCCAAAATTGAGCCCGGCGCCAGTGTTGTGGTGTTCGGCTGCGGCGGAATTGGCCTGTCCATCATACAGGGTGCAAAACTCGCCGGTGCCGGCAAAATCATCGCGGTGGACCTCGCCGACAACAAACTGGCCATGGCCGAGCATTTCGGCGCCACCCACACCATTAACTCCACACAGGAAGCGCCCGTTGCAAAAATTCACCAGCTCACAGGTGAAGGCGCGGACTACGCCTTTGAGGCAGTCGGCGTACCCAAACTGATGGAACAGGCACACGAGGCCGTTCGCCGCGGCGGCACCGCGGTCATCGTCGGCGTCGCCGCACTCACAGACACCGTTTCCTATAACGCCCTGACACTGGCCATGAGCGCCAAAACCATCAAAGGGTGTATCTACGGTGACGCCAACCCGCCGGTAGACTTCCCGCGACTGCTCGACCTGTACAAATCAGGCAAACTGAACCTTGATGATATGGTCAGCCGCTCCTACAGCATTGATGAAGCGCCACAGGCATTCGAGGATATGAAGAACAATGCCAACGCACGCGGCGTAATCGTATTCTAAACGCCCCTCACAAGGGGCTTCACTCTCCATCCAGACAACACCAGGGGACAAGCTGATGAACGTGCATTTCAATATCGCGGACATGTTTGAACTGGTTGCCGATAGCGTGCCAGACAGGCTGGCGCTGGTATGCGGTGAGCAGCGCTCGACGTTTCTTCAACTGGAGCAGCGCGCCAATAAGCTGGCGCACTTTCTCGCCGATCGCGGCATTCAGGCCGGCGACCACGTCGGGCTGTACCTGTACAACTGCAATGAGTATCTCGAGGGTATGCTCGCCTGTTTCAAGCTGCGCGCGGTACCCATCAACGTCAATTACCGCTACGTCGAAGAGGAACTGAGCTACATTTTCAAGAATTCCGATATGCGTGCCTGCATCCATCATCGCGAGTTCGCACCGCATATCGCATCCATCCAGTCCGACGTTCCCGAATTGCACACCTACCTCTTTGTCGAGGACAGCAGTGGCTGTGACCCGCAGGCCATCGCCGCGGTTGAATACGAGGCATCACTGCAAGCGCAGAGTGACGCTCGTGATTTTGCCGAGCGCTCTGATGACGACCTGTTCATCCTGTATACCGGCGGCACCACGGGCATGCCCAAAGGGGTGATGTGGCCGCACAAAAGCGTGTTTTTCGCCGCACTCGGTGGCGGCGGCCTGTTTCATCCCGACGGAGTCATCACATCGCCGGAGCAGATCGCATCGCGGGTCAGCAAATCGCCCATCACCTGTATGGCGCTGGCGCCGCTGATGCACGGCTCGTGCTGGTGGTTTGCCTGCATCCAGCTACTGGCGGGAAATACCGTAGTGTTGAACCCTGAGCATTCGCTGGTCGGCGACACGGTGTGGACTATCGTCGAGAAGGAAAAGGTGAACTCCATCGCCATCGTCGGCGATGCGATGGCCGCACCGCTGATCGAATCGCTGCAACAGCACCCCGGCCGCTGGGACCTCAGCAGCATGTTCAGTATCGGTTCGGGTGGCGCTGTGTTCTCGGAGAGCAAGCAGAAGGCGTTCCGCCAGTTGCTGCCAAACATTGTGATCAGGAACTCCTTCGGCTCCTCCGAGAGTGGCAATATGGGCGCGGACGGCGGTGGCGCCAAGGGCAAAGGGCTGGGCAATGTATTGAAAAGCGAGCACATGTCCGTCATCACAGACATCGAGGGCGAGCCCCACCGGCATGTCGCTCCCGGCGAGATGGGTATTTTTGCACGCAGTGGCTATATCCCCATCGGCTACTACAATGACCCTGTAAAGACGGCCAAGACCTTCGTGGATGTCGATGGGGAGCGATGGTTGCTGGTCGGCGATGAAGCTTGCCTCGAAGAGGATAACAGCATTACCATTTTCGGTCGCGGATCCAACTGCATCAACTCCGGCGGCGAGAAGATTTTCCCGGAGGAGGTGGAGCAGGCGCTGAAATACCACCCTGAGATATTCGACTGTCTGGTGGTGGCAACACCCGACGAGAGATTCGGCAGCAAGGTCACTGCCATCGTCTCGACACGGGCAGACGCCCGACCCAGCCTCGCTTCCGTGCAGGAGGAGGCGCGCAAACATATCGCAGGGTATAAAATCCCGCGTGAACTGCACATCGTACCCGAGGTCCCCAGGGCTCCCAGCGGCAAGCCGGCGTACCCGAAAGCACTGGAACTCGCCCTGTCCGGCAGCCATAAAGTGTCTTAACCAAAGAGTATAAAATCATGTCCGAGCAAACCTTCACTGTCAAAAGCTACGAGCGATTCTTCATCGGCAACGAGTGGAAAACACCGTCGTCCACGGATACCTTCAAAGTGATCAACCCCGCCACTGAAGAGGTCATTGCCAGCGTGCCCGCCGCCAGGCAGGCCGACGTCGATGCAGCGGTGATGGCTGCGCGCGAGGCATTCGACCACGGCCCCTGGCCGCGAATGAGCCCGTCTGAGCGCGCCGACTGCATGAAAGAGCTGTCTGCCGCACTGCAGCAGGATATCCCCGGCATGGCCGCGTTAATCACCCGCGAGATGGGCTGCCCGATTTCATTCTCCATGGCCGGCCAGACCTTCGCGCCCATCATGGTGCTGGATTACTTTGCCGGACTGGCCGCCACGTTCCCGTTCGAACAGGATCGCCAGGGCATGATGGGGCCGGTCAAAGTGCGGCAGGAGCCGGTTGGGGTTGTCGCTGCAATTACACCGTGGAACGTGCCGCTGTTCACCGCGATGCTGAAGTTGGCCCCGGCACTCGCCGCTGGCTGTACGGTGGTATTGAAACCCGCCCAGGAAACGCCGCTGGATGCGTTTGCGCTGGCGGAGGCGCTGGCGCGCACCTCTATCCCCCCGGGCGTCGTCAACATCGTCCCGGCCGACCGCGAAGTCAGCCAGTACCTGGTATCCCATCCCGGCGTGGACAAGGTATCCTTTACCGGCAGCACGACGGCCGGGCGCAAGATCGGGGCCATCTGCGGCGAGCAAATCAAGCGCTGCACACTGCAGCTGGGCGGAAAATCCGCCGCCATCGTGCTCGATGACAGCGACCTCAATGATGTCATCCCGAAACTGCTGCCCAGCGCCCTGATGAATACTGGGCAGGCCTGCGTTGCGCAAACCCGCATCCTCGCATCACGCGCACGCTACAGTGAAACCGTCGAGGCCCTGGTCGCGGCGGTGGCGGCGATGAAGGTCGGCGACCCACTCGATCAAGCCAGCGACGTCGGCCCGCTGTTTGCCAGACACCACCGCGAGCGCGTCGAAAGCTATATCGCACTGGGTCGCGAGGAAGGGGCCACAGTTGCCACTGGCGGGGCCCGCCCGGCCGGTCTGGACAAGGGCTGGTATGTCGAGCCGACGGTCTTTACCGGAGTCGATAACAGCATGCGTATCGCCCAGGAGGAAATCTTCGGGCCGGTACTCGTGGTGATACCCTATGACAACGAGGACGACGCTGTGGCGATCGCCAACGATTCCAACTATGGCCTGTCAGGCTCCGTGTGGTGCAAGGATGTCGAGCGCGGACTGGATATCGCGCGCCAGGTGCGCACCGGCACCTATGGTGTGAACGGCCAGGGCATGGATTTTCACAGCCCCTTCGGCGGGTACAAGCAATCCGGGCTGGGTCGGGAACTGGGTCCGGAAGGACTGGGGGAGTTCTGCGAGTACAAGACCATCACCCTGCCCGGCGACTACCAGCCTCAGGGCTAGTATTGGCCGCCCGGGGGGCACAGTATCACCCGGAGGCGTGCAGCCATCGCGGCCACGCCCCCGGTACCATCACTTGACTGGAGAGAGTTATGGCGGAAGCCGTCATCGTAGAAGCACTGAGAACACCCATCGGCAGAGGCAAGCCGATCGTCGGCGACCTGAGCGGCTTTCATGCCTCGCAGTTGCTGGCAGTGGCGCAGAGAGCGGTTATCGAGAAAGCCGGCGTGGACCCGGATGACGTGGGCCAGATCATCGGCGGCTGTGTCACCCAGGCCGGCGAACAGGCGAGCAATGTCACCCGCACCGCCTGGCTGTCCATGGGTGCAGGTTATGCACCCGGCGCCATGACGGTCGATGCCCAGTGCGGCTCCGCGCAGGCGGCCAACCACATGATTGCCGCCCTGATCGACAACGGCACCATTGATATCGGCATCGGCTGCGGCATTGAGTTGATGAGCCACGTCAGCCTCGGCGACAACGGTCGCTACAAGCCGGCCGGACGCTCGCGGCCGTCGCAGTGGCCATGGGACGAGGCCAAGGGGCAGTTCCACGCGGCGCAGCGGATCGCGGAAAACCGGGGGCTGAGTCGTCGCGACCTGGAGGAATTCGGCTGTCGGTCACAGCGCCTGGCCAGGGAGGCCTGGGACAAGGGCTGGTTCGACCGCGAGGTCATACAGGTGCAGGCCCCCGTGGTTGACGAGGACGGCAATCCCACCGGCGAGACCCGGTTGGTCAATCGCGACCAGGGCCTGCGCGATACCACGATGGAGGGACTGGCGGCGCTGAAACCGGTCTATGAGGGGGCGTTTCACACCGCCGGAACCTCGTCGCAAATTTCCGATGGCTCCGCGGCCGTGCTGTGGATGAGCGCCGACGAAGCCAGGCGCCGGGGCCTGAAACCGCGGGCACGGATTATCTCCAATGTCGTGGTCGGGACCGACCCCTACTACCTTCTCGATGGCCCGGTGGACGCGACCCGCGAACTGTTCAGGAAAAGCGGTATGAATATCGGCGATATCGACCATGTCGAAATCAACGAGGCGTTTGCGGCCGTCTGCCTGTCCTGGGCGCGCGTCTACAACCCGGACATGGATATCGTCAATCCACAGGGAGGTGCCATCGCGATTGGCCACCCGGTCGGCTCAACGGGCGCCCGGCTGATCACCACGGCCCTGCACGCACTGGAGCGCAAAGACCAGAATACCGCGCTGATCACCATGTGCTGTGGCGCCAGTATCGGCACCGGCACCATCATCGAACGCATCTAGCGCGGCCCCGCCCCCCACCCGCGGCAGAGGCCGCGGGATGACCGGGCAAGAATAATCTGCCAGCGTATCCATTAGTACTGGACGTCATCGAAAAATCAGGGCAATCTATTAATTAATAGATATGTATATTAATTAAAATAAAGAATCTGGGCTGCCGCTGTTCCGCGGTGGCAGGAGAGCTGGTTACACCATGGCCAAATCTGAAGCTCCGCTAATAACGATCAGTACACGGAGCACAAAAACCGCTGAACCTTCAGCCGTCCCCGCGAACACCACCGCGCCGGCAAAGGCCAAGCTGGGCCGACCCTCGCGGCGAAACCCGGGTGAGACGAGGACGCGAATCCTCAGCAGCGCGTTGAAGTGTTTCACTGAAAAGGGCTTCGCGGCAACCACTTTTGCCGCCGTCGGTCGCGGCGCAGGCCTGACCGGCCCGGCGATCTACCAGTACTTCGATTCCAAGGGTGCCCTGTACGCGGCCACCCTGGAGCATATTTATTCCGACCTGGTACCCAGTATCAGCACCACACTGGTCGACAGCCACAGTTTTAAAGACCGGTTGCACCGTATTTTCGAACTGACCGTGGACCTGCATGAGAGCAACCCGGCGGCAACCGCATTCCTCTCATCGCTACCGGTGGAGGTGCGCCAGGAACCGAGCCTGAAACAACATTTGTCCAACCGCTCCAGCACCGTGTTATCGGCGCTGACGCGGGTATTCGACGACGCGAAAGCGGCGGGAGAGATTTCCCCGGTCCGCAGCACCGATAGCCTGACCATGTTTTTTTTCGCCACTGTTATGGGGCTGTGCCTGTATCACCACGCCAGCCAGAAAACAGCAATGCGCGACGTTGTAGAAGTATTTTTCGACATCCTGGAAGACAGGCTGATAAACGCATGACTGTTTCCAGACAACCATCGACCGACCTGCGAAGCGGGTTAATTTTTTAATCAGGAGAGACCATGTCCAGTTGCCCCTATACCAATTTGTTAGACCCGGATCTTTTCGTTAAAGGCAATCACCACCAGGCCATGTTGGACGTGCGCCAGAAGGGAGGCAATGTGGTGAAGATTGACGACCCTATCACCGGCGTCCCCTACTGGGCCATCCAGGGGCGCGAGGAGGTGGACTACATCTGCAAGCAACCCCAGCTGTTCTCCAGCGAGGAGCGCACCGCCATACCGATGGAGACGGACCTCGGGGATATCGAGTCACAGCGACTGATGCTGGTAAATATGGATCCGCCCCGCCACAACAAGTTGCGTCGCATCGCCCGCGAAGCCTTCATTCCCTCTACCGTGAACTCCTATGAGCCCAAGTTCCGCCAGTATGCAAAAGAGATTGTCGATGTGGTGGCACCGCGTGGCGAATGCGAGTTCGTGGAAGAAGTGGCCGCTGAGTTGCCGCTGATTGCAATCCTGGAGCTCTGCGGGGTACCCAAGGAAGATCGCAAGCAGTTCTTCGCCTGGACCAACGCCATGTTTTTCCGCGAGGACGACTCCATGAGCGAGGGTGAGGATAACCGTGCAGCCGCTCACGAGGCGGCGGCCAATATGTACCTGTACGCCGCCGAACTGGCGCGCCAGCATGAGGAAAAGCCACTCAACAATATTGTCGGCGCGCTGCTCGACGGCAAGGTCAATGGTGAAAAACTGACTTCCGATGAGTTCTCTGCATTCTTCCTGATGCTGATTGCGGCCGGCAATGAGAGCACACGCTCTGTCACGGCCCACGGCATGCGCCTGCTGATGGAGCACCCTGACCAGTTGCAGATGCTGGTGGATAAACCCGAACTGATCCCCTACGCCTGCGAGGAGATCCTGCGGTATAACGCAGCTTTCCTGTGCATGCGCAGAACGGCTATGGACGATGCCGAAGTCGGCGGCCAGCTGATCAAAAAGGGCGATAAAGTGGTGTTGTTCTGGCACGGCATCAATCGCGACGAGCGCGTATTTGACGATCCCATGTCGTTCAATATCAACCGCCACCTGACAATGCCGGACCTGTACAAGGAACACCGCGCATTTGGTTTTGGCACACACTTCTGCCTGGGCTCACACCTGGCTCGGCTGGAGATGCGGGTGATGTTTGAGGAAATCCTGCCACGCCTGCGCAACCCGACCTTCGCAGGGCCGGTGGAGTATGTTCGCGACTATTTTGTCAACGGCATCAAGTCAATGCGTATCAAATTCGATCCGGAAACAAGCAAGGAGGCGTAACCTGGCAGCCGGTGCAGCTGCCGGCGCTACAACATGGGGACTGAGTGATGACTTTAACATTAGATAGAAACAACTCTTTTGATAACGTGGCTCAAGGGAATTCTGCTGTGGATGAAAAAACCCTACCTATACGCCTGGTGAAAAGCCTGCTGCTCTCGGCGAAGAAGAAGGGCGGCGACATCGAGAAACTGCTCGACGGACTTGATATCTCCTTCAACCCGATCGATCCGACAAAGGTAGATGCCCGCATACCCGTGCGGCTGTATTGCAAACTGTTGCGACGCGTGGCGATGCACTCACACCGCCACCTGTTCGGCTTGCCCGTGAATGAAACCGAGCCTGCGATGGGGCTTCGGTTGATGTGTATGGCACTGCTGTCCTGCGGCAGTATCGAGAAGGCGATTGAGTGCACCGCTGACTTCTATCGCCACTACGGGCACCCCGGCTGGCGATTCACTGTCGCTCACTGCGGCGACGACGTGGTGCTCAATTTTACCGGTCGCGACAGGGAGGATATGTATGCCTATGATATTTCCTTCCTGCTGCGGCTCTGGTCCTGGCTGTCAGGACAGTTTATCGAGACAACCGAAGTCAGGTTGATGGAATCACAGAAACAGGAATCGGATACCTACGCCATGCTGTTCGACTGCGAGGTCCAGTACTGCCAGAGCGAGAACACTGTTCGATTTGACGCCGGCCATTTGCATCGGCCGATCGTGCAGACGGAGGAGTCCCTGACAAAGCTGTTGGAGGAGGCCCCCTATGAACTGCTGGTCATGTCGCGCAACAGCTTGAAGAGCATCATGGCGAAAATCCGCTTTATTGTCGGCTCAGATTTTTCAAAAGGCTTCCCCAGCAGGGAAAAGATTTCCGAGATACTGCATATCTCCTCATCCAGCTTGCAGCGCAGGCTGGCCGAGGAAGGGACCAGCTACCAGATGATCAAGGATGAAATACGCAAGAACGCCGCCATCAGGTACCTCCACCGCCCCGAACTCAGCGTTGCGGCCACGGCCAGCCTGATGGGCTTCGATGATTCCTGCGCCTTCAACCGCACGTTCAAACGCTGGACCGGTATGCCACCCGGCTTGTATCGCAAGCACTATCTCACGCCGATGCGCAGTGCATAAGCAGCCTGCAAACGCGCGCGGGTTGGACGCTCTCTCTCGCGGGCGTGCCGCGCAGTATCAGCCAATCTCGTGTGGCAGGAATAAACCGATCAAGCGCTCTGCCACAGTAAAGGCACAGGACGACGACTGCACCGCCAGTCGTCAAACTGGAAAAGAGCAGCAATAGATGTTTCGCAGCGCCCTCCCCCGCACTTTCCCACAAAGCGTTGAATTCGTACCGCCGGGCATTGAACCAAGCAATCGATTGGTTTAATATCAGGGCACACAGCGTGGCTAGAAAGTAGCTGGCCCGGCAGGCATTTCACGCCCTCCCCATCGGGGCATCGCGGGCAATCCTGCTGCCGGCAGCCAGTTCGACAGTACAGCGAAACTGCACTGACAACCAGCAAATACGCACTGCTTTTCGCACCACCGACGGAGTGCCATGATTTGAACAGCAAACCGAAAAAGCGCGGGCGGGTCGTCAGCAATCGCCGGGAAGAAATCCTCCAGGTTGCCGCGACACTTTTTGCCAGCCGCGGGTTTGAAGCCGCCTCCATTCGCGAAATAGGCGATGCCGCGGGTATTTTATCGGGCAGTCTCTACCACCACTTCGACTCCAAAGAGGAGATGCTCCACGACCTGCTGAAACGTTTCGTGGACAAGCTGGTCCCGCTCTATGAGAGCGTTCTCGCCGAGAGTGATGACATCACCGAGACGCTGTCCAACCTGATCGCCGCCGGTCTGCAGGTATCGCTGGAGAACTCCTCCGAACTGACAGTCATCATGCACGAGCGCAAGTTCCTGAACCGCAACCCCGAGTTCGCCTATGTGAACGAAGTGATGCTGGAAGTGGAGCGCATCTGGTACGGCGTGCTGCAGGAGGGCGTCCGCAGCGGCGCCTTCAGGAATGATCTCGATATGAACCTGGTCCTGCGAATGCTGATGGACCTTATCTCGTCAACCATTACCTGGTACAGCCCCAGAAGCCGCTACACACAACAGCAGATCGTGGACAACCAGATCAAACTGCTGTTCGACGGCCTGAAACACAGGGAATAAGCAACACAGCGCAACTCACCCGACACAGACAGCCACCGCGAAGCGCATCACAATGACAATAACTACTGGCTCCACTCAATCAAGGTTGAACCAGGCTACTTGCAAATTGAAGGGAGACACTACATGCAGTTTGCAGTACAACTACCGGTAGACCGGGTTGACCTCGGTGCGGAGTTTTCATCCGCGACCGGCATCGCCGATTGTGCCCGACACGCCGAGGCCACAGGCTTCAACGCGGTATTCGTCACCGATCACCCCGCACCGGACGATCGCTGGCTCGCCAGGGGTGGCCATCACAGTTTCGATCCTTTTGTTGCGCTCACCTGCGTGGCCTGCAGTACCACCACCCTGAAGCTGTTCACCAACATACTGGTGCTCCCCTACCGAAACCCGCTCATTGTCGCGAAATCGAGTGCCAGCCTGGACACCATTTCCAACGGCCGCCTGATCCTCGGTGTTGGCGCCGGTTACCTCGAGGGTGAGTTCCGCGCCTGCGGTGTCGATATCACGGAGCGCGGGCTGTTGATGGAGGAGGCACTGCAGGCGATGAAGCTGGTGTGGAGCGGCGAGTCGTTTCAATTCAAGGGGCAGCACTTCCAGGCCGATGGCAACACTGCCCTGCCCCGGCCGGTACAGGCCCCCCACCCGCCGATCTGGATGGGCGGGAACAGCGGCGCGGCCATGCGGCGTGCGGCGCAGTACTGTGACGGCTGGCTGCCGTTCCCGGTGAAGGGAAAACTGGCCAGCCATGTCAGGACAAGGGAGCTGGTGGACATCGAAGGCCTGGCCACAGCCATCAGTGACATCCGCGAAATGGAGCAGCAGTTTCAGCGCCGTCGCCCGCTTGATATCTGCATGATTCCGTTTGGCCTGGATATGCACTCGGACATGGCGTGGAACGCCGAGGCCATTCTGGAGCAGTGCCAGCAGTTGCAGGCACTGGGCGTGACCTGGATCAATATCAACCTGCCCAGTGGCTCGAAAAACCAGTATCAGGACGCATGCAGCTGGTTCTCGGAAAACATTATCGCAGCGATGCGCGGCCGATCCCAGAGCAGCGCCAGCAGCCCGCAGGCTGCACCGACAACACCGGGAGTATGAGTACCCATGATGTAACGCCGCAGGGTTTGATCGGGCACCGCATGGCGTGCCCTGGACCCGGATAAGATGAGATAGCTACACTGTCGATCAATAAAGGATAATAAGTGAATCAACCAGCGCTCCTGAGTAACAAGGTTCTGTTCGGCTATGGCCTTTCGGCGATACCGGCAATGTATGGCTACGTGCTCATACTCATCATGTATATGAAGTACGCAGTGGATGACCTGGGCGCATCACCCGCCGTTGTCGGATCCATTTTCCTGATCGCGAAATTCTGGGATGCGGTGTCAGACCCGCTGATCGGCAACCTCAGCGATCGCACCGAGCACGCCACCGGTCGGCGCAAGCCCTGGCTGCGCGCCGCCGCACCGCTGCTGGCGCTGTTCAGCATCATGGCATGGGCGCCCCCCGCTTCACTCGAGGGCTTCCACCTGAGCATCTGGATAGGCGTTGCCGTGATCGGTTTCTACACTGCCTATACGATGTTTGATGTACCGCATATGGCGCTGGGCGCCGAAGTCACACTGCTGCCGAACGAGCGCAACAGGGTGTTCGGCGTGCGCCAGCTGATGCGTATTGTCGGCATGCTGATCGCCGGCACGCTCGGCACCTACCTCGTCAGCCAGGGTACGCCCTACGCAACGGCGATGGCCTATGCGCTGGGGGTCCTGACTATCATATTGATCTTCACGGGCGTTTCGCTACTGCCACCGGAACGCGCGTCTTTCAAGGGGCGCGGCGGGCAGAACCCCTACCGCGCACTGCGTGATGTCCTCGCCAACCCGCATGCCCGCCTGCTGTTACTGATTATCTTCATCGATGCAATCGGCGTCGGCGGAATCGGGGTACTGCTGCCCTTCATGGTCGAATACATTCTGAAAATGGACGGTATGCTGCCTCTGTTTATGGCCATCAATATGCTGGCGAGCCTGGCGATGGTCCCGGGCTGGATCTGGCTTGCAGGTCGTTTCGACAAGCGCAAACTGATTTTCTGGGCTTTTGTTGCCAGTGGTCTCGGTTATGGCCTGGTACTGCTGATCACCGAGGGCAACTGGATGATCATGGCGCTCAGCTCCCTGATCGCAGGCGGCTCCTCCAGTTGCGCCAACGTACTGGGTTATTCACTGAAGTCAGAAATCATCGATTGCGATGAGTATCTGACCGGTGAGCGCAAGGAGGGTGCCTATTTCGCCGGCTGGAGTTTCATGACAAAACTTGGCGGCGGAATAATGGTCGCGCTGGTCGGGTTTGCACTGCAGTGGTCTGACTTCCAGCCCAATGTGGCGGACCAGACGGCACTGGTCGATAATACGATTCTGTTGCTGATGGGCGGTTTGCCGCTGGTCTGTTTCCTGGCTGGCGCCGCCGCGTTTACACGCTTCGGCCTGACTGCAGAGGCGTACGCGAAAATTCGCGAAGAACTGGATGCGCGCGCCCGCGGCGATTCGGTATTTAAACCGGGAGTGGGCACAGCGCACTGAACATGGCTTCCGTCCTCACAGAGGGCGAAACCTGTTGTGCTTTGTGCCTGTATTAATAATGAGTTTTTTCTGTGTACAGGAGTAGCGTATGAGTGACTATTTTGAATGTATTCCGGTCGGCCTCGATTTTCTCGAACAGACAAAGAATGTTTACAGGTCAGAGGTGGTAGTCAAGGCAACACCAGAGCAGATTTTCGAGGTTTTCGAAGATGCGCACTCCTGGACGGTGTGGGCGCTCCCGATACAGAGAGTGGAGTGGACATCACCGAAGCCCTTCGGCGTTGGCACCACGCGCACTGTCTATATGATGGGGGACATGAACGGCTACGAGGAGTTCATCGCCTGGGAACCGGGCAAGCGAATGGCGTTTACCTTCCTCGGTTGCAGCAAAGAGAATCCCGAGAAATTTCTCGAAGACTATCGCGTAACCGACCTTGGCAACGGCACCTGCCGCGTGGTCTGGTATATGGCGATGGATAAACGTGGCGGTTCGAAATGGAGCGACGCTCTGACCCGCCCTATCATGGCAATGGCCAACCGATGGATGTTTCGGCGCTTCAAGAAATACACAGAGGAATACGCCCTCAAAGCCCGTTGAGTCGATACGCGATCATCACAGGGTTTAATCAACAACAGGTCCCGCCGCTTGCCTCATTAGGCACGGCATGGGCATGCCAGTAACTGAACATCGACGTGCCGCAGATTGCGGCCCCAATAAGGAGAAGCTGCCATGAGCAAGCAACCAGAATTCACAATTCAAGGCCAGACGGTCAAAATCCCCGCTGTGGTCCGGGACGCCTCTTCCGGTACCGTGATGTATATGGTGGACGCCGAGAAAGCGCAGGCGCTGGTTCCCGACGCATTCGAGGTTGCCGAAGCGGCACCGGGCCAGACCCAGGCCACAATCGTCATCGTCGACTACCGTGACAACGACCTCGGTGACTACGACGAAGTCGGCATCATCTTCTTTGTGCGACCCAAGGGGCAGCCGGATGCCGAGGTGGGCTCCTACATCTACAAGCTCCCGGTAAACCAGAGCTTCACCAGCGAAGCCGGATGCAAGATCTGGGGTTTCCCGAAAACGGTGGAGGAAATCGACTTTAGCTACGGTGACAACAACGCCACCTGCAAGCTTTCGATGGATGGACAGCATGTACTGACGCTCACCGTACCGCGCGGTGGCGATGGCGAAACCGAGCCAGCACCGGCCACAGGATACACGCTGATCGAGGGTGTCCCGCACAAGAATGAGTTCACCCGCGGCGGCACCGGTGAGCAGGCCGTCGCTGGTGGCGAGGGCGTGACACTTGAGTTGGGCAGCCATCCGCTGGCAGAGGAATTGCGTTCACTGGGTCTTGATACCGCAGAACCGATACTGTCCGCGTGGACAGAACACATGAAAGGCAGCTTCGGGCCCAGCACCAAACTGTAACTGACAGCGTCAGCGGCCGACGCCGCTGACGCGATTTCACGGCGGCCCGGATACCGGACAGCGCGGAAAACGACTAGCGGAAATCCGATACTTTCTTGTTGGTCCAGGATCGGAACGCGCGTCGGAAGTTGCCGACATCGCTATACCCCAGCATAAAACCGATTTCCTTGGGCGTGATATCGGTATTCTCTAGCCACTCAATGGCAATATTCTTGCGCGCCTCATCGAGGACAGCCTGATAGGTGGTACCCTCCTGCTGCAATTTGCTGCGCAGCGAACGCGTACTCATATTCATTTTCCCGGCCATTTCATCTGTGTTCGGAATCAAACCCGGATTGCGATAGAGAAATCGCATAATACGATCAGCCAGGCCGCGCGAACCGGTCAGCTCCTGTACCAGCTTCGAGCACTGGTCTTCACAGATCCTATTGACCGTCTCATTGGCGAAGGATATGGGTTTGTCCAGTACCGACTGATCCATATAAATAAGATCCTTGGGCCTGTCGAAAAAGCAGGGGCAGTCAAACAGCGCCTGATATTGCTGCAGTGACGCCGGTTGTGGAAAACTGAAATGCAGCTCCACCAATCCCGCTGGGCCATTGATCAACTGCGACAGGATGGCCTGGATACGTGCGACATACTCCTCGACAGCAAACTGCCTGAGCGCGCCCAACGGGAATATCTCACGCAGTTCCACACACCACCTGTCACCGTGTGCGTAGCTCTCCAGCGTCAACACCTTCTCATTGAGCTCGTTGTAGCGGTTCATCACATCCCCGGCGAGCTTGACCGTCTTGCTGCTCAGGACGGCGTAGCCGAGAACCCCTAGATCACCGAGTGAATAGCGGCTTCCGAGTTGCAGCCCAATATGGGCGTCTGCGGTCAATTCCAGGATATTGCTTATCAGGCGCTGGTATTGCACTGGGGATAACTGTGTGGCCGCATCGTCCACGGTATCGAGATCTACACCTGTGCCGCGCAGGATATCCTCGGCCGCATAGCCTTCGGGTTCCAGTTTCGACAGGTAGTAACGGATTTTTTGTGAAGCCATAGCGCCTTTTGTAAACCTGGTGTCACCGGCAGTCAGGCATACATCCGTCGGTCCAGACCGGGAATACGCCCTCGGTGGGCCGCCATGGTGTACGGCAGCGGGGTAAAGTAAAACTGATCCGGGGTCTGTCGGTCAAGGCTGATCTGCGGTGAACCGCAGCGGGGCTGTCGGCGCAGGTGGAGGAGAAGGCAGCGGCAGACCACCGCCGCGCCATGTATTACCTGACGTCGGGGTACAGGGGTACCGAGAACTGGCGAATATACTGCGCAAAGGTCTCGCGTATCTCGCCGGCGCTGAGGCCATACTCCTGTGCCGAATAGTCGTGCCGGCCGTACTTGCCCTGCTGGTTATCCTGGTGCCAGGCCATCAGGCTGCTGCGCGTGTGCTCCGGCATGGTCAGGTCGAAATGGGAATAGATACCCTGCGCCGTGCCTACCGCATCCGCGACAAAATCGTCGTAGTACACGTCAACAACCTGCGCGGAATCAATGGACTTCCTCGCCTCCATGCATTTATCCAGTGAGGCGGCCCACTGTTTCAGCATCTGCCTGCCGACGTCGGCCTTACTGACCGAGGGTTCGTTGACTGAGCGGACCCGGTAGACCAGGCTGCTGACCGAGGGAATCAGCACCGAGGGATCGCGGTGCGTCTGTACGATTTTGCAATCCGGGTACACCGCCAACAGTGCATCCAACGCGAATAAATGCCCGGGATTCTTCAGCACCCATCGTTTGGGGTGGTCATCAGCCCCTATCAGGCACAGGTTATCCCGATGATGCCGATAGGCCGGTATCAGGTCCTGGTTCGGAATCCATGATTCATAGGCGCCGATACTGGCGTTACAGGGAAATGTCATCCCGACAAAGTCCTGCATCAGCAGGAAACGGCATTCATCGGCAGTCTCCGCTGTCATATCGTGTACTGATTTCAGGCCGTCTGCCCGCGAGTAGAGCTCCTGCAGGTTTTTTTCTGCCTGCATATAACAGGGGTTGTCCCGCCACTGCTGACGCGGAGGCCTCGTCATTGGCGACGTCGCCAGCCAATACTCCAGATACTGGCAGTCGGGGTCAGCGGCCAACAACTTGTGCAGCGCAGTCGTCCCTGTGCGAGGCAGCCCGATCACGAAGATCGGCGATTCGATATCGCGCTGCAGGCACTGCGGATTGCGCTTCCAGCCCGCTACCGCCAGAAGTCGACTCGACAGGCAGTCCAGCAGGGTCTTTTCGACGACCCGTCGCCCCGCCTCGCTCAGTTGCGCGGTCGCATCGTAGGCCTGCAACAGGAATTTCAGGTTCTGCTGGTAATAACTGTCACCGAAATCCGTCAAGCCTGTCCTGTCTGTCGCCTGTTCATGCAGGCTGTCGAACAACTGTGTGAATGGGCTGCTGTGCATAGCAAATTTACTCATCTCTTTCCTGTAACGGAGTTTTGATCTGGCACCGTCACCGCTACTGGGTATCGTCAACTATCCATTTGCACATGCGACGCAGCGGTTCGATACCATCCTGCGGTGCGTCGGCGGGAGGATTACAAGCGCCTCCCAGTGACACCAGGCGCTGCGCACCCTGAAAAGCAAGGCGATCCCTGATTGCGTCTTTCAAACTATCCGGATAAATACCGATAGTCTGTGTATAGGCATTCACTGATTTTATCGCGGTCTCAACGCTGTCTATCGGCACCACATTTGCCACCCTGCAGGCGAGATCACGCGCGAAGTCCACCGCTTCGCTCTCGTGAGAAACGATAATGGCACCCTCGTTACCACGACCGCCGATGACGGTGTACTCATCCTCGACGAAACGCAGCGCATCCACTTCGTCCTTGAGTGCAGCATCGAAACGCTTGTGCGGCGTACTGAGACTCTGCGGCAGATTCTGCACGGCATCAAACAGCAACTGTCCAAACGCCCGCGCTTTTTCCAGCCCGCTGGCATCAGTGCCACAGACAAGGTAGATCACACGCGCATTGACGCAGCCTTCCTGGTTGAACACGCCGACATCCATCGCCGCCTTCGCGGCAACCGACTGCAGTCTCTGCGGGCTGTCAAAAGCCTCTGCACCGATGATGGTACCGCTCTGTTTCGGATCCAGCGTAATGAGGTCGATGCCGGGCTGCAAGTAGGCTGAGATGTGCTTGATACTGTTGAAACCACCCCAGGCGACGATCTTCTCGATATGCCGTGGCTGGTAGAGTTGTTGCTCGAACACTTCATCACCGCCTTTCCAGTACGCTACGGTGAGATGACGGGTCAGGGGATGCTCGGGCGCCATTTCAATCATCGTCTGCGCTATGGCAGTACTCGTCAATGGATCATTTGACGGCGTTTTTATCACTGCATCACTGCGTGTCAGGGCGTTGCGAATCACTGTCGCCACGCCGACCAGCGGCACATTGCCGGCAATGATATGCACCGCGCGGGAACCGAATGCCCTGACCCTGACACCGTCCCGCACTTTTACCCAGCCCTCCAGGTAGTCCACACCCACCAGGTTCTCCGCCACCCGCCGTGTTTCCGAGGATGCAAAAGCGGCCGGAATCGTCTCGTAGGCGTAACGCAGGATGCTGTCTGACAGCCCCGACGTCGACCTGGACAGCTCAAAGGCCCTGTGCATATGGGGATTGCTGTCCAGCGCCAGGCGCGGGCCCAGTTCTGCGAGGTATTCGATGATCTCGTCGAAACTGATCGAGTAGAGGTCAGCCATATCCGACGGCCGGTTCAGGACGATTTGTTCGATATAGTCGTTGGCGTCTGCGGTCGCAAAGCCGTGGCTGCCCATACGACCCGGGAACTGGCGGCTGTAATCGTCGACGACCCTGCCCCTGATGACCAGCGGCACTTCAAACAGATCAGTCACAGGCAGTCCTCACTGGTTCGCCCCAACCCGTGCCGCTCACTGCGCGGCATTCAACAGGAACTCAATCGCCTTGTCATGCGCCTCGGGTGCGCCGGAACAGTTGATTTTGTCGTCGCCACCCTCCTTTTCACTGTAGCGACGAATCGCAGTGTCGAGGAACAGCCCTTTCCTGCCACAGGCACAATCATCGTCAAAACCGGAAAGCGTCACTTCATCCCCACTGATAAAACCACCCCAGTAGGTTTCAGTCATAAGATCCAGGAAGGCGAAACGCCCGGTGTGCGTGCCGCTGCGCGGCATGGATTCGCCGGTAATGGGGTCCAGCACAAACGGAATCACTACCGGGGGGATGTGGTAATGGCCGTGTTCACAGACGGGGAAGCCCGACATCATCTCGCTCATGCCGTACAACTCATAGGCGCGATCAAAGCCCAGGCCCCTGAAGATAATCTCCTTCCAGTCGTCCGGTAGATCGTAACCCTTGTTTCCGCCACCGGAGACCAGCACGCTGTCTTTGCCGAAAATATTGTCGATACCGCGTTCTCGCGCTTCCAGCATCGCGTCATAGAGCATGGTCCAGGTGGTGCACAGGAACACGGAGCGGCCACCAAACTTCTCAACCGCCTGTTGGAAGAACTCGCTGACACTTTCCTTTTTGTCTTTCTCGCGTTGGATAAACTGGTCGCGCTTGTTCACAAGGCCGGGGCTCAGCTCAATACTGCCGCTCTCGCCTTTTGCTTCAGCGGCCCTGATCCGACCTGCCAGCGAACACACATCGGCGCTCATTCTATCCGGGTACAGGTAGAGACTGTTTTCATCAGTGACACCAAACAGCTCAGCGCGCAGTTCAGCGCCGCGCAACATCGTGTAATAGCCGCCTTTGTACGAGGGCTGGATGTAGGGCATGGGCGTCTCGATCAGGTCAGGCCCGGTATCATCACCGTACCAGTCCCTGATCATATCCCTCAGGATCAGGTTTACGTTCTCCGCTTCCTGTCGCGTTCTCGGCAGGAACGACAGCTTCCCCGTGGTGCCGGCCGAGTGAGAGATTCGCAGTTCGGTCTGCACGTCCAGCAGGTCAAGCCATTCATCGATGGAGGTACACCCGCTGGCATCAATATGACTGAGATCCAGCGCCGTCAAGCCGTCCAGCCATTTCGTCAGTTTGTCGAAGCGGCTTTTTTCCAGGAATGACAGCGGATAGGACTTGTAGACAGTATGCGGGAACAACACTCGGATAAGGTCGTCGAAACAGCTTATCTCTTCAACCCCCTGCTCCTCGGAGAGTCTTTTCAGGGCTTTCACTTTATCGCGCAGCCCGGCAAATTTCTTCTTCGCCGCCTGCAGGTGGAACTCGCCCAACTCACTATCTTCTATGTCAAAGCCCTCACCGTAGCGCAAAGCGATGAAGTTTTTGGGATCAGCCAGCAAACTGCTTAAATAATGCTTCATTGTTTTCCTCTGCTCGCAAACGACGGGATTACACTCTCGTTTCCTGCGCCATATTTTATGGGCTCGCTGACTATACGTCCCCGGTTAAAGTGAGGCATATCAAGCTGAAAACATATCAAATCCTGCAAGCGTCACTGGACCATAGCGTGGTTGCGAAGAGAGGGCCTGGATGATGGGAGGGGAATAGAAGTCGGGGACAGGGCCGGATCTCGCCAGCCCTTCCCCTCAGCCCGGCTACCAGCGGTACCGCACCTCAACGCCGTAGCGACGTTCAGCCGCATTGGTGTAAGTGTGCTGGTATGCATTGGGGATGAATACGCCGTTCATCGAGCGGATGTTGGCAACGTAGAACTCATCAGTCAGGTTCTTAGCGTAGAGAGTCGCTTCCCATTTATCAGAGTGATCCTGGAAAACGATAGAGGCGTCAAAGATGGAGTAGGAATCGCCGATGGTGTAATCGTCCTGGGACAGCGAATACTGCACCTCATCCTGTCCGTGCATGGCCGCAATGAACAATACATCGAACAGGCTCTCTCGGGTCCAGGTATAGGTGGCAGTGAGGTTGCCTTTCCACTTGGGCGTGTAGGGCAGATCGCCGCCAGCCAGATCCTGTGACAGGTCGCATTCACCGCGAAAGGTCTGGCCGTTGCTGCAGGGACCGTTCGGGTACTCGTCGATCTGCGCGTCAATGTAGGCCACACCGCCCGACAAGCGCAGGTTCTCGGTCAGCAGCGCCTGGAAGTCCAGTTCCACGCCCTGCGTCGTCACCTTACCGGCGTTGATCAGGATGAAGGCACCGGGATCATCACTGGGATCACAGGTCAGGTTATCCGGCGGGCAATCGGGCAGGCCATCGGAATCGAAAAAGCCCTCAGCCTGGAAATTGTCGTACTTCGAATAGAACACCGCCGCATTTAACATGGCGCGGCCGTCAAACCATGTACTCTTCATACCCAGTTCCCAGGAATCCGAAGTCTCGGGGTCAACGCGTTCCTGCGTCTCAGGTATCGATTCGAAGGTGAGGTCAAAAGCGGGACCCTTATAGCCCTCTGCATAGCTCAGGTAGGCCATAGCGTCCTGGTTGAAATCCCACTGCAACGCCAGCTTACCGGAAAAATCATCCTCATCCGTCGAGCCGTTGGACGGGTCGACAGCATCAGGAATACCCACTTTCGCGCCCTCGCGGGAACGACGGTATTTGTAGCTCACATCGTCGGCGGTGTATCGCCCGCCGATCACGAGTCGCCACGATTCGCTGAAAGCCCACACCGCCTCACCGAAGGCCGCCCAGTTGGAGGTATCCGCCTTGAATGTCGCAATACCACTGGAGATAAATCTCTCCTTGCTGTCAGCGAGCGTGCGCTTGAAGGTACGGTCCACACTCTGGTCAAAATAATACAGCCCGGCGACATAGGTAATCGGGCCATCATCCGGTGAAGTCAGGCGGATCTCCTGGGTGAACTGGTCCTGGCTGGTATCGCCAGTCTGGTCAAGCCCGATAATCGTGACCGGCTGCCCGTCGTAGTCATCGTTACTGTTACCATCGATGTCATACCCGCGCATTGCTGAAATCGAGGTGATAGTGTAGTCGCCGAGGCTCCAGTTCGCCTCCAGCGAAGTACCCCACTGATCTGACGATGACTTCGGAACCCGGTTGATATTCACTTCCTTGTTGTCATCTCCGGGCACGACCGGGTAGATCAGGTCCAGGATGTCCTGCACGTCCTGGTCATTACCGTTCCATGGATCCATACTGCCTATCGGTGCCACCGTACACTTGCAATGCTGGTCGCTGTAGTCGGCGGCCCACATCAGGTCGAGATTCTCGGTGGGCACCCAGCGCAGTTTTCCCCTCACTGTCCAGTTGTGGTAACCATTGTACTTCTCGCCGTCGAAGTGGTTCTTGGTGAAATCCTCCAGATCGTTGCCGGACCCGGTCAGGCGGTAACTGAGGTCGGAAGTCAAAGGGCCAGACACGGTGAAACCGGCACGGTACTCCTCGTCACTCTGCGCCGACATCATCACCTCGCCGGAAGGTTCATCAGTGGGCTGCTGGGTAATGATATGCACGACACCGGCCGTTGAGTTTTTGCCGAACAGCGTGCCCTGGGGGCCTCGCAACACCTCCACCCGCTGGATATCCATGAGCTCCATAAAGGCCTGGCCGGAGCGCCCCATCACCACACCATCGAGCATGGTGGAGACACTGGGCTCCGTACCGATACTGAAAGACTGTGTGCCGATACCGCGGATATTGAACGACGACTCCCGGGAATCGGAGCCTTTCTGCAACGTCAGCGAAGGCACCAGGAAGGTGAGCTCCGCCGAAGAGTGAATCTGCGCTTCACGAATCGCGTCCGCTGACAGCGCTGTCACCGCAACCGGGACATCCTGCAGGTTCTCCTCGCGTTTGGTGGCTGTCACAATGATTTCCTCCAGAACAAGTCCGGAGCCCCCTGTGCGTAAGTGTTCCCCGCCATCAACATCAGCGCGGTGGCACAGGCTATCGAGTTTTTCACTTGATACTTCATCTATCGCCTCGGTCTTTATAGTTATTGAGTGAGGGAGGTTATCCCGCTCATTATGTTTGTATTACAGCCCTCTGCAACCGTCGGGGCCAAATTTATTATCCACGTCCGTGCTTACAATGAGTCCCATCCCGGGGACAACATGCCCAATCTATATCGCATTTTCAACCGCCGGGTCCGCGCCGGAGTGTGCATTGGCAAGCGCATCCAACTCGCGGGCCACAATGCGGGTGATGGGTAATTGTCGCGCCGGGTCGAGCCGCCACTGCCGCCAGGGAAACAGGTCATACCAGCGACCGAGTTGCCTGAAGTTGAGCGTCGCGACAATCACCTGCTCCTCTTCCCCGGCTGCCGCAAAGATCTTGTTGAACGCCGGGTACGCCGGCCCCGCGATGGTACTGTTGCCGGCAGCTGCACCCTCACCCACCGAGGGCCCGGTCCAGTTGGCGCTCATTGCGTACAACAGGTTCTCCTGCGCGCGAACCACTGTGGTATTGCGCACGTATTCCGCCTTGCCGGGATTGGCCGCGCTGCGTGTCGGGTTGACAAGTATGCGCGCGCCTTTCAGCGCCAGCACCCGCGACAGCTCCGGGTTCGACCAGAAGTCGTAGCAGATCAGGATGCCAATGGGCCCCAGCGACGTCTGGAACACCGGCAGCTCGCTTCCCGGTGTATAGTGACGCGTCTCAAGTGGGTGGCCCAGATGCAGTTTGCGATAGGTGCCGACGAGCCCCTCCGGACCGACCAGTACCGCAGAATTGTGTATACGTCCCGGATGTTCCGGCGGCGCCTCATCGATACCGAAGATGATGTAGACGCCCAACTCCGCAGCCAAGCCGGTGAAAACATCTGTGGACGGACCCGGCACCGGTTCGGCCCATGCCTGGTGCTCCGGGCTGGGGCCTGAATCCACGGAGCAACCGGCACAGGTGGCACCGAGTGCGCCCAGCGCGGATTCGGGAAAGACGACCAGCTGCGCCCCCTGTCGTGCCGCATCGCGCACCTGGCGAATCATCTTGTCGAGCCGGAATGGCTTGGTGGACGTGCCGTCACTGGCCACACCCTCAAAATTGACACAGGCGACCGTCACCACATCGGGGTATTCAGGGTATTCGACACCCCACGCCCCGGCAGAAGCGGCGCGGGTACTGCCAATCTTCTTATGGTTATCCGTCATTGCTGCCCCCGTCGCCACAACGTGCAGTGTGACCTGACGTCACTCACGGACCATTGTAGGCGCATGCAGGACACGCGTCGCCACCTAAGGTGGTGCATATCCAGCGCAAAACATATCAATTCCTGCAACCCGACCCGCCCTCGGGAACGGCGACGCGGTGAACCGGTAGCGGGCCCGAGTTCCCACCGGCAGCGCAATGGCATGGCCTGTTTGCACTCAATCAGTGGCATTGTGCGTCCACCCGGGAACGGTACCGGTCAGTTCAGGCCCTTGAATCGCAACCCTCTGCATTTTCCTGCGTGTTGAATAATCCGGCACGGCATAGTGATTGCTTGCGATATTGTCCCAGAACGCGACATCCCCCACCTTGAACTTGATACGCACCTGGAACTCCGGTGCTTTCACATGGTTGAGCAGGTAGTTCATCAGGTACTTGCTCTCCTCTTCGGTGACACCCTCGATATGCGACGTCCAGTTTTTGTTCACATACAGCACCTTGCGCCGGGTGCGCGGGTGATAGACCACAACGGGGTGCGAATGCGGCGGCCAGGCGCTCACATCCTGGCGGAATGAGCCGCCGGCCTTGAGCGTGCTCGCCTCCATCATGCGCAGCGAGTGCACCGCGGTCAGCCCCTCCAGGAAGCGTTGCATGGGCGCGGACAGCGCCTCAAAGGCGGCCGCCATACTGGCAAAACAGGTATCGCCTCCCGCAGGGGGCATGATTTGCGCCTGGATGATGGAACCCATGGTGGGTGCCGCACGGTAGCTGTTGTCCGAGTGGAAGTTGTCAGCGCCCTGCCCCTTGGGGCTGGTCTGGTCCAGCACCAGTACCTCGGGGCGATGCGAGGACGGCGTGCGGAACAGCGGCAATTCAATGGGGCCGAAGTTCTCTGCCAAAGCCACGTGTTCGTCCACAGACAGCAGTTTCTGGTCGCGGAAGAACAACACGTGATGGGCATCCAGAGCGTCCAGAATGCCTGACACATTTTCCTGGCTCAGTGGCTTCGACAGATCGACACCACTGACCTCGGCGCCGATTTCACCGGACACCTGCTGTACTGACAACATAGCGTGGTCCTTTATTAGAATCGCAAGCCTGGCTTGTGCACCAGAACTCGACTGCACCAGCCTAATGGATTTCAGGCCCCGTGATAATTGTCAAATGCGATCAGGAAAGTAACATTTGAGTAGGGTTTTGGGCGTGCAGACCATGTTGTTCAACTGCGGGCTTAACCTGCACCCCGAAAAGCCGTTAGACTGTCGACAGCCAGGCAAAGGCTGCTTTCGCCTGACTGTTGCAATGCCGGGGTCGCACCCTGCATTGCCTTTCCCCAACATAAGAAGAAGGAGTTCCAGATGATCCCCGAGCGCTATGCCGGCTATGAGAAATTTGTCACACTGGGTGCGGCGAACTTCACCTGTGTCTCGGGCGACAAGGCCGCCAATCTCGCCAAGATCGAGGCGAATATGCGAGAAGCTGCTGCACAGGGCGTGAACATCCTCGCCTTCCCCGAGGAGGCACTCACCGGCTGTGGCGGCTGTGTGCCCTGCCGGGAGGGCGCCGAGTACTGCGAGTACCACGCTGGCCTGGCCGAGACAGTACCCGGCCCGTCAACTAAACGGGTCGCTGAACTGGCGCGGGAGCTCGACCTGTACGTCGCCTTCGGCATGGTCGAGCGGGATGCCGACGATCCGTCAATCCTCTACAACGCCTCGGCGTTTGTCGGCCCGGAGGGTATCCAGGGTACCTACCGCAAGATCCACCTTGGCACACTGCCCTGGGTCACCGAGGGCATCACGTTCAAGCCGGGGCGCTCCATTCCCGTGTTCGAGACGCGCTTTGGCCCGGTCGGGGTGATTATCTGCTATGACTTCTGGTTCAACCCCGAACCGACGCGCATCATGGCACTGAAGGGCGCACGGATTATCCTCAACACCTGCGCCTCCTTCGACGGCCCCCACAAGCGCGACAATATGATCGCCGTCACCTGCACCCGGGCGCAGGAAAACTGCGTGTATACGGTGAGCGCTAACCAGGTCGCCGGCGGACCGGCACCGGAGAGCTACGCTGCCGGGCAGGTCGAGGAGAAGCGCAGTGGTAACTTTGCCGGCAACAGCGTCATCGCCGGGCCTGACTTTCCCGCCTTTGCCCGCCCCTACGCGATCGCCGACGGGACTGAGCAGCTGATATCCGCCACGGTGAGCTTTGAGAAACTGCACCGCTGGGAATCCATTTTCCCGTGGCGGGACTGGCGCGCGGGACGCCTGTCCGCGACCTCGGCCCTTATCGCCGAAGAGTTCAAGAACCTGGTGCACGGCCCCTGATACGGGGCCCGTGCCCGGACCGTGTGACACGCTGCGAAGGCCGCAATCCCGGGCGCACAGGCACCCGGCTACGCCAGCTTGACCACCCGCGTGCGGGGTTGCGGCATGCTTTCAACGCAGGTCCAGCGGAAGCAGAGCGTGCCCACATCGTGTCCTTCGGTGACCAGCCAGTTGCCCATTCCCGGGTCCCGGTGGGCGATTACAATTTTGAGGCTGCCGTCAGCTTCGTAGCGCGCGGAATACTTGTTCACCGTCACATCCAGGTAGCGGTAATCCAGTGACTCCTCCCAGTAATTGTTCACCTGGAAATTCCAGAACTCACACTCCGGCGGATCCACCTCAATCACCAGCGCCTCGTTCTCCCGCAGCGCCCAGTAGCCATACCAGATGGTGTTATTGGGATCCCCCAGGCTGGACGCCTTGTCGATCGGGTTGTAGACCAGTTCGTTCGGCGTGCGCTTGAAGTTCTCGACATGATTGGCGAATATCGCCGCCGTGCTGTTGACGAAATTGGCCGCTGCGGTAAAGCCCTGGGCCAGCTTTTCGGCGGTCAGTCGCTGCGGCGTGGTCTTGCCGTTCAGGGGCTCAATCGTAAACACAGCCATCTGGTCAGTGCGCCGGTTTTTCAGCAACTGCCTGACAATCATCAGGTTGGAGTTGTCCTTCATGGGCAGCCAGTTTTTTGCCTGCGGCCTGCGGCTGACAATAATCTCAATGGAGCCATCCGCCTCGAACTGCATGTCTTTCACATCGAGGAAACCCGTCGGCCCTGTTTTACCACCCTGCCCATAGCCACCGGAGAAAGTGCCGAAGCTCAGGTAGTCAACATCGCCGCGCGTGCCGGTAATCCGGTACTCCATCTCGCTGTCGAGGACCGCGTTGCCGTAGATACAGTCCGGGTTGTCGCAGCCGATTTTCGCGGTTTCATGGCTCAGGCGATAAAACGTCGGCGCCGAGGTGTCGCTGTGCTCAACGTACTGCTCCAGCGACAGGCGCACCAGGCGCGACAGGTAGCGCCAGCCCTCCGCCCGGTCCAACTCGCTGTCGGGTGAACTGTCGCGGAGAATCACCTCGCCGGCCGCTTTCAGCTGATCGCAGAAATCCGCCCACACTTTGCCGCTGTGCACCCGTTCCTGTGCAGATTCTGATGCCATTGCTCTTCTCCAGGTCTAGTGCCGCCAATCGGTTTCGGCAGCTGGTTACAAACGCCCGACACTGCCGGGCTCCAGCAGGGGGCCGGGCCGCCCGCAGCTGCAGGTGTCATCCCAGCGGATGGTGCCGCGGTCGCCGCTGATGATCCCACCCCAGCAATCTTCTGAGTTCAGGTCCAGCACCGCCAGTTGCCCGGACTGTATACCGTGCCGCGGCAGCGGGGTGCGCGTATTGGGCTGCAGGACGAACGGGATGCTGTGGTAGTGGAAATGGTGCATGCCGTGACGACACGCCTCGGTGGCATTTGCCACCAGTTCTGACATGCCCCAGCCAGACGACATATTGCCGGCGTCAACACCCACCGCCTGCCGGAATTGTTCCTGCCAGTCATCCGGCAGCAGGGTGCCATCCTTGACACCGCCCACCAGCGAAAATACCGAATCGGGTGCAAACGCCCCGGTCACACCGGCCCGCCGGAACGATTGGGTGATCTGCCAGGCTTTGTCAAACGAACCCTGGAAAAACACCCGCCTGCCGCGGTAATTCTCAATCAGGTTATCGGTCCACTGCCTGATACGCTGCGGGAGCTCGCGCTGGTGGCGCTCCACCGCCTCGCGGTTGGCCGCGACTATCGGGTCACGGAGGCACTCCGCCAGAGTGCCACTGGCTGCGGCATTGCGCAGCTTGCCCTGGGCAATCGCAAACTCCGGGCTGAGAAACTCGCCCAGTGCCTGCACCGGGTGCTTCAGGTAGCGCTGCTCCAGGCCGTCGAAGATCGCCTGCAGGATGCGGTACTGTCGCCGCGGGTGCATCGTGAAATAGGTGACGTCATTGTCGCGCCGGTCCGGATCGAACAGCAGCGGGTTACCCCACACCATACTGTCGACGATCAGGTCGCGGTCGCTCTGTGAGCGCGGCACAAAACTCAACACCCCGCTGGTGCCGGTGGAGTGACAGACAAATATACCGGCCTGCTCATCCAGGCGGCGACACCATTCGGTGAGGCTGTCACAGCCGTCCATATCGACCGCGGACAGATCGTGCGAGGTCAGCGTGTCGAGCCAGTCCGTCATGCGGTCATACTGGTTGCTCTCTATCCACGCCAGCTCGTAGCCTTTATACACGCCATCCTCAAACAAGACGGCGGCGAAGTCCTGCAGGCATTCGTAGGTGGCTGGCTTGTGGGCTGCATACAGCTGGCCGACGAGCGGAATCCGGTTTGCCTGGCGCTCCAGCTTGCGTTTTGCCGCTGCCAGCTGGAACGCCTCGATGTCGTCGCGGTCGAACTGATCCAGCATCGTATTCAGCGGCGGCCGCAGCAGTGCAGCAGTCTCATCGAGGTAGGCCTCCAGGCTTGTCATGGTCGCCGTACCGTGTGCGCACTGCCGCACTGTGCTGTTGGTGTCACCGGGGTTTGCGCCACTGTGCCGGCACCTCGTTAGTCATACAGTCCTCGGCCAGCACCCAGGTGCTCATTTTGCGCAGCGCCTCATTGCCGTCGTGAGGGTCGACACTGGGGTCAAAATGCCGCATATAGCCGAGCGACGTGATGCGCTGTACGCCGTGCAGAGCAAGGGTGGTGCGCAGTTCATCGCGCACGCTCTCCGGGTACACACCGACGGTCTGCACGTCGCGAGTGATGAATGACAGCATTGCATCGTAATCCTGCAGCGGCACGATATTGAGTGTCCGGTATTTGAGCTCGTCGGCAAAATCCACCTGATCGCCCTCCAGCGAGATAATCACCCCGCCGCGCTTGTCGCCGCCGATAACATGGTACTCGTCGTCCAGCATCGACAGCATTGCGATCTTGGACTTGAACCCGGCATCCATATGGATGGCCTCACTGCTGATCTCGGGCGGAAGATTCTGTATTTCGTCGAAGACCATCTGCCCGAACCGCATGAGTTTTTCGAGGAAATCCTCACTGCCATCGGAAATGGCATACGCGAGCCGACAGTTCGAGCAACCGTTCTGGTTGCCGTTGCCGACATCGTCCGCCAGGCGAATGGCCGCCTCCCGCATTGTCTCCTCCGAGGCGAGGGTCGCGGCACCGAGAATGGCGCGACTGATTTTGGGATCGAATGTCACCAGGTCAATTCCGGGGCGCACATAGTTGGAAATATGGCGGATCGACTCGTAGCCGCCCCAGGCCACGATGCGTTCAATATTGCTCGGGTGATACAGCTTGCGCTCGAAGGCCTCGTCGCCGCCGCGCCAGTACACTGCGCTGTAGGATCTGGTCAGCGGGTGGTCCGGGGCCATATCGATCGCGGTGCGCGCCAGGGCGACGGCCGTGCCGAGTTCATTGGAGGGAATCTTCACGATGGCATAGCCTCGGATCAGCGCATTCCTGACAAAGGTCAGTATCGCCCCCGACGGGCCGTTGCCGGCGATCACATGCACAGTGGGAACACCGAAGGCATGGATATGCGAGATGCGCCCCGTCGCGCGGTGATACGTCTTCCAGCCTTCGAGGTGCTCGCGCCCCACGGTGTCGATCATCGCCTCCAGTGCCTCGCGGGTGAAAAAACGCTGCAAATCGGCGAGCGCGCCCTTTATCAGGTACACCGGCACGTCGTTGAACGCTTCAGCCAGTTCCAGCGCCCGCTGCAAATGCGGGTTGTCGGCAATATCCAGGCGCTGGCCGAATGCCACCAGGTAATCGACAACTTCGTCGATCGTCAGCTCGTACAGGGCCTCCATCTCGCGCCGCGAGGGCAGCAGGATGCTAGACAGGTACTTGTTCGGGTCGGGGCAGCTGAAATCGGCACCGTAGCGCCCCTGGTAGGTCACCTCACAGTCCTCTATCACTTCGCCGCGGGCGACAATGGGAATCTGGTATTGCATCGGGGTTTCTTCCTTCATAAAGCTATGTTCCAGTGCGCATTCGCCGTCAGGCCCTGAGCAGGAAGTCCGCAGCGTCATCCAGTGCACCGGCGGTGCCGGCGCAGCCGATTTTATCATCCTGCAACTCGGCGACCCGGCTGATGGCCGCATCCAGGTATGCGCCCTGGTGACCGCAGCCACAGGGTTGGTCCCAGTTGATCGTCACCCTGTCACTGGTGATATAGCCGCCCCAGGAGGTGTCTGCCAGCAGGTCAAAGAATGCAAAGCGCCCCTGCTGACGACCGCTGCGCGGCAGCGGCTGGTCCGTTGTCTCATCCAGTACATAGGGGATCATACAGACAGGTATGTGGTAGTTGCCGTGGTCACACATCTGCATCCCGGTGAGGCTCTCCTGCATGCCGTAGCCGATGCGGATGGCGCTTTCGGGAATACCCAGCGCCGCGGCGGCACGTGCTTTCCAGTCGTCAGGTGCTGTGCCGGAGACAAAGCCACCTCCGCAGAAGAAGAAGGAATCAGCTGCATACGCCCCTTTGATGCCCTGCTGTTCAAAGCGCATCGCGAGGTCGTACAGCATCTGCATACTGCTGTAGAAGATAATCCGTTGATCGCGATAATCGTCCAGCATGCGCTGCATCAGCGCCTCGATCTGCAGGGGTTTCTCTGCGTTGAGACGCGCGATCTCATCTTTGCGCGCGAGCAGGGCCGGGTTGATCTGCAGCGAGCCTGCCTCGCCTTTCCTGCTCGCTTCACGGATACGGCCGGCCAGCGTCAACAGGTCGGCGTCAGTGTACCCGAGCGGGGCATCCACCAGTCCGTTGCCGAAGGTGTCCTCGTAAAAATCAAGGAAACGCCAGCTTCTTGCGCCGGCGCGGGCGCCGGGATAAATGAGCGGCACCCTGTCCACACCGGACTGCAACGGTGCTGCATCGCCATCAACCGCCTGCATCGCCATCTGGATACCCCACAGTGTGGCGCGCTGGGCGGTCATCCACTCCTCGCATGTGCGCGGCAGGAAAGCCGCCTTGCCATTGCCGCCGGCGGATATCATCAGGTCGACACTGGACTGTTGCTGCAATACCGCTATCCAGTCCTCAATCGATTCACAGGAAGACGCATCAACTGCCGCCAGATCAACCGCACACAATTTGCCCAGCCACTTCGTCATGCGCTTGAAATCGCTGTTCTCCAGCCAGGACTGCGGATAGCTCTGGAATGTCTCCTGGTTGTAGAATATCGGCAGCGCGTCGTCGAAACAGCCAACACTGTCAATCCCGTGCTGTTGCGCCATCTGCCCTACAATCGCGATACCGCCGACCGCGGCGTCAAATTTACGGCGCAACCACTGCAGGCGGATATCATCCAGCTCTGCGGGCGGCAGCGAGAACACCACCTCTTCCGGATAATCGATGTAGCAGCTGATTGTATCTTTGAGTTGCTGCCTGTACAGGCCAGCCACCTCCGGATCGACGCGCGTGCGCATTGCCGGTATCTCCTGTTATTCAAGTTGTGCAAACCCGCCGCCTGCCGGGCGGCCCACATCACACTGCAGCGCGCTGGCGCACCGCGGGTATCCAATCGCCTAGGGTATGATCAGCCCGGCATTCACATCGAGGCTGGCTCCGGTTATCGCCGCAGCGCGGCTGGAAGCCAGGAACAATACTGCCTCCGCCACCTGGCGGGAACTGGGGATAAAACCCAGCGCCTGCGTCGCAATCAGCCGCTCTACCACGGTGTCTGCGCTGACACCCTCGGCAACGGCCACGCGGTCAAAATGCGCACGCAGCTGTTCGCTGTCGATATAGCCAGGCATCACATTGTTGACCCTGATATTGTGGGGGCCGAGTTCAACGGCCAGTGTGCGGCTCAGGTTCTGCAGGGCCCCCTTGCTGGAGCAGTAGGCCCCTGAACCCGCAGCCGGCTCCCGAATCCTGAAGGTATTGATGTTCACGATCGCCCCCGCCGAGACTTTCAACGCCGGCACCACCGACCGCACCAGGCGCAGCGCACCGGTGACATTGACATCAAAAGTCGGCTGCCATTCGGTGTCGATATCGAGATCACACAAGGCCTTGAAGCCGCCGTGGTTGAACGCGTTATTCACCAGTACATCGATGCTGCCAAAAGCCTGCAGCGCCCGCTCTGCCAAACCCTCGCACGTCGACTGGTCAGTGACATCGGTTGGCACGGCGATAGCGCTGCCGCCGTCGGCGTTAATCTGTGCTGCTATGTCGTCGATATACGCGACGTTGCGCGCTGCCAGCACCACGTTGGCACCCTCCTCAGCGAACATCCTGGCCATGGTGAGGCCTAGCCCGGGGCCGGTGCCCGATACGATTACCGTCTTGTCTGCAAACATCCTGATGCCTATCCTGTTAGAAAGCGGTGCCCATTACATCGCCCACGTAGCCTGCCTGTAAACACCCTGCACTCAGGACAGTGCGCCCTTACCTGCGATGCTACTGAAGTCGAGCCAGCGCCTGAAACCGGGTTCGGACTCTACCAGCCGTGGAATGGCATTGACACAGCACATCGCCGCCGCCTTCATGGCGCCGATATTGTGGTCTTCGCCGTCCAGTCCAAAATCCAGCTCACAGCGAAAGTTCGGCGAGCCTTCAACAGTGATTCTGTAGGTGCCCGGACCGTTGCCCTGCGGCCAGTGCGGCGCCACGTCCTCGCGAAGCCTGGCCACATGTTCCAGTACGATACGCTCCTCGCCGTTTACCACGCCGATCACCTCAAAGCGCAAGCCGGCGGCGGTGCCTTTTTCGATGGTCCCGGTGGGAATTTCGAAGGTGGCAGGCGCCGGCGCCTGTTCGTGCCGCTGGCGGACTTCGTCGAGTTCCACGCCCAGCGCCTCCGCGATCATGCGCGCGGAAGGCCCCCAGGTCATGGTGATCGCACCCGGCGACAGCAGTGGGACATCGGTACCAATGGGTTTGCCAAACCCCATGAACATTTCCAGCGTCTCGGGCTGGTCATAGGAGTCGTACCCCCATATAGTCTGCTGCCGGAGTGTGCGGATATTCTCGGACATGGCAGAGAGCATAATCGGCAGCGCGTCGGGTGCAAACCCCGGGTCAATACCCGCACAAAGGAAACTCGTCCCGCCCTCGCGACAGGCCTGCTCAATCATCGCGGCCACATCGGGAACAAACTCAAACGGGTTAACGAGCGTCACCATGGAACTGGTGACCAGGTTTTTACCGGAGCGCAGGATATCGCACATATCGCCGATACACTCCTGCGGCCTGAAATCACTGGCCGCGGTATAGCACACAATATCTGCATCCATGGCCAGGATGCTCTCCCTGTCATCGGTCGCCAGGATACCTGTCTCCGGACCACCCACAAGCAGGCCCGCGTCGACACCCACCTTCTGCGGATCGCTCACCATCAGGCCTACCAGTTCGAGGTGGTCCCGGTTGATAATGCCCTGTAACGCATGAATGCCCACATGGCCCGTCGCCCACTGAATAACTTTATAGTTCACGGTATACCCCACTCAGTGCCAAGGAGCCTAGGAGACTATGGCTTATGCCGGACAAAATAAACGGTGACATTGGTGCATATCCTACAGAAACTGTGTCATATTTTTGCCACCTCTACCGGCGATGCGGACCCGCGATCCGAGCGGCTCAACAGGCTGTCACTCCGCGCGACGGGACCTCAACCCCCAGCTCACCGGCTAGTGATCCACAGTACAGTTTTACGTTATTGTTTACCCAAACCCATAATCCGGAATCGATATGAACCCATCGCCAACCGCCACTGACTTCCTCATTCCCGACTACCTCCTGCAGCGTCTGGCCGAAATCGGCATTCACCATATTTTCGGTGTGCCGGGCGACTTCATCATGCCGTTCTTCGGCCGCATCGCCGGATCCGCTGTAGAACACATCGGCTGCTGCAATGAACTCAATGCCGGCTACGCCGCCGACGGTTACGCGAGGGTGCAGGGTGCCGGGGCTGTCGTCGTCACCGGTGGCGTCGGCCCGCTCAGTCTTATCAACGCGGTGGCGGGAGCCTACGCCGAGAATGTGCCTGTCGTCGTTATCGCCGGCGGACCCGGCGTCGCCACCTTCCGGCGGCAGCCCAAAATCCATCACACCATTCCGGGAAACTTCCTCGCGCCAGTGAAGATGATGGCCGAGGTGACCGCTGCCGCTGTTTTGCTGGACGACGCAGCAACCGCACCGGCACACATCGACGCGGCTATCGCGGCCTGCCTCTCCACCTGCAAACCGGTCTATATTGAAATACCGATGGATATACAGAAGGCAGCCTGCGAACGACCCGAACCACTGGCGCTGCCCGAACGCATCTCACCACGTTCCCCAGCGCAGGTGCGCTCTCTCGCCGGCGAGATCGCAGCCAGGATCGGCAACGGTGAGCGCGTGGTCATCTGTGTCGGCCACGAGGTGGAGCGCTTCCAACTCCAGGCGCAGCTGACGGCACTGATCGACAAGACCGGGCTGCCGGTCGCGTCCATGATGTTTGGGAAAGCCGGCTATGTTGAGTGCCTGGACAGTTGTATCGGCCTGTACATGGGCGCGATCTCTCCCGACGAGGTGCGCACGTTCGTCGAGGACGCCGACCTCGTGCTCTTCATCGGCGCCCATGAAACCGATATGAATATGGGTATCGGCACGGCAAGGTTACAACCCGAGCGGACGGTCTTCCTGCGCGAGGGCGAGGCCGTGTTCAAAGACAGGACCTGCAGCGATATACCGCTCGGCGATTTTCTCGTCGAACTCACACGACAAAGCGAGGCCGCGGGTGGTATGCGCTTCCCGGCACAGCCGGTGCAATCGTTCTTCTACAGCCGGAACGAGCCCTTTCAAGCAGCGCCCACAGACGCACTGACCAGCACCCGTTTCTACCGGCGACTGGTACATTTCATCCAGCCCGGTGATGTGATTGCCGCCGACACCAGTGCCGGCATCAATTCCGCCAGTTTCCAGTTACAGCAGGATGCCATTTCAATCACCACCCCATACTGGGCGTCAATGGGCATGTGCTTTGGCGCGGCGGTGGGCGCCAGCTTTGCGCCCAGGCTGTCAAACCGTGTGATAGCACTGGAGGGGGACGGCTCACTGCTGATGACCATCCAGGAGCTGTCGACCCTGGCCCGCTACCAGAAGCCCACCATCGTTTTTGTACTGAACAACAAGGGCTATACCGTTGAGCGCATGATCCACGATGGCGCGTTCAACGATATTCCCGAGTGGCGCTACCACAAACTCCCCGAGGTCATTCCCGGCTGTCACAGCCTGCAGGTCCGCACCGAGGGAGACCTGGAGCACGCCCTGGCCGCCGCGGGGGAGCACAGCGGGCCGGGGCCCCTGATTATCGAAGTCCACCTGGACGCGCGCGACGTGTCTGACCTGTTCCAGGTGTTTACCCGCTTTTTCCAGCCCTGATACAGCAGTGGCAGTACCATGCGGCCCATTGCAGGGCGGCCGCGCGCTACCGGCGACTACAGCGAGAGCAAGGTTCCGGCGGTCCAGCCGCCGTCGACCACCAGCGGGTGACCTGTGATAAACGACGCTTCATCCGAGGCCAGGAACAGAATGGCGTTGGCGATCTCGTCAGCTTCACCGAAGCGGCCCATCAGGTGCGCCTCTTCCATCTGCTGCTTCATAGCGCGCATACTTTCATCCTGCAGCGCCGCCGTGAGCGGCGTCTCAATCGCCCCCGGACACACGCAGTTCACCCGGATGCCGCTCTTGGCGAAATCGGCAGCCATGTTACGGGTCATCTGTATGACGGCCCCTTTCGAGGTGCCGTAGGTAATCTGCCCGTTCAAGCCGACCATCCCTTCAATACTGGCGATATGCACAATGCTGCCACTGCCCTGCTGCAACATGGATTTGGCCGCGTGCTTGGCAAACAGGAAACTGCCCTTCAGGTTGATATTCATCACGCGATCCCACTCAGCCTCATCGACATCAGTGGTGGCACCGTAACTGGACACACCAGCCGCATTGACGAGTACATCGATACGGCCGAATTTTTCCACCGCACGTTCAACCGCCGAGATCACTGCCGCCTCACGGGTGACATCACCGGTCAGGAAATCACTGCCCTTCGCACAGGACGCCACAGCCTGCCAGGCCTCGCCCCCCTCGTTCACATCGAAACCGACGACGGTAGCGCCCTCCTGCGCGAAACGCAGGGCTGTCGCGTTGCCAATTCCGGAGGCCGCACCACTGACCAGCGCCACTTTATCTTTGAGTCTGTCCATCACATCGCACCTGTTAAATCGGATTATTGTTATGGCTGGTGCCCGCCTCGGGCAAAAGCCGTGGAATACACCACTGCCTGCGAGCGACCACAGAACACGCGGCCGCCGCCGAACGCGGCTTCAAAATAGAATTAACGGGCTCGTAATGTAAAACCCGCATCGTGTGAAAACAAGTACATAACGACGCGAATGCTTGGCTTATTCAATCAACCAGCGCGCGACCAAAAGCCGGGGTTCTTTGTTGACCTCAAATAGCCTGTTCCACGCGCGATTACGGGCTGTAACGCCATTCACACCACACAGACATGTGATAGTATTTTTTCGCAGTGTGGCTGCGTCGAGCGCAACTCTACAGCCGCTGCAACCGCTTTCACACCATTGACGCGACAGCGCCGAATAGGAATATTCACTAATTACAACAAGCCAGAAACATCCAGCGGAGAAACACAACATGAGTCAGGAATTTCCGGAATTGGGTATTTACACACTGCCCGGCAGAATCAGCGATCCACAGCGAACCCTTGAGGAGGTGCCACTGGCCGAAGAGCTGGGTATCGGTTCGATATGGCCTGCGGAGCGGTACGACTACAAGAATGTCGAAGTCCTGTGCGGGGCCGCCGCCGCCATTACATCCTCGATAAAGATTGCCACCGGCCTGATGAACTACCCCACCCACCATCCGATGGAACTCTGCTCGTTCGGCGCAACCATGAGCCACCTCTCTGGCAATCGCTTTGCCATGGGCTTCGGTCGCGGCTTTGATCGACTGTACGATGTATTCGGCTCACCGCGCGCCAATATGCAGGGGTTGAGTGAGATCCCGGAAGTCCTGCGCAGCCTGTGGAACAACGGCATGTTCTCCGGCGAGAACTCGATCGGCAAGTTTCCCTACCTGTTTATGAAAACCCCGCCGGACAATGCACCCCCGATGCTGCTCGGTGCAATGGGACCGAAGACACTGGCACTCGCCGGCCGTCACTACGACGGCGTACTGCTACACCCGTTCCTGACAGACAGGGCGATTAGCGAGTCGGCAGAGATAGTGCGCAGCGCCGCCGAACAGGCCGGTCGTGACCGGAATGCCTGCAAGGTGTGGGCAACACTGGTCAGTGCAGCCGACCAGAGCGAGGAGGAGACGCTGGCGATAGGCCCGGCCCGCCTGCTCACTTATGTGCATATGGACGGCTATGGCGAGTTGATGTGCAAAATAAACGGCTGGGACCCTGCTGTCCTGAGAGAGATCCGCAACCACCCGCTGTTCGAAGGCGGAAAATCCGCTGACCAGGACTTCACTCGCTACGAGACGGCGGAGGTGACGTCGCTGTTCCCCGACCACTGGATGCCGGAGTCAGCCGCACTGGGTAGCGCAGAGCACTGCGCCAATCGCCTCAACGACCAGTTTGATGCCGGCGCTGACGGCGTCCTGATTCACGGCAGTCTGCCGCGGCAGGTAAAAACCCTGCTGGCAGCGTATCGAAAGGTCAGGCGCAAAGACTACTTCGAGCAGCACGACCCGTGGTTTGCACCGTCACCGGTCGGCACTGGCTTCTAGCACCCCGCCGGGGCTGGCCGCCTGATTCCGCTAACGGACATTCAATAAGGAGGTTTAACCATGCTGTCAGAAACCCTGGATTACCAGAAGAAATTTGCCGACGTCAACGGCAGGCAGATCGCCTACATCGAGCAGGGCAGCGGTGACCCGATCGTGCTGCTGCACGGCAACCCGACCTCCTCATTCCTGTGGCGCAATGTGTTACCTGAACTCACTGCCAGTGGTCGCGTGATTGTGCCGGACCTTATCGGCCATGGCGATTCAGCGAAACTTCCGGCCAGTGAAGGCCCGGAGCGTTACACGCTGGAGGTCGCCTACGATTTCGTGAACGGCCTGCTCGAGGTTATCGGTGCCGACGACAATGTGACTCTGGTGATTCACGACTGGGGCAGCGCTATCGGCTTTATGTGGGCGATGCGACATCCGGCAGCCGTGAAAGGTGTCGCCTATATGGAAGGCATCGTCAAACCGGTGACCTGGGCTGACTGGCCGGAAGGCGCCGTCGGTATCTTCAAGGGCTTTCGCTCCGACAAGGGCGAGGACCTGATCCTCAACCGCAATATGTTCATCGAGGCCGTGCTGCCCAGTTCAGTGCTGCGGACACTGACAGAGGCAGAAATGGCAGCCTACCGCGCACCCCACCTGGAGCCCGGGGACCGGCAGCCACTGCTGAACTGGCCGCGACAAATCCCGATAGAGGGCGAGCCCGAGGATGTGGTGGCACTGGTCGACGAATACGGCGCCTTCATGGCCGGCAGCCAGATACCGAAACTGTTTATCAACGCAGATCCGGGCTCCATACTCACAGGCCCGCAGCGCGAATTCTGCCGCAGTTGGCCGAACCAGCAGGAAGTGACTGTGACAGGCCTGCATTTCATCCAGGAGGACTCGCCGGTTGAGATCGGCCGGGCCGTTGCCAACTGGTTATCCAAGCTTTAACTCTCCCTTCAATATCACAAGGTAGCCCAATCATGCCTGACATCCCCGTCTATATCGTCGCCAACCTCATCGCCCATGACAAGGCGGAGTATTTGAAATATGAGAAAGGCTTTTTCCCGCTATTAAAAAAGCACGGCGGCTCGTTCATTACCTATGATGATAACGCCAAGCACCTGGAAGGCTCCGAACCCCGTCCCGGCCGCATGATAATTTTCCAGTTTCCCTCAGAGGCAGCGGCCGAGGCCTGGTACAACGACCCCGAGTACCAGGCGCTGTCGGAACATCGCCGCGCCGGCACCGACACGGTATCACTGACCCTGGTACACGGCCTGCCCCCGCGCAGCTGATCACAGCGCGCGGGGGCAACTGCAACAGCTTCGCGCAGCGGCCCAGGTGTCAGCTTTTTTTACACCACTGCCAGGATTGCCGGTCAGCGGTCAGCCGCTATCGGCGCAAGGCCGCGAAAACACAAGATATCCCGTTGCGTGGCGTATTTCTTGCTGCTTTTTTCGACTATGCCGCGCACAGGCGACGGCAATAATAAAAACAGGAGCGCTCGAATTTTGCCTATTCCACTCAATACCAAACGATTGCTCGCGACCCTGGCCGTCATCTGCCTGGCACAGGTCTCCCAGGCACACGCGGCACTGTTGACCCTGGAGCCCGATACCGCACAGGTCGACAGCGGCGACGCCGTATCGCTGGCACTGGTGGTCAGTGGCCTCGGCAATTTCACGGCCGACTCACTGGGGGCCTTTGACATCTCAGTGACCTACGATGCCGCCGTGCTGTCCTTCACCGACTACACACTGGGTGACGTCTTCCTCGGGAATACCAGCCTGTTTACGGCACTGGATGTCAGTGCCGGCGATAGCGGCGGTGCGTTCAACGTGGCACAGATCAGCCTGCTACCTGCCACCACGCTGAACACGCGGCAACCAGGCAGTTTCATCCTGGCCTTGCTGAATTTCGATGTGATCGCACTGGCGCCGGGGGCGGCGACCGCCGTGTCCCTGCCGGACACTGCTGTGTTGGCCGACCAGAACGGTTTTGCACTGCCGGTCTCTTATGGTGGTCCGGCAACGATCAGCGCCGTGCCACTGCCGGGAACACTGCTGCTGGTACTCAGTGGTTTGCTGGGCTGGAGCGTCATCGCACGGGCGAGCAGGCCCTGATCCCGCCCCTCTGGGTCGCAGGTGCGGCTGGGCCTGTCCGGAGAAAACACAACAACACATAATCGGGAGCGCCCTCATGCGTCATCTGGCAAAAACCCTGTTCATACTGCCATTGCTGCTGGCCAGTGCTGGCAGCCATTCACAATGTGGTGCCCCGGCACCGTTGCTGTGTGATACAGACGGCGACCGCATCGTCGACGCCGCTGACATTTCCGCAATCGGTCGCGCCAACGGCAGCCCCTCCAGCGGTCCCGGGGATATCCGGGATATAGACGGTGACGGCTTCATTACCGTACTCGATGCGCGGCAGTGTGTGGCGCACTGTGAGCAGCCGGGGTGTGGCTTTGACGACCCGGAATTCCCCGGCTACAAACTGGTAAAACTGGCTGCGGGACCGGATCTGGAGACGCGCACATTACAGGCGCTGATCGCGGCGCAACCGAAGACCATTATCGAATTACCCGCCGGCACCTTTGACTTTGTCGGCGAACTGAGTAGCAGCGTCGACAATATCGTACTGCGCGGCCAGGGCATGAGCGCAGCGGGCGGCACTGTGCTGAATTTCGCCAACCAGACTGTCGGCGCACAGGGCCTGTCGGTAACCGGCAACAACTTCGTGGTGGAGGACCTTGCCATAGAGGACACCTCCGGCGACGCGATCAAGGTGGAGGGTACCAACGGCATCACCATACGGCGCGTTCGCGTTGAATGGACCAACGGCCCCGACGAGAACAACGGCCCCTATGGACTGTATCCTGTGCAGACGCGCAACGTGCTTATCGAGGACTGCGAGGTCCGCGGCGCCAGCGACGCCGGTGTCTATGTCGGGCAATCTGAAAACATCATTGTGCGGCGCAACTACGTTTACGAGAACGTGGCGGGGATAGAGATCGAGAACTCCAAGTTCGCCGATGTCTACGACAACAACACCACCGGCAACACCGGCGGCATACTGGTGTTCGACCTGCCGGGACCGCCAGTCCAGGGCGGTGAGGCAACCCGAGTTTTCAACAACCTGATCGTGGACAACAACGAACCGAACTTTGCCCCCGCTGGCAATATCGTCGGCACCGTGCCGTCGGGCACCGGTGTGATGATCATGGCGAATGACGATATCGAGGTCTTCGGCAATACGATTACCGGCAACCAGTCGATCGGCACACTCATTGTCAGTTACTATTTCGTCAACGCCTTTGTCAGTAAACCCACCTACGATCCGGTGCCGGAGAAAATCTATATCCACGACAACACCATGAGCAACAATGCGTACAACCCACAGGGTGACGCGGCGCTGGTGGAACTGGTGCTGGGCCAGGCCATGGATCACTTCTACGACAGCTCCGGTGTCGGCACCAATGGCGGCCTGTTGGTAGAATTTCCCGATGGGCTTACCGAGAACCAGGCTATCTGTATCGTCGACAACGGCCCCGAGAGCACCATGGGCACCTTCAACATCACCGCCGTGCTGGGCCTGGTCCCGGGTAGCCCCGCTATTTCGACAGATCCGGCGCTCTTCAACTGCAGCCACGCCTCACTGCCGCCCATCGTGCTGGAGCCGCCGGTGGACCTGGACAATCCCACCGAGCCCAACCCGGCTGAATTGTGCGATGTGCCGGGCGAGGGTATCAACGCCGACGCCTACCTGGCGAACTGCCCCAATCTCTCGGACTACCGCCTGTTCGCCGATCAGGGCAACCCGCTGAGCGGTGCCAATGGTGGCGTGATTTATGACCTGAACACGCCGTTGTTCACCGACTACGCCAACAAGTATCGCTTCGTCTTCCTGCCAGAAAATACCAGGGCCGCGTATCGCGATACCGAAGCCTTCGATTTCCCGGTGGGCACGATCATCGCCAAAACGTTCACCATCCAGGCGGATTTACGCGACGACAGCAGCGCCCAGGATATCATCGAAACGCGGCTGCTGATCCGCCGCGCCAGTGGTTGGGCAGCCCTGCCCTACATCTGGAACAGCGATAAATCCGATGCCGTGCTGACGGTGACCGGCGGCACCAGGGCCGTCAACTGGATTGACATGGAGGGCCTGCCGCGCAGCACCAACTACGTCATCCCGAACACTAACAACTGCGCCAACTGCCACGGTGAGGACACCATGCTACCGCTGGGCCCCACCGCGCGCTCGCTGAACAGGGATTTCAACTACGACAGCGGCACTGCCAACCAGCTCGACCACTGGACAGCGGCCGGCATCCTCAGCGGCGCACCGGACGACACCGCCGCGATTCCCAGCATACCGCTGTGGGGCGACACCAGTGCTGACCTCAACGAGCGCGCGCGCGGCTATCTCGACGTCAACTGCGCGCACTGTCACTCACCGGGTGGCGCCGGTGACACCTCAGGGCTGCTGCTGGAGTACTTCCGCCCGTTCGGCCCGGCTGTCGGCGAGTGCAAGCCACCGGTTGCGGCCGGTCCGGGCTCGGGTGGTCTTGGCTACGACATCGTACCGGGCGATGCCGCTGATTCGATCCTGGTATTCCGCATGGCCTCCAATGACCTGGAAGTGCGTATGCCGGAAATTGGGCGCTCTATTGTTCATCCGGAGGGAGTTGAATTGATCGCGCAGTGGATCAATGCGATGGACCCGGTGGACTGCGAAGCGCCCTGACCCGCGGTTACGACTCCGCGGACAACGCTTGCAGCGTCTGCTCACGCATGACGAATTTCTGCATCTTCCCGGTGACCGTCATCGGGAAGTCCTGCACAAACCGGATCAGGCCGGGCACCTTGAAATGGCTGATGCGGTCGCGGCAGAACACCCGCACCTGGTCGCCATCCAGCGCCGCGCCCGGACGCGCCTTTATCCAGGCGCAGACCTGCTCGCCGTAGCGCTCATCGGGTATACCGAACACCTGTACCTCCTGGATGTCCGGATGGGTGTACAGGAACTCCTCTATCTCACGCGGGTAAATATTCTCACCACCGCGAATAATCATATCCTTGATGCGGCCGGTGACGCGTGTGTAGCCCTGCTCATCCATCACGCCGAGATCACCGGAGTGCAGCCAACCGTCGCGGTCTATCGTCTGCGCAGTGCGCTCGGGATCGCCCCAGTAACCCAGCATCACGGAGGGGCCCCGGCAACATATCTCGCCCTGCACCCCCACGGGCACCACGGAGCCCGCAGCATCGACAATCCTGATCTCGCAGTGCGGTGCGGGCCTGCCGACACTGCCGACCCGCTTGTCGATGTCGTCATCCGCTGAGGTCATATGGTTGACCGGACTGGTTTCGGTCTGGCCGTAGGCGATCAACACCTCACGCATATGCATTTCACCCAGCACGCGCTTCATCACCTCTACCGGACAGGGTGCACCCGCCATAATACCCGTGCGCAAGCTACTCAAATCATGGCTGTGAAAATCGGCGTGCTCGAGTTCGGCGATAAACATCGTCGGCACCCCATGCAGCGCTGTACAGCGCTCTTCGGCGACCGCAGCCAGGGTCGCGCCGGGCTCGAATGCCTCACTCGGGAAAACCGCCGCTGCGCCGTGTGTGACACAGGCGAGGTTTCCCATCACCATGCCAAAGCAGTGATACAGCGGGACGGGAATGCACAGTTTATCGGCCGCGGTCAGCCGCATACCGTCACCGACCAGCTTGCCATTGTTGAGGATATTCCTGTGTGTCAGGGTGGCGCCCTTGGGGTTGCCGGTGGTGCCACTGGTGAACTGGATGTTGATTGCATCCGTGGCCTTCAGTGACGCGCCAAGTGCCGCCAGCTGCCCGCGCTGGGCCTCACCGCCCATCTCGCAGACCTGTGCAAAATTGAACATGCCCGCAGTGACAGCGCTGCCCATGCGGATGACCGTTGTCAGCGCCGGCAGGGCCGCCGCCTGCAGCGCACCCGGCGCACAACCGGACAACTCCGGTGCCAGCGCCCGCAGCATGCCGAGGTAGTCGCTGGACTTGAATGCGGCTGCACAGATAACGGCCTTGCACTGCACTTTGTTCAGCGCGTACTCCAGTTCATAGCGCCGGTAGGCGGGATTGATACAGACCATGATGGCGCCGATTTTGGCCGTGGCAAACTGGGTGAGGCACCACTCGTAACAGTTTGGCGCCCAGATCCCCACGCGGTCGCCCGGCTGCAGGCCCAGTGCGAGCAGGCCACAGGCGAGCCGGTCGACCTCGCGCTGGTACTCGCGGTAGCTCCAGCGGACCGACTGGTGCCCAACTACCAGTGCGCACGCGTCGGGGTAGCGCGCTGCCGTTTGATCAAAGGCCGCGCCGATGGTGTCGCCCAGCAGGGGTTCGCTGTTCAGCCCCGCCAGTTCGCTGTGTGTCAATGCCTCAGGCATGGCCTGTCACCGTGTCATCATACGTTATCGTTATCGGTTCCCGCGAGCATACTGCCCCGCTGAACCGATTTGCAACAGGGCGCGTATACAGGGCGAACTCACCACAGGCGGATCGACCCCATGCGCTACCAGGCACCCATCAGTGACCTTCAGTTTTTGCTCTTCGATGTACTCGGCGCTGACACCCTGCACCAGTTGGAACGCTACCGCGACGCCACCCCCGACATCATGACAGCGGTTATCGAAGAGGCCGGCAAACTCGCTGCGGATGTGCTGCAGCCACTGAACAAGGTTGGCGATCAGCAGGGCTGCCACTACGACCCCAAAACCCACGAGGTCACGACACCACAGGGCTTCAGGGACGCTTACCAACAGTTCTCGGCCGGCGGCTGGGCGTCACTGGACGCCCCCACGGAGTTCGGCGGCCAGGGCCTGCCGCACACACTCAAGTTCATCGTTGATGAGATGGTCTGCTCCAGCAATATGTCGCTCGGCATGTACGCCGGACTCACCCACGGAGCCATCAGCGCACTGTATGCGCACGGCTGTGAGCAGCTCAAAGCCACCTATCTGGAGAAACTGGTCAGCGGCGAGTGGACGGGGACGATGTGCCTGACGGAGCCGCAATGCGGCACTGACCTGGGCCTGATCCGAACACGGGCAACCCCGCGAGCGGACGGCAGCTACAGCGTTGAGGGCACCAAGATCTGGATCACCGGCGGCGAGCACGACCTCGCCGACAACATCGTTCACCTGGTACTGGCGAAATTGCCGGGAGCGCCCGATACCACCAAGGGGATCTCCCTGTTTATTGTGCCCAAGGTGCTGCCAGACAGCGGCGAGCGCAACCCGGTCTTCTGCGGCGGGCTCGAGCACAAGATGGGCATCAAGGGCTCTGCCACCTGTGTCCTCAATTTCGAACAGGCCCAGGGCTGGCTGGTCGGTGCCGAGAACGATGGCATGCGCGCCATGTTTACGATGATGAACGAGGCGCGACTGATGGTCGGCATGCAGGGCCTGGGTATTGCCGAGATGGCGTACCAGGAGAGCCTTGGCTTCGCTCGCGAGCGACTGCAGGGTCGCGCCGTGTCCGGCCCCGGCAACCCGGACGGCCCCGCAGACCCGATTATTGTGCATCCCGATGTGCGCCGCATGCTGATGCGCCAGAAAGTACTGAACGAGGGCATGCGGGCGCTCGCACTGTTTACAGGCCGCCAACTGGACCTCAGTGTCGCGCACCCCGATGCCGGGGAGCGAGAAGCCGCCGACGACCTGGTGCAGCTGCTGACCCCTGTGGTCAAGGCCTTCCTCACCGACGAGGGTTTCAACAACGCCAACCAGGGCCTGCAGGTACTCGGCGGCGCAGGCTTTACCACTGACTGGCCGCTGGAGCAGTTGGTGCGCGATGCGCGTATCGCCAGGATCTATGAGGGTACCAACGGCATCCAGGCACTCGACCTGGTGGGCCGCAAGCTCGGCCTTCACGGTGGCCGGCTTATCGGGCGCCTGTTCACACTGCTGGCCACACACCTGCAGGCCCATGCCGACGCACCGTTTCACCAGCCGCTGGCCGCGGCGGTGAAGTCGCTTGAGGACGCCACTGCGTGGGTTGCCGGCAGGGGCATGGAAGACCCGGAGCAGGCCGCCGCTGCAGCGGCGCCCTACCTGCGCCTGATGGCGCTCACCGTGATCGCCTACCTCTGGTCGAGAATGGCGATCGTCGCCCAACAGCAACTCGATGCCGGGGCGGGAAACACGGCACTGTTAGAGGGTAAACTGGTCTCCGCGCAGTTTTACTTTGACAAGCTGCTCCCCGAGAGCAGCTGGCTGCTCGCCGATATCACCAGCGGGAAACACAGCGTGATGGCGCTCAGCGATGCGCAGTGGGACGCGTGACCTCTCACGCCCGGCCGTTTCCGTCCACGATCGCATTCAGTGTAGCGCTCGGCCGCATCACCTTGGTCACCGTATCACCCGCTGCGTGATAGTAACCATCCAGCGCTGCCGGCCTGCCCTGCACCGCACTTAACTCGGCGATGATGGTTGCCTCATTGTCGCGCAGGCGCTGCGCCAGTGGCGCCAACTGGGCCGCCAGCTCTGCGTCTTCAGTCTGCGCGGCGACAGCCTCTGCCCAGTACAGGCCCAGGTAAAAGTGGCTGCCGCGGTTGTCCAGCTCGCCTGTTTTTCGCGACGGTGACTTGTTGTTTTCGAGCAGTTTACCAGTGGCTTCATCCAGCGTTTTTGCCAGTAGCACTGCGCGAGCAATGCCCTGTTTCACACCCATGTCCTCCAGCGACACCGCCAGTGCCATAAACTCACCCAGTGAATCCCAGCGCAGGTGATTCTCCTCCTCGATCTGCTGTACATGCTTGGGCGCGGAACCGCCGGCACCCGTTTCATACATGCCGCCGCCATTCAGCATGGGCACGATGGATAACATTTTGGCGGAGGTGCCGAGTTCGATAATCGGGAACAGGTCCGTGAGGTAGTCACGCAACACATTGCCGGTCACCGAGATCGTGTCCAGTCCGCGTTTCATCCGCTCCATCGACAGTCGAATCGCCTCGTTGTACCCCATTATCTGGATGTCGAGACCGCTGGTGTCATGCTCCTGCAGGTACTCCTCGACCTTGGCCCGCAGCTGGCGATCGTGCGCGCGCTCCGGGTCCAGCCAGAAAATCGCCGGCGTGTCCGACTGTCGCGCCCGGTTGACGGCCAGCTTGACCCAGTCGCGCACCGCGACATCCTTGGTCTGGCAGGCGCGCCAGATATCACCCTCTTCAACCTGGTGTGACATCAGCACACGACCGTCCTCATCGACCACCCGCATGGTGCCGGCCGAGGCGATCTCGAAGGTCTTGTCGTGTGAGCCGTACTCCTCCGCTTTTTTCGCCATCAAGCCGACATTCGGCACCGAGCCGAGCGTGGTCGGCTCAAAGGCACCATTGGTCTTGCAGAAATTGATCACCTCCTGGTAGATGCGCGCGTAGGTACTCTCCGGCATCACCGCCTTGGTGTCTTTCAGCTTGCCGTCAGGACCCCACATCTGGCCGGAGCTCCGGATCATCGCCGGCATGGAGGCGTCGACAATCACATCACTGGGCACATGCAGGTTTGAGATCCCCTTGACAGAATCCACCATCGCCAGCTCCGGGCGCTGCGAGTAGCAGGCCTGTATATCCTGTTCAATCTCCTCCCGCTGCGAACGCGGCAGATGGGCGATATTATCGTACACACTGCCGAGGCCGTTGTTGGGGTTGACGCCCAGCTCCCTGAACAGCTCTGCGTACTTCTCGAAGACGTCCTTGTAGAACACCTTCACGGCATGACCAAACACGATGGGGTGTGAGACTTTCATCATCGTGGCTTTCACATGCAGCGACCACATGACACCAGTGTCCTTGGCATCGGTCATGCTCTCTTCAAAAAATTGCTCCAGTGCCGCACAGCTCATAAACATGGAGTCCAGCACTTCACCCGCCTCAAGTTGCAGGATTTTCTTCAGCTCCACGGTGCCGTCCGGTGACACGAACTCAATACGCACGACGGTCGGCTCAGCGACGCTGATCGACTGTTCACTGGAGAAGAAATCGCCCGCCCGCATGTAGTCGGCATGGGTGCGCGACGCCTTGCTCCAAGCGCCCATGGTGTGGGGAAATTTACGCACAAAGGCTTTCACTGCTGCCGGCGCGCGGCGATCCGAGTTGCCCTCCCGCAGCACCGGGTTCACCGCACTGCCAAGCACTTTGGAATAGCGCTCCGCCGCCTGTTTCTCGTCTGCGGTCTGCGGGTTGTCCGGGTAGTCTGGCAGCGGGTAGCCCTGGGCCTGCAACTCGGCGATACACTCCTTCAACTGCGGCACCGAGGCGCTGATATTGGGCAGCTTGATAATATTCGCCGTGGGCTGCTGGGTCAGCTCCCCCAAAAACGCGAGTCCATCCTCAACGCGCTGGCCTTCATCCAGTACATCGCGAAATGCAGACAGCACCCGCCCCGCCAGCGACACATCGGTCAGTTTCACCTCGATACCCGCCGCCTCGGTGAACACCCTGACAATGGGCAGCAGTGAATACGTTGCCAGTGCCGGTGCTTCATCTGTCAGTGTGTAGTAAATCGTCGGCTTCTCGCCCATGCCCTGTCTCCAAAAAATATTGCAGAATCTGTCAAGCGCCGGATTGTCGCACACTTCGGCAGCACGGTATGGATCTGGCGGCCTGGCAGGCAAAATTTTCTGCATTGTCCCGGCGGTAGTTCACCAGTGCGACCGCCAGGCACGCCATTGTTGGCAGAGTCGCCTCCGGTGCAACGCGGCGGGCGCCGCCCCCGGTGAGCGACGCGCTAGAATGTCATTTCGGGTACATGGTCCGGAATGGACAGCGCGCCCTCAGTGAGGCTGGCAATCTCCTCGACGCTGACGCCGGGCGCACGTTCGCGCAGGATAAACCGTCCATCGGCGATATCCAGCAGTGCCAGGTCGGTCAGGACGCGCTTGATACAGCCCTTACCTGTCAGCGGCAGCGTGCATTCAGACAGCAGCTTGGACTGCCCCGACTTCGAGGCGTGGGTCATGGTCACAATGATATTCTCGGCTCCTGCCACCAGGTCCATGGCGCCGCCCATGCCCTTGATCAGTTTTCCAGGAATCATATACGACGCAATATTGCCCTGGCAGTCCACCTCAAACGCACCCAGCACCGTCAGATCGACATGGCCGCCGCGAATCATTGCGAACGACTCCGCCGACGAGAATATCGACGCCCCCTTGACCATCGTGACAGTCTGCTTGCCGGCATTGACCAGGTCCGCATCCACCTCCTCCTCCAGCGGAAACGGGCCCATGCCGAGCAGCCCGTTCTCGGACTGCAGCATCACCTGCATGCCCTCGGGAATAAAGTTTGCGGCCAGCGTGGGGATACCAATACCGAGGTTTACGTAGTAGCCGTCCTGGAATTCCTGCGCGACGCGCTGCGCCAGTTGATCACGTGTCAAAGCCATGTCCAATACTCCTCAGGCGCTGCGCACAGTGCGCTTTTCAATATCCTTGGCAAACGTGCCCTGGATCAGCCGGTTCACGTAGATACCCGGCAGGTGTATCTCATCCGGATCGAGCTGGCCGACCTCGACAATCTCCTCCACCTCCACCACGGCAATCCTGCCCGCGGTAATGGCCATGGGATTAAAGTTGCGCGCAGTTTTGCGAAAGACAAGGTTGCCATAACGATCGGCCTTCCAGGCCTTGGCTATGGAAAAGTCGCCGCGCAAGGCCTCCTCGAGGATGTAGTAGCGACCGTCAAACTCGCGCACCTCCTTGCCTTCGCCCACTGGCGTACCGTAACCGGTTGCGGTATAAAACGCCGGTATTCCTGCGCCTCCGGCCCGCATTTTCTCCGCCAGTGTGCCCTGGGGGGTGAGCTCCACCTCCAGTTCACCGCTCATCATCTGCGCTTCAAACAATGCGTTCTCCCCGACGTAGGAGGCGATCATCTTTTTGATCTGCCTGTCTTCCAGCAGCAGTCCCAGGCCCTTGCCATCGACACCGGCATTGTTTGAGGCGATGGTCAGGCCCCGGGTACCCCGGCGCTTGATTTCCTTGATCAGGTTCTCGGGGATACCACAGAGCCCGAAGCCGCCGGCGATAATTGTCATGCCGTCCTCCAGGCCCGACAGCGCCTCCTCGTAACTGTCTACCACTTTGTCAAATCCGGACACAGCAACCCCCCCATTTCGTAAGGATCAACAAGTATTGCACAGCGGGCTATTATCCCCGGTATTTATCGCGCAAGCCACCGCTGCCTGCAATGCTGGCAACAAGGGGCACCCCAAGCGCTGCGTCGCAAATAGTTCAGCCCACTGTCATGATATTTACATGATGCACGCCCACACTTTGCCTCACGCAGGCGCGTTGAACAGCCGGAAACCAACTAGGGGAGCGAGCAGGAAATGAATGATCCGCAAAGTATTGATGTAAAGAACCTCAGCAGTCGCAAGCTGTGGGAACTGGTCCACGCTATGCAATTGCCGCAAGCGCAACACTGCCTGGCGGAGCAGGAACTGCTGCTGCGCCGGCGTTACCTGGAGCACTCAGGCAACCTGCACCCCTCAAGCCATGTGAACAGGATCTGCGCCTGACACAGCTGGTGAGTGTTGTTCCGCAGATACCGGGCGCGATCCGGGCGGGGAAAACACAGCAGCTTGAATCCGCCGTGTTCTCCCACCGGCAGACCTCAATCGAGGAAGGTGACCTCACCTGAATGCAGGTCATACATTGCACCGACGATATTGACGTCGCCCGCCGCCACCATCTCCGCAACTATCGGGCTCTTCTCCAGAATATTCTGGATAGTCAGCTCGACATTCTTCTCTGCCACGAGTTGAACGAACTCCGGGTTGGCTGAGGTCTTCTCGCCGGGATAATCGGCCAGCGCATCAACAGCCGGCTTGACGTTTTCCAGCAGCGCCGTGATATTGCCCAGCTGGACATTGTCGATGGCAGCGCGCACAGCGCCGCAGCTCTCATGCCCCATCACCACTACCAGTTTTGCTCCCGATACCTTGGTGGCAAACTCGATACTGCCGAGGATGTCAGTATTCTCGATATTGGCAGCGACCCTGGCGACAAAGATATCGCCGATACCCTGGTCGAAAACGTCCTCCACAGGCACCCTGGCATCAACACAGGACAGAATCATTGCCTTGGGGTACTGACCGGACGCCGCATCGCGCACCAGCGAGGAATGGTCGCGCACTGTGCGGCTGGAATTGACAAAACGGTCATTGCCGCCACCGAGCAGTTCGACTACCTGGTTCGGGGTCAGCAAAGCCTGCTCCTCTACGGTCAGCACACGGTCTGTGCGCGGCTGTGGAGTCTCTGCATAGGACAGTGAAGACAGCATCAGTAGCGCGAGGCCCATTGTTGTTTTTTTCATAAGTTTCCCTTTTTTCATCCAATGAAGAAGCCTGTTGGCCAGACTCATGAACTGAGCGGAAGTAGTGGATACAGACAACTCGCGCAGCGTTCACACCATACATGCCGTTCCAGGACACACCAAACCATTTTTGCGAATATGTGACATCAGTGCACAGCGCCTGTGTCACTTCGCACGCACCCGCAGGTTTGACGCGCCCCTGGGCAAACACCATAATCGCTGAACCGCTGGCGTATCGAACATGGAGTTGCAGATGCAGGGGGCAAATAAGAATTACAATGCAAAACGCTCATCTATCGGTCGCGCCGCCAGTTGCCTGAGCGTACTGGCGAGTTTATCTCTGGCGACACTCGCCTCGGCAACCGTACCCGACACCTCAATCCACTCGTGGCTACCGTATCCGATCAAGAACATCAGCAGCACTTTTCTCCCGCAAGGCTTTGGCCCCTCCGGTTATATCAACGCCACAGCGGTCGCCAGTAGCGAAGATTATGCGCTGCTCGGCACCGCTCACCCGGTTCGCAAGACCCGGGCCTGCGTCGGGCTACATGCCTGTCTCGGCATCCATCTGGACGTTTTTTTCGAGGCAAACCCTGTCTATGTCATCGGCCCCTGGGATGGCACCGAGTCTGCAACGCTGCAGATACTGGCACCGACGCATACGCTCGGTGTCGAGCAGTTTGGCAGCGCCCTGGCAATCCAGGGCTCGCGCATTGCCGTGGGTGCCGCCTCCGTCTTCAGCTGGGACTACAGTATCGATGTCAGCACATTATCGACCACCCTCGAGACTTTCCCAACCGACAGTGGTCGCGTGCATCTCTACCAGATCAATGGCTCGACCATCAGCCCGGAACGGACCATTGTCTACGGCGAGCTACACGAGCAGTTCGGAGCTGCAGTGGCGATGGATAACCAACATCTGCTGGTGGGCCGCCCCGGTGCGCTGCCGGCTGCGGCTGACCTGTTTGACCCTGCTAGCGGCGAACATCTCGCCTCGCTGGTATCGCCCGGCATTGCTGACGGGTTTGCAACCTCGGTGGCGCTGGCGGGCGACCTGGCGATCATCGCCGCGCCCGGATTTGATACCGTCTACGTCTACGTCTACCGCGATGATGGCAACGGGCACTGGCAGCCAGCCGGCACACTCGACAGCCCCGGCTCGGGCACCGGGTTCGGCGCGTCGATCGCCGCCGATGGCGAGCGCATCATCGTAGGGGCACCGGATATAGACCGCGCTTTCATCTATGAGGATGACGGCGACACCCACTGGCCTGCGGTCGGCGAGTTGGTGGGCGCAAGCGACAGCCGGCTGGGCACCGCAGTGGCAATCACCGGTGATGTTGCGTTCGCCGCTGCGCCACAGCTGCTGTACCAGGGGATGCCCCTTGGCATCGTGGTGCGCCATGAGCGGCGTGATGGCAGCTGGCCTTTTGTGAGTCACACCATCGCATCCCCCGCCCGGGACAGCGCAACCTACGGCACCCGCATCAGCGCATCCAGCGGCATGCTCACAGTGCTGTCGACAAGCAATGATCCAGAGCTCCCTGATCATTACCATATCTATACCGCGGCCGGAAAAATCTGGGACACCGACGGCGATCGTGTGGTGCAGTGGCTCGATAACTGCCCCGATACCGGCAATGCCAGGCAACTCGACTTTGATGGAGATGGCCGGGGCAACGCCTGCGATTACGATGTCGATGACGACGGCCTGTCGAACCAGCAGGAGGTGCAAGCGGGAACCGACCTGTATAACCCTGATACCGATGGAGATGGCGTACCGGACGGGGAGGATCCGCAGCCCCTGGTCCCCGACCGCGACCGGGACGGGCTCAGCGACGACGACGAGGTCGCGAGCGGCAGTGATCCTCTCGACCCGGATACCGATAACGATGGCCAGGAGGATGGCGAGGACCCGTTCCCGCTGGACCCCAATGACGGCTGGCTGCTGTATGAACGCCTGGACATCAGCCATGCGGAACTGGCGCTGGGCGCCCAGGTATTGCTGGTACGCAAATCCAACGGCGACATCGAGGCGATGACCCGACAGGGCGGGCAATGGCAGGAGATACCGGCCCCGACACTCGACAACCAGCCACTGCCCGCGATCGGCACCATGGCAATGAAGGGCTCGCGCGCTGTCTTTGTGCAGGACAATGCCGCCGGCGCCTATAACTTCAGGTACATTTTTCATGTCTTTGATTACACTCCCGACACCGGCTGGCGCTGGCTCGGGAGCGGCAATACCTCGTCCGCCCTGGGATCGATCACAAGCATCACCGACATAGCGGTTGACGGCGACACTGTGGCCGCGCTGGTCAGGTCAGCCGGTAACAGCATCGCGCTGGTGTTTGATACAAACTCGGGCAGTGTCCGTCTTCGCGCCCGACATTTTACCGAGGGGACCGCAATCACAGTCTCCGGCGCTGCAGTCGCCATAGGAGCAGGCACAGCGTACGACAGCGAGGGAGCGGTGGAGATCCTTGCAGCGGAGAATGACTACCGGGTTCAAACCGTGCGCCGAAGCCCCACACTGCGGCGCAGCGGACAGCGCATTGGCCAGGCAATCAGCCCGGCACAGTCCGGCGAGTTCCTGGTCAGTTCAGAGGCCGGCGGCTTCTGGCTGCACAACAGCGGCGAGGGCTGGCAGTTGACGAAACTCGGCATTCCGCCGCCCTATATATTCCCCGGTAACGATTACTGGCTGGCCGGCGACGGGCGCGGTATCGTAATACATGGATTACACAACTGGCGGGTTTACAATGGCTACAATAAATCGCTGCTGGGACAGTTGCGCAACAGTGTCAGCAGCAGCCGGCATCCCCTTACCAATGGTGAGATTGTGGTGCACGGCAGCCGCTTGCATTCGGGGCCCGATTATATTGAGATTTACCACACACAGCGTCAGCTGCCGCCCGGCTGTTGAGGCTGCGAAGCGGCCAACACCGGGTCGCGCCGCGTGAGTCGCCCGTGAACGAGACCGATACGCGCAGACGCAAGTTCCCGTGGCGCTCAGCCGGCGCGCTGTTCTTCTTTATCGCTGCACTGGCGGGATTCGCCTCCGGGGTCTCAGTGACAGAGCGCGACGGCATCAGCTCAGCCAACCTGCTGACACAGGCCTACTACAGCCTCAGCCTGTTTGTACTGGGCGGTGTCGACCTGGGGACACCCTACGGTGGGCCACTGTACGGCAGGATACTGTTGTGGGCAGCCTATTTCGGTGCGCCCGTGCTCGCGGCCTCGACGCTGTTCAACGCATTACTGCGGGCGCTGGCGCCGCAGCGCTGGAAACTGCAGCGCCTGAAGGGACATGTGATCGTGGTTGGCGCCGGTGAACTGTCGCTGAGCTACCTCAGGGTTCTGCGCAGGCACCGGCCGCATGTCCCCGTGATCGTGGTATCGCGGCTGGCGCCGGATCAATCGATTGTCGATGAGTTTGAACAGGGTCTGCACGCCACCGTGGTGCTGGGGGATATCACCCACGAATTCTTCCTGCGGCAACTGCATGTCGAGCGGGCCATGAAGATACTGCTGCTGTCCGACAACAGCCTGCGCAGCTACGAGGCGGCCAGCATTCTCATCAACATGGTGCCGGACATCGGCTCCCGTATCGTCATCCACTGCGCCCGCCTGCGTTTCATGCGCGCGATGGAGAGCACCCACGTGGCCCAGAGTTGCGACACCTTCAACACCTACCACCTGGCCGCCAGCGGCCTGGTGCGGGAGCAGATGCTGCCACAGTTCCGGGAGACCCACGACAAGGACATCGTGGTGATCGCCGGATTCGGGCGGTTTGGACAAACCATTCTGGAGGAACTGCAACGCCACGCCATCAGCGAGCTGTCGACCGTGGCCATTATTGAGCAGGATGCCAACCGCCGGGTGATGGTTGCAGAGGAGCAGATGGCGTTCAGCCAGGGTTACCGGCGCGAAGTCTATGACGGCGACATCTCCCACCCCGAAGTCTGGCGACGACTGCAGGAGGAAATACCCATGCAACAGGACGGCAGGAATTCTGTATTCGTGCTCGGCACCGGTCGCGAAGAGGACAATCTGCGCACTGCCCTGTGGATCCGGCGCAAGTATCCGAGCGCGATGGTCATTGCACGCAGCAGCAAGGAATCCCGCTTCGCCGGCGAGGTCGCCAGCGAGCACAACCTGATCTGCATCAGCATCAACCAGCTGGTGGAGGAACACATCCCGAAAAGCTGGGTGGACATCGGGCCGACCTGACCGCCGCATGCGCTGCCCGCCGCGCCAGTCATAAGGAAAAGCAATTGCGATGATACTGACAATCCCTTTTAACTGTCGTGCGATGTTCGCTATCATCTGACCGGATCAATCACCCTCAGACCTCAACAGGAGACATGCAATGCGCAATCGAGTACCCAATGTCGTGTTCAAGACACGCGTCAGGGATGAGTCCGTGGAAGGCGAGAACCCCTATCGCTGGGAAGACAAAACCACAGCCGACCTGTTCGGCGGCAAGCGGGTTGTTGTGTTTTCACTGCCGGGCGCGTTTACGCCGACCTGCTCATCCAACCACCTGCCCCGCTATGATGAACTGTACGAGGAGTTCAAGGCGGAGGGCATCGATGAAATAATGTGCGTCTCCGTGAACGACGCCTTTGTGATGTTCCAGTGGGGCCGCCATGTCGGCAATAAAAATATCTACCTGTTGCCGGATGGCTCCGGCGAGTTCACACGCAAAATGGGAATGCTGGTGGACAAATCCAACCTCGGTTTCGGCATGCGTTCCTGGCGCTACTCCATGCTGGTGAACGACGGCAATATCGAGCAGATATTCATTGAGCCGGAGTTCGGCGACAACTGTGAACTCGACCCGTTCGAGGTATCAGACGCCGATACCATGCTCGCCCACATACGCGGCAAAAAACCAGAGGGCGTGGCGAAGCCATCCGTGGCCTTCACCGGCTGAACCGCAGCAGCGAGTTCTCTCGCTGGCACCGCCGGCCCGGTCGCGAACCCCGGGCCGGCTGCGCACTCCGCTATTGCCCGATGGTTTCGCGATCCCCGGCCAACATCAGTTTCCACGACTCAATCACCTTCGGACCGTACTCCGTGTTGACGGCCTCGGTATTCAGGTGGCTGGTCAGGTAGTACAGGCGCTGGATATCATCCATCGCCATCGGTCCGGCGCTGGCGTCACGAAAACGCTCCTGCAGGTAGGACGGTGGAATCGACTGGTTGTAGATATTCACCTCTACCGTACCCAGGTCGGCGATCTGCGCCGGCGTCAGGGTCGCCTCGTACTCGATGGTGTCCGCCCCCGTCAACGCGGGATCCGTGTAGTAGGGGTCAGCCGATTCCGGACCAGGCAACAGCGCCAGCTCCCGGATAAAGGCGGAGCTCGAGGACGTGAAAACCGCGGGGTCATAGCCCAGTGGCTTGATCCTGTTGTCCTTGAGGCTGGTCATGCGTCGCAGGAAGCTGGTGGTGATGTCACCGGCGGAGTCTGCGTACACTTCCTGGTAGATCTGCACCTGGTCACCGCGGGTGATGCGCTGGTAGTGCGGCTGCGGCAGGCTGCCGGGAAACGCTCCAGGCTGCTCCGAGTCGAGCACGGTATCGGTGACACCATCCAGGATAGCGCCCAGCTTGTTGGTGCGTCCCGACGCCCACACCAGGTCGCCGGCACTGTCGCGAATCAGCAACTCCAGGAACACCCGCCGAAACGCGACACCGGAGGGCAGGTAGTGACCCGTTTTGTTAATGACTTTCACGCGCGTGCGAACCTTGTTGCCCGGCAGCACCTCGACAGCGGTGATGTCGACCTCGGCAGTTCCCTCGCGCGCCATGTTCACCATGGAGTTCATACCCGTGATCAGCGGCGGTGTCACATTGCTCGCGGTGAGCCCGTCGACCTGGCGAATACCCAGCACCAGTGGGAACTGCTGGAACATCTGGTTCAGGAACACGTTCAGGCCGTGCAGCTGGTGACGGGAAAACTCGCTGCGCTCAGTCAGCGTAATCTCCTCGTCAGGCAGGCGCTCGGTGGTCGGCGCAGAGTTATTGTCTTCAATATTGGCTATTTTGGTGTGCAGCTTGGTGCCCTTGTAGTGTGTGCTCATATGACAGCTATTGCAGCTGCGCGACTGTGGCCCCTGCTGGCCGTACACGCTGTTGGTCCACTCCAGGTGCGTGGACTGCTCGTAACTGGCGCCGTGCTGAACGCCGTTGTTGTCGAATACCGGCAACAGGATATTGTGGCAGGTCCCACACATGTCGGCGGAGGACAGCTGCTCTCCATAGCGCGGCGTGATGCCGACCGAGTTGTTCATCGGCGCCGTGACGATGGTGTCATCGGCGTACGGGCCATAGAGCTCGGAATCGGGCCCGGTGACAAAGTTGCCGGTAAAGGAGGCTTCCTCGCCGAGGGCATCGGGTGATACGCGGTGGCAAACCGTGCAGGAAATACCATCGCGCGCCAGCGCCGCATAGTTCTGTTCACCATTCTCGGCGGCGTGTGGCCACTGCTTGACGACATCGCGGGTGAATTCCTTGCCAAAGGGGACACCCTCCGGCGGGGGAATCGCGTACAGCGCCTCGCAGTTGTCGGTGCCCTCCCCCGGTGTGTCGATGGCGAGCTGGCGCGAGCCCATCACACCGTGGCAGCGCAGGCAGGTCTGCTCGATACAGGGTGTCAGTTGCGGCAGGTGATTGGTCTCACTCTGCAGCTGCGCGAAGAAAATAGGATCGCGCCCGGCAAGGCCCATCGGCGATGCACGCCACTCCGCATAGGGCGACAGGTTAAGTGCCTGTGGCTCTGCGCCGGACTCATCAAAAAAGATCATATTGGAGGTGGCAGCGGACATGGAGGCGGCATCGTGACAACCCGCACACTGGTCCGATGTGACGAACTTGGTCGCCCCGTGCGGATTCAACTGGCTTCCCGCCAGCGCATGGTCATAGGTCTCGGCCGGCATGCTGAGTGCCATCGCCTGTGTGTATGTGACCGGGCCGAGCTGGTCGTAGAATTCCAGGAAACTGTCATCGGGTGTTGCCAGTGGTACCGGAAACGGGTTGGCCGTATCCGCGACGTCATCATCGCCCACCGAGGCATCGTGTTTGCCAACGAAGGGCGCGATACCCACCTGCTCCAGCTGGTCCAGACCGGGACTGCTGCTGAACTGACGGTAACGCGCGCCGCTGGTAAGCACATTGTCCAGTGACGAGAAGGTGGATTCCCTTGCCGCTGAGGCATGGCAGTTGATGCAGTAGGCACCGTATCCGGCATTGGGATACACCATATTCGCAATCTGTGTATCGGCACCGCCGGTGGGGTAAAAATCCGGGTTGCGCTGCGTACTCTGCTCCAGTTCCGCCAGTGCAACTTCTGAGGTGACGGCGGCCAGCCCCAGCACCGGGGGGTTGCCCTCGTCGGGCGATGATTCAGCGGCGTAATAGCCCCAGTACCAGCCATCGGTGGTCGCCTGTGCGTTCTTGACAATGATCGTCCAACTGCCGGGCTCAGGGTCTTCGGTAATCACCATGCAGGCGTTTTCCTCAAGCTCTATCCCGAGTGACTCGTCGATACTGTGCATCGCCTTGATTACCATTGCACCGTCGGGCAGCGGCCCACTGCGATCGCCGCACATCCACTCGACCACTTCCGGGGAGTAGTAGATCTTCACCGCAGGATGGGAGCCATAGTTGGCGCCACTGCCTATGTCACCGACATAGGGACCGGTGAGACGCCACTGCTTGTCGCTGCTCCAGTTCAGCTCGTCAGCGTAAGTCTGGGCGCGCAGGAATGCCTCAAGGCGCCGGTCGTAGTCATTTTTCGCGGTGAGATCATCCATCGGCGGTGGCGTGCGCAGGTCTTCCGGCAGCACCGTGCCGTGCGGGGCGGTATCCGCGCACCAGCGCGCCAGTTCCTGCTCACTGGGCGGAGCCGGGTTGGTCTGGCAGACCCATTCACCGGTATCCGCCGGCAGCATGCCGGCGGGTTGCACTGCCGCAGACTGGTTGTTGTTGGAGGTGTCACTGCAGGCAGTGGTGAAAAGCGCGGCTGTGATAGCAAACGCAGCAGCGTACCGGCCATTGAACGGCATCATTGGAATCCCCTGTCCCCGGAAACGATCCACCTAACCTGGCGGCGGCGTCGCTATTGTTATGTGCAGCCGCGCGCAGGAGAACTGCGCCGCGGCGACCTTATTGTATTGAGCAATCTGAACGCACTGGACTATACAAGGGAATTGAGAATCAATTCAATCCGCTGCGGCGTGTAAAAAAATGACAAAAATAACAGGTGTGTTGCGAAGAACGGCTGCGACGAGGGATTCCGAGGTGGGCAGGCGGGGAGAGAGGCCCCCACACTGCCTGCAATGGCGGTGTGGGGGCGATGGCATTATCGCAGGTCGAACCGATCGGCATTCATGACTTTGGTCCACGCCGTCACGAAGTCCTGCACGAACTTCTCTGCGCTGTCATCCTGCGCATACAGTTCGGAGTAAGCGCGCAGGATAGCGTTGGACCCGAATACCAGATCCATCCGGGTCGCGGTCCACTTGACCTCGCCTGAACGCCGGTCGCGGATTTCAAAGATGCCGCCCTCAGCCGGATGCCAGGAATTGTCCATATCCGTCAGGTTGACAAAGAAATCCGTCGTCAGGGCGCCGACACGGTTGGTGAGAACGCCGTGCGGTGTGCCCCCGTGGTTGGTACCGAGCACACGCATACCGCCGACCAACACCGTCATTTCGTTGGCGGTGAGCCCCATCAGTTGGGTGCGATCCAGCATCAACTCCTCGGTACTGACGGCGTAGTCTTTCTTCAACCAGTTGCGGTAGCCATCGGCGAGCGGTTCCAGTACATCGAAGGACTCAGTGTCCGTCATCTCGTCGCTGGCGTCGCCGCGGCCGGGTGCGAAGGGCACAGCCACCGGGAACCCGGCAGCCAGGGCGGCCTGCTCGATACCGTAGTTGCCGGCCAGCACGATCACATCGGCGACGCTGGCACCGGTCTCGGCGGCTATACCTTCCAGCACGCCCAGCACCCTGGCCAGTCGCTGCGGCTCATTGCCCTCCCAATCCTTCTGCGGCGCCAGCCGGATACGGGCCCCGTTGGCTCCACCGCGCATATCGGAGCCACGGTAAGTGCGGGCACTGTCCCAGGCGGTAGACACCATCTCATCCAGTGCCAGGCCGCTCTGTGCGATGCGCGCCTTGACAGCCTCGACATCGTAGTCAGTGCTGCCTGCCGGCACGGGATCCTGCCAGATCAGGTCTTCCTGCGGGACGTCAGGGCCGAAATAACGGGCTTTTGGGCCCATATCGCGATGCGTCAACTTGAACCATGCGCGCGCGAACGTCTCGGAGAAATACGCCGGGTCGCTGGCAAAGCGTTCGCAGATCTTGCGATAGATCGGGTCGTAGCGCATCGCCATATCGGCGTCCGTCATGATCGGCTTGCAGCGGATGGACGGGTCTTCGACATCGACCGGCATATCCTCTTCCCGGATGCCGATAGGCTCCCACTGCCAGGCGCCGGCCGGCGATTTCTGAATCCACCAGTCATAGCCGAACAGCAGGTCGAAGTAGCCGTTGTCCCATTGGGTCGGATGCGTTGTCCAGGCGCCCTCGATGCCGCTGGTCACGGTGTCGCGTCCCTTGCCGGTACCGGTCGGGTTGCGCCATCCCAGGCCCTGCTCCTCGATCGGCGCGGCTTCGGGAGCCGGCCCCAACAGACTCGCATCGCCATTGCCATGGGTTTTCCCGACGGTGTGTCCGCCGGCGGTGAGCGCCGCGGTCTCCTCGTCGTCCATCGCCATGCGGGCGAACGTCTCCCGCACATGCAGCGCAGTCTTCAGCGGGTCGGGCTTGCCATTCACCCCTTCCGGGTTCACATAGATCAGCCCCATCTGCACGGCCGCGAGCGGGTTCTCCATCGTCGACGGATCCTCAACATCGTCGTAACGCTCGTCGCTCTGCGCGAGCCACTCCTGCTCCGAGCCCCAGTAGGTATCGATCTCCGGATGCCAGATATCTTCCCGCCCGAAGGCAAACCCGTATGTCTTCAGGCCCATGGATTCGTACGCGATGGTACCGGCGAGGATGATCAGGTCAGCCCAGCTGACCTTGTTGCCGTATTTTTTCTTGATCGGCCACAGCAGGCGCCGCGCCTTGTCCAGGCTGACGTTGTCGGGCCAAGAGTTGAGCGGTGCGAAACGCTGGTTACCGGTACCACCGCCGCCACGACCATCCGCCAGCCGATAGGAGCCGGCAGAGTGCCAGGCCATACGGATCATCAAGCCGCCGTAGTGGCCCCAATCGGCCGGCCACCACTCCTGGCTGTCCGTCATCAGCGCGTGCAGGTCTTGCTTCAACGCCTCGACATCGAGCTTCTTCAGCTCCTCGCGATAGTTGAACTGGGCGCCCAGCGGATTGGTCTTGCTATCGTGCTGGTGCAGGATGTCGAAATTCAGTGCATTGGGCCACCACTGGCTGTTCGACTTGCCGCTGCTGGTGTTACCACCGTGCATCACCGGGCATTTACCTGCACTGCCTGTTTCGTTTCCGTCCATATTTTCCTCTCCTGGGTTCATGTGCTTACAGCTGGAATGTAGATCGCTATAACACCCAGTTTACGCGACACTGGTGCGAGGTAAATTTACTTTTGCTTATGCCTGCGATAGCGAAATCGTATGGTCGACCTCCATCAAGATCAACGGAAACTATCAAACGACGGGTACGGGCGTTGCGCACCCCGGTGCACGATCGACCGGGGTTGCAGTACTCAGGAACCGGTGAACACTTTTTTCAGATGCTGCAGTCGCTCCTCACTGGCATCCCTGGCCTCTTCCAACTGTTTTTTTGCATCGTCCATTTTACCCTGCAATTCCTCGATGTTCTTTTTGACTTGCGATTGGATGTCAGCCTTGGCTTTTTCATTCTCGGCCTCAGCCATACGGCGATCCGCTTCGGCCTGCTCTGCTTCCACCTGCTTGTCGAGTTCATCAATTTTGGTTTCAATCGCCTTACTAACTGAGTCCAGCAATGACATGGTCGTGCCTCCTGATAGGGTTGTTCGATTCAACGCCTGCTGAGCTGATACATCCGCAGGCTTCACGGGCTGTGTTGCAATATGTATGCCAGCGTTTGAAAGCAAGTGGTGGGCAATGCTGCAAACCCGCGGCAGCCGTGGCTTGCAACGGCTGCCGCGAGCTGCGGCCGAGCGCAACCGGCTGCCGCCCCGGCCTTCTCACATGTAATCTTTTCCCCGGCTGTGCAATACCTACAATCCGTCCACCGCGATGTGCAGCGTTGCGCGCCTCCCAGTCGCGCCGGACCTGTTGCGCAGCGCCCGGTGCTGGCTCGCCACCGGCGACTATCGTAAGCTAGACGGCCCCAAACGCAGACAGGAGATACCGCCGTGAACATGAACCGTATACTGAGCCTGTGCATGCTGTTGCTGGCAGCACCCGCACTTGGTGAGATCGTCGAGAAGAAAGTCGACTTTAACAACGAGCTCGGCAGCGCCGTGCTTTACTACGACGATGCGATCGAGGCACCGAGCCCCGGCGTTGTCGTTGTCCACGAGTGGTGGGGCATGGATGACTACACGCGCAGCCGCGCGAAACAGCTGGCCGAGGCCGGGTACAGCGCTGTGGCCGTCGATATGTACGGACATGGCAAGGTCGCGCAGCACCCGGGTGATGCCAAGGCCTTCATGAATGCGGCACTGGAAAACCCCGAATCGATGAATGCCCGTTTCGATGCCGCGCTGTCGCTGCTGGGCAGTGCGCCAAATGTCGACCCCGCGCGCCGCTACGCTATCGGCTACTGTTTTGGTGGCGCCGTGGTATTGAACCAGGCGCGCAGGGGAGCGGACCTTGCCGGCGTGGCAAGCTTCCACGGCAGTCTCGGCACCGATAAGCCCGCTGCACCCGGTGTCATCAAGGCGCGGATACTGGTCGCCACTGGCGCTGACGACCCGATGGTACCGGCCCGACAGGTCGGCGATTTCGTCGTGGAGATGAGCGACGCCGGTGCAGAGTTGCAGTTGCTGAGCTTTCCCGGTGTGGTTCACGGCTTTACCAATCCGGCGGCTACCGCAAAAGGCGAGGAGTTTGACATGCCGCTCGCCTATGACGAGCGCGCGGATGCCATCAGCTGGCAGGCGCTGATGCAGATGCTGGCGCGCTAACCAGAATGGAAAAAGCCCCCCACCCGTTCACCATCGCCAATTACCGCTATCTGTGGCTCTCTCGATTGACATCGATGATCGCGCTGTATGCGTTGCTGCTGATACTGGGGTGGCAGGCGTACAACCTGGCGCGGGAGGATATGGGGGTCAGCGCATCGGCCGGCATTCTCGGTCTGCTCGGCCTGCTGCAGTTCGTACCGCTGTTCCTGCTGACGCCCGTCACCGGCTGGGTGGCTGACCATCTGGACCGCCGCTGGATCGCCCGCACAGTGCTGCTGGCACAGTCCGCAATCGCGCTGCTGCTGGGCATACTGACATACACCGGCAACATCACGCTGGCCTGGATCTACGCCGTTGCCGTGTTGCTGGGCATCTGTCGCGCCTTCCTGGGGCCGGCGATTTCATCGCTGGCACCCAACCTGGTGCCCAAGGGTTCACTGCCGCGCGCCATCGCGCTGTCCACCATCGCGTGGCAGGTGGGCGTGATCGCCGGGCCGGGGCTGGCGGGACCGTTTTACAAGATCGGGCCGTCTGTACCGTATTTTCTCTGCACAGTACTTTATGGGGTAGCGACCATCGCCGTGTTCCTGATTGGACCGGTACCGCGCAGCGTCATCGACAGAACCAAGGGGCCGCTGCGGCAGGTCGTCGACGGCGTCGCCTACGTCTGGTCCAACAAGCTGGTGCTGGGCGCAATTACGCTAGACCTGTTCGTGATGTTCCTGGCCGGCGCGACAGCAATGATACCCGTGTTTGCCAAGGACATCCTGGGCGAGGGAGAAATTGGCCTGTCGCTGCTGGCGGCGTCTCCGGCGGTGGGCGCCGTGATTGTGGCGATCACCTTTTCCTTCGCACCGCTGTCAAAAAATGTCGGCAACCTGATGCTGGCGGCCATGGCGGTGTTCGGCCTGGCCACCATCGGCTTCGGGCTCAGCAAAGTCCTCTGGCTTTCGATGCTGTGCCTCGCGGTGTGCGGGGCCGCGGATATGTTCGGCGTGTATGTCCGCTCCTCACTGATACAGTTGCACACGCCCGATGACCGCCGCGGCCGCGTGAACGCGGTCAGCCAACTGACCATCAGCGCATCGAACGAGTTGGGCGATGCGCTGACCGGTGGTCTGGCGGTTCTGTTCGGCCCCATTGCTGCGCTGGTCGGTGGTGGCGCTGCCGCTATCGCGGTCACCGGCTTGTGGTCACGGCTGTTTCCACAACTTGGCGCAGCGAAAACCTTTGATTCGCCGGCTGAGGTGCTGGCGATGGAGGCCGGAAACACCGGTGTAAAAGCCCCGTAGCCGCGCTTGCAGTTGGATACTGCCTGGTGCGGTGCGACGGCACCCGCGCCAAGCCCCGCTCACCTGCGATCGTACTCGCGCTGTTGCTGTCGCAACTTTGCCATGAATGGCGACTCAACCGGCACCACCAGCCCACCGAGAAAGGTCGAGAGAAATACCTGTGAATCGGGTTGCTCGTAAGTCACCGGTACAAAATTGCTCAGCGCGACGATTTTGTCCTCCTTCACCATGAGATAGATACGCCCGATATACGGATCGCCGTTGAGGTCGACCAGATCGACTGTCTGCACAATGCCGGCGCTGCCGCCCCGCGGCGACTCCACCAGCACTTCCCGCTGTTCCGCGAACCTGACATCCCGCCACTCACCGGCTTTCAACGCCGTTTCGAAATCTGCGCGAATGAGCTTCATCTCTTCCGACAGGACAGCGGCGTAGTCAATCCAGGAGGTCGCACGAATCGGGTAAATACTTACTGCATACTCATCGAACTGGAATTCCGGCCTCGCATAGCTGAATGCGACGCCGTCAAACGGAGTGCCCTGTGCCGTCTCACCCATTCTCAGGTACTCCCCCGCCCGCTCGGGAACAACCAGCTCGTTGGTGTAATCCGAGGCTCCCAAGGCGTCAGCCAGGTATTGGCCGGAGAGCACATCGTTGTTCTTGATGTCCTCGATAATGCTGGCCGTGATCTTTCCGGCCAGCTCGATTTTTTCCTGCTCGGGATTGGTGTAGAGGGCCGTCGTGGGCGCAAAGGTAAACTCATAGCTCGTTTCGCGAATGACATGACCACGCCAGAGAATGAGGACCTCGACGACAATATCGTACTCCTGCGTGAACGGCACCAGTAGCAGTGTCGCCCCCGACAAAGCGGCATTGGCGATGCCGCCCGCGCTCTCATCGAGAAAACTGGCCTGGGTAATGGCGATCGCAAAATCGACATTGCTGTCAGCAAACTTCACCGCCGCGAAGTAGTTGCTCTCCCGGAGTTGCTCCAGCTCATAATCCAGCGTCAGCAATCGCAGGTCACAATGCTGTAGCAGCGACGCTTGATCGAACTCTATACAGCGTTCACGCAACGCGTCACTCGGTTCCTTGTAGAACAGCGACACCTCTGGCCACAGCACATCACCATAGACGTTTGACTCCGCACTCACCTTTGGCTTGGTGGTGGTTGTGCAACCCGCCGCGAGAGCCAACAACACGCAGAACACCAGTACCCTGTTTGCAGGCCTAGTCCATTTGTCCATCAACGGTTACTCATACTGAATCGCTTCGGGTGACAGTATCGCAGTTCACCAGCATCGGCCACTTATCACCGGAGAATATATCGCTTTATAGGTATGTGTTATATCCGCTACGCGCTGGACACGACTTGTTAGAGATAGTGTGACTCCATTCAAAGAAACGGGGTGCCGGTTTCTTATTTGCCGTTTGCGTAGGCAGAATCAAACAAGCTGTCGAGACAGACAACAGCACAAAACAGAAACGGTATTGGAGTGGTATCTATGAACATTAAAACCCTATTCACGACACCATTATCCTACCTGCCTTTTTCCAACCCGACTACCGGCAAGGCTGACAAGGGAGCGTCCAGGAAATCCGCGACCTCGAAACGCACCGGAACGGCGAAAGACCCACAACCGCTCCCACTCAAGCCCTGGCGCGGGACCTCCATTGTCGTCGGCAAAAGGCCCTGTGAGGCGGTGAAAGCAATCGGCAGCAGGCGCTTCCTGCTGGCCGATGGCGATACCCCGATGTTACCGCTCGCAGCGTGCGATGCCTCTCGGTGCAATTGCAAATATATGCACCATGACGATCGCAGGGACGATGAACACGACCGCCGGCTGACCGCCACGCTGAGAACAGACCTGTATGAGGACAGCGGCAACGAAAATCGAAGGTCAACCGGGCGCGGCCGCCGCAAGACCGACAAATAGGCGCCGGCTCGACCAGGGATTGCCCACCCAGCGAGCGATATTCAACCCGGGAAAAAACGCGAACCGGCAATACCCGGTGACTCCTTACAGCGGCGCTGACGACATGGCATCACGCGCCAGCTCTTCGATCTCCTGCCAGTGGCCGTTGCCGACCAGTTCCGCAGCGACCATCCACGATCCGCCGCAGCACACAACATTGGGCAGTGCCAGGAACTCCCTGAAGTTCGCGGCACTCAGCCCCCCGGTGGGACAGAATTTGACCTCGGGGAACGGCCCTGCGAGCGACTTCAGCAGGGTCAAACCGCCAACAGCCACGGCGGGAAACAGCTTGAAACAGGAATACCCTTCGTCCAGGCCCAGCATCACCTCCGAGGCGGTCGCCACACCCGGCACGAAATCGACGTTGGCCTCGCGCGCGGCGCGCAACAACTGCGGTGTCGCGCCGGGACTGACCACCATTGACGCGCCCGCCTCGACCGCACTGTGCAACTGCCTGGCGTTGGTCACTGTACCGGCCGCGACAATCATTTCGGGAACCTCTGCGGCCACCGCGCGAATGCTGTCCAGTGCGGCCTCGGAGCGCAGCGTGATCTCTACCGCCTTCATACCTCCGCGCCCCAGGGCCTGCGCCAGCGCCACTGTACTGCGCACATCCATCGCAGTGATAACGGGCAGCACTCGGCAGTTGGACAGGGTCTCAATAATCATGGGAATACAATCTCTTTGGGGTTCAGATGATGACCGGTGGTAACAGGCAGGTCGCCAGCGGCACTCGTATCGACCGCCCGGCCAATGCGTCCAGGGTCATGTGGACAGGCACAGGATCGGCAATCATACCCAGGTGCCCGACAATACGCAGCGGGCACATCTGCCCGATTTCAACATTTGTCGCGCCCGGCCCCAGTTTGGCATTGTCAAACTTGACCACGGGAAAGCCGAACAAACCGCTTCCCCAATACCACACCAGCTCATCATTGTTGGTGTAAAACGCGTAGTATTCGACGTCCCCGGGCGTCATTCCCCCCTCATTGAGCGCGGTAATGAACTCAGAGCCCTGCTGCATCTGTACACAGGGATGCATGCTTTCACAGGTGAGGCCGAACGGCGCCAGAATCGGGCCGGTGAAAAAATTCAGCAAAGGTATAAATTCGGTGCCGGCATTCGGGCCAGCCAGTGACACCATCTTGTCCACATACGCCTCCCCACCGTAGTTCTTGATGTAGGCCCGTGCGACGAGCGCGCCCTGCGAATGCCCGACGAGATCCACCGCCGTGGCACCGGACCAGGCGAGTACATCCTCGACGAACAGTTTGAGCGCCAGAGCCGAAATCTCAATGGGCATGGTGCCGGGAATCCCTGCCAGCGCCTCATCGCCCTTCAACTCCAGCACGCAGTGCGTGAAGCCCGCCGCATGCAGCGAATTGCCCAGCACCAGCTGGTTGGCAATCTCCGGACTGAAGGTCCCCGCGACGATAATGACCGGGTTGCCGCCATTGGCACCGGTGGTACAGGCCTCCTCAGCGGTTGGATTGGGCTTGCAACCTGCTGCCAGAAAAACAGCGCATAAAAGCGCAGACGTAACGACACTGCGGAAATTCACGGGCACTCCTCCTGTTCTTTTTATTGCCCGGAATGTAGACGACGCGATCAATCGGGTCAAGCAAGCACGGCCGGGGCCGTTCGGTATAAACACTATCCGATGGCTTTGGTGAGATTGAAACGATCGCGGCTCTTGGACGTCTGCGTGCGCGCTGCCGCCACCGCTTCCGCCTCAGTGGCCTCCAGCATACTTTCAATCACCGCCATCAAATGGGCCCTCATGGCTTTGCGGGCCGCGGCGGCGTCGTGCGCTTTCAACGCATTGTACACATCCCGGTGTTGCTCCACCGAGGGCCTCAGGCCGGAATTGCGCGCTTTCTGCAGCGTGCTCGCCGTCAGCATGGAGCTTTCCCGGATCGCCCACAGCCCCTCAATCGTTGCCAGTATGGCGCTGTTATTGGTTGCCTGGGCAATAATCATATGGAACTTTTTATCCGCCACCTCGTGACTGTCGATACCGTTTTCGTTCTCCTCGACCATTTCATCCAGCGACGCGGCGAGCTGTGCAAGCTGCTCATCAGTAATCATCGTGGCTGCCAGTGCCGCCGCTTCACCCTCGAACAGCGCCCTGGCCTCCGTCAGTTCAAAGGGGCCCACGTCCTGGTCGGAAAAACGGCTCTTGTCCTTCTTGTATTCGAGTACATACACCCCCGAGCCCATGCGCACCTCGACGTAGTGCGCCAGTTCCAGCGCGATCACCGCCTCGCGGATCGTGGGCCGACTCACCCCGAACATCGCGGCTAACTCACGCTCCGCAGGCAGGCGAGTACCGGCCTCATACTGGTGTGCTTCTATCAGCGCTATCAGCTTTTCAGCGACCTGTTGATAGAGACGGGGCTCGCGCGCGGGGCGCTCCGCGCTAGAGGTGTGCTTGGCTTTACCGTTCATAACTGCTCTGGTTTGGACTCACAGGGAATGCCGTGTGAAAACACGCTGGGCAGGAAAACCATAGCACAAGACTTTTGGTCAGGCCATATTCACGGTGCGGCCTGACCGAATGGGCAGCGTGATACAGGCCGCTGCATCAGGGATGCTGCGCACCATGATGCAGGGAACGGAAGAACGGGTCTGACTCCTGGTCACCCAGGTCAGCGTAATCGATCACCACATAGGACGCCCTGTCCTGCATCGCCCTGGCCACCGATTCTGGCTCCGACGATACGTTCAGCAGGTGCCAGGACATCCGGCTCTGGCCGCGCGCCAGTGTCAGCCGCAACACCAGCCGCTGCGCAGGCAACCAGTCCAGAGTGTATTCATCACCTTCGACCTGGTATGCGTACGTCTCCACCGCGGCACAATCAGGAGCCTGCTGTTGTGCGGCCCGCCTGCTCGCCGGGGACATCACTGCGGACGGTACCATTTGGTAGACCTGATCCCACTCCAGCTCACTGGACGGCTCCGCAGCGACCGCCTGGTAAAATTCAATACCGCGTTGTTGCTCGTCAAAGAAGCGGCTGTAATGCACCCCCCCGCGACTGTTGCGCTCCCACATGTCGGTCGTATGTGCCTGTGGGTGCACGTGCAGGACTCTGTGTTCGGACCGCAGCAGGTGCAGCGTCTCGGTCACCACCGGGCTCTCGTCAGCGGATTGCTGCGAGATCTCATAGGTCGCGCCATAGACCGTGTCCGGCATGTGGCAGCTGATATCCTCCAGCGCAAACACCAGCGTCGGCAGGCCGGCTAACAGCAGCCCCCAGCAGGCCAGTACAGTCCGAATAGTCATTGCAGGATTCTCCATTACTAAAACCGGGGGCTCACGCCCCCGCTGTTAGATTGCACTCCCGGACGGGCTCAGATGGCGGCGTCAGCCCGTGCAAGCAGGTCAGTGGCGTAGTCCATGATGTGGAAGATAACGCTCTGCTCACTGGTGCCGGATACCAGATGCGCACCCGGGCCATTGGCGTACAACCCCACGTCTTCGCCTGAATGCGTCTCTGAACCCAGAGGCACCAGCGTCTCCTGGTGATACCCTGACGCCTCAGTATCGATACTGCTGAGATCGACCCGGCCACTGAAAGGCGGGAGGCTGTAGGCCGCGTCGGCATCTGTCTCATCACCCATATCCCGGAAACCCAGACCGTTGGTATAAGCCAGTGTCGTATAGGGCATACCATCCGCAGCCAGCGCCGGCCCGGTTGCTCCCGTCACCACCACTTTACCGAGAATAGGGTTGCCGCGTTTCGGGTAGCCACCCAGCGTCATGACATGACCGTGATCCGCCGTGACCAGAATCAGCGTCTCCTGTGGATCAGTTGCCGCCATCGCCGCCGCAACGGCCCTGGAGAGTTCTACGGTATCAACCAGTGCACCGTGTGCGTTACCTGCATGGTGCGCATGATCGATACGACCGGACTCCACCATCAGGAAGAATCCCTGATCGTTATTGTCGAGGACATCGATGGCGGCCGCAGTCATCTCGCTCAGCGATGGCTCACCGGCAATATCATTTTCACGGTCGGCCTCATACTGCATGTGCGACTCGTTGAACAAACCCAGTAACTTGCTGATAGATGAGGTATCGACGCTCTCGAATCCGGCGCGGTCGATGACATAGACACCCTGCGGATACTGCTGCTGCCACTCCGCTGTGAGGTCGCGGCCGTCGGTGCGATCGCCCTCTACACTGCTCACCGCATCCGCTGTATTGAAAGCCGGGTCCTTGGGCAGGAAATGACGTCGCCCACCACCCAGGACCACGTCGATACCATCGACGTCAGCGCCTGGCACCCGGGCCTCGAGGTTAGCTTCCAGGTTGACGAGCTGGCTGGCGATATCCTCACAGCCGCCGTTCACTGCGGCACTGGGCATGTCCGACACGTCCTCCCAGTTGCGATCGGCCGATTTGGCATAGGTTGCCGCTGGCGTCGCGTGCGTAACCCGTGCTGTAGAGATAATACCGGTGGCAAGACCGGCAATCTCGGCCAGTTCCAGATAGGTGGCGACCTCGTTGCCTGCGACCGTGCTGCAATCCCCGCGCTCGATATCAGCGTCGACACCGATGACACCGACATCGGTTTTCAGGCCACTGATCATGGCGGTCATGGTGCCGGCGGAATCGGGTGTCTGCGCGTCGACATTGTAGGTTTTCACAAGACCGGCGTACGGAAACTCCCCGAAGCTGAGATAACCCTCCTCCCCGGACTCGCCCGCCATCTGCCCGGCAAATATGCGTGCGGCAGTGACTGTCGACACACCCATACCATCACCGACAAACAGGATAACGTTCCTGGCACTGCCGCGCTCCGCCAGCAGCCTGGCAGGGTCGCGCGCCTCCAGCCTGTCCGCAGCGTCAACGAACCAGCTACTGCTGACATTGGTCTGCAGATCCGCTGCTGACAGCATGGTCACCGGGGCCGGGGCCGGCACCGGAGCCGGCTCTGTCGGGGGGTCGACTACCAGGGCGCCACCGAAATCGCTGTTATTGTTGTTATTACTGTCACACGCAGCCGCAATTACGACCAGCGCCGACATACCTACTGCTTTCGCGAATGTTTTCATTGTCGATTCCCCTATTGCGCAATCAGGCGACGCGCCTTGTTCATGATGTGAAAGACCATGCTCTGTTCTACCGTCCCGCCGACGTACTGTGCAGCCGGACCGCTGGCGTGCAGGGCGACATCTTCGCCCGCGTGGGTTTCCGACCCGAGTGGCACCAGGGTTTCCTGGTGGAATCCAGGAGCTTCTGTATCGACTGCGCTGAGATCGACCCGGCCGCTGAACGCGGGCTGTGCATAGGCCGCATCTGCATCCGTCTCGCCACCGAGATCGCGGAAACCCGGCCCATTGCTATACGCGAGTGTGGTATAGGGCATACCGTCAGCAGCCAGCGCCGCATCGGTTTCACCCACATTGACCACCTTGCCCAGTATCGGGTTACCGCGCTTCGGATAGCCGCCCAGCGTCATCACATGACTGTGATCCGCCGTCACCAGAATCAATGTCTCCTCGGGGTTGGTGGCCGCCCGCGCTGCCGCCACCGCGCGAGACAACTCCACTGTGTCCGTCAACGCGCCGTGGGCACTGCCGGCGTGGTGGGCGTGGTCGATACGGCCTGATTCCACCATCAGGAAGAAGCCCTGCTCATTGTTATCCAGCACTTCGATTGCAGCGCGGGTCATTTCTGACAGCGAGGGCTCGCCGGCAATATCGTTGTTGCGGTCAGCTTCGTATTGCATGTGGGACTCGTTAAACAGGCCCAGTACTTTATCCAGCGAGGCCGTATCCAGTGCGTTGAAACCGGCGGCGTCGATCACATACGCTCCCTGTGGGTACTGCGCTTGCCACTCTGCTGTCAGGTCGCGGCCGTCGGTGCGATCACCCTCCACACCACTGACCGCATCGGCCGTGTTGTAGGCTGCATCCTTGGGCAGGAAATGTCGCCTGCCACCGCCCATCACAACATCGATACCATCGACGTCGACACCGGGATAGAGGGCTTCGAGGTTCGACTCCAGGTTCACCAGCTGACTGGCAATATCTTCACAACCGGCCGCCACCGCATCCTGGGGCATATCAGAGTCATCCTCCCAGTTGCGATTCGGCGCTTTCGCATAGGTCGCTGCAGGCGTGGCGTGAGTTATGCGCGCCGTCGACACGATTCCGGTCGACATTCCGTTGATTTCCGCCAGTTCCAGATAGGTCGCCACTTCATTGCCGGCAACAGTGGCGCAATCGCCATACTCGACATCTTCATCGACGCCGATCACACCGACGTCGGTTTTCAGGCCGGACATCATCGCGGTCATGGTGCCGGCAGAATCCGGGGTCTGGGCGTCGACGTTGTACGTTTTCACCAACGCAGTGTAGGGAAAGGATTCAAAGCTGAGTAAGCCCTCCTCACCGGATTGCCCCCGCAGCTGGCCATCGTGGATGCGCGCCGCCGTGAGCGTGGAAACTCCCATACCATCGCCGACAAACAGAATGATATTTTTGGCGACAGTGCTGCCGGCAGCTGCATTTTTTGCCGCGATTGCTGCCTGTGCATCGCTAAACCAGCTGCTTGCAAGCTGGCTCTCAGGCAGGATGTCAGCGGCAACACCCCCTGCGCACAGCGTGGCGCCAAGCGTAATTATCCGCGGGAACGTGAGTTTCATAGGCCCTCTCAGTGTCAATTGCATTGCGTTGAAACAGAACGTAATTCTCGCCGCCACTGCACTGCTTGCAGTAGCGGGAAGAATTGTCTGGGGCTGCAGGATGAACAGAGGGTGTTACGGTTTTATAGATTCCGCGTGAAAGAAATAAGAAGAAAAAATGACAGCGGCCGGCTAGTGCAGGCGCTCGACCGCTTTGATGACACCGCGAATCTCTGCCAGGCCTTTCAGGCGGCCGATACAGGAATACCCGGGGTTCACCGTTTTGCCGCGGTCGTCGAGGATCTGGTGCCCGTGATCAGGCCGGATGTAGATCTCACCGAACTCGCCGCCCTCCGCCTTTCGGCGACGCTCTTCAGCCAACAGCGCTGCAATTACACCCACGATATCGACGTCGCTGTTGAGGTGACTGGCCTCGTAAAAGGAGCGCTGTTCACCGGCGTCGCGGATCACACCGCGCAGGTGGGAGAAGTGGATTCGCGGGGCGAACATCCTCGCCATCTCGGGCAGGTCGTTGTCCGGTCGACTGCCATAGGTACCGGCACACAGGGTGATACCGTTGGCCGGACTCGGCTGCGCCTCGAACAGGATTTTGAGGTCCGCCGCGGTACAGATAATCCTCGGCAGGCCGAGCATGTCACGCGGCGGATCATCGGGGTGGATAGCCAGCTTGACGCCCAGCTTCTCCGCCACCGGCAGTACTTGCCCGAGAAAATTGAACAGGTTGTTGCGCAGGGTATCCGCATCCATACCCTGGTAGCGCGCCAGCATCGCGCGAAAAGTATCGAGACCGTAGGCGTCGGTCATCTTGCCCGGGAGGCCGGCAATGATATTGTTCGTCAGCAGCTCCCGCTCCTGCTCGGACATCGCCGCAAACAACTGCCTGGCCGCCGCGATCTCGGCCTCGGAATACTCCTGTTCCGCGCCCTCGCGCTGCAGGATGCACAGGTCGAAGACGGCGAATTTGTCCTGATCAAAACGCAGCGCATAACCGCCGCTCGGCAGCGCGTACTTCAGATCTGTCCGCGTCCAGTCGATAACCGGCATGAAGTTGTAGCAGATGGTCTTGATACCGCAGGCCGCCAGGTTCTCCATGGTGGCAATCCAGCTGTCGATATAGCGCTGGCAGCCCTCGCGTGCCAGCTTGATATCCTCGTGCACGGGGATACTTTCCACCACCGACCACACCAGCGGCGACTGCCCCGGCTCACAGTTCTCGATCAGGGCCTGGTGTTCGCGGATTGCCGCTATCGGCCACACGTCTCCCGTGGGGATATCGTGCAGCGCGCTGACGATATCGGTGGCATCCGTCTGCCGGATATCGTCGATTGTTACCGGATCACCGGGGCCAAACCATCGCCAGGACTCACGCATCTGCTTTCTCCCACTTCGGTAGCGAAGCGCTCAACCTCGCGGATTGATTCAAGTTCACTGTGTTTTGCTGTGTTGTCACAGCTTGTACGCTTGTTTGGCCAGGCTGTAGGACAACTCGACTGCGAGCTCCCCGGCCTCATCCATATCCAGACGGTGATCGCACACCAGTTCGGCCAGCCAGTTGCAATCCATTCGCCGCGCGACATCGTGACGCGCGGGAATAGACAGGAAAGCCCGTGTGTCATCGTTGAAGCCGACGGTATTGTAGAACCCCGCGGTTTCCGTGGTCTGCTGGCGGAAGCGGCGCATACCCTCCGGACTGTCGTGAAACCACCACGGCGGACCCAGTCGCAGGCAGGGATAGTGACCGGCCAGCGGCGCCAGTTCACGGCTGTAGGATGTCTCGTCCAGCGTGAACAGGATCAGCGTGAAACCCGGTGTGTTGCCGTATTTGTCCAGCAGCGGCTTGAGCTGTTCTACATAGGAGGTCTGCAGCGGGATATCGGCACCCTTGTCACGACCAAAGCGCTGGAACACCTGGGCATTGTGGTTCCTCGATGAGCCTGGGTGCAATTGCATCACCAGCCCGTCTTCAATACTCATGGCCGCCATTTCTGTCAGCATGTGGGCGCGAAACAACTCTGCCTGTTCGGGGCTTGCCTGCCCGTTGAGCGCGAGCGTGAACAGGGCATCGATTTCTGCGGCGGGAAGCTCCGCTGTGCGCGCAGTGGGGTGGCCGTGATCCGTCGACGTCACACCGGTCTCTTTGAAATAGGCACGGCGTAGGCGGTGCGCGCGCAAATAGCCCTGGAAGGTGGAGGTATCCTCGCCCGTCAGCGCGCCAAACTGGCGCACGGCGTCGGCAAACCCCTCAAACTCCGGGTCTACCACCGGATCCGGGCGGTAGGCCGATATCACCCTGCCCCGCCATGAACTGGCCGCAATGGCTTTGTGATGGGCGAGGTCACTCAGTGGCGACTCAGTGGTCGACAGCAGCTCGATATTGAACCGCTCAAACAGGGCGCGCGGCCTGAACGCGTCGGTGGCCAAAGCGGCATTGATGGTATCGTAATAGTGATCGGCGGTTTCCGCACACAGCACCTGCTCGAAACCGAACACCTCGGCGAAGACCGTATCCAGCCACAGCCGCGAGGGCGTACCTCGGTAGAGGTGGTAGTTGCCTGCCAGCAGGTGCCATATCTTGCGGCAGTCCTGTTCCACGGCGGAACCGTCGACACAGGCTATCCCCAGGTCCTCCAGCGCAATACCCTGGCTGTACAGCATACGGAACACATAGTGATCCGGCTTGATCAGCAGCTCAGTGGCATTCTCGAACGGGGCGTTACCGGAAAACCAGGACGGGTCGGTATGGCCGTGCGGGCTGATGATGGGCAGCGCCCTGACCGTTTCGTAGAGCTGCCGCGCAACACCGCGCTGCTTCTCGTCGGCCGAGAACAGCCTGTCGGGATGTAAAACCAGCTTTTTTGCCATTGAATGAAAAATCCTCACTGCCCATGCGGCTTCATGGCGTGGTTAATCGGTGGTTTGGCCTGACCATTCCTGATGGCGCCAGACCGCAGAATGGCCGCTATCCCGGCTTTGGCCGCCTATAGTAGACCAAAAATTGGTAAGTCCAAAATCTTTGTTCATCGCCGGCCCCGGTTCCCCACAGTACCGCTGCTAGCGGCGATGTATTCCCTTCACTGCAAAGCAAAGCGGCGCGGGGGAATGCTTATTGCCGGGAATTCCCTCATAATGGTCAGGCCAATTGCTGGGCCAATAATCAGGTGAAGACAGGCAGTATACTATGAGCGATATCGTCATTCTGGGCGAAGTAATGATAGAACTGGCGCCCCTGGCGGAACAGCACTACGTGCTGGGTACCGCCGGCGACACCTATAATACCGCTTGCACACTGCAGGGGCTCGGACTCGATGTGAGCTATGTGACGGCGCTGGGGGCCGGCCGGCAGGCCGACAGAATCCGCGCCGCTGCCGCCGCGCAATCACTGAGCCTTGTCGAGCCGCCCATGGATGCGCAGCGAGCCCCGGGGCTCTATATCATCAGCACTGACAGCAGTGGCGAGCGCAGCTTCGAATACTGGCGCCGGGATTCCGCAGCAAGCGCGCTGCTCAAGCAGCCCGATAGCCTGATGGCGTTGCTGGAACCACTGCAGGCCACACCCTGTTTCTATTTCACCGGCATCACTCTGGCCCTGATGAATACGGACAGTCGCCGGGCACTGCAGGCTTTCCTGTGCGCTTACCGAAAAAGCGGCGGCACCGTGATCTTTGATCCGAACTACCGCCCTGCGCTGTGGTCGAGTCCAGATGAGGCCGCGCAGGCCATCAGCGCGGTACAGACCGAGGTGGACATCTACCTGCCCGGCCTTGAGGAGGAGGAAGCGCTCTTCGGTTACAGCAACATCACCGAGGCCACCACAGCCCTGCTGGCCGCAACCGCACGTGAGGTGGTGATCAAGAACGGGGCGGCAAGCTGTACCCTGGTTGCCAATGGCAGAGCGCGGGACATCGCCATCACCCCGGCGCGCGAGGTCGTGGATACCACAGGCGCAGGCGACACGTTCAACGGCGCCTACATCGCGGCAAGGCTGCGGCAGTGTGAGGCTGTCGATGCCATCGCCTTTGCCTCGCGAGCGGCCGGCGAGGTATTGCGCGTCAAGGGCGCGGTGCTCGACAGCGCGCAACTGCGACAGCTGCGGGCCGATTTGCAGAACGTGCAACAACAGCAGCAACAGCAGCAACAGCAGCAACAGTAACAACAGACCGTGAATACCCCGTCCCGTTTCAATCACGCCAGGATCGAGCCCGAGCCGTTCGACCGCGACCGGATATAGCGCAAACATGAATTTATCGACACAGTACCTGGCCGCACATCAAGGCCACCAGAATGTCAGCGTCCCACAGTACGACCGCGACACTACCGGCATCGGCATCGTGCATATCGGGCCCGGCGCGTTCCATCGCGCGCACCAGGCCGTCTATACAGAGGACGCGATGAACCTGTCCGGTGGCAACTGGGGCATCTGCGGCGTGTCACTGCGCAGCAGTACCGCGCGGGACCTGCTGTCACAGCAGGACTACCTCTATACCCTGGCGATACTGGACAAGGCCATACGCTACCAGATAATCGGCGCCCTCCGGGAAGTGCTGGTAGCGGGCCCACAGAGCGATGCGATCCTGGACCGGCTGAGCGCGGCCACCACCCGTATTGTGTCACTGACCATCACTGAAAAAGGCTACTGCCTGAATGCTGACGGCGCACTGGACCTGCGACACCCGGAGATCGCCGCAGACCTGGCCCATCCACAACAGCCGCAGGGCGCCATCGGCTTCCTCGTCGAGGGACTGCGGTTGCGATGGGCTTCCGGTACTGCGGCCTTTAACGTACTCAGCTGTGACAATGTATCGGGCAATGGTGACAAACTGCGCAGGGCCGTGCTGGACTACGCGCGGCAAATTGATGCCGGGCTGGCAGACTGGATCGCCGAACAGGTCGCGTTCCCGAATTCCATGGTCGACAGCATCACCCCCAAGACTGAAGACTACACCATCGCCACAGTCTCCGAGGCGATCGGTGCACAGGATCGCTGGCCGATACAGCGCGAGCAATTCACGCAGTGGGTGATTGAGGACAACTGGGGCGGAGAGCGGCCAGACTGGCACCGGGTGGGCGTCGTATTCACCTCCAATGTTGCCGGCTTCGAGAAAGCGAAACTGCGTCTGTTGAACTGCCTCCACTCGACACTGGCCTACGCGGGCTCGCTGGCGGGCTTCAACACAGTGTATGAGGCCGCCAGCGATGGCGGCTTCCAGCGCTTCATCTCGGAACTGGCGCGCGCCGAAATCATCGGCTCATTCGAGCCACCTCAGGAGCTGGATATCGAGCAGTACAGCCGGGACGTGATCACCCGGTTCCTGAACCCACAGATTCACCACCTGCTGTCCCAGATAGCCTGGGACGGTTCGCAGAAAATCCAGATGCGGATTCTCCCCATCCTGCGCGACAACCTGCGCCTGCAGCGGTCCACGCAACGGCTGTGCCTGTCACTGGCCAGCTGGTTTGAATTTATCTGTCAGGCACTGCAGCAGGGGCAGGAGATCGTCGATCCGCTGGCAGACTCGTTCACCCGTATAGCGGCTTTGAAGAGCCCGGATCCCGCTACCGTGGTACAGGGTTTTCTCGGCATCGACAGCGTCTTCCCTGGTGACCTGGCACATAACCCGGTGATTGTCGCGCAGCTGGGCGACAGCCTCGCCGCATTGCGGGATTGCCGCCGCCGCGGCGGATCGATAGCAGATGTACTGGGTGTACAATGACCGTATGATCCCGCTCGACGACCTGGTTACACAGACAGCCACTGGCTGGGAATGGCATATACCGCCACGATTCAATATCGCCCGCGCCTGCGTACGCCAGCATATCGAACGCGGCCATGGCAGCGACACAGCGCTGGTGGTGGAGGACGACGTACTGGGGACATCCCAGCTGAGCTATGCAGAGCTGGACACCGCGAGTGGCCGGTTTGTCTCCGCGTTGGCGGAACTGGGCGTGCACCCCGGGGAGCGCGTACTTATTCGCCTGCCCAACTCAATCGACTTCCCGGTGAGTTTTTTCGGGTGCCTGAAGTTCGGCGCCGTTGCCGTGCCGACCTCGACACTGCTGTCGGCACCGGAGGTTACCTACCTGGCGCAGGACTCCGGCGCCAGGGTACTGGTCACGCACAAATCCATGTGGCCCCAGCTGAGCAGGGGAATCGCGGGGCAGACACAGCTGGACTTCGTGCTGCTGGCGGGCAGCGGCGAGATGGCTGCAGACTCGCCCACCACAGGCGCGCAGCTTATTGACCTGCAGGCATTGCTCCACAGCTCCCCCGCAAATGATTTTATTATCGACAGCAGTCCCGATGACCCCGCCTACCTGGTGTACACATCCGGCACCACCGGTTTCCCCAAAGGTGTACTGCATGGGCATCGCTCACTGCTGGGACGCCAGCCATCGAGTCACTTCTGGTTTGATTTCAAACCCGGCGACCGCATCATACACTCGGGAAAATTCAACTGGACGTATGTGCTGGGCACAGGACTGATGGATCCGCTCTTTCACGGGCACACCGTTATCGTCTACGAGGGCCAAAGTGACGCGGGGATCTGGCCGCAACTGATCAGCAAGCACCGCTGTACGGTGTTTATCGGCGTCCCCACCCTCTACCGGCAGATCCTCCAGAAAACGGGTTTCTGCGGCGCGGATGTGCCGACACTGCGCCACTGCATGAGTGCCGGCGAACACCTCAGCGACGAAATGCTGTTTCAATGGCGAGAGCGCTTTGACATGGATATTTACGAAGCCATCGGCATGAGTGAATTTTCCTACTACATCTCCCAGAACAGGCAGCGCCCGATTCGCCCCGGCGCCGCCGGCTTCATACAGCCCGGCCACGAGGTTGCACTGCTGGACGAAAACTACCAGCCGGTGCAAGCCGGCGCCGAGGGCATGCTCGCGGTCAGGGATACCGACCCGGGCCTGTTTCTCGGCTACTGGGAGTTGCCGCAGGAGACGGCGAAGTCATACAGGGAAGGCTACTTCCTCACCGGTGATTACGCGCGCGTGGACGAGGATGGGTATATCTGGTTTGTCGGACGGCGGGACGACATCATCAATACCTTCGGCTACCGGGTCTCCCCCCATGAAGTGGAGCGGGTGATGAAGACACACCCCGCGGTCGCCGACTGCGTCGCGCTCGGCGAGCCGTCCGGCAGGGATAAAATCCTGGTCAGCGCCTGTATCATCCTGCACCCGGGTGCGAGTGCCGACGCGCAGGAGATCCTTGACTTCGGACAGCGTAACCTCGCCCGTTACAAGGCGCCCAGGCTGGTGCATTTCCTGCGCGATTTTCCCCGCACAAAAAACGGCAAGGTGCTGCGCAAGCAGATGCTGGCAGACCTGGCTGGCGACCAAACCGTGTGACACACCGCCGTGCCTGCGTCAGATATGCCCCAACTCATGCAACTCAGCGAGGATGAGTTTCTGAATCGCGACGTGCTTGAAATCCTCCGGTTGTTCCAATCCCATGCGCGCCAGGTAGGGCTGTGCCGATTCCGGATACTCCCCTGATGCCGCCACCGCGCCGGCCAGCGTTTTGAACAGATGACGGCGCGAACCCATCTTGGCTTTCAGGCTCTGCAGCACATCGGCGAGCACCTTTTCCTCAGGGGTGAAATCGCTGCCAAAGGGATAGGCTGGGAAAAAACCCTCGGGCTGCAAACGGGCGACAATCCGCTCCAGCCGCTCGGGCGTGTTATTGCGGTACTGCGCCGGTATTTCATAATCATCGGGAATCTTGCCGGCGCTCTTGGCCTGCTCTAACAACTGCGGCTGGAACCGCGAGTCGGCGATATTCAACATTCGGGCGATGACATCCTTCTCGCGCTGACCGCGCAACATCGCCACGCCGTATTCGGTCACGACAATATCGCGCAGATGGGCCGGAATGGTGGTGTGGCCGTAATTCCAGACAATATTGGATGTCGTCTCTCCACCTTTGCTGCGGGTACTGCGGCACATCAGCACAGAGCGCCCATCGGCCAGCGCATGCGCCATCGCAACAAAGTTGTACTGGCCACCGACACCGCTGATTTTGCGCCCATCCTCGAGGCCGTCCGAGCAGGCATCCCCCAGCAGGCTCACCATGATGGCAGTGTTGATAAAACGCGCCTTCTGCCGCTGCAACCGCGCTATTTCCTCGTGACCGTAGAGCTGGTTCACATAGGCGATATCCGTCATGCAGATTCTCCTGGACTCCTCCTCCGGCATCTCGCGCAGCTGCCGGTACATAGCCTGGGGGCCGAGAAAGAAACCCGCGTGAAGTACCATCCCCCCCCGGAGTTGCTGGCCCAGGCAGTGGCGGTTTATCTGCTCCAGCGCCGCGACATTCCCCAGATCCGCCTCAATTTCAATGCCATCGCCGCAGCACAGGACGCCATCCGCCAGTACAACCCGGTCCTGGAAAATGCCGTACTTGATGAGAAAACGGACATCCTCCGGCGTCAGGCGGGGAGACACCAGCTGCTCCTGGACCAACAGGGGCAGGGTCTGCGCCGTCACCCCCTCTGCCAAGCGACCCTCATTTACCAACCGTTGCAGCCCGACATGGTCGTACACGGCGCGCTTGAGCACCCCGTGGTTGATGAGATGCCGGAAGCCGTCGGCAAACATTTCGGTCGAGCCGTAAATACCCTGCTGGAATTCGCCGGTCTCTCCGACCCGGTCAATAATCTCCCCGAATCGATCAGTCAGGCCCGACTCGGCCAGCACGTCACGGTACAGCTGATTGCGCTCGTGCCGCAGGATGCAGGCGTAGGCGATAGCATCGCCGAGCGCCCCGATGCCGATCTGCAGGGTTCCTCCGTCGGGAATCAGGCTGCTCGCATTGAGCCCGATCATGTAATCGGTGATATCCACGGCCGTGGACGGCGGCCCCAACAGCGTGTGATTGAACCTGGGGTCATCGAGAATAAAGTCGTAGGTATCCACAGGGACGATGGCATCGTTGTACATGAACGGCAATTCATCGTTAACCTGGCCTACCACTGCAATCTGTTTTCCCTCCTCCCGCAGCGCCTGGATCCGCGGCAGGATATCCAGCGCATACGCATCCTGGCTCATACTGTAGGCTGGCTCGCCGTCGATCTCCCGGCGGGCGATCATCTGGCCGAACACGTTGCAGCCCTGCTCTATCATATCCCTCAGCCAGTGCGTGAAATTACTGTACACAAAATTCTGCTGGGCGTGTTTATTGCCCAGGTACGTGCCGGCCTGCAGGAACACTTCAACAATCTCGATGTTCTTCGGCAGTTTGCCACGCTGGTAGGGTTCCACGTACTCGAGCTCGGGGAGGTTTCCGAACACGCGGTCCACAAACGGCTCGAGAAAGCGCTTTTCCAGATCACTACTGCCGCGCGGACGGCTGAATGACACCCCGGTGATGATCGTCAGCTGGATGTCCGGGTCGGCGACCGCGCGGCGATACAGGGCATTGAAGATATGGATGGGCCTGCCGAACCCGCCCGCGATAACAACTTTTTTCCCCACTTTGTCGATCAATGCATCCACGCACTGGTCCAGGTCTGAAAAGTAAATGGGATGTGTGGGTGTCATTGTTGTGTCTCTCCCTATTCCAGGGGGTAGTGGCTCGAAAACGTCCCGTCCGCGCTGCGGGCTAGGTATAGCATCCGAGCGATGAACTTTCCATAGACAGGGGCGCAGCACACACATTTTGTGCCTTCGCTGGCCATCTGCCCTGACCTCAACTACGATAACAGCAGCCAACGCGATCCGACAGTGGCATGCCCCGTCGGGCAGTGTCATTTTTTGCGAGGAGATTACGCGCATGTCAGATACCAATTTGCAAATAGTCCGCCGCCTGCTGGAGGAGGTCTGGACACAGGGCAATCTGTCGCTGCTTCCGGAGCTGATCGCAAATGACGCCGTATCGCACCCCATGCCGCAGTTGGGTCCTCTACACGGGCCGGCCGAGTACCGGCATTTCCTGGCCGTCCTGAAGGGCGCGTTTCACCACATGCAATTCAGCATCGAGGACCAGTTCTCCTGCGGCGGTAAAGTGGCCACCCGCTGGGTGACCCGGGTTGCCGATGAGGCCGGCGACGCCAGGCAGGACGACCAGACCGGCGAGGAGCTGATCGTCAATGGCACCACTATCACCCACCACAACGACAGCGGCAAAATCATTGCCGAGTGGGCTACATGGGATACCGGCAGCCTCTTGCAGTCCACCGCAGCACCCCGGGTTCTGGCACAGCTTTCGATCAAGCTGTGATGCGATCTTTACCCAGGCGCTTGCTGTGGCGAGCGCGATGTCTGTTTGACCGCAAAAAAGCCAGCCAGCCGGGGCTGTTCGTACACATTCCCAAAACATCGGGAATGAGTTTTGTCGACGCGCTGGCGCAGCGACAATCTGTGGTCTACGCCTACGGCAGAAGTGCACCCCGGACCAGCGATAGTGTGCAGGAGAATATTTATGATCACTATCGGCCGTACAAACTGTTCCGTACGACACACGGTGACCCGGTGTGGCTGGCGGGGCATTTCAGGGTTTTCAAGCACGCCGAGCTGGTTGAATGCCGCAGGATTATCACCTTTGTGAGAGATCCGGTTGACCGGGTAATCTCTCATTTCAACCACGCCATCTCCTATATCAGCAGCGATGGCATCGATATCGACAGCTTCATAAACCAGCCCATCAACCAGAATGTGCAGTCCAAGTATCTGGACGGTATGCCCAGGGACTGTATCGGCTTTGTCGGCGTGACAGAACACAATGATGCCTCTCTCGCCATCATCAACCATGAACTCGGCCTGGACCTGAGCCAGCAGTACACGAACCGCAATACCACCAAAACGCTGGATAGAGAGCGACTCGATGAGGGGCTCTACCGCCGCATCAGGGAACTGAACTGGCGGGACCTGGAACTGTACGACTGGGCCGTCGCCAACCTCGAAACACGGTATCGCTTTATCAGTGAGGGCAAGCCGTGGTGCCACGGTGTCTACACCGTGACGCAGGACGCGGAGCTCTGCGGCATTGCATTTTATGCCGCGAGTGACGAGGCCGTGACAGTCAATATCTTGAGGAACGGCGTTCACCTTAAGACGCTGACGGCAGACCTGCGCTACCGACAGCCCCTGCCGGCGATATTCCCGCGCCGCCAGCGCATCGCGTTCCGCCTGCCAGTACAGCAACCCTACAGCGACTACGATGTTGTCGTAGCCAGCACCGGGCAGCGACTGAATTTCAGCGCCGCCATCGCCTGAGCTACCCCGCACCACCACAACCCCACAGCGCGACGCCATCACTACCGATATCGATGCCGAGGTCGCCGGATACCGGCATCGGTTAACCTAGCCTGTCAGGCAGCGCGTCGCGACTGGCCTAGAACAGGGGTGGCGGCCCATCGGCCTCTCCCACCGGGGGCGCCGGCCTGCCGGTGAGTTTACCGGCCTCATCGACCCAGCCACCGCCCATCGCCTTGTATATATTGGTCGATGACGTCAGCACGGAGGCGCGCAATGCCGCCAGTGTCAGCTCCGCCGGAAACAGGGTTTGCTCGGCCTGCAGTACGGTGGAGTAAGGCACATAGCCACCGTCGTACTGCAACTTGGCCAGCCTTTGGTAATCTGTCAGCGCCGACACCAGCCGCTCCTGCGCCTGTAACTGCTGGGCAATTTTTTCACTGGCAACCAGCGCATTATCGACATCGGCAAAGGCGTTTTGTACCGCGAGCCGGTAACCGGCGAGCGCAGCGCGCTGTGCCGCCTCGGCCTGGGCCACCTGTCCACTGACTGCCCCAAACGTGAAAATCGGCCCCACGACCTGGCCGGCGTAATTCCAGCTGCGGGTGGAACCCTCAAACAGGTCGGACAGGCTGGAACTGGTGCTGCCGAAAGCTCCGGTCAATGAAATAGTGGGAAAATACAGCGCCCTGGCCGCACCTATCTGCGCATTGGCAGCAATCAACGCCTGCTCGGCCTGCAACAGGTCCGGCCGCCTTTCGAGCAGTTCAGAGGGCAGGCCGGCCGGCACGGCAGGCGTGAGCAACGCGGAGATGGGCTCGCCGCGCGGAATCGGCGCTGGATTACGCCCCAACAGCACCGACAGCGCATTCTCCAACTGGGCGATATCGGATTCGATCTGCGGAATCTGGGTCGCGGCTGTCTCATACTGCGATTTCGCCTGGGCGACCGTCATCTGCGATGTCTGGCCGTATTTGAACTGCAGTTCATACAAGCGCACAGATTCGCCGTAGGCCGCGAGCGTGCGCTGGCTCACCGCCAGTTGCTCGTCCAGGCCGCGCAGCGCGATATACGCATTGGCAACCGATGACACCAGCGTCAGTATCACGCCGCGACGGACTTCATTCGTGGCCAGCATATTCGCCTGTGCCGCCGTGGACAGGTTGCGAATCCGGCCCCACAGGTCCAGCTCCCAGCTGGCGGACAAAAACGCCTGGTAAGTGTCCTGCGGATTCGGGATATTCGGTACCAGGGCCGTCAGGCCGGTATCGGGTGAGCGCACTTCTTCGCCGCTGAGACCGTAGCCGAGCTGAGGGTACAGTGCTGAGCGCGTCTGGGTGACGATCCCGAGCGCCTGCTCTACATTTGCCGCCGCAATCTGGACGTCGTAGTTATTCCGCAGCGCCGTTGCGATCAACTCCTCCAGCACGGGGTCACCGAACTGCTGCCACCACGCGGTATCGGCGGTGGCGGCAACCTCCGCCGGCTCGAAGCGGTAGGCTTCGGGCGCCACAACATCCGGCCTCTCGTAGTCCGGCGCCAGCGTGGTACACCCGGCCAACAGCAGCGCCGAAGTGAACACCAGTGCCGCAGGCGATCGCCTGCGCCAACGCGACAGCATCGCTACCACGGCGGGAAACGCCTGCATTTTTCTGTGGGCCATCAGTCGCCCTCCCGTTTTGCAGGCGCGCTCTGGCCGGTGCCTGTGCCGGCGTCTGTCGGCGGCTTTTCATCCTTGTGCTTGCGTTCGGCAAAACTGTCAAAGAGGTAGAACAGCAGCGGCACATACAACATAGCGAGCGTGGTCTCACCGATCATGCCACCGATAATACCGGTGCCGATGGAGTGACGTGCATTTGCACCGGCACCCATCGCCAGTGCCAGCGGCAGGCACCCCGCCGCGAATGCCAGCGATGTCATGATGATGGGCCGCAGCCGCTGCTCACCCGCCAACACGGTCGCCTCCATAATGGATTTGCCCTGCTTGCGGAAATCCACAGCCGCAGACACCCGCAGTACGGCATTCTTTGCTCCCAGCCCGATCAGTACCAGCAGCCCTATCTGGAAATAGACATCGTTCTCCAGACCGCGCGCCGCAATCATCAACAGCGCACCCAGGATGCCAAACGGCACCGCGGACATCACCGCACCCGGCAGGGTCCACGACTCATACTGTGCCGCCAGCACCAGGAATACGATGATGAGGCCAAAGACGAAGGCGATCATCGAGGTGCCGCCCGACTGCTGTTCTTCAAACGCTATACCAGACCAGCCGTAGGTATAGCCCTGCGGCAAGGTCGCATCGGCAACCTCCTCCATCGCGGCGATCACATCGCCGGAGCTGTAGCCCTCAGCGGCACTGGCATTGACCTTGGCGGCGGGGAAGCCATTGAAGTGCGGCAGCATATCCGGGCCGGACACCCACTCCGTCGTCACCACCGCCGACAGCGGCACCATCTTGCCGTTACTCGATCGTGTGTAGAGACGCCGCAGGTCTTCCGGTGTCTGGCGATACTTGGCATCCGATTGCAGAATCACCCACCAGACACGGCTGAACTGGTTGAACTGGCTGGCCGTCAGCGAGCCGAACTGGGCCTGGATGGCGCTGTAGACATCCTCTACCGGCACACCCAACAGGGTCGCCTTCTCGCGGTCCACATTGACGCGCAACTGCTGGGTGTTGGCGCGGAAGGTGGAAGTCACCCGGGTAAGTTCCGGCCGCTCGGAGGCTGCCTTGATAAACTTCCTCGTCACGGCATCGAGCTGCGCCGGGTCGCCGGCACCGGTGTCCTGGACCCAGAATTCAACGCCGCCGGTGGTACCGATACCCGGAATCGGTGGCGGCGCGACCGGGTACACAATGGCTTCCTCGATGTCAGCCGTCTCTTTCGCCAGCGTCATCAGTACTGCGCGCGCATTCTCCTCTCGTGCCGTCGAAGCCGAATCATAGCGCTGCTCGAAATCCTTGAGCGTGACAAAAAACGCGCCGGCATTGGTCTTGAAGCCGCTGTCGAGCAGGCTGTAACCGGTAATCATGGAGCGCGTGTCCACGCCGGGAATGTTGGCGAATACGGCGTCGACCTTTTCGGCCACGGCCTGTGTGCGCTCAATACTGGCGGCCTCGGGCATGATAATCGCCGCCATCACATAGCCCTGGTCCTCATTCGGCACGAAACCCGTGGGAATCACCGAGAACAGGTGGTAGATGCTCCACAGGAAAAAGACCAGCAGTGCCAGCGCTATGGCCGTGCGCTTGATCACGAATTCCACCGCGTGACCGAAGCCACGGGTGGTGGCGTCAACCTGGCGGTTGAACCAGGCAAAGAATCCGCGCTGTGGTGGCGGGTTGTGCTTCAGCAATATCGCACACATGGAGGGCGTCAGTGTCAGGGCCAGGAACCCGGATATCGCCACCGAGACCACAATAGTGACAGCAAACTGCTTGTACAGCTGGCCAGTGGTACCGGGCAAAAACGCCGCTGGCACAAATACCGATGCCATCACCAGCACCACGGCCACTAGCGATGTCGCAATCTCACCCATGGACTTGATGGTGGCCTCTTTGGGCGCAAGGTTGTGATCGTGCATATTGCGCTCGACGTTCTCCACCACGACGATGGCGTCGTCCACCACCATGCCTATCGCGAGCACCAGCCCGAACAGTGTGATCAGGTTGATAGAGAAACCCAGCGCCAGCATGCCGGCGAAGGTGGTGACCAGCGCCACCACAATGGCCACGGTACAGATGATCGTGGTGCGAAAACTCTGCAGGAACAGGAACACCACCAGCACCACCAGGATCACGGCCTCAATCAGGGTGTGTATCACCTCCTCGATGGAGATCTTCACAAAGTCATTGGTATCCAGCGAGATAACGTATTCCAGTCCCTCCGGGAACCGCGACTTCAAATCCTCCAGCGTTTTCCTGACCCACTCCGAGACAGTGAGGCCGTTGGCACCGGGTTGCAGGTACACCGCAATGAAGGTCGCCGCAGCGCCGTTGAGCTTGGAATCGACAATATACTGGCGCAGCCCGACCTCGGCACGCGCCACATCGCCCAGCCGCACAATGGCGCTGTTGTCCGGGTCAGCGCGCAGGATAATGTTCTCGTAATCCCTCGGATCGACAAAAGGCTCCTGTGTCACCACCGGCAGCGTCAACTGCACCGGGCCGTCCGTCGGTTGCTGGCCGATCTGGCCGGCACCGAACAGCGCGTTCTGCTTGTTGACAGCCGAAGCGATATCGCTGGTGGTGATGCGCAGCGACGCCATTCTGTCAGGATTCATCCATATCCGCATGGCCTGGTCCGGCACCCCCATGATCTGTGCCTGACCGGCGCCTGGCACCCGCTTCAGCGCATCCAGGATGTACACGTTGGCGTAGTTGGCAATGTAGTCAGCGCTGTAGCGCTCATCCTTGCCGTACACACCGATCAGCATCATGATGGAGGAGGATTTTTTCTGTACCGACACGCCCTGCTGCGTCACCGCTTCTGGCAATTGCGGCAGCGCGAGATTGACACGATTCTGCACCTGCACCTGGGCGATATCGGGATCGGTGTCGAGAGAGAAGTAGACCGTCATCGTCAGCTGGCCGGTGGCCGAACTGGTCGACGTCATGTACAGCATATTATCGACGCCGTTTATCTGCGCCTCTATCGGCGCCGCCACCGAGTCGGCCAGTGTCTTGGAGTCAGCACCGGGGTAGGTGGCGGAGACATTGACCTGCACCGGCGTGATCGTCGGGTACTGCTGGACCGGCAGCACCGCCAGCGACACGGCCCCGGCGAGGCACAGTACGATGGCTACAACGCTGGCGAAAATCGGCCGCTCAATAAAAAATCGCGAGAACATAACAGAGGGTTCCTTGCCTAGCTGCTCGCCGTTGGCGTCGAGGCAGCGGCATCCTTCCCGGATGCATCATCCGCGTCTTTTTCCGGTTTCACCGTGACTGCCACGCCCGGCGCAAGTCGCAGCGCACCATCGACAACAACGCGATCACCGCGGCCGAGTCCCTCGTTGATAAACCACTCATCCCCGTGCCAGCCACCGACTTCGACGGGGCGCATTTCCGCCTGCTCGTCCTCGTTGACCACCCACACAAAATGCCCCTGCGCACTCTGTTGCACGGCCCGCTGCGGCACCAGAATCGCGTTGGGACGCGTGGCGCCCAGCAGCCGTGTGCGCACATACTGGTTGGGGCGCAGGATACCATCGGGATTCTCGACCACTGCGCGGATCAGGAAAGTGCCTGTTTCAGCGTTGTAGGAGGGGTCGGTGAAATCGATTTTGCCCTTCTGCGGGAACAGCGTGCCATCACCGAGTTCAACCTCAACGGTGAACTGCAGCCCCTCGGGGGGCTTCAGCAGCCCCGCTTTCTCTTCCCGGCGGATACGCTCCATATCGTTTTCAGAAAGACTGAAGTTGATCCACATCGGCGACAGCACGGACACTGTTGTCAGCTGCGCATTCTTGGCATCGAGGTAGGTGCCGTCCGCAACTGCCGAGAAGCTGCTGACACCATCGACCGGCGAGGTGATGGTCGCGTAGGACAGGTCCAGCTGTGCGGATTCCAGCTGTGCCTTTGCCTGCTCCACAGCGGCGGCATTCTGTTCGAACTGGCCGCGCGCGTCGTCAAGATCCCGCTGTGACAGCGCGTTCTGCTCCACCAGCGGCTTGGTCCTGGCGAGGTTTGCGCGCGCAACCTCCAGCGCAGCCATGTTTCTTTGCAGCGCGGCCGCTGCGCCATTCACCTGCGCCTGGAAGGGGCGTTTATCCATTTCGAACAACACCTGTCCGGCTTTGACTTCCGCTCCCTCGGTGTAGACACGCTGCTCCAGGAAACCGGATACCCGCGCCTGGATGTTGACGGCCTGGGAACTCTGCGTTTGCGCGACAAAAATCGTAGTTACGGGCACGTCGGCTGGCTCTATAGTCACCGCGGTCACTGCAACCGCTGGAGGGGCGACAGCTGCGCTGTCGCCATCACAGCCTGCCAGATGCAGCATGAGCGCAACCAGCAGCAGCGAAAACCGCGGTGGCACGGCAGAAATTCGGGTACGTCTGAACCTCATAGGCAGGCCTTGTCAATTATCGTTGAGACGGAAACAGCGCGCTATTTTAGGGAACTCTGTTCGCAATAGGAACCGCTATTGCCCCGGCACCCGGATGCCTTCACCCTGCCGGGCGGAAAAACAGACCGCGATCGACTCGCGCAACGCACATCAGCGCGCCGCGGTGGCACGGCGTACTGCAACTAAAAGCTGATCTGCCGGTTGAGCAGTTGCTGGATAATGAGCAGGTCGCCGGCGTCGAACACCCCATCGGGCGCCGGCACGCCGTCGATATCGGGGTCACACGCGCCTCCCGCACCATCGGTATCGAAGCGGGCGGCAGCGACGGCGAGATCATCTCCCTGTATTGCCGGCAGCGGGCCACAGTATGGCGGCGCTGACACTGGTGTGGTCCAGCCCCACGCCGTGGACCAGTTCGTGCACAGCGACGCGTTTTTGAACTCCGCTGTCCCATTCCAGTTACCCGGGTAAAGATCCCACTGTTTGGTGCAGAGCAAACCTCGGATGGCCGGGGCGCCGGCTGCACCCGGTGGTTTGAGGTTATCGGCGCCGCATCAGGTCACCGGAGTCGAAATCCACTTTCAGGCTGAACTGGATGCGGTAGTCCGAGCCCAGGTTACCGTCGATATCCTCGCGCTGGCCCCAGGTAAACTCGGTGCCCAGCATCACGTGGTCTGCCGGATAGTGCAGCAGGTTGACAGTGGCGATCTGTCCCTGTTTGAACTCGGTGCCAGCCTGGCCGTCACTGGTATCGAGATCCGTCATCGACCAGCCTATCGAGGACGCCCATTTTTCATTCCAAAAATGATCATAGTAGGCGCTCAGCCCCAGTGTGGGCAGCGCCTCTGCGGACGCCAGGTCGATATCCGCGTTATCCGGTGCGATGTCGACACCACCGTCGTTCATGTAATTGCCGATACCATGGCCGTAGGCGACTTGCAGCTTCAGCATATCCTCGCCCCAGGTTCGCAGGCCGGCACTGGTATTGATGCCCCAACCGACCTCGTGATCCTTGACCAGGTTGTCGCGGTTGTCGATACGCTCATACCCGAGCTTACGCACGATACCGGCTAGCTGGAAATGGCCGAAATCACCGTTCTGGCGGTAGCGTGCGGTCAGGTCCGGCAGGTTGTTATAGGACTGGTAGACCTCCGCCGCAGTTGAATCCACCGACTCACAATCCGGGGCCGGGTTCGACAAGTCACAGGTACTGGTGTCGCGAAACTGGCCCACAGTCAACGCCGTGCTGGGGTCCTCCAGACTGACCGAAAACACATCGTCGCCGAGGGGAAAGGTATACCGCGCCTGCTGGTTGCGATAGAACACCATGCCGGTCGGCCCCCAGTAGTCAATCGTGTTGGGGAAGATGTCGATATCCATCCAGTTGGACCAGGTCTGGCCCATTCCGAAATTCTTGTAGGTGGCCCAGGCGTGACGCAGGCGGAATGTGGTCTGCCCCTGGTCTGAGCCGACGCCGAACAGCTCACCCTCGAGTTTGAAGGTGATATCCTCGCCGTAATTACCCTTTATGCCGAGGCGCGACTGGCGCACGCTGAACACTGTTTCGCCATCGTTGCCAAAGGCCCCTCCCTGGGTCGGAATCGTAGTCACCCGGAGGGTGTCCTCCCAGTTCGGGTCCACCCGTTTGAAATCGTAAATCGCGTCGGCCTGGACGAAGCCGTAGACATCGACGGAGAGCCCGGAGGGTTTGCGGGATGCCCCGGGGCTTGCGGCGGCGGTGCGGGCCGGTTCAGCAGCAGCCTCAGCGGGACCCGATGCCGTGGGACTGTCGCCCCCTGGTCTCGCCGGCGTCACCGCAGCCACAGCGGGGGCCGGCGAGGTGCCGTCCACTGCCGCCTGCTCCGACCCGGCCTTGAGTCGCTGCAACTCGGCATCCATCGCCTCCAACATGCGCTGTTGTTGCTCCATCACAGCGCGCTGCTGGTTCAGTTGCGCCTCCAGCGCCGCTATTCTCTGTGCATCAGAGGCAGCCTCAGCGGCGCCACTGGCAGTGAGGCAAGCCGCTGTCATCAGCACCAGTGCCCTGCTTATCCCCGTCATATTCCCGCCTCCTGCTCGAACACTAGTCGCCGTTGCCGCTGTTTACATCGCTGGCTCCACCTCATAGGGATTGCCATTGAGGGCGTTCGATATAGCCGCTATCGCCTTCTGCGCGCGGACACTATTGCCGGCGGCATCCAGCGGCGGTGATATCACAGCGATGCCGAAGCGTCCTGGTGACACTGCGATGATACCGCCGCCGACACCGCTTTTGGCGGGCAGGCCGGTAAGGTACAACCACTTGCCGGAATCATCGTACAGGCCTGCCGTTGCCATCACGGCGAGCACCTCGGGGACATTCTCATTCTTCATCGCCTGCACCCCCGTCACAGGGTTGCGGCCACCGTTGGCCAGTGTCGCCGCCATTATCGCCAGATCGCGCGCATTGACACTGACGGAGCACTGCTCCGTGTAGATGTCAGTGGCCTGGTCCGGGTTGCCCTTGATATGACCGTAGGCATACATCAGCTTGGCAATGGCCTGGTTGCGCTGGTTGGTGGCAGCCTCGGACGCAAATACCTCCTCGTTTACCCTCAACGCACGTCCGGCGAAGGCGTTGTAATAATTGAGGATCTTGCTCCAGATTTCTTCGCGCGTGCCGCCGGAGACCATGCTGGTCGCCGTGATGGCACCGGCATTCACCAGCGGGTTCATCTCGGCCCCCTGATGTTGCTCCACCGCCACAATGGAGTTGAACACCTGCCCGGTGGCATCCACTCCCATATTCCCGGAAATCGAAGCGGGACCCTTTTCATCCATCACCAGGGCCATGGTGAACACCTTGGAAATGGACTGGATAGAAACCTCGGATTTGACATCGCCGGCGCTGTAAACTGCGCCGTCCGGTGTCACCAGCGCGATACCGTACAGCGCGGGATTCACCTTGGCGAGCGCCGGGATGTAATCTGCATTGGCACCCTCCTGTAAATCCTTGTATGCGGCGTAGGCGGCGTTGATGGCCGTCTCAATCTCATCGCGGGACAGGGGTTCAGCGGCCTGCACCAGCGCAGTTGCACCGCAACAGAGCAGCACCACGATCTTCACAAAAACTGAATAGTTCATATCACTTACTCCCTTGATTGGACCGGGGGGCCGCCTGCCCGCTACACCCGTGCCATTGAGGCAATGTACACCAACAAGCTGGGGCGGCACCCTACTCGGCAAACATCTCCTGCAACTCCTTGACGACACTGACCGGGCAGGTCACCACCGACACCTGGGTGTAACCCATATTCTTCAACTGCTGGGCCGCGAGCGTCGCGCGGCCGCCACTGGCACAGTGTACATAAATCGGGTGGCTCTCCTCGGGAATCACTTCGGTGATTTTCATCTCCAGTATACCGCGGGGGATGTGCAGGGATTGCGGTGCGGCCAGATTGTTTACCTCCACCAGTTCGCGCACATCGACGATGGTACCGCCGTTACTTTTCATTTCCTTAAGCGCCGTCTCCGCATCCACACAGCGCAGGCCGGCTCGGGCTTCAGCGACAATTTCAGGGACTGTTTTCAACATTTCTCTCTCCGGGTCACAGTGGTTACATCAAGCGAGTAGCTGGCAATGCTATTCATAATGCGCGTGGTTGCCAAGCACACCGTTCAGGGCTGCAGGTGGCCGGCCGGTGATACCGGCGGAACTGCCTGCTCGGCGATGTCGCAACAGCCTCATCGGATTGCCCGGTATTCCATCGCGCAGGGCCCGCAGATTCGGGCGGAGCGCGGGGGCTTACTCAGGCTATCGGCTGAAACGCTGTCGCCTCAGCGCTGGCCATATCGACATAGGTTTTCCAGCGCAGGTCGACCAGTTGCTGCGCAATGGCCAGCAGGTGATCGGCTTCATCGGGATTGGTGTCCTGCAGCATGGTGTAGCGCAACTCGTTGTAGGCGTAATCCCTGAACGCGATTTTCGGCGCCGGGGAGTCGAGGACGAAAGGCCTGCGGCCCGCCCGGCGCAACTCGGGATTGAAACGCAGCAACGGCCAGTAGCCGCTCTCCACGGCCAGTTTCTGTTGCTGCAGGCCTTTCTGCATATCAATGCCATGGGCGATGCAGGGGCTGTAGGCCAGAATAATGGACGGCCCCTCGTAGGCCTCCGCCTCCCTGAAGGCCAACAGCGCCTGTTGCGGATTGGCCCCGAATGCCACCTGTGCGACATAGACATTGCCATAGGAAATCGCCTGCAGCGCCAGGTCCTTCTTACCGACCCGCTTACCGGCGGTGGCAAACTTGGCCGATGCCGCTGTCGGCGTGGCTTTCGACATCTGGCCGCCAGTGTTGGAGTAGACCTCTGTATCCATGACCAGCACGTTGACGTTGCGACTGCTGGCGAGCACATGGTCCAGCCCGCCCGAGCCGATATCATAGGCCCAGCCGTCACCACCGACCAACCACACACTGCGCCGCACCAGCTGGTCGGCCACTGTCAGCAGGTTTTTCGCCCTGCTGTCGCTGATCGTCGACAGGCGCGACTTCAGGCTGGCCACCCGCTGCTGTTGCTGGCGAATCTCGCCGCCTATCGCCTGCGGCGCATTCAGCAATGCATCGACCAGGTCAGTACCGATGTCGTCACGCAGCTCTGCCAACAGCTGCCTGGCGACGCCGAGGTGTTTGTCCGCGGTGATACGAAAGCCCAGGCCGAACTCGGCATTGTCCTTCTCGAACAGCGAGTTCGACCAGGCGGGTCCCTGCCCCTCACTGTTGGTGGTCCACGGCGTGGTGGGCAGGTTGCCGCCGTAAATAGAGGAACAGCCGGTGGCGTTCGCCACCAGCAAGCGCGGGCCGAATAACTGCGACAGCAGCTTGAGGTAGGGTGTTTCACCACAGCCGGCACAGGCGCCGGAAAACTCGAACAGCGGCTCCAGAAACTGGGTACCGCGAACACTGGAGTAATCGACTGTTTCCGGCGACGGGAACGGAATCGACTCAAAATGCGCTACATTGTCTATCTCACCCTGAAGCAGCGGCGCCTTGGGTGCCATATTGATGGCTTTGCGGTCCAGCATCTCCCCATCCTGCCAACGGTGCGCCGGGCAGGCTTCCACGCAGAGATTACATCCGGTGCAATCCTCGGCGTAGATTTGCAGGGTGTAGCGTGTCTCCGGAAAACCGCGGGCGCTGATGCCTGCGGACCTGAACGTCCCGGGCGCGCCGGCAAGATGGTCCTGGTGATAGAACTTGGCGCGGATCACGCTGTGCGGGCAGACAAAACTGCAGTTGCCGCACTGGATACAGACGTCCGGCTCCCACACCGGAATGGTATCGGAGACATTCCGCTTTTCCCAGCGCGCCGTGCCGGAGGGGTAGGTGCCGTCATCGGGCAGCATGCTGACTGGAATCCGGTCGCCCTCCCCCCTCATCATCGCAGCGGTAATCTCACGCACAAAAACCGGAGCATGACTGGCGACAGTGGGCGCGGTGGTCTTCTCACTGCTGGCCTCGCGCGGCATCTCCACGGCTTCGAGATGGTGCAGGGCTTCGTCGACCACCCTGAAATTCATCTCGACAACGTCGCGGCCCTTTTTCAGGTAGGACTTTTCAATATGCGCCTTGATCTGGGCGATGGCCTCGTCGCGGGGCAGCACGCCCGACAGCGCAAAGAAGCAGGTTTGCATGATCGTGTTGATCCGCCCACCCATGCCGGACGCCTGCGCCACACCGGAGGCATCAATCACATGGAAACGGATGTTCTTGTCGATGATCTGCTGCTGGATCACACCGGGAAGCTGATCCCAGACGTGCGCTTTATCGTAACGGCAGTTGAGCAGAAAAGTCGCGCCCGGCGCCGCGTGCTTGAGTACATCCCGCTTTTCGATGAGCGCGTCATTGTGACAGGCGATAAAACTGGCGGACTCGATCAGGTAGGGCGCCCGGATAGCCCGCGGCCCGAAGCGCAGGTGTGACACCGTCTGCGACCCGGATTTCTTGGAGTCGTAGACAAAATAGCCCTGCGCAAACAGGCCGGTGTTCTCACCGATAATCCTGATGCTGTTTTTGTTGGAGCCCACGGTGCCATCGGCACCCATACCGAAGAACATGGCGCGGGTGACATCGCTGTCCTCAATACTGAATGAGGGGTCATAATCGATGCTCGTATGCGAGAGATCATCCACGATGCCGATAGTGAAGTGATTCTTCGGCGACTCCGCCTTCAGCGCGTCGAAAATACCCTTTGTCATGGCCGGCGTGAACTCTTTCGACGACAGGCCGTAGCGACCGCCCACCACGGTGGGCAGGCAGGGGCGTTTACCCTCTGCCACCGCTTCCGCGAGCGCGACCAACACATCCTGGTACAACGGCTCGCCGGTGGCACCGACCTCTTTGGTGCGATCCATTACCGCGACTGATTTAACACTGATGGGCAGCGCATCGAGCAGGCCCGCCACTGAGAACGGCCGGTACAATCGCACCTGCACGACACCGGTGCGCTGTCCCTGTTGATTGAGCCTGTCGACCGTCTCCATCACCGTCTCGGCGGCGGAGCCCATAATGACAATGACGCGATCCGCGTCCGGCGCGCCATGGTAATCGAACAGCTTGTAGCGTCGACCGGTTTTCTCCGCGAGCCTGTCCATCGCGCGCTGGACGATGACGGGCGTCCTCTCGTAGTGAGGATTGACCGACTCCCGTCCCTGGAAATAGACATCGGGATTCTGCGCCGTGCCGCGTATAAACGGATTGGCCGGATTTAATCCACGGCGGCGGTGGGCAAAGACCTGCTCATCGTCGATCATTTCACGAATCACCCGATCGGGAATCAGGTTGAGCTTATTCACTTCATGTGAGGTGCGAAAGCCATCGAAGAAATGGATGAACGGAACGCGGGACGCCAGTGCTGCCATCTGGCTGACCAGCGCGAAATCGTGCGCCTCCTGTACTGAACTGGAGGCCAACATCGCAAAGCCGCTGGAGCGCACCGCCATGACATCGGAATGATCGCCGAAAATGGACAGCCCCTGGGCCGCCAGCGAGCGCGCCGCCACGTGAAACACGGTACTGCTCAACTCACCGGCGATCTTGTACATATTGGGCAGCATCAACAGCAGCCCCTGGGATGCCGTGAAGGTGGTCGTCAGTGCGCCTGTCTGCAGCGCGCCGTGTGCCGCACCCACCGCGCCACCCTCGCTCTGCATCTCGATGACATCGGGGATATTGCCCCAGATATTGGTGACTTTCTGCGCGGACCATTCGTCGGCGTGTTCCGCCATCGGTGAGGACGGCGTGATCGGGTAGATGGCGCAGACCTCATTGACGCGATACGCGATATGCGCGGCGGCTTCATTGCCATCCATGATGGCGGCAGTCCTGGCCGGTTGGTCACTCATGCTGCTCACCGTGCACGTCGGGAACCATTTCAATCGCGTGGCAGGGACACTGTTCATAGCACTCTGCACAGCCCGTACAGATATCGTAATCGAACCGGTACCGGCTGCCCGGCCCCAATTTGATCACCGCGTGTTCCGGACAGGCGGCGTAGCAGCCATCGCACTCAAAACAGTTGCCGCAGGAGAAACAGCGCTGCGCCTCAAACCCCGCCTCGGTCACAGACAAGCCCTGCACGACCTCGTCGAAACCCGTCTCTCGCGCCGCGACCGGCAGTGTGGGCTGTTGCCGCTGGGGAGCACAGGTGCGATACCAGACATGCAGGCGATCGAAACCGACCAGCGGGTGTTTTTCGGCGGGGGAATAGGGCTTCTGTCGCAGGAAACCGTCAATACAACGGGCGGCCTTCTTCCCGTGCCCCACCGCCACTGTCACAGTGCGCTCACTGGGCACCATATCACCGCCGGCGAATATACCGTCATGGCCCGTCATCATCTGGTTGGAGACGATAACCGTACCATCGCCTTCAAACTCGATACCGGGCACTGTGCGCAGGAAGCCGGTGTCGGCATCCTGGCCGAGCGCGAGAATCAGTGCGTCCACTTGCAGGGTTTCGAATTCGCCGGTGGCAACAGGTCGCCCGTTCTCCAGCGCCATTTTTTCCACTGTGAAGGTGGTCTCGTCTATCTCCTTGATGGTTCGCAGCCAGTTGATTTTGACACCCTCTGCAACCGCGTCGTCGGCCTCGAATTCATGGGCCGGCATATGCTCCCGGTCGCGGCGATAGATGATGAGCGCCTCGTCCGCACCCAGTCGCTTTGCCGTTCGCGCCGCGTCCATCGCAGTGTTGCCGCCGCCGTAGACAGCGACACGACGACCCAGTTTTGGCGCATTGCCGGCATCTACGTCGCGCAGGAAGGTGACTGCATCGAGGATTTTTCCGGCGTCGCGTGCCGGGATATGGGCCTTTCTGCCCAGATGGGCACCGATAGCGACAAAGACCGCATCGAAGTTGCCCTGCGCTTTCTCCTGCACCAGATCACTCACCTTGTGATTCAGCACAATTTTCACACCCATGTTTGCAATGCGGGCGATTTCCCGGTCCAGCTCCTCGCGCGGCAGGCGATACGCCGGTATACCGAAATGCAGCATGCCACCGGCCACCGGACCCGCTTCGTGAATTTCCACCTGATGGCCCAGCCGGGCCAGGTGGTACGCCGCGGAGAGGCCACTGGGGCCGGCACCCACCACCAGAACACGCTTGCCGCTGGCAGCGCCGACCACGGCCGGCTCCCAGCCGTTTTCGATTGCCAGGTCGCCCAGGAACCGCTCCACCGCGTGGATACTGACCGGACTGTCGACGAATGCCCGGTTGCAGCTGTCTTCACAGGGGTGGTAGCAAACCCGCCCGTGAACGGCCGGGAGCGGGTTGTCTTCCATCAGTTTCTGCCAGGCTTCCTCAAACCGGCCCGCCTGCGCCAGCGCCAGCCAGGCCTGGATATTCTCACCCGCCGGGCAGGCGTTATTGCAGGGGGGAAGCAGATCGACATACACCGGCTTCTGCGTTCGCAGCACGCCGGTGCCCTTCTCATGCGCGGTAAGGTCGGGAGCCGGCGTCAAGTCTCCTGTCATCACTGAGCTCCTGCGTTCAGCTAACTGTCACGTTCTCGTCGGTATCGACAAGTTAACTCCCCCCGGCGGGTAAAATCCATCCCGGGGGCCGCGAATCGCAGTTTTCATGAGGAGAATCAATTTCCCGCGTCAGCGGAAGGTCAGCAGCTGCTCCGGTGTCGCACTGAAATCACGCACCACATCGTGGTTGCGCACGGCGCGCTCCATCACGCCCTCCGAGTAGGTATAGCAGGCTCCGCGCATATTGGTGTGTTCCAGAGCCGACTGCCCACTGCTGTTGCTCATATCAAAGCGTCGCGAGAGCGCGACAAAGAAGCCCTTGCTCAGCAGCAAAGCTGCCTCCCGCTCGTCCCCGTCAAAGGCTTTATTGGCCCATGCGGAGAAACCCTTCAGCATCGGGTTTCCGGCGAATGCCTGCGGTTTGACAACCGTGGTGCCATCCAGCATCCAACGGTGCACCGACTCACCGTCCAGGAAAACCTCCGCCCGGGCCGGACTGCTATCAGCCGCCTGGTCGTCCACTTCGACGTCATAGATACGCTCTGCATCATCCCTGCGGGCATGCGCCAGTGCCAACAGCGCCAGATCCAACCAGTGCGTGCAGTTGCCGCGCGGGCGGACGCTGGCCACAACCTCCGGCAGGGGTGCGTCAAGCGCGATACCCACCAGGGCCTGCAGCGGCTTGATCGCCTGGCCGCAGGTACTCATGGGCACCCGCAGCGCACTGCCGGACACACCGGTGACAACGCTACCGTCATGCTGCAGCTGCACACGGAAACCGTGGCAATCGTCCTCCAGTTCACCGCACACCTGGCCGGCGCTGTTAACGAGGCGGACGCGTCGACGATACACGCCCCCACCATAGTCGGGGTTGGTCGGATAGTTGGACATTTTGATTTTCATAGCACGGGGATACTACCAGTTTTTTCCCGTTCGATTACCTGGAATTTCAACGCCGCGCTTGCGGCCGCAGCGACAAGCGCTGCTGCAGCGGCACCGGCGAGCCCGGACCAACCCCGCCGTACGGGGCAGACACACCACCGGAACACCACGAGATACTGGCCAATAGTGTCAGTTTGTTAGACAATTCCAGCCGCCTTCATAATAACCATCGAGACCACTATGCTTGCTCACCACTACCTTGAATTCTACGCGAGAAATACACCTGACGCGCCCTGCTTCACACATCATGAAGCATCGCTGTCCTACAGCGAAGTCAATGCGGCTGCCAACCGGCTGGGCAACGGCTTTCTCGACCTGGGTGTCAGGAAAACACAACGGGTTGCAATTCTCGGGGAGAACAGTATCGAGCACTGTCTCTGGTTCATGGCCGCCAGCAAGGTGGGCGCGGTCGCCGTCCCGCTCAACTATAGACTGGCCCCGGCGGAGCTGGCATTTATCATCGAGGACTCCAACACCCGGGCGCTGCTGGTACTGGACGGCATGGAAGCGGCGCTGGACGCATTGCTGCCCCTGCTGCCTGCCGGTATCGCCGTCATCACGGCCAACCAGCCCGACACCCTGCACTGGGAGCAGTGGCTTGACCGCTTCCCCGCGACCAGTCCCGCTGTGGACGTGGACAAAGACGAGCCCTTCCTGCAGCTGTACACCAGCGGTACCACCGGCAACCCCAAGGGCGTGGTGAGTTCGCACTTCAATGTGCTGCAGTTGACCATGATGAATATCATCGCCACACCGCAGCGACCGGATGCCGGCACTGCCGGCATCCTCTGTGCACCGATGTTCCACATCGGCGGAGCGGGATCGATCGTAGCAGGCATTTACAACGGACAGCACACCGTGCTGCACCGCGTGTTTGATCCGGTGCAGGTGCTGGATGACATGGAGCGATACCCGGTCACCAGTATTTTCATGGTGCCGGCAATGATCATGGCCGTGTTGCAGGTACCCGGCGTCGAGCAGCGCGATTTCAGCCGACTGCAGACGATGTTCTACGGCGCCTCGCCGATTTCAGAAACTGTGCTGCGCCGCGCACTGGAGGTCTTCAAATGTGAATTCATCCAGATGTACGGCATGACCGAGACCACCGGCACCGTGGCCACCCTGTCGCCCGCTGATCACCGCCGGGCACTGGCGGGCAAACCGGAACTGCTGCGGTCCTGCGGCCGCCCCTCGGTCGGCGTGGAAATCCGCATCGTGGATCCCGCGGGCAATGACGTGGCGACTGGAGAGGTGGGTGAGATCCACGTGAAATCCGAAACCAATATGCTCCACTACTACAACCTGCCGCAAGCCACTGCAGACAACCTCACCGATGGCTGGCTGCACACCGGCGATGCGGGCTACCTCGACGACGAGGGTTATCTCTACCTCAAGGACCGTATCAAGGACATGGTGGTCAGCGGCGGGGAGAACATCTACCCGGTGGAAGTCGAGAACACCCTGGCCAAGCTCGAAGCGGTGGCGGATGTCGCTGTGATCGGCGTGCCCCATGAGAAATACGGTGAGGCCCTGCTCGCCTTTGTCGTCACCAGACCGGGGATGACACTGGTGGTAGAGGAGATGGTTGAATTCTGCCGGGACAAGATCGCTGGTTACAAGATACCCCGGCAGTTGGAGATAATCGACGCACTGCCGCGCAACCCCTCGGGCAAGATTCTGAAGAAAGTCCTGCGCCAACCCTACTGGGAAAACCGCGACAGGGACATCGGCTGACACCAGCCAGCACATTACCAGGAGACGACAACCATGCCGGGCACTCGCGCCGATCAATTCGAAACACTGTTGCTGGAAGAGCGCGGCCCGGTGGACTGGCTGACGCTGAACCGCCCCGACTCGCTGAACGCCCTGAACCCGACCATGGTGTCGGAGCTCAGGTCCTATTTCCGCGATCTCGCAGACCGTCAGGACCGCCGCATCGTGGTGCTGAAGGCGGCCGGGCGCGCGTTCTGCGCCGGCCTCGACCTCAAGGCGGTCGACAGGCCCGAGGAATCGCTGGCGCTGGGCAGCGTGCAGGCGGGCCTGGTGTCACAGCGCAATATCGCAGAGATCTACCTCGCCATGCGCCGCTGCCCCCAGCCGATTATCGCGCTGATCAACGGCGCCGCCTGCGGCGGAGGGTTCTCGCTGGCCATGGCATCGGATATACGTATTGCGGATACCACTGCGAGGATGAACTGCGCCTATATCCGCATCGGCCTCGGCGGCTGTGACATGGGCTCCTCCTATTTCCTGCCCCGGCTGGTGGGCGCGTCGCTGGCGTCGGAGCTGATTCTCACCGGCAAGTTCATCGATGCCGAACGGGCACTGTCCGTGGGACTGGTCTCCCGGCTTGCCGAGCCCGGGCAACTGGAGGCCTCCGCTGAAGAGGACATTCAACTGATGCTGGGTAACTCACCACTGGGCCTGCGACTGTCGAAGGAAGCGCTGAATATCAATATCGATATCGGCAGTCTCGAGGCGGCGATTGCACTGGAGGACCGCAACCAGATTCTCTGCTCGCAGACCGCCGACACCCAGGAGGGGATGGCCGCCTTCATACAGCGGCGCACACCCGTGTACCGCGACGCCTGAAACCGCACAGACGGGAGCACCGTGTGACACCATTGAGACCTGCGCACTGGAGGCAGTGGCAGGACCGGGCCTCAGAAAAACTGCGCCCTGATCGCGCGCAAAAAAAAGGGCGCCTGTTGAGGGCGCCCGTTGCGGCACTACGTGCTCACGTTGCTACCATCCACCCGCTTACTGACCCGCGTGGCTGATGTGTGAGGCTTCCTGCATCGCGTGGATGATATTATCCAGATTATAGCTGGCCGGGACCTGCAGGGACGGGAAGGTCCTGTAAGTCTCGAGTTCCTTCAGCCACAGCAACTGCCCGATGGGCAGCAGGTTCCAGTCGTAGATAAACGCAGTGCTCGGAGCGGCCAGTGCGCCACCGTAACCCAGCAGGGTGCCTTCAGCCGACGCGACTGATCGCTCGAAGGGGTCGCGCTTGAGGTTGTTGATCTGCGTCCAGTGATAGGTGACCGGGCCATTGAACGACTCCAGCGCATTGGACGACACCATGGTGTAGTAGAACTTCCAGTTCTTGTAGCGCACCGCTGAAGGTTTGGCGCCCGTGTAGTAGAAGAAGGTATCGCGGGCGGAATCGCCCTTGCCTTCAAGGTATTGGCGCTGGTCGACACCATCGAGCGTTGTCTTGACGATGCCCGGGTACTTGCCGGCCTCGACCTGCTTTTTCAGGCTGTCACCCGAAGGCCCGCCGGCGATATTGACAAGGGTGGGCACCCAGTCCAGTGACGAGAATATCTGGTCCGGGTTCGTACCCGCCTTGATATGCCCCGGCCAGCGAACCACCATTGGTGCCCGCATGCCGCCTTCCCAGGTGGTCAGCTTGCCGCCCCTGAAAGGCGTAATGCCGCCATCAGGATAGCTGAGCCCCTCCGCGCCATTGTCGGTGGTGAAGACAACCAGGGTGTTGTCCAGCTCACCCATATCCTCCAGCTTTTTCAGCACGTAGCCGATGTTATCGTCCATCTGCTTCATGCCGGCTTCGTTGATACCCCAGTCCTTGCCGCCCTTGGCACCCAGCATGTCCTGGTACTTGTCGGAGAGCATGGTGGTGACGTGCATACGCGCCGGGTTGTACCAGACGAAGAAGGGCTTGCCGGTTTTCTCGGGATCGTTGCGGTCGAGGAAGTCGATGACTTTAGCGGAAATCTCTTCATCCACCGTCTTGGAGCGCTCCAGGGTCAGCGGCCCCTCGTCCTTGCAACTCTGGTTCGCCTCGGTGCCGTCGCTGGACGTGCAGTGAATAACCGGACGCGGCGGAGTCATGCAAAGCCCGTCTTTGGGATCGATGGCGCCGGGAACCTCGGGGAGCCCCTTAACCGGTGTATTGGTACAGGGTGGGACAATAGTCTGCGCGGTCGGCGAACTGTTGATATCCGGGAAGCTCACCCCTTGCATGGCGTCGAGGTGGTACAGGTAGCCCCAGAACTCCTGGAAGCCGTGCGCAGTGGGCAGTGATGCCGATGTATCACCCAGGTGATTCTTGCCGAATTCACCGGTGTTGTAACCGAGATCCAGCAGGAACTTGGCCAGCGCGGGCGTGCCCGGCAACAGCGAACTGGTAGCACCCGGAAGCTGCGGCATCACCATGCCCGCTCGCAACGGATGCATGCCGGTGAAAAAGGCCGTGCGACCGGCGGTGCAGCTTTGCTCCGCGTAATAGGTCATGAACCTCGCACCCTCATTGGCAATGCGGTCGATATTCGGAGTTTCACCGACCATCAAGCCCTGGTGATAGGCCCCCACGTTCATGATGCCAATATCGTCACCCATGATGAACAGGATATTGGGTTTCTCTGCTGCGGCCTGCGCCACCATCGGCAGTGCCGCGGCCAGCCCGAGACCGACCAGCAGTCCCTTCAAGCGATATTTCATACTCAGCTCCTACCAGGAAGTAGTGTTTTCGATGCGTCAAATAAGCGCGGCTGCGCTCTCCACGCGCAGCCGGCCGCAACCTGAACGACTCGAGGTCTCTTTGCACTTCCAGAGCAACTACGCGAGCCAGATGCTAGTGGCATTTCTCAATAAAGGGAAATATATTAGGATGATCGATTTAATAACCTTATGGTTATTTCAAACCAGAGCTGCCTGACGCACTGTGCGCAGTTGCACATCAAGCATCGGCTGAAACGCCGGCTCCCGAGACAATCAACCGGATTCTGCAATGGTCATAACCGAAACCCGCCTGACCCACCTGGCCAGCGTCATACGCCACGGTCATTTCGGCCTGTCTGCGGCTTCACTGGGCATCTCCCAACCGGCACTGTCGAAAAGTATCCAGGGGCTTGAGGCCGCGCTGGGTGTGAAGCTGCTGGACCGACAGCGCGAACGGGTCGTGCCCACGACTTTCGGCGAGATCGTCATGCAGTACGGCGCTGAGATGCTGAACAGCCAGAAGGAAATGTTGGCCAACCTGCGCTCTCTGGACGACCTCGATACCGGGCAGGTCAGTGTCCGGTTCGGCCCCTTTCCCAGTGTCATCTCCGGCTACCCGGCGGCCGGCAGGCTGCTCGCAAACCACCCGAATATAAAATTGTCGCTGGAGATCAGGGATTGGCGCGAAGTGCTGGATGCCGTGATCGAAAACCGCGTGGACTTTGGCGTCGCTGAACAAAACGAACTGGAAACGGATACGCGATTCCAGTTTGAAGTGCTGGGTACCCATCGCGCCCGCCTGTTCTGTGACCCTGCGCACCCCATCCTACGCCAGTCACACATCACGCTGGACGATGTCCTGCAGTACCCCTGGGCCAGCCCGCGACTGCCCCCCCGACTCGGCAGCGTTATCCCGCGAGACTCCTGCCCCGCCGGGAGTATCGATCCGCTGAATGGCGACTTCGTCCCCAGTGTGAAGATAGACCTGCCCATTAACCTGAGCAGTTTTACCCGCGGCAAATCGGTGCTAGCCCTGGGGTCCCTGGCACTGCTTGAAGAAGAACTGGCGGCGGGCGCAGTCGTTCCCCTTCCCAGCCTCGGGTTTTACGGCAGGTACGGCCTGCTCAGCCTGAAGACTCACGCCTGCTCCCCCGCCGCGCTTGCGTTCATCGCGGAAATCCGGGCGGTGGAGGCTGAGTTTGTAGAGCGGGAGGAGAGGCTGGCGGCTATCTATGGCTAGAAGGGCATGCTTCGGTGTCGCTGAAACCGGCTCTGTCTATCTGTCTGAGACTGAACTGCTGGCAAATGTGCTCGGCTTCCTGGCACAGCACATCGTCGTACTGCTGGCATGCCATTGGTTCAAGCGGCTGCAGCGCACCTCGCAGCGGAGCCCTGCCGATCGTCCATCTTCGCAACGGGCGCGATAACGCTGTCATAGTGCGCCGCCAAAGGAGACTGTATTACTCCGGCAACAACCAGACAAAACCCAGTTTGACGCCGCGCTCCGGGGCGGGAGCATCGCCGTTACGAGTGGCCATCCACAACACCTCGGCTGAAAGATTGAAATGGTGGCCCCGCAGCTGTGTGATCCGCCCTACCTGGAAACCCAGTGGGATAGTCCAGCCCTGGTCACCTTTCCAGTTGTAATCCCAGGTGAAATCGCCGATACCGATGTACCAGGGGCCCATCAGGTAGTTAACAATTGGCTGAAAAGTGAAGTCGCTGACATCGTCGCGATCGCTGTTACCGGCGAATGACCAGCTCTGGGTGATAGTGCCGCCCAGCTGCCAGTTCTCGAACCCGTAATAGATCAGCGTCGCGGCTGGCCCGAACTGGTACTTACCCGCCCCGAGGTCGCGGTGGTCAGCTGTCGGCAGGGTGAGCGTATACCCCAGTCCAGCAGTACCCCAGCCCTCATGTTCCGGTATAAAGACATGCTGGATATCGACATCACCCAGCCCTGATTTACCACCCGGAAATCTCAGAAAGGGTACTGAGGGCCGGATGATCTGAGTCAGCGGGATAACACTGTTGGGCGGGAGAGGAATAACCGGCTCCAGCAGCAACTGCTCTGCGTCGTCACTGCTGTCACTTACCACACTGGAGTACAGGTAGGTAAATTGCATCTGCACCAGCGGCGCGGTCGGGTCCCCAGCCTGTGCGGTGAGAGACTCGCTCTGCCGCGCCGCCGTTCCAGCTTGCGCGGAGGCGGCAACAGGCGACGACGCGCCATTGTCAGGACTGGCGCTGACCGACCCGGATAACACACAGCTTATCGCCAGCAGGATTGCACATCCACAGCGTTCGGCCTTTTGCTTCAACTCACCTCTCCGGCCCCATCAGCTACCACATAGGTAGTGATCATTGAATGGGGAATATAAACGGCCAGTAAAACAATGTGAAGGAGCGCGGGACAACCGGGCCTGATATCGCACGGGCAGGCTACCGCGCAGGTATCCTTCCACCAAACTGCACGCTTTTAAAGGGCTGTGACCTACCTGAACGTCGAATGTTGCCGGTACTGTGCATTAAATCAACATTTACCGATTAATACCTTGAAGATGCACAGTGAAAACCCTAGCATTTTTTCATCCATTCCCTTTCCAACCGATTTGCTATGGGGCGAGCATGCCTAGAATTCTGTCTATCATCGGCCTGAGCATCCTGCTCTGCGCCTGCCAACCCGCAAACATCAACCAGCACATCACCAGCGGCAATGACGATGCAGCCAAGGCGATGCTCAAACAGGGCCAGGGCATCAATCAACTCGACTACGACGGCACCCCTTTGTGCGCCGCCGCGAGTGCCAATAATGTGCGTATGGCCCAGTACCTGATCGCAAACGGCGCCGATGTCAACTTTGGCAACGAGGACGGCTATCTGTCCAAATCACCCCTGCACTCTGCGGCGGGCACAGGTTCTGTGGATGTCGCCACGCTGCTGCTGGCCAATGGCGCCGATACCCATATACGTAACCGCGACAACCTCACGCCACTGGAAACCGCACAGGCGGAGGGTCAACTGGCGATGGTTGCGTTACTCAGTGAGTACGAGACCATCAATGCCAGCTGGGATCAGGCCGTAAAACTCAACACCGTCGCCGGGTATCGACATTTCGTGGCGGCCTATCCGGACACGGCCTACCAGCAGGCGGCCGAGACGAAAATTGCGGAGCTGACCGCCACCGAGGAGAGGCAACAGCACCTCGAAAACATGGAAGCACAGCTGCCGGCCAGTGTGCGACGCGACAAGTACATGGTGCAACTGTCCCAGGCACTCAAGACGCAGCAATACCAACAGGCACTGGACATTTTCCCGAAACTGGAAGCCCTACCCATCGCCACTGACCCCTCGCTGAAGTTTTTCTATGGCGAAGCCCTGTTGAAGACCAACCAGCCCGGACCCGCGCTGGAGCAACTCTACCAGTACATCAATGAGCAGGGTTCCAGTGCCACCCATTACGCCCGTGCACTGGAGCTGATGAACCAGGCCGAAGCCCAGCTCTGAGTCGCGGAGCGCCCCGTATGAGACAAGCTGCGATAGTGGCGGCGATCAGCGCCCTGCTCTGCTTCGCCCCCTTTCGGATTGCCGCCCAACAGCCGAGCGTCGAAGCGTTTGAAACCCAGCTGGACTTCACCATCCGCAGCGCCTGCCACGGCAATATGCTGGACGCCATTCCTGATTTCCTCAGCGACGCCAGAGACTGGCTGAATGAAAACTCTCCCTTCTGCCAGACGGTTCGCACGCTGGCCAGGGACGAGTCCGCGTACGCGCTGCTCAAAATCCAGCAGCCCTCTGCGGACTACAGCCGCGACCCGCAATACAAAATCAAATATCTGGCCGGCTACAATGAGGACCTCTATCGCCACAGTGACTGTGGGGACTGGATGTGCGAACACGTCCGGGACCAGGCCTATGACAAAGGCAACCCGGTCAGTCTCACGGCGTACCGGCAGGTCGAGCAGTACTGTGAGGGTGACTACGGCTGTATTGAGAGCTGGTTTCAATCCTGGCCTCGCGCGCTACCCAAACCAAAGGCATTGCCCAAAACCGAGACAGCCGATACCGGCATGTCACTGGACAGCCTGATGGACAGTAGCCCACCTGCAACGCACACGACAGGCACAGCAGAGCACGCCCCGGCTGGCCTCAGCCTGGACACCCTGCTCGACGACAGCGACACCGCGACCACCGCGTCAGCGGATACTGCCACCGCCGCACAACCGGGCGCCACCGCGCTGTCACTGGATACCATGCTGGCGACCGATCCACACAGGCAGCCCATGTCAGCTGATGTCAGCCTGGACAATGTGTTGGCAGGGCGGGAACAGCTTGCGCTGCAAAAATCACTCGACAGCATACGCAACTTCAACAGTCGGCTGGCCGGCGACTGCGACTGCTCTGTGCAGGATTCCGGCTGCTACCAGCTGCCCGATAGATCATTGCTGGACACTGCCAACGCGATTGAGCAGGAGCGTTACCACGCCTGCGGCCTGTGGCAACAGGTCGCCCTGCTCACACCCACCACGACCGACGGGGCCGCGCAGATGATCAGCCAGCTTACCGACATCGAAAACACGGTAGCCGCGCTGGACAATGAAATGGAACGGACAGTGGACGCATGGGAGGAGCAGCGCCGCCGACTGGTTGCCCAACAACAGCGGGAAGCCCGCGAACGTTCCGAGTCCGCCTATCTCGCCGGCATGGCCTCCATCCTGGTGCAGGCCACTGCCGTTGCCAACGGCAGCCTGTCCGTTGAGCAGGCCGCGCAAAATGCCGTCAATGTATCCAATGATGTGGAGAGCGGCCGCAGTTGGGGGTCCGCCATGGCCACTAATATCGTGTCGTCAGTTCCCGACCGCGCAGGCCCCAACAGCGCCCGCGCGGGTTCCACAGCAGGCGCCGCCGGTGGCAGTGCGCAGACCCGCGACTTTGTGGTGGACGAAACCTATCGCTACACCTGCGCGTCCGGCACCACCGGCGCGGCCCCCATCAAGTCCTATTCCACGGCTTGCGCCAATGCCATGAAGCGCTATGCGAGAGTGGCCGGCTGCAACCTCTACGAAGAGCAGGAAGCGGCGCAAAATGCCTACTACAGCGCCTGTGCATCAGAGATGTACTGATTGTCGCCCTGCACACTGGCGGGCCCGGCAACCTCGGGCACCAGGTGTCAGGATTTTTTACACTCCGGAGCAATCCGGAAATATCAAATAAAATTTGTGACGTGGATTCAATAACTTAAAAAGAATGGCACATGGTTTGCCTCCTAATTCCCGAAGTCATTTAATTTCAGGAGGAAGTAACCATGACGACTTTATGTAGTGGCTATAAGAATACCTTAGGAGCCGTTGCAATCGCATCCCTGTCCCTGCTCTCGACAAACGCTTCGGCTGCACTGCTGGACGCCTTTGCCAATGGAGGCTTTGAGGGTTACACGGGCAACACAAATTCATTCAACAGCGCGACCCCCCCGGGGTGGACCACTACCGCGGGCACACCGGATGTATTTAACGGCAGCACCAATTTTGTCGGATTTGCGTGGAAATCCAGCAGCACCGGCGGGGACTTCCTGCACGGCATCGGCTGGGATGGACGTTCCAGCCCCTACGTTGAGAGCGCACTGCAAGTCGGGCTTACCGGCCTGGAAATAGGCAAGCAGTACGAAATATCCTTTGAACAGAGTATCAGCAACTCATCCTTCTCTGAAGCCGGCGGCTACTGGGAAGTCATTTTCGGTACCGAGAGCCATAACTCCGATGATATGGCCCTGCCTGACCTGGGTGTCGCCGTGGACTGGACGTGGCAGACCATGATGTTCACTGCCACCGCGGAAATCCAGACACTGGAAGTCGTGGCGCACAGCACGCTAGGCCCTCGGGCTGATATCGGCATCGACAGCTTCTTCCTGGGCGACCCGGGCACCAACCCGAACAACCCGCCTACGGATATGCCCTTGCCGAGCACTCTGGCCCTGGTCGGCCTGGGACTGCTGCTGGCAGGGCGGCGTCAGCGCAAGGCGTAATATCCCACCTGCCTAACCCTGGCTTCCTGGCTGTGCGCAGCACTGACAGGGAGCCAGCGCCACCTCATTTCCAGTTTTCTCTGCGCGACATTCACAATGTTCCTCGCCACTGATGCGGGGCGGCCTGAGCCTCCACCCTTTCGCTTTTGCCCGTCTGTCTTCGGCCGGTGGCGAACCGGGTAGACGCGGCAACGGTTGTCTTCACCACAACAATGGCAGAGGCACTGCCGATGTCGGTGAGGAAGCGAGCCTGGTTTGAGTCTCCGGCAGCGTCAGTTCCCTCACGCGGGCTCAATGCTGACGGGGATACCGTTCAGTACCGTGCCGCCAGAGATCCTGTCGCTATCGGCGGGGTTGTCACTGGCCAGTATATTCGAGTTCACACCACCGCGCTGATTAGCAATCTGCCAACCACCCTGATGCCCCCAGCCATGGGGTAGCGCCACGTTACCGGCGCTGATCCGTTTTGATATACGCGCAGTAATGCACACCTCACCATAAGCCGAGCGAATCCATATTTCACCGTTATCCTCGATGCCGTAACGATCAGCATCCTCAGCACTGATTCTTGCATAGTGATCCCACCGACTTTTCGCAAGGCTTTGCGCATTGTGCATCCAGGTGTTGTGAGTCAGAACTTCCCTTAAACTGTGGAGGCGCAAAGGGAACTTCGGCTGCTTGAAAAACTCATCAGCAAACAACTGCTCCATTTCAGTGACAAGTTCGGGTGGGGCCAGATTGATCAGCCCATCATCGTTCGCAACAAAGTCTTCGAGCACGCCTGTCGGCATGTGCTCCACCAGTTCGACGCCATTCGGGTATTCATTCAACAACTTGTCATAGGTAAGGCCATCGGGGTTTTCACCAAATTGGTCGCCAAACTGGCTATTGCGAATAATGCCGTCGATCATGTCATGCGGTGTCACCGCAGCAGCCTCGCTCTTGCCGAGCCGATTGCACAATTCAAAATAGATTTCCCACTCCTCCTTGACCGCTGCGGCAAACCCGCTTGATTTGACTAAAGATCCGACTCCTTTATCGAAACGGGTAACGCTCTTATTCAAGACGGTGAGCACTGTCCCAGCCAATCGCTACGTCCCAGAAACCCTCAGCTCTTTATTCACCACACTCGCGAAGAACTCACTCTGTTCTGGCTGCTCAAACATTTCTTTAGCTATTAATGGCTCTAGTACTGTACGAATCTTACGACGCATGCCCCTGGCGCCAAAACGCTCATCGTAGCTATGCGAAAAATAGCTGATCACCGAAGCATCGCAACTAATGTGAGCCTTCTTTCGAGCAAGGCGCTGGTTTAATTTGTCAATTTCCAGCTCAATGATGTGGTATTGGTGACTGGCGTCGAGCCTGTTGAAGGGAACAATACGCTCTATGCGATTCAAAAATTCCGGGTCAAAGTGTCCGTGTAACGCCTGTTCGAGGAACTTGCTTTCATCACGCGCTTTCAAGCCGAAAAAGTGCCTCCAACCACTGTGGTATTTTTCGACCTGCCGGCTGTAATCTTTTGCCCCGATGTTACTGGTCATAAATATCAGGGCATTGGTAAAATCAATTTCTTTCGCACCCGAAGTTAAGGTTAGCTTGCCGGTATCGAGTACATTCAGAATCGCGCGAACAACATCACGGCTGGCTTTCTCTATCTCATCAAACAACACGATACCCGGCGCACCGTAGCTGCCTTTAATCGCATCGATATTAAACAGGGTTTGCCCTTCTTTACTGCCAACATACCCGGGTGGCGAACCGGTGATGGCCGCACTGTAGTGTTCTTGCGCAAGCGTATTCATGTCGATGCGACACATGTGATTAGCATCCCCATGAATGGCTTCACTGAGCACACGCACAATTTCAGTTTTGCCGACGCCCGTAGGGCCAAGAAAAAACAGTACCGCCAGCGGGCTTGTCCTGGAAGAAAAATCCGCTTTCACTGTAAAAAGCATGGCTTCCATTTCGGCCAGCGCCTGATCCTGGCCAACGATGCGATGCCGCAACCGAGCCATGACTTCCTCTGGGTCAAAGCGAAAACACGAAGCGCGGGCAATCCTGCGTACGGCATCCGCGCGCGCCACGCGCTCCTGTTGATGTTCCAGTTGCTCGTTAATAAACGGCAAGATTCGTAGCCTTCGCGCCGTTTACGCTCCCGCCTCGGACTCTTTACCTTCTATCGGTAAATCACCCACCGGGCATTCAGCGACGCCAATAGTGTTACGCGTCATGGCTTCGACATCGGCCTGCGCTCTTTTGGCATCCATCACCCATGTGCGATAGAACTCGAACGGGCAATCCGCAACACCTTTATCCCCGTCGCCGGAGTTGTGTACGCCGGTATACCCGCGGTGAAGTAGTTTAAACAGATGGTTTTGCGACTGATCATTGGCGCGTGCATCACGAATCTGTGATACAGATAATTGCGCATACTGCACACCCATATCTTCTTCACCGCACTCACCGAGCGTACGGCCATCGAAGCCGATAATGGCCGAGTGACCAAAATAGGAATACACCCCGTCGAACCCGGTGGCGTTGGCAACGGCAACATAGGAATTGTTCGCCCACGCCATGGTTTTAGCCATCATCACTTGCTGCTCCTTTGCCGGGTACATATAGCCCTGACATCGAACAATCAATTCCGCACCTTTCATTGCACAATCACGCCAAATTTCAGGATAATTACCGTCATCGCAGATTATCAGGCTTATTTTTAAGCCTTTTGGACCCTCCGATACATAAGTACGATCACCCGGATACCAGCCTTCGATCGGGCACCAGGGAATACATTTACGGTACTTCTGAACAATATCGCCTTCATTGCTAATTAGCACCAGCGTGTTATACGGAGCTTTGTTGGGATGGTCTTCATGGCGTTCTCCGGTCAGCGAAAAGATGCCCCAGGTATTGGCTTCTTTACAGGCGGCGCTGAAAATATCGGTTTCATCGCCGGGGATAGTCGCAGCGGTGGCCATCATTTCATCTTTGTCGTACATGATGCCCATCGTGCTGTATTCCGGGAACACCACTAGATCCATGCCAGGTAAACCGATTTTCATTCCCATAATCATGTCGGCAATATTCTTCGCGTTCTCCAGTACTTCCTCACGCGTATGTAAGCGCGGCATTTTATAGTTGACGACGGCGACACCTACGGTGTCGTCACTGCTGGATATATCTCCGTGTCGCATAGTCAAGCTCCGGACTTGGGTCATGTTAAGAGTCGTCCCTTAGCATGTACCGAGCGGTTCCGGCCTTCTATACGCCCTTTTCTCTACCTGAATACGGTAAATGACGCATTCGAACGGGGAAATTACGGGTAACTTTCCGGATCATCTGCAATGTAGTCCATTAAGTGTACAGGCAGAGACGCCGTGACCAGCTGGCTGGAACCTAAAACCAGAATCAATCGGGAGCGGATGAAGGCTCATCCCCCGTTAACTGCGCAGAGCCTAATGTTGAAACAAAAAACGGCTGGCTCATGATGGGCCAACCGTTTGATAATTTTGAAGAAATTTGGCGCGCCTGGCACGATTCGAACGTGCGACCGCCTGGTTCGTAGCCGCAATGGTTATATTTTAAAGCTATAAAATTCAATTACTTAGATATGGCCCGCCCTCAAACCACCCCGTATCGACCCGTATTCCACCGTAGAAACCCTACGTTTCGCACTGACCAAAAGGAACGGTTTCAGTCAGGGGTTCAAAGACTAAGTATCAGTCGGCCCACATGGTGAAACCGCTCTCCCCTCCCGGATATGTCGCCGCATGCGACAGATGAACTAACCGACCAGAACCCGTATGATTCGCGTTAGTACATATGTAATTACATCGCAACCTGCCCTTACGTGATGTGGAGTGAATAATGTTGAAA
>JAGRIE010000060.1:0-2236 GCA_020443425.1 Halioglobus sp.
TGGGGCGATCGGGCCGAAGATCTCCTCGTTGTACACGTCCATGCTGTCGTCCACATCCACCAGCACGGTGGGTTCGTAAAAGTTCTGTCCCGGCTCCTCGCTGCCCTTGCCGCCGGTGAGTACCCTGGCGCCGTTGTCGGTGGCCTGTTTGACGATGGCGCTGACTTTGTCGAAGGCGGCGTCGTTGATCAGCGGTCCCACGGTGACGCCGTCGTCGGCGCCGTTGCCCATCTTCAAGGCTTTCACAGCGGCCACCAGTTTCTCGGAGAAAGCGTCGAACACGGATTCCTGCACCAGTATGCGGTTGGCGCAGACGCAGGTCTGGCCGGCGTTGCGGTACTTGGAGGCCATCGCACCCACCACCGCCGCGTCGAGGTCAGCGTCGTCGAACACGATGAAGGGCGCATTGCCGCCGAGCTCCATCGAGGTTTTCTTCACGGTTTCGGCGCACTGCGCCATCAGGATCTTGCCGACCTCGGTGGAGCCGGTGAACGTCACCTTGCGCACGATGGTGCTGCTGGTCATCTCACCGCCGATGGCCCTGGCATTGCTGCCGGCGACAACGCTGAACACCCCGGGCGGCACGCCGGCGCGCTCCGCCAGTTCGGCCAGCGCCAGTGCGCACAGCGGGGTCTCGGTGGCGGGTTTCAGCACAATGGTGCAGCCGGCGGCGAGCGCGGGTGCGACCTTGCGGGTGATCATTGCAATGGGGAAGTTCCACGGGGTGATCGCGGCCACCACACCCACCGGCTGCTTCAGGGTGATGATGCGCTGGTTGGGGTTGTTGGCGCTGATGGTATCGCCGTACACGCGGCGGCCTTCCTCGGCGAACCATTCCACAAACGCGGCGCCGTAGGCGACTTCGCCGCGCGATTCCGCCAGCGGCTTGCCCTGTTCGGCGGTCATCAGCTGGGCGAGGTCTTCCTGGTTGGCCATGATCAGCGAGTACCAGCGCTTGAGGATGGCGGAGCGCTCCTTGGCCACGATCTGGCGCCAGCTGCCGAAGGCGCGGTCGGCGGCCTCGATGGCGCGGCGGGTCTCGGCGGCACCGGCATTGGGAATGGCGACGATCTCCTCACCGGTGGCGGGGTTGAAAACGCTGACGGTGTCGCCGCTATCAGCGTCCACCCAGTTGCCGTCGATGTAGAGCTGCGCGCGCAGCAGGCTTGAGTCGGTCAGTTTCAGCATGGGATTCAGGTTCTCTCCAAAAGTGTGGTGGGCAGTTTACTTGCCAGTGAGACGGGCAACAACCGGCGCGAAAGTCTCGACCATGTTGTTCTCGCCGTCATCGAGCACGGCGATATAGGAAATGCCGTAGGTCTCACGACGGCGCAGCAGTTCATCGCAGATGTAATCGACGCTGCCGATCAGGCAGTGCGGGTGGGCGAGGATATCCTCGGCCGACATGCCCAGCGCCTCGCCGATGGCCCCGGCGGTGGGCAGCGGGTGGTCGGTGACAACGGTGGTGTAGGCGGCGATCTCCAGTTCAATGTCGTTGAAGCGGGCGCCGGCGCCGGCTTTGATCCAGTCGATTTTGCGGGCGGTGGCGGCGGCGAGGCCGGAGTTCATACCGTCCGGCCCCAGCATGCCGGCGCGGTTGTTGAAGTTCAGGCTGACGATGTCGGCTTGCTGCCCGGCGAATTCCAGGATCTTCTTGCTGCCGCCGCCGATCATCAGCGGCGGGTAGGGCGCCTGTGCCGGGGCGGGCGTGCCGGAGAAGCCGCTCCAGCGGATGGCGTCGCCGTCGATGTCCAGCGGCTGGCCGGACATAAACGCCTTGTAGGCGTGCACCGTCTCGGCAAAGCGCGCAAAGCGTTCGGGGAAGTCGTCAAACGCCAGGCCGGCGGCCTCGTATTCGTTTTTGATCCAGCCTGCACCCAGGCCAAACTCCAGCCGCCCGCCGGACAGGTAATCCATGGTCGCGGCCTCCTTGGCCAGCATCACCGGTTGCCGGTAGTCGTTGCAGAACACACGACAGCCCACGCGCAGGGTGCTGGTCTGCTCCAGTGCCATCGCGATGGCCGGCACGGCTGCCAGCATCTGCGGCGGGTGGTAGGTGCTCTGAAGTGCCGGGCCCTCGCTGAGGAAGTGATCGGCGAGGAAAAAAGTGGAGTAGCCCAGGTCCTCGGTTTTCGCGATCAGCGCGCGCCAGCTGGCCGGTGAGCTGGTGTTAAAGCTCTGCAGGGAAAAACGGAACGGTTTCAGGTCGCTCATGGTGTGTGCTCCGGGGGATTGC
>JAGRIE010000060.1:2333-10969 GCA_020443425.1 Halioglobus sp.
TCGTGGTCGCGCATCAGGACAGCTTGCGGATCGCCACCGGTATGCTGCTCTGGCGCGCCATACCGGAATACCTTTCCGATCGCTCGCGGTTGTCGATCAGGCGGTTGGTGTTGCTGCCGATCTCGCGCACCTTGTCGTCGGCGTGCGCGGCCGGGTCGGGCGAGCCGCCCCAGCAGTGTGACATGGAGATTGCGCCCGGCTTGATATCGTCGCTGGCGGTGGCGACGGCGGGGATTGCACCGTGGCGCGAGTACACCTCGACAATCTCGCCGTCGGCGATGCCCCGCGCGCTCAGTTCCTGCGGGTGTACGAAGGCCGGGTTGGTGGTGCCCTTGCGTTTCAGCAGGCTCAGCTCCGGGCCGGTGGAGTTGTAGGTGTTCTTCATGCGCCGGCTGACCAGCAGCATCGGGTAATTGGGGTCGGTGGCGGCCTGCAGGTCGGCATAGGCGGCGGCCAGTTCCTCATCGAGCCCCGGCGGAAACAGCTGCAGGCGGCCCTGTGTCGCCGGGTCGGCGGGCTCCAGTATCACATCGGGGACATCGAACACGGCGCCGCCCTCAGTGTTGTAAATGGTTTCCAGCGGCACCCGCGAGCCGTGGGTGATATTGGCCAGCAGGTCGAACTTCGCCGGCTTGTTCTCCATGTCGATGGGGCCGTTGGGCAGGGTCAGCGCCAGCCCCATGCGTTTGGCCACGGCCCAGAAAAACTCCCACTCCTCGATCTTGTCACCCTCGGCCTCCACCACGGTGCGGGTGTACTGGCTGTAGGGTTTGTCGTGCCAGATGTCGGTGAGCAGGGTCACGTCCTCGCGCTCCAGGCACAGTTTGGGCGCGAGGATGTAGTCGGCCATCTGCGCGGTGGCGGACATTCGCAGGTCGATGCAGACCAGCAGGTCCAGCCCCGCCAGTGCGCGGTGGGCTTTCTGCTGGTCCGGCCACGCCAGCAGCGGGTTGCCGCCGACGCAGATCAGGGCCTTGATCTGGCCGTCGCCCTCCAGCAGCATCTCGTCGCTGATGACGGCGGTCGGCATCTCTTTCAGCGGGCCGTAGGGCGACAGCACCACGGTTTCGCAGATATCCTCGGACACCCGGCTCTTCACGCCCTCGGTCAGCCACTGTGGCTGCGGCCCGGTGGCCTGTGCCGCGCGCGGGCCGGCCGGTGTCAGTACACCCGGGTTGGGCAGGCGTTCGCCGGCGCGGTAGTGGCGCCCGCAGATGGCGTTCAGCACCTGCACCAGGTGTTGCAGCAGGTTGGGGTGCGGGCCCATTTCCGGCCCGGTACCGGTCACGGCGGTGCCGCGCGTGGCGCCGGCGAACACTCTGGCGGCCTCGACAATCTGGCTGGCCGGCACGCCTGCGGCAGCGCCGACGGCCTCCGGGGTGTAGCGCAGTGTCTGCTTTGCAAGTTGTTGCAGGCCCTCGGTGTGCTCGTCACAGAACGCCTTGTCGTACAGCTTCTCGGCGATGATCACAGCAATGATGGCCGCCACCACAGCGGCGTCATGGCCCGGGCGCACCTGCAGGTGCAGGTCCGAGCGACTGGCCACCTCGGTCACGCGCGGGTCGATACAGATCAGCTTCATGCCGCGCTGCTTGCCCTCGCGCAGTGCGTTGTGCGGGCTGAATGAGGGGATACCGCCGGGAATGGAGTAATGTGAGACGAGGGTGTTGTTGCCGATGATCAGCGCCACATCGGAGTCGTTCCACATATGGCTGCCGCCGTTCCACCAGCCCATGCGCGTCGGCCCGATGGCGACCTTGGCCGGCTGGTCGATGGTGACGCTGGTGTAGTACGAGGGCGAGCCGATAGCGCTGTGGAAGGCCCGCGCCACGTCGTGCGCCGCGGAGTTCTGGTAGGAGTAGGTGCCGTTGTAGCTGGCGATACTGCGCGGGCCGTATTGGTCCAGGATAGCCTGCAGCTGTGCTGCGATCTCGTCCAGCGCTTGCTCGCTGCCGATGGCGGCAAAGGAGCCGTCGGGCTGCTTTTTCTGCGACTGTTGCAGGCGGGTGGGGTGGTCGATCTGCTCGATCAACTGCCGCCCCTTGATGCAGGTGTAGCCGCCGTAGACTTCATTGCTGGTGTCGGGGACCAGCGAGATCAGGCGGTTGTCCTCCACCGTCGCTTCCATCGGGCAGTAGGCGTGGCAGAAGCGACAGTAGGTTTTTACGGTTTTGGCGGCCATGGGGTGCAGTCCTCTGCCTGTTATTGGCGGCTCGCGAGCCGCGTATTATTCGGTAAAAAAGTCAGCGCGCGGCCTGCCCTCGGGGTCGTACACCGGCTCTTCCAGCGCCACCTTGTACTTGGCGACCTCGACATCGGCGATGCCGTAACTGCCCAGCGCCGCCAGCATGTTCTGGTAGTACGGGCCGGCCAGGTGGGCCGCGAGGTCCTCCACACAGGCCCACTTCTCGAACACATACGCGCGCGTGGTGGAGGTCGGGTCCGCCGACCACACGTAGTGCAGGCAGCCCTGCTGGGCGCGGGTATCGTCCACCAGCTTCGCGGTTTCAGCGAGGGCTTTCTCGCGGTTCCCGTTGGGGAAATCGAGGGTGCCGGCAATCAGTACTGTCATCGTTTTATCCTGTGTTATTACGACGGTGTGTTCTTCAGCGGGAAGGCCTGAAACAGTAGCAGAGTGGGATTACTAAAACAATCAGGGTTGACTGATTTTTTGCGAACAGCTACTGTGCGCGCATGACAACGATGATCAATCGCCAGTACTACCTGGCCTCACGCCCCACAGGGAAACCCGATGCCAGCCATGTGCCGGTGCGGGATGTGCCATTGCCCGACCCGCAGCCGGGGGAGGTGGTGCTGCGCAACCTGTATATCTCGCTGGACCCGGCGATACGCGGCTGGATGGGGGATGACCCCAACTACATCGAGCCGATAGCGCTGGGCGATGCCGTGCGCAGTTCGGTGATCGGCCGCGTGGTGCACAGCAACAGCCCGGATTTCGCGCCCGGTGATGTCGCGATGACAATGGGCGGCTGGGAGCGCTACACCACGGTGCAGGCGGCCACGCTCAACAAGCTCGACGAGAGTGCCGGTGTTCCGCTGAGCCTGTTTCTCGGAGTGCTCGGGCCCACCGGGTTGACCGCGTATTTCGGCCTGCTGGAGGTCGGCAGGCCGCAAGCCGGCGACACGGTGCTGGTGAGTGCCGCGGCCGGCGCGGTCGGCTCTGTGGTGGGGCAGATCGCAAAAATGCAGGGCTGCCGTGTGGTCGGTATGGCGGGCAGCGACGACAAGTGCCGCTGGCTGCAGGAGGAACTGGGCTTTGACGCGGTGATCAATTACAAGACCTGTGGCGACTACGAGGCGGCGATTCGCCGCGCCTGCCCGCAGGGCGTCGATGTCTACTTCGACAATGTCGGCGGCGAGATCCTGGATGCGGCACTGCTGTGCCTGAACAAGCATGCACGGGTGGCGGTCTGCGGCTGGATATCCACCTACAATGAGCCCGATGCGCCGGGGCCGCGGAACCTGTGGCAGCTGGTCGCCGAGAGTGTGACCCTGCAGGGATTCACCGTGCTGGACTACCTCGACCGCTTCGGTGAGGGCATCGGCCAGCTGGCGCAGTGGGTGATGGCGGGGGAGCTCAAATACCGCGAGGATGTGGTGGACGGCCTCGACAATATCCTGCCCACCTTCCTGCAGCTCTTTGACGGTTCCAACCAGGGCAAACTGGTGATTCGCCTGCCCGAGGACGAGGCGTAGCGCACTGCCGGGCAGCGCCCGGCAGTGCGGTCACCGCATTACGACAGCAGCATATCCGCGCGATCCACCACAAAGGATCTGGCGGCGGCCGCGTTCTCCGTGTAGTCCGTGGAGTCGACGGTGCTCACAAAGCGGTGGGTGGCGGTGACGTTATCGCCGCTGAAGGCGATGTGCAGGTAGCCCCGGCCCACCAGGTTGGCGTAGTTCAGGTCATCGATCAGTCCCACCACCAGCGGGCCGAACAGCGCGGCGTTGGACGGCCCCAGCAGGCTGGCGCCGTCAAAGCCCGGCGAGCTGACACTGGTGCAGCCGAACTCGACACCGGCCACGTCGCCCTCGGCGGTGCGCAGTTGCGATGTCCAGGCATTGTGGGTGTCGCCGGCCAGCACCACCAGCTTCGAATCCAGCTGTTTGGCGAACGCCAGAATCTCATCTCGTTCCGAAGTGTAGCCGTCCCAGGCGTCGAGGTTGTAGGGGATAGCGCTGTCCAGCAGTGCCTGTTCTTCCGGGGTGCGGTCCTCCGGTGCCTTGTTCTTGGCGCCGACGGCGGCCAGCAGTGCAGCCGTGCCTTTGCCGAGATCGAGGTCCGGTGACAGGCCGGGGTCCAGCGCCTCCAGCAGTGGCGAGGGAATCTGGTAGCGGCTCATCAGTACCTGCTGCCCCAACACCTGCCAGCGCGCAGTGCTCTGGTTCAGTTGCTCGCGCAGCCAGCCCAGTTGCTCGCTGCCCAGTATGCTGCGCGTGCGATCAGTGAGTGCGGTGCGCACGCTGTCGACATCGATGATGCCGGCGGTGGCAAAGTCACTGTACTGCAGCTGTTCATCGCGCCCGACATGACGCGTATCCAGCATCAGCAGGTCCAGCAGGTCGCCGTACTGGAAGCGGCGGTAGATGATGTCCTCCATGGTGCTCGGGGGGCGCACCGGCAGCCATTCGTACCAGGCCTGGATCGCGGCCATTCTGCGCTCGGCATAACTGCCCTCGGTGTCCGGGTTGTGGTTCTGCGCACCGTTCTCCCAGCTGTCGTTGGCGATCTCATGGTCGTCCCACACGATGATGAAAGGGTGGGTGCCGTGCGCCGCCTGCAGGTCGGCGTCGCTGCGGTACAGCGCGTAGCGGGTGCGGTAGTCGCTGAGCGAGACGATTTCGTTGGCGGGTTCCACCACGCGGCCGAACTCCTCGGCGCGCTCGCTGGCGTAGCCGTTCGCCGCGTACTCGTAGAGGTAGTCGCCGAGGTGCAGCACGGCGTCAACGTCCTGGCCGGCGATCTCGCGGTAGACATTGAAGAAGCCGGCCGGGTAGTTGGCACAGGACACCACCGCGAAGCTGGCCGCTGCCACGGTACCCTGGGGCAGGGTGCGGGTCCTGCCTGTCGGCGAGGTCTTGTCCCCGGTGGTGAAGCGGTAGTAGTAGCTGCTGCCCGGTTGCAGGCCCTCAGCGTCCACCTTCACGGTGTAATCCACATCGGCGGATGTCATACCCTCGCCCTGGCCGATCACATTGGTGAAATCGGCGTCCTCGGCCACTTCCCACTGGACCAGTACCTGGCCCTCCTCAGTGGGTGTGACGCGCGTCCACAGGATGACCCGGTCAGTCAGTGGATCGCCCGAGGCGACCCCGTGATTGAAGTCGGCGGGCACACTGCTGACACCGTCCGCGTTGTTGGAATTGTTGGAGCTGTTGGAGCAGCCGATCAGGTTGCTGCCGAGCAGCGGGATCAGCGTGCTGGCGGCGAGGGCCTTGACGAGGGTGCGGCGTTTGAAATCGGGTGGGTTGGTCATAAGCGGGTCCTGTGTTTATCGCGGCACATACTACCGCTGTTATAAGGCAGTTACGTTACACAACCGCTGCAGCATACCGGCAGGGCGGGCGCGGGCGCCACCATTAATTGCCGCTGCCCTTCAGCCCACCGGCAGCGGGGTATAGGTGCCGCTGAGGTCGCCCGGGCCATTGTACAGGATATGGTATTCCCGCGACTGGTAGAGCCACTGCCCATCGCGCCGGAGGTAAGTGTCCTGGTAGCGGCTGAGTGCGGTGACGCCCGCGCCCTGCTTGTCGCGCAGGTACTCGTGCAGGTACCAGTGCCCGCTGGCGCTGTCGCCGTCGATCTCGAACAGGCAGGAGCTGGGCATCATTACCGCAAACTCGAAGTTCCCCATCATCTGCTGCCACAGCGCGAGGATGCTGTCGCGGCCCTGCACCGGCTGTCCCATCAGGTTCCATACCCCGTCTTCCGCCCACGTGGCTATCCAGGCGTCGGGGTCGTCGCGGTTGACCGCGTCAATGTAGCGCGCCATCAGGTTTCTCAGCGCCAGGTCGTCTTCAAATGAGCTCATGGTGGGGTCCTGTCAGTGTGTGGATGTCAGCGTGCAGGCTACTGTAGCGTCGCTGTGGTCTAAAAGAAACAGACGAGACTGTTTTTTAATAAGTTGAGCTGGTACTATCCCGTTCTCCAATCTCCCGGTATGGCAATACTGATAACACGATGAGGTGAGTTGATGGATTTGAGTGCCTTTCCCTATCTGCAGGGCAATTACGCACCCGTCTCGGAAGAGCGGGACCTCGGTGAAGATCAACTGCGCGTGGAGGGCGAGGTACCGCGCTCGCTGCGCGGCGCCTATATGCGCGACGGCGCCAATGTCGCTTTCCAGCCCAACCACTATGTCTATCCGCTGGATGGCGACGGCATGGTGCACGCGGTGTACTTCAGGGACGGCCATGTCGAGTACAAGAACCGCTGGGTGGAAACCGCCCACCTGAAAACCGAGCGCAAGTTCAATCGTATGATCTACGGCAGTGTCGGCAAGGTGCTGCCGGTGCCGCAGGACGTGATCGACGCCGGCGGCGAGCCCAACCCGGTGCGCAATACCGCCAACACCAATGTGCTGTATCACGGCGGCAAACTGCTGGCGATGTGGGAGGGCGGCTTCCCGCACCTGCTGAACAACGACCTGTCCACCGTCGGGCTGTACGATTACGACGGCGCGCTGCAGCCCGGCGACGCGCTGACGGCCCACCCGAAAGTCTGCCCCGAGACCGGCCAGCTGATCTCCTGCACGCAGCGCTGGGACAGCCCCAACTACTGGGTGCAGATCTTTGACGCGCAGGCCCGCCACGTGCGCACCATTCCGGTGACGTTCGAGCGCAAGGGTATCATCCACGACCTGCAGATCACCGATAACTATGTGATCATCTTTTACGCGCCGGCCTTCCACAGCCTGGAAAAGGCGATGAAGGGCGAAGACCCGTTCATGTGGGAGCCGGAACTGGGCACCAGGATCCATGTGATCCCGCGCGATGGCCGCGGTGAACAGCGGGTGTTTGAAACCGACCCGTTCTTCAGCTGGCACTTCTGCAACGGCTTTGAGCGCGGCAATGAGATCGTGATCGACTATATCTGGATCAACTCCATTCCGTTTGCGCAGGCGCAGGGCAGCGGCGCCGAGAAACAGCCGCGCCGGATGCACCGCATGACGCTGGACCTGGCCTCCGGCAAGGTCAGGGACGAGGAGTTCAGCAATGTCTTCTGCGAGTTCTCGCGTGTGGATGAGCGCCGCATGGGCAAGGACTACCGCTACGGGTTTGCGGCGTCATCGAACCGCGAGTGGGGCGATGCGCACGGCTACAACTGCACCGGGCGCTACGATTTCGAGACTGGCGAAACCAAGCTGTGGGAGTACGGTCCCGAGGCCAACGCCGGTGAACCGGTGTACGTGGCCAACCCGGACAGCGACCGCGAGGAAGACGGCTGGGTGATGTGCTTTGTCTTCAACCCGGGCGAGGGCGCGTTTCTCTCCATCGTCAACGCGGGCGATTTCGACAGCGGTCCGGTGGCCAAGGTGCATATACCGGGGCGGGTGCCCAACGGTTTCCACGCCAACTGGATGCAGGGCCTGACACTGTCGTGAGCACGGCGCACACAACACCCAACCAATACCGATAACAGAGCGTTTCAGGAGCACTTAATGTCGCTGGATAAAAAGCAATTTCTGCAGGCCTATCGCACCATGCGCACGATCCGGGATTTCGAGTACCGGGTCAGCGATGAGTTCGGCAAGGGCAATATACCCGGCTTCCTGCACCTGTATGCAGGGCAGGAGGCCATCGCCACCGGCATGTGCATGAACCTCGATGACGACGACTATATCGTCAGCACCCATCGCGGCCACGGCCACTGTATCGCCAAGGGCGGCGATGTCGGCGATATGATGAAGGAGATTATGGCCAAGCAGGGTGGCAGTTGCGCCGGCAAGGGCGGCTCCATGCATATCGCCGCGGTGGAGAAGGGCATGCTCGGCGCCAATGCGATTGTCGGCGGTGGGCCGCCGCTGATTGTCGGCGCCGCGCTGTCGGCGAAGACGCTGGGCACGGATCGCGTCGGCGTCTCCTTTACCGGCGATGGCGGCTCCAACCAGGGCACCACGTTCGAGGCGATGAACCTCGCGGTGGTGCTGAAACTGCCCGCTATCTTCCTGTTCGAGAACAACGGCTACGGCGAGGGTACAGCTGCCGGCTACGCGGTCGGCTCCAAGGATATCGCCAGTCGCGCCGCCGCCTTCGGCATGCCGGCGCTGAAAGTGGACGGCGCGGATATCTTCGCCGTGTGTAGTGGCTGAGTAAATTTGTCCATTCACTAAGGGGTAATATAATTCCCCAAGAGCACGAATGGGAACACATATGAGCAGAAGACAAAGACGGAGATTCAGTCCGGAATTTCGATTGGAGGCCGCGCAATTGGTCGTGGATAAAGGCTACACCGTTCGGGAGGCCGCCGAGGCAATGAGTGTTGGACACTCGTCGATGGATCGCTGGGTAGCGCAGCTACGCAAGGAGCGTAACGGTGAGACGCCCAGGGGTGCAGCGATGACAGCTGACCAGCAACGGATCAAAGAGCTGGAGAAGCAGGTTCGCCGTTTGGA
>JAGRIE010000061.1 GCA_020443425.1 Halioglobus sp.
CGAAATAACTTTTGGCGAGCTCATCTAAAAAAAGCCCAGGTGCGCTATCGCGGGCCGAACACTGCACGGCACACCTTCATCAGCCAATTGCTCACCGCCGGTATCGCGAAAGAATGGATCATTCGCCAGGTGGGTCATACCAGCACGCGCATGATCGATGAGCATTACGGCAAGTGGATCTCCGCAGATGCGACCGGGATGGCGCAGTTTGTGTCGGAGCGATTGGGAGTTTCTGAGCGTTTGGTCCCAATATGGTCCCATGGAGGGGAGGAAAAACCAGATTTTCCTTTAAAATCAAATAGATATATGGCGGAGAGCGAGGGATTCGAACCCTCGATAGGGTATTAGCCTATACACCCTTAGCAGGGGTGCGCCTTCAGCCACTCGGCCAGCTCTCCGTTGTTTTGCGGGATACTATATGGTGCTATCCACAGGCGCGGCATAATACCACAATTTCAGTGGAATCAAAGTCGCAAGGGGATTGAAGCGGGGGTTTATTCGCTGTCTTTTGCGGGAGGCTCTTCGCCGTCGTGGATCCGGCTGTAGATCTCCTCACGATGGACAGCAACGTCCTTGGGGGCATTCACACCGATACGCACCTGGTTGCCCTTCACGCCTAATACGGTCACGGTGACGTTATCGCCTATCATCAGCGACTCACCAACTCTGCGGGTCAAAATCAACATACGTCCTGTTCTCCACTCCAGTGCCTGTAACGCGGCCGCAACGATACAGGGCAGTTTCTACACCCCCTATCTTGGGGGATTCGCCAATCAATCACGGCTGCACCACTGTTGACCAGATTAGATTGCAATTAATTTGCTTTTGTGAAACACCCTTTTATTTAAGGGTTTTCGAGCGACTTAGTTGATTAGGCCGCGCCTTCGTCATTTGGTTCCTTTTCCAAACCAAATGAGGAGTGCAGCGCCCGCACGGCCAGTTCCAGAAACTTTTCTTCGATGATCACGGATATTTTTATTTCAGAGGTCGTGATCATCAGGATATTGATGCCCACTTCAGCCAGCGCGGCGAACATCTGGCTCGCGACTCCCGCGTGTGAACGCATGCCCACACCCACAACGGACACCTTGGCAATTTTGCTGTCGCTGGTCACTTTCTCGGCGTTGATGTCCTTCGCCACCTGGTTCAGCACCTCTTCTGCCCGCTCCAGGTCATTGCGTCCCACCGTGAAGGTGAAATCCGCAGTCTTGTCGTGGCTGATATTCTGTACGATCACATCGACTTCAATGTTGGCTTCACCGATGGGGCCGAGGATACTGTAGGCCATACCCGGCATATCGGGCACACCCTCGATCGTGAGTTTTGCCTCGTCGCGATTGAACGCGATGCCTGCAATTGTCGGCATTTCCATTTCGCTGTCATCCTCCATCGTGATCAGGGTACCGGGGCCATCTTTGAAACTGTGCAATACTCGCAGCGGCACATTGTATTTGCCGGCGAATTCCACGGAGCGTATCTGCAGCACCTTGGAACCCATGCTGGCCATTTCCAGCATCTCCTCGAAGGTGATTCGGGACAATCGACGCGCTTCACTCACAACGCGCGGGTCGGTGGTGTACACGCCGTCGACGTCGGTGTAGATCTGGCATTCATCGGCCTTCAAAGCCGCCGCCAGCGCCACCGCGGTGGTATCGGAGCCGCCGCGGCCCAGTGTTGTGATATTGCCGTTCTCATCCACGCCCTGGAACCCCGCCACCACGATCACATAGCCATCGGCGAGATCGCGGTGCAGGCGCTCATCGTCAATTTCACGGATACGCGCTTTGGTGTGAGCGTCATCAGTCAGGATGCGCACCTGGGAGCCGGTGTAGGATTTGGCCTTCACGCCGCGCTTGCTCAGCGCCATGCTGAGGAGTGCAGTAGTCACCTGTTCGCCGGTGGACAGCAGCACGTCCAGCTCGCGCAGCACAGGGCGCTCCTGCACGGAATGCGCCAGCTCGATCAGGCGATTGGTCTCGCCGCTCATCGCCGACACCACCACGACCACACTGTGGCCCTGGGCGCGGAACCCGGCAACCTTGTCTGCGACCATGCCGATACGGTCAGTATCGCCGACGGAGGTGCCACCAAATTTCTGAACTATGAGACTCATGCATTCTCACGATGTGTGATTACGCCACAGCGCCCCTGGATCAAGGCGATCGGCCGGATTAAAAGGGCGCCATTAAACAACAAAGCGGATAAAACTTAAACAGGGCTGGCGGCACAATCTGCGCCACAAAGTCACATCATTGCAACTGCGACGACACCCATTCCGGCACTGCCTGCAACACCTCGGGCAGAGCAGACACATCGGTACCGCCGCCCTGCGCCATGTCCGGCTTACCACCGCCTTTGCCACCCAGTCGCTGGGCGAACTCTCGCATCAGGTCACCGGCTTTCACGCGGCCGGTGAGGTCCTTGGTGACGCCGGCGGTCAACGCGATCTTGTCGCCGTTCACAGCGGACAGCAGGATCACCGCGCTGCCGAGCTTGTTCTTGCACTGGTCCAGCGTATCGCGCAAGGATTTGGCATCGGCGCCCTCCACGTTGGCGGCCAGCACCTTGATGCCCTGCACTTCCACCACAGCGGCGGTGAGATCAGAGCCGGCGGAAGTCGCCAGTTTCTGCTTCAGGCGGGCGATTTCCTTCTCGAGCTCGCGGTTATCGCTGCGCAGCGCCGCGACCTTGGCGGCGACGGTCTCTGTGTTGGCCTTTACCACCTCACAGACTGCAGCCAGCTGCTGGTCGCTGCGATCGATCACAGCCAGTGCCGCGCTGCCGGTCACGGCCTCAATTCGCCGCACACCGGAGGCGACGCCGGCTTCAGACACAATCCGCATCAGGCCGATATCGCCGGTTCGATCGACGTGTGTGCCACCGCACAGTTCCACGGAAAAATCCTCTTCCCCCATGGACAGCACGCGCACTTCATCGCCGTATTTTTCGCCGAACAGTGCCATCGCGCCCGCGGCCACTGCGTCATCCATGGCCATCAGCCGTGTCTGTACCGCTGTGTTGGCACGTATCTGGTCGTTGACCATCGCTTCGATCGTCTTCAACTGCGCAGCGCTGACCGCTTCGGGGTGCGAGAAGTCAAAACGCAGGCGCTGCGAGTCCACCAGCGAGCCCTTCTGCTGCACATGGTCACCGAGCTCCCGGCGCAGTGCGGCGTGCAGCAGGTGGGTGGCGCTGTGGTTGAGACGCGTGCGCTGCCTGACGGCAGCATCCACTGTCGCGCGCAGCGTGTCGCCGGATTTGACACTGCCTCGCAGCACTTTCACATGGTGCAGATGCTGGTCTGAGGACTTGGTGGTATTGGACACCTCCAGTTCCACACCATCGCCGCTGAGGTAACCCGTATCGCCCACCTGCCCGCCGGACTCACCGTAGAAAGGTGTGCTGTCCAGCACCAGCACGGCGGATTCGTCGGCCAGCAACTCACTGACCTCCTCCCCGTCGCGCAGCAGAGCGGTCACCACGCCCTCTCCTGTGAGGCTGTCGTAGCCGGTGAAACGGGTGCTGCCCTCCAGCTTCAGTACATCGTTGTAGTCCACCTTGAAACTGCCGCTTTCCTGTGAACGGGCGCGCTGTTCGGCCATCGCTGCGTCATAGCCTGCGATGTCCAGGGTCAGGTTGCGCTCGCGCGCGATGTCATTAGTGAGGTCCACCGGAAAGCCGTAGGTGTCGTAAAGCTTGAAGACGACATCACCCGGAATCACAGTACCGGAGAGCCCTGCCAACGCCTCCTCCAGGATTTGCATACCGTTGTCGAGGGTACGCGCAAACTGCTCCTCCTCCGCCAGCAGCGCCTTCTCCACCTGCGCCTGCTGCCTGACCAGCTCGGGGTAGGCGTCCCCCATCTGCGCGGCCAGGGTAGCAACCAGTTGGTGGAAGAACGGCTTGCTGGCACCGAGCTTGTTGCCGTGGCGTATGGCGCGGCGGATGATGCGGCGCAGCACATAGCCGCGCCCTTCATTGCCCGGCAGTACGCCGTCGACAACCAGGAACGCACAGGAGCGGATATGGTCGGCGATAACGCGCAGTGAACTGTTCTGGGTATCCGCCACCTGCAACAGTTCGGCGGTGGCTTTGATCAGCGCCTGGAACAGGTCGATCTCGTAATTGCTGTGCACGTTCTGCATCACCGCCGCGATGCGCTCCAGCCCCATCCCGGTATCCACCGAAGGCTGCGGCAGCGGGTGCAGTTCGCCACTCTGGTCGCGGTTGAACTGCATGAACACCAGGTTCCAGATTTCGATGTAGCGATCCAGGTCATCGTCAGCGCTGCCCGGCGGGCCGCCCGCGACATGTTCGCCGTGATCGTAGAAGATTTCGCTGCAGGGGCCGCAGGGGCCGGTGTCGCCCATCTGCCAGAAGTTGTCCTCGTCGAGTCGCGAAATGCGCTCTTTCGGGAAGCCGATATCGTCTATCCAGATCTGCTCGGCCTCGTCATCGGAGATGTGGACCGTGACCCACAGCCTTTCCGGCGGCAGGCCGAGTGTGCCGGTGAGGAAATCCCAGGCGTAGCGGATCGCCTCGCGTTTGAAGTAATCACCAAAGCTGAAATTTCCCAGCATCTCAAAGAAGGTGTGGTGACGCGCTGTATAGCCGACGTTTTCCAGGTCGTTATGCTTGCCGCCAGCGCGCACGCAGCGCTGGCTGCTGGTGGCCCGCACATAGGAGCGGGTCTCTGTCCCGAGGAAGGTATCCTTGAACTGGTTCATGCCCGCATTGGTGAACAGCAGGGTCGGGTCGTTGCCCGGCACCAGGGAACTGCTGGGCACACGGGTGTGCTCATGCTGCTCAAAATAGTCCAGAAAGGCCTCGCGTACTTCTACGGTCTTCATAGTCAGTCTCGGTTATGCGGCGCCAGTCGCCGGCGTTGCTCAGCCCGCCATACGGCCTTCGGCGAATGGCCTGCCGCCAATAATGTGCAGGTGAAGGTGGAATACGGTCTGCCCGGCATTGGCGCCGTTGTTGACGATCAGGCGGAAGGCATCGGCCACACCCTGCTGCTCAGCCACTTTGCCGGCGACCAGCATCAGGTGTCCCAGCAATTCCTTGTCATCGGCCCCGGAATCCACCAGCCGCGGGATACCGCGCTTGGGAATCACCAGCACGTGGACGGGCGCCTGCGGGTTGATGTCATTGATGGCGATGCAGTGTTCATCCTCGTACAGGAAGTCACTGGGTATCTCACCGCGAATAATTTTGCCGAAAATCGTGTCTGACATGCGAGCAACTACCTTTTGCCTATCCCAGTTTTTCGTCTGCCGTGAGTTGCCGGGCTTCACTTTCCAGCATCACCGGAATGCCGTCTCGCACCGGGTACGCCAGCCCGGAGGCCTTGCAGATCAACTCGTCCTTGTCCTTGTCGTATTCAACCGGCGCCTTACTGACCGGGCACACCAGGATACTGAGCAATCTTTTATCGATCATCGCAACCACGCTCTGTAAATGAGGGGTGGCATTATACGGGCTTTTTCAGGGCTTGGGCATGGGTGGCGCCAGCAATTGTGGGTCTATGCGGTGGTTTCGCCAGTTCATCCGCCAATCCAGGTGGGCACCGGTGGCCCGCCCGGTCGCGCCCACCTCGCCGATCACGTCGCCCGCCTGCACCTCCTCGCCGACGTCCACCAGGATTTTACTCATATGCAGGAACGACGAGGAGAAGTGGAAACCGTGATCGAGGATGATTGTGCCGCCGGAGAAGAACAGGTCCGGCTCCGCCAGCGTCACGATCCCCGGGGCGGGCGCCAGCACCGGGGTGCCGGTCGGCACCGCCATATCAACGCCATAATGCGGGTTGCCAGCCTCGCCATTGTAGAATCGCTGGCTGCCGTACACCCCGGAAATCGGGCCCACGGCGGGCCACTGAAACCCGTCCAGCGCCGCCTGCAACAGGTCGGGGCGCTCCACATAGCGCTCCTTGGCGGCATTCACCAGCGCCTGCTCGCGCAGTATTCGCTCCATATGCTCGGCAGAAGGTGTGACGGTTTTCTGCGGCACGCCCTCCACGCGCTGGATATTGTACTCGCGGCGCTCGATATGCAGATTCTGCACACAGGGCTCGGGGCCGGCCACAACCAGCTCCGCCGTCGCCGGTGCATCGCGACCGAATCCGGCAAAGGTGGTGCCATCGGGCAGCACGTCGAGCGTCTCGCCGTCGAGCGTAACGCGTGTCCCCGGGGCGACCCTGCCCCATACCAGGCCACCCTGGGTCAGGCTGCCCTGCAGCTGCAGGCAGTCACTGCCGGCGGCCCGCGCTGGACCGGCCATACCTGAAAGAGACAGCAGCAGTGCCATCCCAGCGCCCCATCGCCCCCTCATACCCGCTCCGCTGCGTCCACAATCAAGCGCGCATTTCTAACAGCGCGCGAATACAGAGTCCAGCAGCATTTTGTTCTGTGGCAACTGCGGCTAAGATAGCGCCATGGGACGCTACCGACCACCGCGCCAACGCGGATCAAAATACATCACCCCCGAGGGCGAACAGGCGCTGCGGGAGGAGTTGCACCAGCTGTGGAAAGTCGAGCGGCCGCAAGTCGCCGACGCGGTGCACGAGGCCGCCAAGAACGGTGATCGCTCGGAGAACGGCGATTACATCTATGGCAAACGCCGGCTGCGCGAGATCGACTCCCGCGTGCGCTTCCTGAACAAGCGCCTGGATGAGGTGGAGGTGGTCGACCGCGCACCGGCCGACACGGGCAAGATTTTTTTTGGCGCCTGGGTGACGCTGGAGAATGCGGACGGCAAGGAATCGCACTGGCGCATCGTCGGGCCCGACGAGTTTGATCTCGCTGGCGGCAAACTCAGCATGGATTCACCGCTGGCCCGCGCCATCCTCGGCAAGCGGCTCGATGACGAGGTGACGGTGCAAAGCCCGTCCGGGGAGCAGGTGTACTACGTCACCGACATCCGCTACCGCCCGGGCTGAAGCGGCCAGCCCCCTGCCGGGCTGTCAGCGCAACGCGCCGTAGATGATATTCTCCAGCTGGCCCCTGAAATTGAACGTACTTGACGGTATCAACTGCGTCATGAAAATCACTACCAGTTCCTCCACCGGGTCCACCCAGAACAACGTACTCGCCAGGCCGCCCCAGAAGTAACTGCCGACCGAACCGGGGTAGCCGTTGCGAACCGGATCCAGCTTGCAGGCAAAGCCCAGCCCGAAACCCACGCCCTCATACGCGGATTCACTGAAACTGCCGGTGGCAAAGGCCGACATATCCGCCCCGCCGGGCAGGTGATTGCGCGTCATGAAGGCCAGCGTGCGCGAGCCGATGATACGGGTGCCGTCGACCGTGCCGCCGCCCAGCAACATCTGGCAGAAACGGTAGTAGTCACCGACAGTGGACACCAGCCCGCCGCCACCGGAGTGGAAACTGCGGCTGGCGTAGGCGCTGTGCTGGCCGTCGTCGATCAGCTCCATCTCCTTTTCCAGGTTGCGCTGGTAGCAGGAGGCGAAGCGCTCGACCTTGTCGGGCGCGATCTCAAACCGTGTGTCGTTCATGCCCAGCGGATCAAAAACCACCTGCTGCAGGTAGTCCGGCAGGCTCTGCCCGCTGATCACCTCAACCAGATACCCCAGCACATCGGTTGCCAGCGAATAGTTCCAGCGCTCGCCGGGCGAGAACTCCAGCGGCAGTTGCGCCAACTGGTCGACCATATCCTGCAGCGTGTAACCGTCCCGTATCAGGCCCACCTGCAGCTTGCGGTAGGCGTAGTCGATATTGCTGGCGCGCAGAAAATCGTAGGTGAGACCGCTGGTATGCATGAACAGGTCGCGAATCGTCATCGCGCGCGCGGGACGCTCGGTCTCGAACAGCGGCAGTGAGCCGGCCCGCCACACCCGCAGGTCGCGCCACGCGGGGATATACCTGTGCACGGGGTCATCGAGCGAGAACAGGCCGCGCTCGTACAGCGTCATCAGTGCCAGCGAGGTGATCGGCTTGGACATCGAATAAATCCGCACGATGGTGTCCTCGGTCATGGGCGCACCGCGCGCGACATCGCGCTGGCCCTGCACATCGAGAAAGCAGGCCTGGCCGCGACGCGCCACCAGCGTGATACTGCCGGGGATTTTCCCCGGCTCCACATAGCGCTTGCCCAGATGCTCGCTGACCCGGGCCAGTTGCCCGCTGTCGAGCCCGACCGATTCCGGTGTCACCAGTTCCAACATTGCTGTATCCCCGCAGCTGACCAAAAGGAGGTCAGTGATACCCGCGCCGGCCGGAAAAGGCAAGCGTGCACAACAGATCCCTCACCTCTGGCATCCGCTATGCGGTGCCTGCCGGGGACACAAGCTGCCCGCTCCAAGCGCTTCACATAGCCGGCCAAACCTGTCAACAACTTATTGCCCGCAACCGTCCTGTCTTGATACCATTCGCGCTTCGACTTACCCCCGTACCCTCACTGACCCCTTTAGCCACCCACGGAGCACCCATGAGCCGCCCGTCCCTGTTTGAATTGGAAAACCACAGCGATTTTATCCAGCGTCATATCGGGCCGACGCCGCAACAGCAGACGACCATGGCTCGCGCCATCGGTTACGAATCACTGGACGCCCTGATCGACGATACGGTGCCGGGCGCCATCCGTCGGCGAGAGCCGATGCAGCTGCCGGGCGCACAGACAGAGCAGCAGGTCATCGCACGCCTGCGCAAGCTGGCCGAGCGCAACATCGTCAACCGCTCTTTTATCGGCACCGGCTACCACGACACCATCACACCGCCGGTGATCCAGCGCAATGTGCTGGAAAACCCGGGCTGGTACACCGCCTACACCCCCTACCAGCCGGAAATCTCACAGGGCCGCCTGGAGGCCCTGCTGACATTCCAGCAGATGATCCTGGACCTGACCGGCATGGACCTGGCCAACGCCTCGATGCTGGATGAGGGCACCGCCGCTGCCGAGGCGATGACCTTGCTGCAGCGGGTCAACAAGAAAAACCGCAGTGAGACTTTTTTAGTCGCCGCGGATTGCCACCCGCAGACAATTGCCGTGGTGAAAACCCGCGCCGAGGCGCTGGATATCGAAGTCGTCGTCGGCGACCCGGCCACCCTGCTACAGAGCACGGAGGCGTTCGGCATGCTGCTGCAGTACCCGGGCACCTACGGCCACCTCGACGATATCTCGCCACTGCTGGAGCAGGCCCACGCTGCGAATACACTGGTGGCTGTGGCCGCCGACATCATGGCGCTGCTGCTGGTGAAATCCCCCGGCGCGCTGGGCGCGGATGTCGTACTGGGCAATACCCAGCGCTTCGGTGTGCCGATGGGCTTCGGGGGGCCGCACGCTGCGTATTTCGCCACGCGCGATGCCTACAAGCGCTCCACTCCGGGCCGCATCATCGGCGTCTCCATCGATCGCCGCGGCAACCAGGCGCTGCGCATGGCAATGCAGACGCGCGAACAGCATATCCGCCGCGAGAAAGCGACCAGCAATATCTGCACCGCGCAGGCGCTGCTGGCCATCATGGCGGCGTTCTACGCGATGTACCACGGCCCCAAGGGCCTGCGTCGTATCGCCACACGCATCCAGCGCCTCACCGGCATCCTGGCCCAGGGCCTGGCCGACGCCGGTTTCACCGCCGACAACGCCACGTTTTTTGACACACTCACGTACACCGTGGGCGAGCAGCAACAGGCTATCGTCAAACGCGCGCTCGCCAGTGGCCTCAACCTGCGGATCATCGGCGATGACCGCCTCGGTATCGCACTCGACGAGACCACCGACGCGCGCGATATCGCCGCACTGTGGGCCGCGTTCACCGCTGACAGCACCCTGCCGGAAGTCGCGCATGTCGATGAAAAAGTCCGCGAAAACAGCGGCATTCCCGACACCCTGCTGCGTCCGCTCGACTACCTGCAGCACCCCCTGTTCAACGACTACCACTCCGAGACCGAGATGCTGCGCTACATGCGCTACCTGGAGGACAAGGATATCGCGCTCAACCGCTCGATGATCCCGCTCGGCAGTTGCACTATGAAACTCAACGCGACCACCGAAATGCTGCCGGTGACCTGGCCGGAATTTGCCGGCCTGCACCCCTTTGCACCAGTCGACCAGACGACGGGCTACCAGGTCATGCTGGAAGACCTCGAGCACATGCTGCGCGAGTGCACCGGTTACGACGCCATCTCCCTGCAGCCGAATGCCGGTTCACAGGGCGAGTACGCGGGGCTGCTGGCAATACGCCGCTACCATGAGAGCCGCGGCGATGCGCAGCGCGACGTCTGCCTGATTCCGGCCTCGGCGCACGGCACCAACCCGGCCAGCGCCGCGCTGGCAGGCATGCGCGTGGTCATTGTGAACTGCGATGCGCATGGCAATGTCGATATGGCGGACCTGCGCGACAAGGCGGAACGCCACACCGATGACCTGTCCTGCATCATGGTCACCTATCCCTCCACCCACGGCGTGTTTGAGGAGTCGATCATCGAACTGTGCGAAATCGTGCACCGGCACGGCGGGCAGGTGTATGTGGATGGCGCCAACCTCAACGCGCTGGTCGGCATCTCCGCACCGGGCAAATTCGGCGCCGATGTCTCTCACCTCAACCTGCACAAGACATTCTGTATTCCGCACGGCGGCGGCGGGCCCGGCATGGGCCCCATCGGGGTCGGTGCGCACCTGCAGCCCTTCCTGCCCAGCCATCCGGTGGCTCCGGTGCCGGGGCTGAACCCGGCGAATGACGTCGTCTCGGCGGCGCCCTACGGCAGCGCCTC
>JAGRIE010000062.1 GCA_020443425.1 Halioglobus sp.
CCGGACGAGGCAGTAGCCGTGGGTGCGTCAATCCAGGGCGCGGTACTGGCGGGTGACGTGAAAGACGTGTTGCTGCTGGACGTGACACCGCTGACGCTGGGTATCGAGACTATGGGTGGCGTCGCCACGCCATTGATCGAGAAAAACACCACGATCCCGACCAAGAAGTCGCAGATCTTCTCGACCGCGGAGGACAACCAGACCGCTGTGACCATTCACGTGGTGCAGGGCGAGCGCAAGCAGGCGTCCGGTAACAAATCACTGGGTCGCTTCGACCTGGCGGACATCCCGCCGGCGCCGCGCGGCATGCCGCAGGTAGAGGTGACATTTGACCTCGACGCCAACGGCATCCTGAACGTGTCAGCCAAGGATAAGGCCACTGGCAAGGAGCAGTCGATCCGCATCACAGCCTCTGGCGGTTTGAGTGATGAAGAAATCGAGAAAATGATTTCCGATGCCGAGGCCAATGCTGAGACCGATGCGAAGTTCGAGGAGCTGGTAACCTCGCGCAATACCTGCGATGGTCTGGTGCACGCGGCGAGAAAGACGCTGGATGAAGCGGGCGAGCACGCTACTGACGATGAGAAGGCTGCGATCGAGGCCGCCATCACCGAAGCCGAAGAGGCGCTGAAGGCCGGTGACAAAGAGGCCATCGATGCTGCGGCGACCAAGCTGACTGACACCACCGGTGTTGTGGCGCAGAAGGTCTTCGCGGCGCAGGCAGCGCAGGGTGAGGCCGCAGCCGGCGGTGAAGCCGGTGCAGAGGGCAAGGCTGCGGACGGCGACGATGTGGTCGACGCTGAGTTCGAGGAAGTCAAGGACGACAAGAAGTAGCGGCCGGCGCATGTCGCCAGCGGGTGGGCTGTAGGCTCACCCATACTATGACCACGACTACGCGGGACTTCAGGGCCCGCGTAGTCATTTCCACGAGAGCTGAAAAAGCCTAAGAAACTATGTCAAAACGCGATTATTACGAGGTTCTCGGTGTCAGTAAAAGCGCCGATGAAAAAGAGATCAAAAAGGCCTACCGCCGGGAGGCGATGAAGCATCACCCTGATCGCAACCCGGATGATCCGTCCGCCGAGGGTAAATTCAAGGAGGCCACCGAGGCCTATGATGTCCTGATGGACCCCAGGAAGCGCTCGGCGTATGACCAGTACGGTCATGCCGGCGTGGACCAGAGCATGGGCGGGGGCGGCGGTTTCGGCGGCGATAATTTCAGCGATATCTTCGGCGATGTGTTCGGCGATATTTTCGGTGGTGGCGGCGGACGCGGTCGCGGTGGGCCGCAGCGCGGGTCGGACTTGCGCTACACGCTGGACATCTCGCTGGAGAATGCCGTCAAGGGCACCACGGTTGAAATCCGCGTACCCTCGTTGAGCAGCTGCGACGCCTGTGATGGCTCGGGCGCCAAAAAGGGCACCTCCGCCACCACCTGTGGCACCTGCGGCGGTGCCGGACAGGTGCGCATGCAACAGGGCTTTTTCCAGGTGCAGCAGGCCTGTCCGGCCTGTCGCGGCCGGGGCAAGACTATCAGTGATCCCTGTGGCACCTGCCGCGGCCAGGGCCGTGTCGAGAAAACCAAGACCCTTTCCGTCAAGGTTCCGCCCGGTGTCGACACCGGCGACCGGATTCGCCTGACCGGGGAGGGAGAGGCCGGGCCCGACGGTGGTCCACCCGGAGACCTGTTCGTGCAGATGTCCGTCAGGCAGCACCCGATATTTGAGCGCGATGGCAAGAACCTCTACTGCGAGGTACCCATTACATTCGTCGATGCGGCGCTGGGTGGGGATCTCGACGTGCCGACGCTGGACGGTCGCGTGAAGCTGAAAATCCCCGCCGAGACGCAGACCGGAAAACTGTTCCGCCTGCGCGGCAAGGGTGTCAAGCCCGTCCGGGGAGGCGGCGTTGGCGACTTGTTGTGCCGGGTTGTGGTAGAGACGCCCGTCAAACTCAACAAGGAGCAGAAGGCACTGCTTGAGGAGTTGCGCAGCACCCTGGGCGAGGGTGGCCAGGCGCAGTCGCCGCGCCAGACCAGCTGGTTTGAGGGCGTGAAAAGTTTCTTTGAAGAGTTGAAGCCATGACAGTGCGAATTGGTATCACCGGCGCTGCCGGGCGGATGGGGCGCACCCTGGTCGATGCGATCAGCCAGGTCGAGGGCCTGTCGCTGACCGCTGCACTGGAGCGGCCCGAGAGCTCGCTGCTCGGTGCCGATGCCGGTGAACTCGCCGGGCAGGGCAAGAATGGCGTCAGCGTCGTCGATTCGCTGTCCGCAGTGATCGACGATATCGATGTGCTGATTGATTTTTCGGTGCCGGACGCCACGCTGGCCAATCTCGCGCTGTGCTGCGAGCACAAGGTCGCCATCGTGATCGGCACCACCGGCTTCACCGCCGCACAGCAGGAGGCGATTGAACAGGCTGCCGCCAGCATCGCAATCTGCAAGGCCTCGAATTTCAGCACCGGCGTCAACCTGTGCTTCAAATTGCTGGATATGGCCGCCCGGGTACTGGGCGACGATGTTGATATCGAAGTCTATGAAGCGCACCATCGGCACAAGGTGGATGCGCCGTCCGGCACAGCGCTGAGCATGGGCAAGGTTGTCGCCGATGCCCTCGGTCGCGACCTGGACAAGGTGGCTGTCTACGGGCGCGAGGGCCAGACCGGTGCCCGCGCGCGCGACACCATCGGCTTTGCCACTGTGCGCGCCGGTGATATTGTCGGCGACCATACCGTCACATTCGCCGCTGACGGTGAACGTGTGGAGATCACGCACAAGGCCTCCAGCCGCATGTCCTTCGCGCGCGGCGCGGTGCGGGCCGCCGGATGGCTGGTCGCGCAGGATGCCGGTCTTTACGATATGCAGGATGTTCTCGGCCTCTGATCCACGTGACCAGAGAGCCCCGCAACAGCCGTACTGAAAGGTCACAGGGGGAGCCAGTGACAGATTACATAGCCAATATCAATGAAACCAACGCCTCGGCGCTGCTCATTGAAGAATCCCATAAACGCCCTGTCGTGGTCGATTTCTGGGCCGACTGGTGTGAGCCCTGCAAGACGCTGATGCCGCTGTTGGAAAAACTCGCCAGCGAGTACCAGGGCGCGTTTCTGCTGGCCAAGGTGAATGCCGACGAACAGCCGGGCATCGCCCAGCAACTGGGTGTGCGCAGCCTGCCGACCGTGATGGTGATCCAGGGCGGACAGCCGGTAGACGGCTTCGCGGGTGCCCAGTCAGAGCAGTTTGTCCGTGAGATGCTGCAGAAATACCTGCCCAAACCCTGGGACAAACTGGTGCAGCAGGGCGTGGAGGCTATCGAGCGGGGCGAGTTCAATGAAGCCCTGGTGCCGCTGCGACAGGCCTGGCAGGACTCGAATGAGCAACACGACATCACGCTGACCTACGCACATGCATTGATAGAGGCGCTGCGGCTGGACGAGGCCGAGGCGCTGCTGGGCAATGTGCGTCTGGCCGATCAGGACGCCGGCTACGAGCAGCTGCGCGCGCAGTTGGAGATCAAGCGAGAGGCAGCGAAATCCCCTGAAATCACGGCGCTGGAGCAACAGTTGGCCGACAACCCGGACGATCTGGATGTGCGCTATCAACTGGGTGTGCAGTACACGAATACCGGGCAGTTCCGGCTCGCGATGGAGCAGTTGATTGCGATACTTCAGAAGGACCTGAACCACGGCGATGGCGCGACCAAGCGCATGCTGCTGGATTCCATCGCCTCGCTGGGCAAGGGCGATCCGCTGGCGGTGGAGTACCAGCGCAAGCTCTACAGTCTGCTGTACTAGGATGTTTGAATACCGCTGGCCGGCTGCCAGGCCCAGCGGGAATAGTTTTGGCAATCGCGCCTGTCATCAGGCAATATTCGACGCTGGCGCGAGTCGGCGTCACTCAATTTAATCCGGACTGCTCTGGTCCGGTACGTAGTGGAGATTATCTATGAAACTGGGCTTTCTGCTGGGCTATTCCGGCAAGCAAATACACCTGCCGATGGAACTGATTCACCAGGCGGAATCCATGGGCTATGACTCGGTGTGGACGGCGGAGGCCTACGGCAATGACGCGGTGTCGAGCGCCTCGTGGATTCTGGCCCAGACCAAGAAAATCCGGGTCGGAACGGCAATCATGCAGATGCCGGCGCGATCGCCGGCCATGTGTGCCATGACCTCGATGTCACTGCACCAGCTGTCGGGCGGGCGGTTCATCGCCGGGCTGGGCGCCTCCGGTCCGCAGGTCGTGGAGGGCTGGCACGGCGTGCCGTACGGCAAGCCGGTGACGCGCACCCGCGAGTACATCCAGATCATGCGCAAGATCATGGCGCGGGAGGGGCCGGTCGAGTTCCAGGGCGAAATCTACCAGCTGCCCAACAAGGGCGAGGGCACAACCGGGCTTGGCAAACCGCTGAAGTCCATTCTGGAAGGGTGCCCGGAACTGCCCATCTACACCGCCTCCATTACCCCGGCCGGGTTGTCCTGTGCGGGTGAGGTTGCCGACGGCGTATTCCCGGTGTGGATGGATCCAAACAAGTACAGCATTTTGGGCGACCACATTGAGAAGGGATTTGCCAAAGCGGGTAACGGCAAGAGCCTGAAAGATTTTGATATCGCTCCGTTTGTTATGGTGGCTGCCAACGACGATCTCGATGCCGCCTTCGATTCGCTGCGCCCCTGGCTGGCACTGTATATCGGCGGCATGGGTGCGAAGGGCAAGAACTTCTACCATGACTACGCCACGCGCCTCGGCTACGGCGAGTTGGCCACGCGAATCCAGGATCTCTACCTCGCCGGCAACAAGGACGAGGCCCAGGCGCTGGTTCCGAATGAACTGCTGGACGAGGTGGCGCTGGTTGGTTCGCACGGCAGGATTGTCGAGCGGCTGGCACCGTGGAAGGAAGCGGGCAAGCGCGGCGAAGTCGGTACCATGCTGCTGAGCGTTGCCAACCCGGTGATCCTTGAACTGTTTGCCAAGGAGTTGCTGTGAGGCAGGACGCTTGCAGGCACCTGCCCGCGGGTCACCGTGTGGCACGAGCGCGCGGTATTGGCTGAATGGTAGATGCCGGTACCGCCCTTGCGCAGGTGGAAACGCAGGAGCGTTTTGCCCGCGCAATACTGAATGGTTTTGAGTCGTATTTTTCAGAGTTCCAGAATATTACGCTGGCTGCCAGGACGCGGTTTGAGAATGCCGACTGGCAGGGCATCAGGCAGGCCTCCATCCAGCGTATTGATCTGTACAAAGTCAAAACGAAAGATGCCCTGCAATATGTGGAGCTGATTGCAGGCGACGAACTCCACGACCTGAATTTTTGGCGTGAGGCGCGCAAGGTCTACGCCGGCCTGATTGACGGGCACAACAATTTCGAAATCGCCGAAACCTTTTTCAATTCTGTTTACTGTGCGGTATTCAAGCACCGCAAGATACGCGATGAGTACGCGTTTGTATTTTCCCCGCACGGTGATATGCCGCCAGCCGACGTGAGCAAGGTGTACCGTACGTATCGCCTTGAGGGCTCGCTCAGTGACTTGCTGGAGAGGTTGCTACAGGACTTCGCCTTCTGCATCCCCTACGAAGACCTGCAGCGGGATATCGAAAATATCCGCAAGGCGATAATCGACACGCTGGCACCGCGCTTCGACCTGAACAATGACGATACCGAGTTCCAGCTGCTGGAGCACCATTTCTTTCGCAACAAGGGCGCCTACCTGGTAGGGCGAATTCTCTCCGGTGGCAAGTCCATGCCGATCGTACTGCCGATCCTGCACAATGAGAGGGGCGCCGTGTACGTGGATACCATCCTGTTCGGCTCCGATATGGTCAGCGTGCTGTTCAGTTTCACGCGCTCGTATTTTCTGGTGGATGCCACCATCCCGGCACAGTGTGTGCTCTTTTTACAGCAGCTGATGCCGGCCAAGCCGATCTCTGAAATCTACAGCGCGATGGGTCACAACAAGCACGGCAAGACCTATTACCACCGCTGCGCATTCCGGCATATGACCAGCACCAATGACCAGTTCAATATAGCGCCCGGCATCAAAGGCATGGTGATGACGGTATTCACACTGCCGTCCTACGATTTCGTGTTCAAGGTCATCAAGGACCGGTTCACACCGCCGAAGGATATGACTCGGGAGCAGGTAAAAGCCAAGTACACGCTGGTAAAACGCTGGGATAGGGCCGGGCGTATGGCGGATACCCAGGAGTTCAATAACCTCGCTTTCGCCCGGGCTCGCTTCTCCGATGAACTGATGGAGGAACTGCGTAAAGTGGCGCCCTCGGTACTCGAGGAGCACGGCAAGACGCTGATTATCAAGCATGTCTATGTAGAGCGGCGCATGACGCCGCTCAACCTCTACCTGCGCAACGCCACGGATGAACAGATGGAGGCGGTGATGGACGAGTACGGCAATGCCATCAAGCAGCTGGCCGCCGCGAATATTTTCCCGGGTGACATGCTGCTGAAGAATTTCGGCGTGACCAGGCACGGGCGCGTGGTGTTCTACGACTATGACGAGATCGTGCCTCTGACAGATTGCAATTTTCGCACCATACCCAAGCCCCGAAGCGAGGAGGAAGAGATGTCCAGCAAGCCCTGGTATTCGGTGGCGCCCAACGATATCTTCCCGGAGGAGTTTGCACTCTTTTTCTCCGGCAACCAGCGCGCGCGCAAGGTATTTGATACCCTGCACAGTGATATCTACGAAGCCTCGTTCTGGCAGGGCCTGCAGGAAAAAATCCACGCGGGGCATGTCGAGGACTTTTTCCCCTATCGCCGTGAATTGCGATTCGATCGGCAACTACCTTCTGAACCCCGGAGCGCCTGATGGCTACAATTTATCTCGTACGTCACGGACAGGCCTCTTTCGGGGCCGAGAACTACGACAAACTCTCTGATCTCGGCTGTCGGCAGGCCACCGTGGCGGGGGAGTATTTCCGCGATCACGGTATTCACTTTGACGCGGTGTACAGTGGTGACCTGTCACGCCAGCGCGAGACAGCCCGCTTGGCCATTGCCAGCCAGCCCTCGGCGGTGCTGCACCACATTGACCCGCGCTTCAATGAGATCCAGAACGAAGAGCAGATCTCCTGCCTGGTCCCGGAAGTGATCAAGCACAACCCCAAGGTGGCGGCACTGGTGGAGAAGGGGCTCAGTGAGAGCAAGGACTACCAGAAGGTGATTGACGCGGTGTTCAATTACTGGGTATCGCCGGCCTGCAATGATCCGCGCATCCAGAGCTGGCCTGATTTTTCCGGCAAGGCGCGCCAGGCGCTGGCGGACGTGATGCGCGAGCAGGGCGCAGGGAAAACGGTCGGTATTTTCACCTCAGGCGGAACGCTGGCCACCCTTGTCGCCCAGGTGCTGGGGCTGGGTGGTGAACAGACCTACCAACTTTATGAACCGATATTCAACTGCTCGGTGACACAGCTGTTCTACAGCGGTGACAGGGTGTCGCTGTCTAATTTCAACGATTGCTCCTACCTGAAAGTGTTCGGTGAAAAGAGCGGTGAGCAGTTGCTGACCTACCGCTAACCGCTGCGTTGCCCCATGGATATCTTTCTTGTTCGGCACGGTGAGGCCGCCACGCGCTGGGGCGAGTCGGCAGACCCCGGACTCAGCGAGCTGGGACAGCAGCAGGCGGCCGACCTCGCGCACCAGCTGCAGCCATCGTTGCAGGCTCATGTACAGCTGATCAGCAGCCCTCTGCAGCGCGCGAAGGAGACCGCCATGCCGCTTGCGCGTTTATTGCGACAGGACGTCAGTGAGGATGAGGCGTTCCGCGAAATACCCTCTCCGGTGCCGTTGGCGCAGCGTCAGCAGTGGCTGCGCCGGTTTATGCAGCAGCAGTGGAGTGAGCAGGGCGCAGAGCTGCAGGCCTGGCGCGCCAGGACCTTGCACCAGTTGTTGGGGTTGCGCGAACCCGCTGTCATATTCACGCATTTCCTGGTGATCAATGCCGTTGTCGGACAGTTGCTCAATCGCCCTCAGACACTGTGTTTTTCACCGGACAATGGTTCAGTAACTCACTTGCGCCATACCGGCTCCAGCCTCGAGTTGGTTGCTCTCGGCCGGGAGATGGCGACAGCGGTCAACTAGTCCTGCCGCACGCGCTGTAAGGATTCCTGTGCAGTCGAGGCGACCAGCAAGCCGTCGCGGGTATAAAAACTGCCCCGGCTGAACCCACGGCCGCCGCCGGAAACGGGGCTGTCGAGGCAGTACAGCAGATGCTCGTCTGCCCGGAACGGGCGGTGAAACCAGATCGCGTGATCCAGGCTCGCCGACTGTAACTCCTTCTCGATACCGGAGTAGGGATGGGGCAGCAGTGCTGCGCCCAGCAGAGCGTAGTCGGACATGAAGGCCAGCAAAGTCTGGTGCAGCCGCGGATCGTCACCCAGGTCGCCAAGTGCCCGGAACCAAAGTTGCCGCTCCGGCTCCTGTGGCTGTGGATTCAGGTAATCGCGGGGCTGCACGGCCTTGCGCTCAATGGCCTCAGTGCGCGGCGAGTCGATCTTACCCGGGTGCTCCTGTGCCAGTCGGGTCCAGCGCTCAAAGTCAGACTCCAGCCCTTCCGGTGGCGGCACTTCCGGCATGGGCATGTGGTGCGCGAGTCCTGCCTCTTCCATGTGGAAGGAGATCGACGAACTGAAGATGGCAATGCCGTCCTGCTTGGCAGTGACGTTCCGGGTGGTGAAGCTTTTGCCGTCGCGTATCGGGTCCACGTGGTAAATGATCTGCTTGCTGGGATCGCCGGGCCGCAGGAAGTAGGCGTGCATCGAGTGCGCCAGGCGCGAACTATCCACCGTCCTGATGGCCGCGTTGAGCGCCTGCGCGAGCACCTGGCCGCCGAAGACCCGCGCGGGGCGTTTGGGGCTGAGGCCGCTGAACAGGTATTTGTCGAGTTTCTTGACCTCGAGGCGATTGATCAGCTTTTCTATATCACTGGACACAAAATACTCCTGGAAACTAGTTGTCCTGGTGTTGCGCGCGCGGCACCAGGCCATTGAAAAAAACATCGAAGTAGTCACGAGCGGCGCTGTCGATATTGTCTATCTTCCGCCACTGCTTGAGGTGCATGGCGGCATTGATAGCGCCGGTTAGCAG
>JAGRIE010000063.1 GCA_020443425.1 Halioglobus sp.
CAGTTCGATGTCACACGCGAGCGTATCCGCCAGATCGAAGCCAAGGCACTGCGCAAGCTGCGCCACCCCACGCGTTCGGATTACCTGCGCAGCTTCCTCGACGAGACCTGATCACAGCGTCTCGGTACCGGCAAGTGATTGTGGGCCAGCCGCGACTGGCCCCGGCACCGCCCCATCACGGCAGTTCCAACTCCAGATCAGCCAACAGCGGCAGGTGATCTGACGCCACCCGCGACAGCGGGCTGCGGTGCACCCGCAGGTGTTTCACCGCCGCGCGCGGTCGCGTCCACAGCCGGTCCAGCGCAAACACCGGGCGGCCGGAAGGAAAAGTCGCCGGTGCCGGCTGCGCACCGAAACAGCGGTGCAGCCGTCGCAACGGCCTGCCGTACAGGAACCACTCGTTGAGATCGCCGAGCAGGATATCCAGCGCACAGCACTCCTGCTCGAACAATTTCAGCAGATACTGCACCTGGTAGCGCCGCTCGGCGGGACGCAGGCCGAGGTGGGTGGAAACGAAGCGGATGCAGGTGTCGGCCAGCCCCAGTTTCAGGTCGATAGCGCCGCGCGGTTCGCGCCCGCTGATACTGAAATCGTGCTGCTGCATGGACTGCACCGGCAGGCGCGTCAGTACCGCGTTGCCGTAGTGGCCCTGCTCATTCTCCAGCGTGATGCCCTCGATCGGCGTGGCACCGGTGATACGGGCAAAGTACTCCAGCACATTGAGGTGCTCTCCCGACCAGAAGCCGACCTCCTGCAGGCCGACCACATCGGCGGACATCTCCTGCAGCACGGCGGCGATGCGCTCGATGTCCACGCGCCCGTCGCGGCCGACACCGCGGTGAATATTCCAGCTGGCGACCCGCAGGGGTACCTTCATCCCGCGCTGTCCCGGCGCTGGTTTTTGCGCTGCACCCACACCCGCAACCCGTAGATCGCCGCGATCACCGCAACCGTCGCCAGTAGCAGCAGGACAATGCTGGTGGCGCTGGGGTCCCGCAGGGAGGCGACCAGTCGGTCCGCGAGAAATGCGATAGCGACCACCCCCGGCAACATGCCGACAAAATTGCCGATGGCGAAATCGCGCAGGCGGATATCCGAGATCCCGGCGACCACGTTGATTACCGAAAAGGGCGCGACCGGCACAATACGCAGTGTGATAATGACCAGCACACCGCGCCTGGACAGCGCATCGGAAATACGGCTCACCCTGCGCCCCGCGATTCGGCTCACGGTATCCTTGCCCATCAGGTGGCCGATCCAGAACGTGACCAGCGCCGACAGCTCGCCGCCCAGCAATGCGTAGAATGCGCCCAGCCACGGCCCGAACACACTGACCGTGACGATGATCAGCAGCGTCATCGGCACCACCAGGATGCCGCACAGCACATAGACCGCCGGCACCAGCAGCGGCGTCAGCGCACTGTCCTGGATCGCTCGGGCGATCCCGGACATGCGCTCGACGTCCAGCCAGCTGTGCAGCGGTGTGAACCGCCAGAGCGCGGCCAGACCCAGTACCGCGGCAATCAGCAGCGCCACCCGCATCAGGTAGTGCCAGGCCTGCCTGCCCTGCTCTTTCTCGCCGACGATGTGATCCAGCACCTCTTCCGGCTCCACCGCCCTGCCCACATCAATGAGCTCCGCATCCGGCACCCAGGCGTCGACGTCCTCCGGAATATCGGCGGCAAGCGGCTCCAGTGTGTGGACATTGCCGCGCAGCGACTCCACCGCGCGGATCAGGGAACTGTGGTCTCGCTCCGCTGCCGCCACCGCCTCCACATCCACATCGAGGTGCTCCGCCAACAGGCCGCGTCGCACCCTGCGTATGCCGGCCACATGGTCGCTGCCCGGCGCGCAGCCGAATGCCAGGTCACACTCGGCATCCATGCCCATGGAGCGGTTGCTGAGATTGGAGGAGGCGACGCGCAGGAAGCAGTCATCGATCACCATCAGCTTGGCGTGAATCATTACCGCCTGCGCCGGCTCACCGCCGAGACTGACATAGTAGACGCGCAGGCGATCGTGCAGGTCGGCGTCGCGAAGGCGGCGCAACAGCCGCGCGCGCAGCACATCCATCGTGTGCTGCTCCAGCCAGCCGCCCGTCTCTCGCGGCATCACGATGACGATTTCGGGACCGTCCGGCTCGCCCAGCCGTGTCGCCAGCGCGTCGCCGATACCAGCGGACGTCAGGTACTGGTTTTCGATGTAGATGAAGTCCTGTGCCGCTGCGATGCTGTCGAAATAGAGCTGCTCGACCTCCCGCACCGTCTGGCGCCCCTCCAGTGCCGGGAGTGTGCGCGCAATTGCCATCTGCACATCGGTGAAATCCTCGCGAATACCGGGCGGCCAGGGATCACCCTCGTACTCCGGCACCGTTTTCGGGGACTCGCCCGTGGCGGTCTGCCAGCGCTGCCACGCCACCTCGGCCAGTGCCCGCGCCGCCTCGGCATCCACCAGCATCTGTACATCGTGGAACGGCGGATACGGTTTGCCATCGGGATCAGTGCGCCGCGCATCATCGATACGGTGCTGGCGCGTGTCCCAGCGCCACTTGCTGAGATCGAAGCCACCGCAAAAGGCGATACGGTCGTCTATCACCACCAGCTTCTGGTGTTGCGAGGCGCCCAGCGGGTGCTTGGCGTCGAGGCGAAAATGCACCCGTTCATGCGAGCGCCACTGCAGTTTATAGGTCGGGAAAAACTCCCGCTCCAGCGCGTACACGATCGCGTAGTCCCAGTTGAGCAGGTAGATATCGAGTGAGGGCCTGTCTCTGGCCAGCGCATTGAGCAGCTCGCCCAGCTTCGTGGGATACTCATCCGACTCGCCGTTGCGCAGCAGTTGCACTTCGCTGTGCAAATCCCAGCCGACAATAATGATTGCGTGCTGCGCGCGCAGCATGGCCTCGCGCAGCGCCGCAAAATAGGCTTCGCCATCGACCAGCACCGCCGCGCGCGCGGCGTGCTCAACGCGCCAGCAATTTTCCTCGGGTGTAAATATCGTATTCAAAACGCAACCTGTGGCCTGTGTCGACAGTTCCTATGCAATAAAAATGCCACTCATCAGGCAGGCGCACAAAACCGGAGGCGTCCGCCCATGCCCGGCGCGCAGCAGCGCGGGGCTTTGCAAGGCTTACACCTCGCACTGCAAATTCTTCACACCCGGTGTCAGGCCGCTGCGACCAGCCAGTAATGCCGGTACGGCGGGATCATCAGGGTGTCACCGGCCTGCGCCGGGCTCTCACCGCTGATGGCATCCTGCAGCCTGCCCATACTGAAATGATGGCGGTTGCGCAGGTCACCGAGATCCAGCGGCTGCGGCTGATCGTTGAAATTGGTCACCACCAGCACGTGCTCGCGCGCGCCACTGAGGCTGTTGCGAGTGAACACGAAGAGGTGATCATTGCTGACCGCAATCAACTCCCGGTTGTTGAAGTCGGCGAAGGCGGACATCGATTTGCGCACCGCGATCAGCCGCTTGATGCCGTCGAAAATACGCTGTTCCACAGTTCCCCGCTCACGCCTGCGCGCCACCCGCGACCAGTCGTAGGTGGGCCGATTGAGCCACCGGCTGTCTTTCGCCTTGTCCGCATCCAGCATGAAGGCATCGTTGTTGAGGGTGCCGACCTCATCGCCGTAATACAGCAGCGGAATACCGCCGAATGACATCAGCAGCCCGTGCAGTGTCAGGATCAGCTCTATACAGGAGGCGATGGCAGGTTCGTCGTCTCGCTCGATGGCATCCTGCAGCCCGGCCAGTGATGCCAGCGAACCCGAGATGCGGGCATCACCGGTCTTGGCGTTGAAGCCGAACACCTGGCCCCTGGCCGGCGAGTGATCCCAGGCCCCGGTGTAGTAGTCGACGAGGAACTGCCGGTGTGCATGCGGGTCGTAGCCCACCGCGCGGATATCGGCGTCGTCGAAGCCGAGGCCGATATCGTCGTGGCAGCGGATGTAATTCAGCCAGGTGGCGCGATCCAGCTTGTCCGGCAGGCTGAGAATGCCGCGGTTGAGCAGGCGCGCATTCTTGGTGGCCACCGCATCCCACAGCAGTGCCATCAGGCTGGCGTTGTAGGCGATCTCGCACTCCTTCGCGATCACCGCGTCCTCACCGAAGTACTTGATGATCTCCGTCGGCGCGACGATGGCCTCGGCGATAAAGAGCACGCCCGGCGCCGTCACCTGGCAGCAGTCCTTCAACAGCTGCAGGATGATATGGGCCTCCTGCTCGTTCTGGCAGGTGGTGCCGATTTTCTTCCACAGGAAGGCCACCGCATCCAGGCGCAGGATATCCGCGCCCTGGTTGGCCCAGTACAGAATGATGTCCAGCATCTCGATCAGCACGGCGGGGTTGCTGTAGTTCAGGTCCCACTGGTACTCATTGAACACGGTCATCACCCACTTGTTTATCCGCTCGTCGTAGGTGAAATTGCCGGGGGCGGTTTGCGGGAAGACCTCGGGCATGGTCTCCTCGAACATGTCCGGCACTGTGCGGTCGTCGTACAGGTAGTAGTAGTCCTGGTACTGTTTCTCTCCCGCACGGGCGCGCCGGGCCCACTCGTGCTCGTTGGAGGTGTGGTTCAGCACCACGTCCAGCGTCAGCAGGATATCGCGCTTGCGTAAGGTGGCCGCCACCTCGCGCAGCTTGTCCATGGTACCTGCCGAGGCCATGATGTTGCGGAAATCGTTGACCGCGTAACCGCCATCGCTGGCACCGGCCGGGCACTCCATGATGGGCAGCACATGGACCATGTTCACACCCAGCTCCTGCAGGTAGGGCAGGTGACGGGCCAGGCCGTCGAGGTCGTTCGCGAAGCCGTTCAGGTACATGGCCATACCGACCCACTGCTGCCCCAGGAACCACTCGTGATCGCGCTCGCGCTGCTGGTCGATCGCCCTCAGCTCGGCGCTGCGCGCGATATACTGCCGGGCGGCCACCTCCACCAGCCGGCCGAGCTGTTGCTCGAAGTCCTCGCGCTGGCCATACAGGCGATTGAACAGTGTGTAGATCGCGTAGAAATTGGCGCCGAGGCGAGTGTAGAAATGGCGCAGGTCGCGCCGGCAGATATCCGGCTCCAGATCGTCCAGTATGGTGTTCAGCAGTGAGTGTGCTTCCTGTTCATACATCGTGTTACTACCCGTTTACCCGTGCAGGCGCCACTTCGCTGCAAAATGGCTGTAAAAGTCCCGCTCGCCGACAGTGGCACCGGCGCGCTCCACAATAGAGCCGGCAAAGTCCTGGCAGCGCTCCATCATGTCCTGCAGCGGCCACTGCAGGATGAGCCCCATCACCAGCACTGCCGAAAAAGCATCACCGGCGCCGATGGTATCCACCACGGTGGTGCGCTTGCGCGGCGCCACCGTGACACTGGCGCCGGTGGCCAGCAACAACTCAGCGCCTTCGGCGCCGGATGTCACCACCATACCTCGCAGCTCACAGGTGTCCAGCAGGCGCCGCGCTTTATCGCCGCTGCCGCCGGCACCCGGCGCCAGCATCTGCAGCTCGTCCGCGTTCAGCTTCACCCAGTCAGCGCCGCGCACCAGCGCCAACACCGCATCGCGCGTCCAGTGCGGTGTGCGCAGGTTCACGTCCATGAACACTGTGTCGTGGCCGAGCTGCCGCAGGCGCTCCAGGCTGGCAGCCGAAGTCGCATGCCTGACCGCGAGTGAACCGTGGTAGAGCAGTGAATAGCGCCGCGCCGGCGCGGTCGCGATGGCGTCGTAGGCGCAGTTGTCCACGATGTCGTAGCTGGCATCGCCACTGGCATCCAGCGTCACATCGACCCGCCCTGTCGGCAGGGTCTCATCGGTCTGCAACCCGTCCAGCGCCATCCCCCAGTCGCTCATCGCGCCTCGCACCTCTGACCCGGCTGCATCAGGGCCGACACGACTGATAAAATCAGGCGCCATACCGAAGGCCGCCAGATGCCACGCGACATTGAACGGCGCGCCGCCGAGCACCCGCCTGCCGTCCGGTAGATGATCGAACAGAACCTCCCCGAAGACACCAATCGACTTATCGGCTGCATTTGTCATCCGCTTCACCCAAACCCCATCCAGTCAATCGCAGTGGGGTGATAATAGGCCACCCCCTCCAGAATGCCGGCGCTGTAATTCCCGTTCATGCCCCTGAAGCTACCGCGTGCGAGATAGAGGCTGTCGCCGCAGCCATTGGCGGCGGCTTTGGCCAGCGCCTCTCGCTGCACCTCGGGCGCGCTGTTGGCCACCAGCACTGCCGGCAGCGGACTGACCAGCACATCCATATCGTTGCCGCTGTCGCCGCTGAACACCGTGTCGCCGTCAGTGAAATCCTCCGCTGCCTGCAGCGCCTTGATCGCGAGGTACTTGCTGGCGCTCTCTGGCACGATATCCAGCAGCGCAACGCCGGCGGCGTCATCAATACTCCAGACCTGTCGCGCGCGCACCCCCGCGTCACCCAGTACGGCACCGACCGCCTCCCGAAGCCGCTCGCGATCGGCCGCCTGCGACACATAGTAGCTGAGCTTGTGGCGGTTCTGTTTTGAGGCCTCCTGTAGTGCCAGCGCCTCGAAGCCGGCCAGCGTGCCACCCAGCTCCTCGTGCGACAGGTGCCGCCAATCGGCGGCAATGCGCTCCTCCCACGCCGGCATGACTGACCACTCACCCCGCGTATCCACCGCGTAGAGCGTGGTGCCGACATCGCCGATCACAAACTGCGGCAGCGGCAGCTGGTACTCGTCGATCGCCTGCTCCACCAGCTCGCGGTGACGGCCACTCACATAGGCCAGTGTGACCTGCGGATGCTGCACCAGCTGCGCGAAGTGCTGCCTGGCAGCCGGAGATTCCGGCGCAGAACCGTTGGGGATCAGCGTCCTGTCGAGATCCGTGCACAGCAGCAGGCGCTCAGGCATCGCTGACCTCGCAGTCACCGAAAAAATCGTAGTGCTCCATCGCCTCCAGGATACCCCCGGCGTAGCCCCTGGTGGCGTGGAAGATATTGTCCGCCTCCGGCAGCAGTGACAGCTCATCGTGGCGATTGGCGACCACCACCGCCAGCGTATTGCCGCGCATCATATCCTCATCGGCACCCGAGCCTCCGGCCACCAGCACCTTGTCCAGCGGGATGTCGAGCCGCTGGGCGACATAGCGCAGCGCCTGGCCTTTGGACGCACGCACCGGCACCACATCGAGATAGCGGCCGAAGGACAGGAAGGTATTGGCCGTCAATTCGTGCTGCCGCAACAGCGAGACGATTTCCTTGAGCTCTGGCGCCACGGCCGCGTCATAGAGATAGGAGATTTTCTCTCTCGTCTGCTCAACTTTCGGCTGCAGCCGCAGGCCGGGCACCTGGTCGAGGACGCGCCGCACTTTGTTGGGCGACCAGTTGTGGTCGATATGGTGACTCCACCAGTCGTCCTCCGACAGGCTCTCACCATAGTAGATACGCGTGCCGAGACTGGTTATCAGTACGTCCGGACGGGGTATGTCATACTTGCGCAGCGCCGCCAGCGCCGAATCGATGCGGCGGGCGGTGGCGATACCGAATGACGTCTGCTTGCGCTTGCTCCTGACCAGTGCCACCAGTTGCGACAGGGAATCGCGATCCCCCAGCAGGTTCTTGTCGATACCGGTTACCACCATGCGATCCCGATAGCGTATCGTGCGGGGCATGGCGCGGATCGCCTCCACCGCCGTGCAGCGCCGGCTCAGCTCGGCGACCCGCTGCACATACGCATTGGCGTGCGCCTGCCAGGAGTAGTGTTCACGCACGCCGTCGATACCGTGCGCGGACGCCCTCTCCCAGGCGTCGGCATCGCCGAGCAAGTCCAGCAGCGCAGCGGTGATTTCCTGCTTGTCCAGCGGGTCCACCAGCAGGCCACACTGGCAGTTGCGTATGATATCCACCGGGCCGCCGTTTTCTGTCGCCACCACCGGCAGGCCGCTGGCCGCCGCCTCCAGCAGCGTCAACCCGAATGGCTCGGTCAGCGCCGGGTTGATGAACACACCCCGACGGGAGGCGGCGAGCCGGTACATCTCCGGCACCTGTTGCGCGGTGTGGCGTTTCGGCACCGCGACCTTGCCGTAGAGATCGTAGGCATCCATCAGCAACAGGATATTGGTCAGCACCGTTGCCGGCCGCTCATCCAGTTCGCGGATGTCATCCCGGTTGCCCGCCACAATGCACAGGTTGGCGCGCGCCTGCAGCTCCGGGGACTCCCCGTAGGCTTCTATCAATGTCAGGATATTCTTGCGCTCATCCGCCCGGGAGATGGAGAGGATCAGCGGCTTCTCAGGGTCAAGCAGGAATTTATCGATCTGCGCGCTGAAGCTGAGGGTTTCTCCCGGCTCGAATGGCCTGAACTTCTCCAGATCAGTACCCGGCGGGATCACCGTCATCCTGCCCGGGTCATAGTAGTTATAGAGACCGTACTGGCTCTCGATCTCATTGCGGGTGCTGGTGATGACCAAGTCCGCACTGGCCAGCACCTCTTCCTCAGCATCGATGCGCCGCGCGATATTGTAGGATTGCTCGATACTCTCCCGCGACAGCCCCTGCGCCAGCAACTGCTTGCGCTTGTCCCGGCCCAGCGAGTGGCCCGTGAACACCAGCGGTGTGCCCAGGATATGCGACAGCCGAGCGCCCACATAGCCGGCATCGGCATAGTGGCCATGCAGTATGTCGGGAAAGCGGCCCTGCTGGCCAAACCAGGTGAGCAGGTTATCCGCCAGCGTGTCGAGGTGATCCCACAACTGCTCCTTGGGGATGTAGTCCAGCGACTCACTGTCGATGCGGATGATCCGGGCGCCGGGGCACAGCACCTCCTCCTCTACCGCGTAGTCCGGGCTGACCTCGG
>JAGRIE010000064.1 GCA_020443425.1 Halioglobus sp.
GTAGGCGTCTTCCACGGAGATCGGCTTGATCTCGCCCTCGACCGCTGCGGTGTCTGTTTTACCGCTGCCGAAGCCGGAGAACAGCACATTGGACAGTGAGCGGTTCATCGCCTTGCACATGATCTGCGTCAGGATGATGCCGGAGGCGCCGACCAGGGCACCGGCGACAATCAGGATATTGTTGTTGACCGCGAAACCCGCCGCACAGGCCGCGAGGCCGGAGTACGAGTTCAGCAGTGAAATCACCACAGGCATATCCGCGCCGCCGATCGGGATCACCGCCATGATGCCGAATACCAGCGACAGTGCGATGACCAGGTACAGCCACATATGGTTGCTGGGTTCGAGGCAGAACATCACCGCACCGCCCAGGATACCCAGCACAATCAGGCTGTTGACCACCTGCTGGCCACTGAACAGCACCGCGCCACTGCCGATGCGCTCGGACAGCTTGCCGTAGGCGATCATGGAGCCGGTGAACGTGACGCCGCCGATCAGGATGGAGAGAATGATGGTCACCAGTGTGAAGGTCGGTGCCAACGGGTTCAGCGCCGCCCAGCCGACCAGCAGGCTGGCCATGCCGCCGAAGCCGTTGAACAGGGCGACCATTTCCGGCATCGCCGTCATCTGTACCATGCGCGCGGCCGCGCCGCCGATAACGGCACCCACCAGGATGCCGATCACAATCCACTGGTACTCGACGATGCCCTGGTCGAGCAGCGCCGATACCACGGCGACCAGCATGCCGAGCGAGGAAATCATATTGCCGCGACGCGCGGTGGCGGGCGACCCCAGTTGCTTGAGGCCGAAGATAAACAGCGCGGCGGACGCAACGTAGGCAAATTGAATAATGGAATCCATCGCGATCAGCCCTCCTTCTTCTTGAACATGGCGAGCATGCGATCGGTGACCAGATAGCCGCCCACCACGTTGATGGTGGCCAGCGCCACGGCGCCGGCACCCAGCCAGTTGGACAGGTCCTGGTTGCCGGTGCCGGCGAGGCTGATAGCGCCCACCAGCGTAATGCCGGAGATTGCGTTGGCACCTGACATCAGCGGCGTGTGCAGGGTGGCAGGGACCTTGTTGATCAGTTCGAAGCCCAGGAAGATGGACAACACCAGGATAAACGTGAGGAAAACTTCTGCAGCGACCATATTATGCACCCCCTTCCAGAATATTCTTGATTGTTGTGTTGGTCACTTCGCCACCGTGGGTGATGATACAGCCGGGCAAAATGTCGTGCTCGAAATCGATGACGAAGGCAGCGTCATCCTTGTTCCAGCTGTCCTCCACCAGGTTGAACAGGTTGGCGGAGTACATCACGCTGGCGTCGCGCGCCACTTCGCCGGCGAGGTTGCCCTTGCCGATCACGGTGACACCGGCGATTTTGACCACTTCATTGGGCACCGAGCCCTCGACGTTGCCGCCGGTTTCGGCCGCCATATCGACAATCACCGAGCCGGGCGCCATGCCCTCGATCATATCCCGGGTGACCAGCACCGGTGGCTTGCGCCCGAACACCTGGGCGGTGGTGATGACCACATCGGATTTGGCGATTACATCTTTCTGCGCCTGGCGCTGCTTTTCCACCTGCTCGGGTGTCAGCTCAGTGGCGTAGCCGCCCGCAGTCTCGCCGGTTTCCCCGAGGTCGATCTCCAGGAATTTGGCGCCGACGGAGCGCACCTGCTCGGCGACCACCGGGCGGGTGTCAAACGCGGTGACCTTGGCGCCGAGGCGCTTGGCGGTGGCGATGGCCTGCAGGCCGGCGACGCCGGCGCCGATGACAAACACGTTGGCGGGCTTCAGTGTGCCGGCCGGGGTCATCATCATCGGGAAGATACGTGGCAGGTGAGTCGCGGCCTCGATGACCATCACATAGCCGGCGAGGTTGGCCTGGGAGCTGAGTGCGTCCATTTTCTGGCTGCGCGTAGTGCGCGGAATCATTTCCATGCTGATGGCGGTGACACCGGCATCCTTGAAGGCGTTGACCAGCGCGTGCTCGTTGAACGGGTCGAGGTAGCTGATATGGATGGCGCCGCGTTTCATCAGGCCGATCTCCTCAAGCTGCGGCTTGCGCAGGCGCAGCAGCAGGTCGGCGGTGCTGAACAGCTCCTGCCGGTTCTGGGAGATAGTGGCGCCGGCATCGACGTATTCGGCATCGGTGAACCCGGAGCCGTCGCCCATACCCGCTTCCACGACAAGATCGGCACCCATCGCACACAGTTTCTTCGCGTGAGCGGGTGTGATCGGTATCCGGTTTTCCCCCGGATGGGTTTCTTTCGGAATGGCGATGCGCATGCGGTGTCTACCCCCGTACCTGTATTTATTCGAGCAGTCGGTGATTGGTCACCGGTTTCTGGACACAGCCGCAAAAGTGACAGTGTCCTTGCAAATTTGACCCGGCTGGCGTGCCGGTATCTCAAACAGCCGCCGACTCTAGCACAGCGAAACCCCGGCGCAAACAATCGCCGCGGTCGAGTATTCGGGCGCACCCCGGCAGCCGGCGGGCTAATTTTGGGGAATTGGGTGGGTTACACAAGTGCTGTGAAGCCCAAATAAATTGACTCTAAATGACAATGATTGGCGTTTTTTGCTAATTTTCCGGCCAGTATTGGTACTCCCACCACGGTGGCAGCAGCTCCCGGTATTGTCGCTGCCGGTAGCGTGGGTCGATCAGCAGTGCGCTGCCGGTGTCATCGAGGCGGCGCACCACCCGGCCCAGGGCCTGGTCGACTTTCTGCATGCCGGGGTAGAGAAAAGTGTACTCGAAGCCCGCCCCGTGGCGCTGCTGGTGCCACGCCTGCAGCTCCCGGGTATCCCGATTGAGCTGTGGCATGCCGATTCCCACCACGGCGACGCTGGACAGGCGTTTGCCCGGCAGGTCGATACCCTCCCCGAAGACACCGCCCAGAATACAAAATGCCACCACATCCTCGCGCTGTTCCAGCAGTTGCAGCAGCTGTGCACGCTCCTGCTCGCCCTGTTGCCTGGCCTGCAACCAGACCTCGCGCGGGCCCAGTGTGGATTCCACCGGCTGCAGCAGGGCTATTGCGTCCTGCAGATAGTGGTAGGACGGGAAATAGACGATGCAGTTGCCTGGCGTCTCGCGCAGCCACCGGCACAGCAGCTGCGTGAGGTCCCCCAGCGTGCGCTGCCGCTGGTGATAGCGGGTGTCGATGCCGGTGGCCAGTGACACCCGCAACTGGGTGCTGGCAAACGGCGAACTGGCGCGGGAACAGACCGCCTGCTCCCCCAGTCCCAGTGCGGCGCGCGACCATGGCAGCGGCGACAGCGTCGCCGAGAAGGCGAGCACAGCGTGCGCGCGCCCGTGCCGCGCGGACAGCAGCCGCGCCGGGTCAAGGCAGTTCAGGGTGACGCCCAGGCTCTGTTTCTGGTCACCCTGGGTCAGTTGCAGGCGGAAGTCTTCGCCCCAGAGTTCGGCCACCCGCAGGAATTGCAAGGTGTCGAAGTAGAAATCCATCAGGTCCCGGTGTTGCTGCAGGAATGCAGGCTCCTGCGCCATTGCCTCGGAGACCGTGCCCGCAAAGGCCTGCAGCGCGTGCAGCAGGCCCTCGGGCGGGCTGTCGCCGCTGTGGAACTGCGGCTCCTGCCACGGCTGTTTCAGCAGGCTGAGGAACTGCCTGTTGACCCGCGCCAGGGCTTTCTGGATCTCAGCGGTGGCGCCGCGCCTGGCCTGCAGCACCGCCGCCTTGTGCAGTGTCGCGCTGTACATGCCGCGGGCCCGGCCCGGGAGGTTGTGGGCCTCGTCCAGCAGCACCGTCCAGCGCTTGCCGTCGGCGTCCTGTTGGCTGCCCACGGTGGCGGTCAGGCTGTACACATAGTGCAGGTCGGCAACCACGATATCGACCCAGGGCAACAGGTCCAGCGTCAGTTCATAGGGGCACACCTCAAAACGTCGCGCAATCGCCTCGATATCGTCGCGCTGCAACACACCCTGCTCGATGGCGGCGTACAGGGCAGCGGGCAGCTTGTCGTAGTAGTTGCGGGCAAACGGGCAGTCGTCACCGTGACAGGCGCGCCCCGGGGAGAAGCAGATGCTGTCCTTGGCGGTGAGGCTGAGTGCGCTGGCGCGCAAGCCGCCCGCTGCAAAATCGGCGAGCGCTGCCTGCGCGGCGCGGCGGCCCACCGTTTTGGAGGTCAGGAACAGGATGGTGTCGTGCCTGCCGGTGGCGAGGGCCTTCAGGGCCGGGAACAGGAAGGCGGCGGTCTTGCCGATGCCAGTGGGCGCCTCCAGCAGCAGTTGTCCGCCCTGGTGCACACATTTATAGGCCAGTTCGGCGATCTCGCGCTGGCCGCGGCGGAACCCGCCGTACGGGAATGCCAGCGCGAGGATGCTGGCGTCCCGCTGCTGGCGTGATTGTGCAAGGGTGTGCAGCCAGTGGCCAAACCGGGTGAGCGTGGCCTGCAGGAAGTGGTCCAGCGCCTCGCGTGAGCACTGCTCGCTGCGGCTGAACTCCTCCTCGGTATCGATATTGAACCAGGTGACGCGCACCTCCAGCGCGGGCAGGTTGGCCTCTGCCGCGATAATGGCGGCGTAGAGTTTGCCCTGCGCCAGGTGCATCTGTGCGACTGGCTCGGGGATGGTGTCCGGCGCCGTGCGGCAGGTCTTGATCTCCTCCACCAGGCCCTGCTGCGGGTCGTAGCCGTCCGCGCGACCGCGCAGTGTGAGCAGCAGGCCGGGCTCTGCGTGCTGCCATTCCACCGCATACTCACTGCGGTAGGTGGCCGGGCGCCGCGCGTACAGGCGCTGGTGGCCGGCCACCCCCTGCGCGCCTGTCGGTGCGGCCTTGAAGCGGTGATCGATATCCCCGCGGCGGTGGCAGAAGCGCGCCAGGTCCGCCACCGCGATGCTCAGCTCAGTCATCCTGCCACCGCACCCAGGCGACCTGAGCTGGAATACTGTTGGTTTGGAAGTAGCGCAGCCAGCGCTTCTGGGAGTCCTGCAGCGCATCGCCCGGCCCCTTGACCTCGATCAGGCAGTACTCCCCGGCGCCGGCGCCGAGTGCAATCAGGTCCGGGAAGCCGCGGCGGTTCTCTGCCGGGTCGAATAATATGCGCTCCCACACCGCCAGCAGGTGCGCAGCCGGGATCACCCGGGCGCAGTGATGGACCAGGTCCTCGCTGATAAAGCGCCAGTGGGTCCAGCGGCACGCGTAGTCCTGGTAGCGCTGATACGCCTGGGTTAGCGTCGTTGCCAGATCCTGCTCGCGCAGCTGTCGCAGCCGCGCGGTGAGGGCGTGTTCACGGCGGCTCCGGAATGCGTTGTCATACATATCGGTGGGGGCGCTCTGGAAGGGGTTGTGGAACACGCCCGGTACGGGGGCGAAAATCTGTTCCCAGAACGCGAGCCCGAACAGGGTATTCATCAGGGCGTTCTCCACGTAGTGAACCGCCTCCCACTGGGGCTGCAGGTAGTCGGCCACCCGCTGCTCGACGGCACCGCTGTCGCGCGGCAGGGCCAGAGTTACCTGTTCGAACGCATCGCGCCGCCGCGGCTGGCGGCTGCCGTCGAGCTTGCGTGCGACGCGGGGCAGGATGCGCGCGGCGGCTTCGCGCTCCGCTTCACACCAGGGCCGCTGCAGGATCTCCCGACACAGGTCGCGGGCGCCGGCCCAGTCGCCCTGCCCCTCCAGAATGCGCGCTCGGCGCTCGCGGGCCGGATGGCGCAGGCTGCGGCTGTACAACTGCAGCGCCAGGTCGCCCTCGTCGATGCGCTCCAGGTCCCTGGCCAGGTTGTTGCACAGCCGGTGCCAGCGTTTTTCGCTGGAGGCAAAGCGGATCTCCATCCCCAGCAACTGCGCGGCGAGTGCCGGCAGCTGCGCCTGGTCACCGGTCTCCAGCAGCGCGTAATGGGCGTCGCCCAAGGCGGCGCAAGTGACATATTCATCCAGCGCCTCGCGGCAGCTGAACAGGCGGTGCTCGCGGTCCAGCGAATAGGGATAGTAGCGGGTCAGGCCGAGATCCTGCAGCACGAAATCGGTCAGGCTCTGCCGCCGGTTGCCGAAAAAAAGCAGCTGCAGCTGTGCGGCCAGCTCGGTGCCAACCGGAGCGATAATGCGCTGGGGATCGACTGCCCTGAGCGCAGGCAGCAGTGCGTCCGCCGCCAGCGCCATCTGCGCGATGGCATCCAGCAGTGCCGGTTTACCGGATAACTTCGGCTGCTCCGGAAAAAAAGCCTGCTGCAATTCGCTGTGCGTGAACAGCTTGCCCAGCTCCGCGGTCGATAACGCAGTAGCCTCTTCGATCATGCCGCTGGCCAGCAGTTCATCGAGAATCGGCGCCATAGGCCCCAGTTCCGGATAGGACAGTTTGCTCTCCCTGAACCATGGGCCTGTGCGTGAAACGAGGCGGACATACAGGCACTGCGCATCGAAACCCAGGTGCCGGAACAGCTGCAGCACGGCCAGTTCGGCCGCGTTCAGGATATCCCCATACTGCGCTTCCACGGTGTCGCACAGGCGCAAGTAATTGTCCCGGTAGTAAAAGGGGTTGAGCGCTGCGGTGTCCGGTTCTGTCATGTCGGGATGTATGCTACGTGATCATTCACGCCTTGTCAGATACTGTGCCATTGTGCGCCCGCGCTGCTGTAGTGCGCGTGCCTGCAGTTGTACCTGACCACGGAAATAGGGCATTCTGGCCAGCCCGGGCGCCGTCCGCCCTGGCCTCCCCGGCCACTGGTGCAGTGCCCGGGCGACCGTATATGGAGAGCAGTAACACGTGAACCCGGCAGTGAAACCCGTATCGGCGATGACGCTCGGCCTGGCGCTGATCCCGATTCTTTTCCTGGTCGGGCTGCTGGCTTGCTCTGTCTACCTGTTCGGCGCCGATTCGTCCTATGGCGCCAACCAGGTTGCACTGGTGCTGACAGCCTGTGTCGCGGCGCTGGTGGGTCGACGTGTTGGCGTTTCCTGGGCGGAGGCGCAGAACGGCATTATCGACGGTATCGCGGTCGGCCTGGCGCCCATCCTGATCCTGCTGGCGGTGGGGATGCTGATCGGCAGCTGGATTCTGTCTGGCACGGTGCCGGCCATGATCTATTACGGCGTGCAGGTATTGAACCCGACGATTTTCTACGCCGCCAGCGCGGCGATCTGCGCGATTGTCGCGCTGAGTATCGGCAGTTCGTGGACAGTTGCTGGCACGCTGGGCATCGGCTTGATGGGTATTGCGGCCAGCTTCGAGTTGTCACCGGCGATCACTGCCGGGGCCATCGTGTCCGGTGCCTATTTCGGCGACAAACTGTCACCGATGTCTGACACCACCAATCTCGCGTCCGCCGTCACAGGGGTCGACCTGTTCGATCATATCCGGCATATGCTGTGGACCACCCTGCCCAGCTTCGCGCTGACACTCATCATTTTTGCGCTGCTGGGCAGCGCTGATGTGCCGGCGCCGCGTGAGATCGCGGAGTTGCAACAGGCGCTGGCCAGTGAATTCAATATCGGCCTGCATTTGCTGTTGCCGCTGTTGCTGATGCTCGCCCTGGTGTACAAGCGCCTGCCCGCCTATCCCGCAATCGTTGTCAGCGCGCTGTGCGGAGTGGTCTTCGCGCTGCTGTTCCAGCCGCGGGCAGTGATCGCGTTGGCCGGCGGCGACTCCGCAGACCTCGCGGCTTTCACCCTGCTCAAGGGCGTGTGGATCAGCTTGTTTGACGGTTACTCATCGAACAGCGACAACGTGTTCCTGAATGAGCTGCTCAGCAAGGGTGGCATGAGCAGTATGCTCAATACGGTGTGGTTGATTGTCTGCGCACTGGGACTGGGTGGTGTGCTGGAACGCACGGGGATTCTGGGTTACCTGCTGCGACTCGCGCTCAGGGGTGTCAGGTCTGCGGGCTCGTTGATCACGGTCACGGTGATGACCTGCCTGGGTACCAATATCCTGGCGGCGGACCAGTTTATTTCCGTGGCGCTGCCCGGTCGCATGTATATCGACCAGTATCAACGCTTCGGCTTGTCGCGACTCAACCTGTCCCGTACGCTGGAGGACTCGGGCACACTGACGTCGGCGCTTATCCCGTGGAATACCTGTGGCGCCTATATGTCCGCCACCCTGGGCGTGGCGACCTTCAGCTACGCCCCGTTTGCCTTTTTCAACCTGCTGTGTCCACTGTTTGCGATGCTCTACGGTTACCTGCACTTTGCGTTGAAGCCACTGGAGTCGCCGCCGGGCGCAGCGCCTGCGGATGTAGCATGATTGAACAGGACCTGCAGTGGGACTATCCCGGCCCACACATATTGCGGACCCGGGTTGAGCCCGGGGATATC
>JAGRIE010000065.1 GCA_020443425.1 Halioglobus sp.
CACACTCCCGGAGATGCGCCGTATCCGTCGTATCCATATGATCGGTATCGGCGGTTCCGGCATGAGCGGTATCGCCGAAGTGCTGGTAAACCTGGGGTACGACGTCGCCGGTTCCGACCTGCGCGCCAGCGCCGTCACCGACCGCCTCGCCGCGCGCGGTGTTGAAATTTTAATCGGGCACGCGGCCGCCAATGTCGGCGCCGCCGATGTGGTGGTGTCCTCCAGCGCCGTGGATGAGGAAAACCCCGAAGTGATCGCCGCGCGCAACGCCCGCATACCGGTTGTGCCGCGCGCGGAAATGCTGGCCGAGCTGATGCGCTATCGCCACGGCATCGCAGTGGCCGGCACCCACGGCAAAACCACCACGACCAGCCTGATCGCCGCCATCTTTGGCGAGGCCGGCCTCGACCCCACGTTTGTCATCGGCGGTCTGGTCAACAGTGTCGGCAGCAACGCACAACTGGGTGCGGGCCGCATCCTGATCGCCGAGGCCGATGAGAGCGACGCCTCCTTCATGCACCTGCAGCCGATGGTGACGGTGGTGACAAATATTGAAGCCGATCACATGGAGACCTACGGTGGCGATTTCGCGGTGCTGCGGCGCACCTTCCTGGATTTCCTGCACAACCTGCCGTTTTACGGCGTCGCTGTGCTGTGCATCGACGACCCGGTGGTGCACGAGATGCTGCCGGACATCACGCGCCAGGTCATCACCTACGGCTTTGCCGACGATGCCGATTACCGCATTGAAGACATGCAGCGCAACGGCCTGAACACCGCGTTCACCGTGCACAGGCCCGGTGGCGCAGAGCCGCTGGCAATCAACCTGAACATGCCCGGCACCCACAATGTACTGAATGCCACGGCGGCCGTTGCGGTGGCCTGCGACGAGGGCCTGTCCGATACGGATATCCAGCAGGGGCTGGCCGGATTCGGCGGCGTCGGCAGGCGTTTCACCCGCCTCGGTGAGCTGTCATTTCCAGGCGGCAGCGCCGAACTGGTCGACGATTACGGCCACCACCCGACCGAGGTGCGCGCGACGTTGGAGTCGGCGCGCCAGGCGTGGCCCGAGCGCCGGGTGGTGATGGTGTACCAGCCCCACCGCTACACGCGCACGCGCGACCTGTACGAGGATTTTGTCGCCGTGTTGTCGGCCTGCGATGTGCTGGTGCTGCTGGATGTATATCCCGCCGGGGAAGCGCCCATCGCAGGGGCGGACAGCCGCAGCCTGACGCGCAGCATCCGCCAGCGCGGGCAGCTGGAACCGATTTTTGCTGAAAGTATTGAGGAAGTCCCCGAGTTGTTGAGCACCATTGTCCAGGACGGCGATGTCGTTATCACCCAGGGCGCTGGCACGGTATCGCGGCTGGCGCAGGACCTGGCTGCGCTGTACGTCAAGCAGGGAGCTTTGCTATGAGTCTCGAGCAATTGCGCAAGGGGCGGGTCGCTGTGCTGTTCGGCGGCAGTTCGGCGGAGCGCGAGGTCTCCCTCAACAGTGGGCGCACGGTGATCGAGGCACTGCAGTCGCTGGGTCTGGACGTGATCGGTGTCGACCCGTCCACGCCCGACTGGGCGTCACAACTGGCCGGCGTTGGTTTCGCGTTCATTATCCTGCACGGGCCCGGTGGTGAGGACGGCAGTATGCAGGGCGCACTGCAGACCCTGGGTATTCCCTACACCGGCTCCGGCGTGCTCGGTTCAGCCCTGGCCATGGACAAGACTCGCAGCAAACAGCTGTGGCAGGGCATTGGCCTGGCGACCGCCGGATTCGACACACTGCACGAGGACACTGACTGGCAGGGCGTGATCGACCGTTTCGGCAAGGTGTTTGTGAAGCCGGCCTGCGAAGGCTCCAGTATCGGTATGAGTTCCGCCGACTCCGCGAGCGCGCTGCGCGCAGCGTTCGAGCTCGCCCGGCAGTACGCCGGCGAGGTGCTGGCCGAACAGTTCATTGCCGGGCCCGAGTACACGGTGGCAATCCTGGGCGACCGGGCGCTGCCCTCGATTCGCCTGGAGACGGACAACGAGTTCTATGACTACCAGGCCAAATACGTCTCCGACGATACGCGCTATCACTGCCCCAGCGGCCTGGAGGCGAGTGAGGAGGCGGAGGTGGCCGCGCTGTCGCTGCAGGCATTCCGCTCGCTGGGGTGCGCCGTGTGGGGCCGGGTGGACCTGATGCGCGACACCGACGGCAGGTTTCAGGTGCTGGAGGTGAACACTGTCCCGGGGATGACGTCGCACAGCCTGGTACCGATGGCGGCAGCTGCCTCGGGGATGTCGATAGCGCAGCTGGTGCAGCGCATTGTGGAATTGAGCCTGGAGGAGGAACGCTAGCATGGCCGGGTTACTGCGCAAGAAAACGGGCGATGCCGGTATGAGGCCGGAGCGCAGGGATGCGCGCGCTGGAGCGCGGCGCAAACCCGCCAAAGGCCGTGGCCGCCGCGCACCCCAGGGCGCCACCCGCAACCCGGTGGGCGCGGACAAGCCGCAGGGCAGGGTGTCCGGCCAGTCCTCCGTGTGGTTGAACCGGCTGTTGATCCTGCTCGGCGCCGGCGTGGTGCTGACAGCGGCAGTGAAAGCCTTTATCACCGTGCAGAGCCTGCCGGTGCAGCGCATCAGCGTCACCGGTGAGCTGGAGCACACGCAGGCACAGGCGGTACAGGATATGGTGCAGCCGGGCCTTGTCGGCGGCTTCCTGAACGCCGACCTGCAGCAGATCCGGCGCCAGCTGGAGGGGTTGCCGTGGATCTACGAGGCCACGGTGCGGCGCAAATGGCCGAATGCCCTGGAGATCCATGTGGTGGAAGAGCTGCCGATCGCACGCTGGGGCCAGGACGGTTTCCTGAATCACGAGGGCGGGGTATTCCGCTCGGAGAAAGCCGGTGACTGGGACGCACTGCCGCGATTGCTGGGGCCCAAGGGCTCGGCCAAAACGCTGGTCGAGCGCTACCAGCGGCTGGTGGAAATCCTGGCGCCGCTGAATCTCGCGGTGGAACAGCTTGCGGTTGACGAGCGCGGGCAGCTGGAGGCCGTGCTGGCGGGTGGCATGCAGTTGAGCCTGGGCAGCGATGATTTTCTCGAGCGCATGCGTCGCTTCACTGGCATCTACCGCACGGAGTTGGCGGCCAGGCAGGCAGAGGTTGCGCGGGTGGATTTACGCTACGAGAGCGGTGTGGCCGTGGCGTTCAAAGAGCCGGTACAGGCAGACCCGTCACAGGTGGCGGGGATATAAGAGTGCAGATGATAGTGAATGGGAGACTCTGCCATGGGCAGCGCGCAGGATAAAAAATTGATCGTCGGCCTCGATATCGGTACCTCCAAGGTGGTGGCGATTGTCGGGGAGATCGGTCTCGACGGCAGTATTGAAATCGTGGGCATCGGTTCCAATCCGTCCAAGGGTATGAAAAAAGGTGTGGTAGTCAACATCGAGTCGACGGTGCAGTCGATACAGCGCGCGGTGGAAGAGGCCGAGCTGATGGCCGGGTGCCAGATCCACTCGGTTTACGTCGGCATTGCCGGCAGCCATATCCGCAGCCTGAACTCACACGGCATTGTCGCGATCAAGGACAAGGAAGTGTATCGCGCCGACCTCGAGCGCGTGATTGACGCCGCCCAGGCGGTGGCGATACCCGCCGACCAGAAGGTCCTGCACATCCTGCCGCAGGAGTACATCATCGACAACCAGGAGGGCATCAAGGAGCCGCTGGGTATGTCCGGGGTGCGCCTTGAAGCCAAGGTCCACCTGGTGACCTGTGCGGTGAATGCGGCGCAGAACATCGAGAAATGTATCCGCCGCTGCGGTCTCGAGGTAGAGGAAATCATCCTCGAACAGCTCGCGTCCAGCTATTCGGTGCTGACGGACGACGAGCGCGAACTGGGTGTCTGCCTGGTCGATATCGGCGGCGGCACCACGGATATCGCCATCTTCACCGAGGGCTCGATACGCCACACCGGTGTGATACCGATTGCCGGTGACCAGGTCACCAACGATATCGCGATGGCGCTGCGCACACCGACGCAGCACGCCGAGGAGATCAAGATCAAGTACGCCTGCGCGCTGACCCAGCTGGCCGGGGCCGACGACACCATCAAGGTGCCCAGTGTCGGGGACCGCGCGCCCCGCGACCTGTCCAGGCAGTCGCTGGCGGAGGTGGTGGAGCCGCGCTACGACGAGCTGTTTACGCTGGTGCAGGCAGAGCTGCGACGCAGTGGCTACGAGGATATGGTGCCGGCCGGTGTGGTGCTGACCGGCGGCACGTCAAAGATGGAAGGCGTGGTCGAGCTGGCAGAGGAGATTTTCCATATGCCGGTGCGGGTGGGCTATCCACAGTCTGTGCGCGGCTTGAACGATATTGTGCGCAATCCGATCTATGCCACCAGTGTCGGCTTGCTGCAGTACGGCATCGTGCACCGTCCGGAGAGCGGGGGCGGTTCCTCGGCCAAGTCCGGCAGTTCGTCGGAGAGCGCCTGGGGTCGGGCCAAGGCGTGGTTCCAGAGTAATTTTTAGTGGGTTTGTGGTTGTAGTGTTGTTGTGAAGGGGTTGCGTGAATGCGCGGCGCGTTATTATAAAGGGGAGTAAGACTATGTTTGAACTAATCGATACAGTTCCATCCAATGCGGTTATCAAAGTCATCGGCGTCGGCGGCGGTGGCGGCAATGCCGTGAAACACATGATCGAGAACCAGGTGGAAGGTGTGGATTTTATCTGCGCCAACACCGACGCCCAGGCGCTGTCAGATGTCGCATCCAAGACTGTGCTGCAACTCGGCGGCGATATCACCAAGGGTCTGGGCGCGGGTGCCAACCCTGAGATCGGTCGTGCGGCGGCGATGGAGGATCGCGAGCGTATCGCGGAGGCACTGCGCGGTGCGGACATGGTCTTCATTACAGCCGGCATGGGTGGCGGCACCGGCACCGGGGGGGCTCCGGTGGTGGCAGAGGTCGCGCGCGAACTGGGTATCCTCACCGTTGCGGTGGTGACCCGCCCGTTTGCGTTCGAGGGCAAGAAGCGCCTGAATATCGCCCAGGAAGGCCTCGCCGAACTGGAGCAGCATGTCGACTCGCTGATCACCATCCCCAATGAGAAACTGCTGGAAGTACTGGGCCAGACCACCAGCCTGCTGGACGCGTTCCGCGAGGCCAATGATGTGCTGCTGGGCGCGGTACAGGGCATTGCCGACCTGATCATCCGCCCCGGTATGATCAACGTGGATTTCGCGGACGTGCGCACGGTGATGTCTGAAATGGGCATGGCGATGATGGGTACGGGTTACGCCAAAGGCGAGAACCGCGCGCGCATGGCGGCCGAGAAAGCCATCAGCAGCCCGCTGCTGGATGATATCAACCTGGCCGGCGCACGCGGCATACTGGTCAACATCACTGCCGGTTTCGACCTGTCGCTGGGTGAGTTTTCCGAAGTGGGTGAAACCATTGAGGAATTTGCCTCTGAGGAAGCGACTGTCGTGGTGGGCACCGTGATCGACCCCAGCATGAAGGAGGAGATCAAGGTGACTGTGGTTGCCACCGGTCTCGGCGGCGGCGCGGTCCGTGTGCCACTGCAGGTGATCGAGAGCAGCGCGCCCAAGGCCGCCGCGGTTGACCCCATGGCAGAGCCCGATTACAGCAAGTTCGAACGTCCGCCAGCGATGCGCAATGCGCACCGTGCGGCAGAGGGTGCTGCGGCCGACCAGGCCAGCGAGGATTATTTCGATATCCCCGCGTTTCTGCGACGCCAGGCCGACTAGCCGGGCGCCAGCCAGCCCTCCTGTTCCCGCGCCGGCGGCCTGCCGGAGTCCGGGTCCCGGGAACAGCGGGGCGGGGGTGTGGCGCAGGGCCTGTCGGGGTGGTGGCCGGGTGCGATGCGGGGTTTGGCCGCAGGCGCGCCCATCTGGTAAATTGTCACAGTTTCTGGCATAGTCGCGCCAACTTCCACGATTGTAATTTCGTTCAGTGAAGAATTAATGAAAGTTATTTTTGTTAGTCGAAAGCACGGCGGCTCCCGTTCTATTGAGCTGAGTCGCTGGTCGCGCGCACTGCTGTCCCTGTGTTGCCTTGGCCTGCCCATCGGCCTGGCCGCCTCCGGTTATATCGCCGGCCAGGAGAGCGGGGCCCGAATTGTCCGCGGCGAGGCCGTGGACGCGACCGACACCGCCGTACAGCAACCCGAGGCTGTGGATACGGCCCGCCTGAGCCAGCGCCAGCTGCAGGCAATGACACTCAGCCTGGCTGAACTAGAGGCCAGGATGACCCGGCTGGACGCGCTGGGACAACACCTGACGACCATGGCCAACCTGGAGGAGGGTGAGTTCGATTTCAGCCAGCCTCCCGCACTGGGCGGCCCGCTGTCGGGCGCCTTCAACGGCGATTTCTCCTCGCTGCAGTTCGACAGTGAGCTGGGGCGCTTTGAATCCCGCGTCGACAACCGCGAGCGGCAGCTGGAAATGCTGGAATCGCTGCTGACCAACAGCAAGTGGCAGGAGCAGGCCGCGCTGTCGGGGTCACCAGTGAAAAGCGGCTATATTTCGTCCCATTACGGCTGGCGCACCGATCCCATCACCGGCAAGCGCTCCATGCATACCGGGCTTGATTTCGCCGGTAAGGCCGGCTCCGAGGTCGTCACCGTGGCCTCGGGCGTTGTCACCTGGACAGGCAGGGATGGGGCCTACGGCAATACCGTGGAGGTGTCCCACGGCGATGACTACGTCACCCGCTATGCGCACAACAAGGAAATCCTGGTGAAAACCGGTGATGTGGTGCGCAAGGGAGAAACCATCGCGCTGATGGGCTCGAGTGGCCGCGCCACCGGTAACCATGTGCACTATGAAGTCTACAAGAACGGACGTTCGGTTGACCCTTCCAGCTACGTCGCTCGCACCGAACCCTGAACCATCGCTGTTTCATCCCCTCGCGCCCGGCCTGATGACTGCGGCCGGCTCTTCTATTCCCAATACGATGAATCATCATGTTAACTAAAACACTGAAGAACGTTTTCGGCACGCGCAACAGTCGCGAGCTGAAGCGCATGGGCAAAGTGGTCAAGAAGATCAACGCGCTGGCGGACGAGGTGAAGGCGCTGGACGATCAGCAGCTGGCGGCGAAGACCGACGAGTTCAAGGCCCGGCTGGCGAAAGGCGAGACCCTCGACCAGATACTGCCCGAGGCGTTTGCCGTGGTTCGCGAGGCCAGTGAGCGAGTGCTCGGCCTGCGCCATTTCGATGTGCAGCTGATCGGCGGCATGGCGCTGCACGAGGGCAAGATTGCCGAGATGCGCACCGGTGAGGGCAAGACCCTGGTGGCGACGCTGCCGGCCTACCTCAATGCCCTCGGCGGCGAGAGTGTCCACCTGATCACGGTGAACGACTACCTGGCCAATCGCGACGCCCA
>JAGRIE010000066.1 GCA_020443425.1 Halioglobus sp.
TAATCATGGTCCCCTGTAGATGAAGCATATCAGGGGGACACCGGATGAGCGCCGTGAAAGACATGGAATATGAGATCACACGCCAGTTGCTGCGCCGCAGGGAGCACGGGGAGTTGCCGCGGGACTGCGCGCCCGGTGGTCAGCAGCGGCTGCAGACACAGCCCTGGGCGGAGCGTTTGATCGCGGTCCTTGCCGTGTCTGCCGGCCTGCTCATTGTCGGCAGCTATCTGGAGGAACTGCTCTGGGCTGCGGTGGCGGTGACAACAGTCTTCACACTGCGTTGAGAGCGCGGGGCAGAGGCTGCCCCGGTGCTATATCAGCTGTTCGGCACCACGGGTGCTGTCGCCCACGGCAGGGTGCTCTCCAGTTCTGCCGCGAGGGCCAGCAGCAGGTCCTCGCGGTAGGAGGCCGCCACGAATTGCACGCCGATCGGAAGGCCGGCCTCGCTGCTGTGCAGAGGCAGCGAAATGGCAGGCTGTCCGGTGATATTGAACGGTGCGACAAACGGGATGATCTGCGACGAACGCATCAGCCCCGCCAGTGGGTTGGTGTCATCGTGAAATTGTCCCAGCAGGGGTGGTGGCTCGGGCACAGTGGGCGTGAGCAGCAGGTCGAAACCCCGATCCGCCCAGAACGTTGCAGTCTCCCGCGATACCCTGTGAAAGCACTCTATTGCCGCCAGATAGTCGAGGCCAGTCGCCGAGCGGCCGGGTTCGGCGATGATCCAGGTGCCGGGTTCAACATCGTCCTCTGTCAACGGGCGCCCAATCAGTGCGCCGACCCTGTCGAGTTCAGCCGCCGTCCACACGCCATAGGCCACCATGAAATGTGCCAGAGTGGCTTCGAAGGATTCGGGTGATTGCCAGGCCGCGGGCCTGGCTTCCTCCACCTGGTGGCCGAGCGACTCGAGGTGCCTGGCCGTCTGCTGTACTGCCTGCACGCACTCCCGGGAGGTGGCGCAGGCCGGGTCACCCGCGACGGTAGTAAAGCCGATACGCAAGCGCCGCCCCGGGGTCACTATCTCATCGGGATAGGGGCGCAGCGGCGGTGGTGCGGTATAGGGGTCGCCCGGCATCGGGCCCTGGATTGCCTGCAGCACGGTGGCACAGTCGCGCACCGTCCGTGTCAGAGCCATCCGCGCGACAAGGCCGCCCCAGGCCTCTCCGGCCTCAGGGCCGATGGAATGACGCCCGCGAGTGGGTTTCAGGCCGACCAGACCGCAGGCAGACGCGGGTATGCGGATTGAGCCCCCGCCATCGCCGGCATGGGCCATGGGCACGAAGCCGGCGGCCACGGCAGCGGCTGAGCCGCCACTGGAGCCGCCGGTCGAGTGCTGCAGGTTCCACGGGTTGCGGCTCGGCCCCCTGGTCAATGGCTCCGTAGTCGGCATCAGCCCGAACTCGGGTGTATTGGTGCGGCCCAGCAAGACCAGGCCCGCCTGGCGAAATTTTGTCGTGAGGTAACTGTCCGCCGGCGCCACATAGCCGGCCTCTGCCAGGGCCCGGTTGCCAGCGTGGTAGGGGTCTCCCGCCGAGTAGCCGTCGAGATCCTTCAGCAAAAAGGGGACGCCGCGGAAGGGGCCGTCGGGCAGTGTGCCTCTGGCCTCTTCGCGGGCCCGCTCAAAGCGCTCGTGAATCACTGCGTTGAGCACCTCATTGCCCCGTTCTATGCGGGCGATGGCAGCATCCACCAACTCCAGCGCCGAGACCTCTCCGCTGCGGACGAGCCGGGCCTGGGCGGTCGCATCCAGCGCTGCGAATTCATCGATCGGAGGGGTCTCATTCATGGCTTGCATCCAGTTGACGTGGAGAGGGTGTCGCTACCGTGCCGTTCAGCCTAATTTGACCCGGAGCCACAATCAAGTGGGCGCAGGTGCGCAGTGGTGTCATCCGGCGGCGATGATATCCGGGTTATTCGCTGCACTGCTGGGTCCCTCCCTGTTCCGCACCGCATCGGCAATGCGGAACAGCGGTACTGTCAGCATCTCGACCAGTTCATCACTGGCCTGGATCTGTTCCAGGGCCCTGTGCATGCACAGCAACCACTGGTCGCGCTCATCGGGGCCGATATGATAGTGCTCGTGTGGCGTGGTCATGCAGACAGTGCCGTATTTGTCGGCGTAGCGCGGCGGGCCACCCATCCAGCCGGTGAGGTAGTCCGCCAGCCTGTCCTTCATCGGGGACAGGTCGGCAGCGTGCATCGCGCGCACACCTGCGGCTTCGGGCAGCGTATCCATAATGTCATAAAAGGCGTCACACAATTGCCGGATGCCGTCCTCACCGAGTATCTGGTAGGGCGTCTGGGGGGTGTCGTTCATACCGCACTCTCCTCGTTCTCGCGCTGTCGCGTCTGGTCACTGGGAAGCATTATAGTGCCCCCGTCCTCCGGATTGTAAGCGGCGCAGCAACTGCGCTACGCTGGCCGGCCAAAGACAGTGATCGATTCACGGTGAACCTATGCGCAACAATAGCGAGACTTTCTCCTTCAGTGGCAGGATTCGCAGCGGTATGCACGCAGTGGCGGGCATTGTCGAGATGCTCAGGAGCCAGCACAATGCCTGGGTGCACCTGGTTGCCAGCGTCGTTGTGATCGTGGCGGGCTGGCTGTACGGTGTCAGTGCCACCCAGTGGTGCTTCCTGATCCTGGTGATGATGGCGGTATGGGTCGCCGAAGCGCTGAACACGGCGTTTGAACTGCTCTGTGATGTGGCGTCGCCCGAGTTTCATCCGCTGGTCAAAAAGTCCAAGGATGTGGCGGCCGGGGCGGTGCTGTTGAGTGCGGTGGGTGCGGCGGTGGTGGGTGCGATAGTGTTTGTGCCGTTCATCCTCGCGTCCTGGTAGTGCGTCTCGCTGTCGCAGCGGGCGCTTGAGGGGTGCCTGAGCCGATTTCCTCTGTTAGAATCTGGCGCTTTCCAACGTCGCGGCACCGCGGTGTTGTCAGCCTCCGGGTTAGCCCGCAAGTAAATACAGGACAACTATTATGAGTCTTGCCGACAAGGTATTGGCCGTTAACGACGATTTACCGATACGCACCGATACGCCCGTGCACAGCGGCAAGGTGCGCTCAGTCTACTGGCTGACCGCCCTCGACAGCGCGCGGCTGATCGCCGAGCGGGGCTATGCTGTGGCGCCCGATGCGCCACTGGCCATCATGGTGATTTCGGATCGCATTTCTGCGTTCGATTGCATTTGGCACGGGGAGGGTGGTATGCGCGGTGTGCCCGGCAAGGGCGCGGCGCTGAACGCCATTTCCAATCACTGGTTCCGGCTGTTCCGTGAGCAGGGCCTCGCTGACAGCCATATCCTGGAAATCCCGCATCCACTGGTGTGGATTGTGCAAAAAGCCAAACCCGTGATGATCGAGGCTATCGCGCGACAGTACATTACCGGTTCCATGTGGCGATCCTACGAAAAAGGTGAGCGGGAGTTCTGTGGCATCACGATCCCGGACGGCCTGCAGCGCGACCAGAAATTGCCGGAACTGCTGATCACGCCCTCCAGTAAGGGTATCCTGGAGGGTATACCGGGCGTACCTGCGGTCGATGACGTGAACATTACCCGTGCCGACATTGAGAATAACTACGCCGCGTTTAATTTCCGCAGTGTGGGCGATATTGATCTCTACGAAAAACTGTTGCGCGAAGGTTTCGAGGTGATCAGCGCAGAACTGGCCAGGCTGGACCAGGTGTTTGTGGATACCAAGTTTGAGTTCGGTTACGTGACGGACAAGTCGGGCAGTGAAAAGCTTATCTATATGGACGAGGTAGGCACGCCCGACTCCTCGCGGATATGGGACGGCGCGGCCCTGCGTGAGGGCAGGATTGTCGAGAACTCGAAGGAGGACTTCCGCCAGTTGCTGTTGCAGCACTTCCCCGACCCGGACATCCTGCTCAACAAAAGCCGTATGCCGGAGCGCCAGGCTCTGGCCCGGGACAATGCGCTCCCGACCGAGGTGTTGATGGCAATATCTAACACCTATGTGGGGATTGCAGAGAAAATTATCGGCGGCACGCTGGAGTTGGCGGACAATCCCCGGGCTGAAATCATTGAAGTACTGCGCAATGAGTTCGCGCTCATTGACTGAACCCGCTTTTGCTCTCTGATCCCTGGTTCTACCTCGTCAGCATCCCCGCCGTCCTGCTGTACGGCATTGCCAAGGGCGGTTTCGGCGGTGCACTGGCGGTGATCTCCGTGCCGATGATGGCGCTGGTCATGCCGCCGACTCAGGCGGCGGCGATTCTGCTGCCCATCCTGGTGGTGATGGACATGGTCGTGGTCAAGACCTACTGGGGGGTGTTTGACCGGCGGGCACTCATCCTGCTCATACCCGGGGCACTGGTGGGCGTGGGCGCGGGCTACCTGTCAGCCGGCGCGATGAATGAGCACTACATGCGTATCCTGATCGGTGCGTTGTCGCTGGTATTCGGCCTGCAAACCCTGTTCGGCCTGAAGGCACTCGCCAGCAGGGAGCACCGCGTGCTCAGTGGCAGCCTGTACGGCGCATTGGCCGGCTTCACCAGTTTCAGCATTCACGCGGGCGGGCCGCCCCTGACCATGTATCTTATGCCCAAACAACTGCCGCCCTTGCTGTTCGCGGGAACGGCGGGTATCTTTTTTGCCGTCGTCAATTTCGCCAAACTGCCGCCGTATTTTGTCCTCGGCCAGTTCAGTGGCAGCAACCTGTTGTACTCACTGATCCTGGTGCCGCTGGCTCCGCTGGGTGTGAAATTTGGGCACTACCTGGTAAAGCGCTCAACGCCGGGCTTTTACTACACGGTGGTGAGTTATTGCCTGGTGTTGATCGGCGCCAAATTATTGTGGGATGGTGCCAGTGCGTTGTAGTGTGTGGCATGCGGCGCAGGCCCGCTTCAGGAGAGGGAAATGACCAGTATTGAATTCGAAAAGCGCGGCCAGCAGGCCTGGATTACGCTGAACCGTCCCAGCGCCAGGAATATGATCAACGGCGAGATGTTTGTGGAACTGGCAGATGCCTGGGCGGAAGTGCGGGCGGACGATGCGATTCGCGTGGTGGTACTCACGGCCGCCGGTGACGAGGATTTCTGCTGTGGCGGTGATCTGTCAGATGTTATTCCCCTGTGGACAGGCGCCAGAGAGGCGGAGACAGCGGCGGAGAAGCGCCTGCTCGCTGACCCGATGATCGTCGACCAGGTCATGCTGAAAGCGGAGCCGCTGTACAAGCCGGTCATTGCGGTAATCAATGGGCGCGCTCTGGGGGGCGGTACCGAGTTGCTGCAGGCCACTGACATCCGGATTGCAGCTGATCACGCGACATTCGCGCTGCCTGAGCCCAGGGTGGGGGTGGTACCGGGGGCCGGCTCGATGGTGCGGTTGGCGCGCCAGTTACCCTGGGCGCACGCAATGAAAATCCTGCTCGGCGGAGAACCGGTGAGTGCCGCAGAGGCACTGGCGATGGGGCTGGTGTCTGAGGTGGTGCCGCTGCCTGAGCTGCGCGCTCGCGCTGAACATTACGCACACAATATCTGCCGTCAGGCGCCGCTCGCCCTGCAGGCCATCAAGCGAACCGCACTGGAGACCCACACGCTGCCGTGGGGGGACGCCTTCAAATTTGAGATGGAGCAGGCCGCTGCGGTTATGATAACGAAAGATGCCCGCGAGGGGCCGCGCGCTTTCAAGCAAAAACGGCAGCCTGAATTTCGCGGTGAATGATCGACAAAGTAGCACCTGTAGAGGAATCAAAGTCGTATGAATATTGTAAAGCTGAGTGAGACGGTCGCGGTATCGGGGCAGATCAGCCCCGAGGACGTGGCGGCGATTGCTGCACAGGGTTACCGGGTGCTGATTAATAATCGCCCCGATGGTGAAGAGCAAAACCAGCCTGGCAGCGCGACGATCGAGGCGGCAGCGCGCGCAGTGGGTATTGAGTATCATCACCTGCCGGTCACTGCGCAGAGTTTCCCGGGCGCTGGTTTTGACGCGATGAGCGATCTGCTGGATGATCCCGATCGCCCCGTGCTCGCTTTTTGCCGTACCGGTACGCGCTGTGCCAACCTGTGGGTTGCCGGCTGTGATGCCAGTAGACGCGCGCAGGCGTTCGCGGCGGCGGCGCAGCACGGTTTTGATCTGGTGATGGCGGCCAGGTATCTGGAACGAAAAGTGCCGTGAGGGCAATGGAGGCAACAGTGTCGGATGAACCCGAAGTTCGATTCGCGAGTACCGTAGTGCTGCTCCGCGACACGCCCGATGGTTTGCAGACGCTGATGTTGCGACGCAACAAGGCACTGGTGTTTGCCGGTGGTGCCTGGGTTTTTCCGGGCGGAGCGCTGGACCCACAGGATTTGGCGGTGGGTGGCGGCGATGTACTCGCCGCGTCGCGCATCGCCGCCGCGCGTGAGGCGCAGGAGGAATCCGGGCTGTCTCCTCGGCTGGAGGATATGGTGTTATTGAGTCACTGGACAACGCCTGTCGGCGAGCCGCGGCGGTTTTCCACCTGGATCTACGCTGCGCCGCTGGCGGCCGATAGCGCGGTGGTGATCGACGGCAGCGAGATACACGATCACAGGTGGCTGGGCGTTCGCGAGGCAGCGATAGAACATGAGGCCGGGCGTCTGCCGATGCTGCCGCCGACCTATATCACCCTGCAGCGGCTGACGCAGTACGGCGATCTGGCCGCAATGATTGCCGCAGAGCGCCATTCGCCCGCGCCCGAGGTGTTCCCGGTCTTCGCCAGTGGCGGGGATCAGGTGCTGGTGATGTTTCGCGGCGATGCCGGCTACGACACTGCCGACGGTGAACAGCCCGGGCCCCGGCATCGCGCTGTGCTGGAGGGGCAGCGCTGGTGTTACCAGTACCAGGATGTCGATCCGCGCTACCCGCCACTGATGGGGCAAGCGCTATGAAACGCGCACGGCCAACTGCGGGACAGCCGCTGTGGGATATCCCGACGCGAGTGTTTCACTGGCTGGTGGTGCTGTGTCTACCGTTGGCCTGGTGGAGTGCGGAGGAGGAGCGCTACGATATCCACCAGTGGACCGGCTATACCATCCTCGTTCTGGTATCAACGCGTGTGATCTGGGGTTTCGTCGGCAGCCGCCACGCGCGCTTTTCCGATTTCCTGGTGGGGCCTGCGACGGTACTGGCTTACCTGCGGGGTCGGCCTGTCGACTTCGTCGGCCACAACCCGCTCGGCGGGTGGTCGGTGCTGCTGCTGTTATCACTGTTACTGTTGCAGGCCGTGAGCGGCCTGTTCAACACC
>JAGRIE010000067.1 GCA_020443425.1 Halioglobus sp.
TCGGTGAGATCCGGGACCTGGAAACGGCGGAGATCGCCATCAAGGCGGCCCAGACCGGTCACCTTGTGTTATCCACCCTACACACCAACAGCGCGTCCGAGACCATCACGCGCCTGCTGAACATGGGCGTGCCCGCATTCAACGTGGCCTCGTCGGTCAACCTGATCATCGCCCAGCGCCTGGCCCGGCGCCTGTGCAAGCACTGCCGGGTGCCGGCGCATGACATCCCCCATGCGACGCTGCGCGCCGAGGGCTTCACGGAGGAAATGCTGGAGACGGCCACTATCATGCAGGCCGTCGGCTGCAAGGATTGCAACAACGGCTACAAGGGCCGGGTCGGTATCTACGAGGTGGTTAAAATCACCCCCTCCATCGCCAAGATCATCATGGAAGAGGGCAACTCGCTGCAGATCAGCCAGCAGGCGCGCAGTGAAGGCTTTCACGATTTACGCATGGCGGCGCTGAAAAAAGTGGCGGAAGGTTTAACCAGTCTGGAAGAAGCCAACCGAATTACCGTAGACTGAGTCTTGAATAACAACGACCTAGTGAGATAACAGGGGCGGACAGGAACATGGCAACAAGTGTAATCAAAAACGATGTCTTCACCTGGAGCGGCACGGACAAATCCGGCCATCCGACCAAGGGAGAGATCGAGGCCTCCAACCAGGCCATGGCGAAAGCGCAGCTGCGCCAGCAGGGCATCAAGCCGAAAAGCGTGAAGAAAAAGCCCAAGCCGCTGTTCGGCGGCCAGGGCAAGGCGATCAAGGCCGCCGATATCGCCATTTTCACCCGCCAGCTCGCCACCATGCTGAAAGCCGGTGTGCCACTGGTGCAGAGCTTTGAAATCGTCGAGGATGGGCTCGAGAAACCCCGCATGCGCGAACTGGTGAAAACCATCAGGAACGATGTTGCCTCCGGTAGCGGCCTGGCGCCCTCCCTCGCCAAGCACCCGCGTTATTTCGACGACCTGTTCTGCAGCCTGGTCGGTTCAGGTGAGGATTCGGGTACGCTGGAAGTCATGCTGGACCGCGTGGCCACCTACAAGGAAAAGACCGAGCAGCTGAAGGCAAAAATCCGCAAGGCCATGACCTACCCCACCGCGGTGATCTGTGTGGCGCTGGTCGTCTGCGCCATCCTGTTGATCAAGGTGGTACCGGTGTTCGCCAACACCTTCCAGAGTTTCGGCTCCGAGCTGCCGGCCTTCACCCAGTTCGTGATGGATATCTCGGACTTTGTGATCGCCTGGTGGTTTGTGATGCTGCTGGGCATCATCGCGGTGATCTTCGCCTTCCGGGAGATCAAGCTGCGCTCGGTGGCCTTCTCGGAGTGGCTGGACCGGATGGCGCTGCGCGCGCCGGTGGTCGGCGGCATTGTGCACGACTCCGTGATCGCCCGTTTCTCGCGCACGCTGGCGACCACCTTTGCCGCCGGTGTACCGCTGGTGGATGCGCTGAACTCCACCGCCGGCGCAGCGGGCAACTCGGTGTACGCCAAGGCCATCCGCCGCATACGCGACGATGTCACCTCGGGTACCACGCTGTACAACTCCATCAAGGTGACCGGCCTGTTCCCGAATATGCTGTTGCAGATGGTGTCCATCGGCGAGGAGTCCGGTGCGCTGGACGAGATGCTCGACAAGGTCGCCACGCACTATGAGGAAGCCGTGGACAACGCAGTGGACAGCCTCAGCTCCCTGATGGAACCGCTGATCATGTCCATACTCGGCGTGCTGGTCGGCGGCCTGATGATCGCCATGTACCTGCCCATCTTCATGCTGGGATCGGTGATCTAGACACTCACACTGGAAAGGCTGTTCATCCATGCCAGAAATAATTGTGCCAATGGGCCTGCTGTGTACCGGCCTGTTGTGCCTGGGATTACTGGTGGGCAGCTTCCTGAATGTCGTCATCTACCGCCTGCCGGTGATGATGGAGACGCGCTGGCGCCGCGACTGCTGTGAACTGCTGGAACTGGAGCAGGAGAAGCAGGAGGCGCCGCTCAATCTCGCCACACCCAACTCCCACTGCCCACACTGCAAGACACCGATCAAGATCTGGCAGAATATCCCCGTTGTCAGTTACCTGATACTGGGCGGCAAGTGCGGCCACTGCGCCGCACCTATTTCACTGCGCTACCCTGTGGTCGAACTGGTCACCGGCCTGATGACGCTGGCTCTGGCCTGGTTTTTCCCTTTTTCACCGGCGCTGCTGGGCGCCGTGCTGCTGACCTGGGCGCTGATTACCCTGACCCTGATCGATGTCGATCACCAGCTGCTGCCGGACGATATCACGCTGCCGCTGATGTGGCTGGGCCTGTTGTTCAACCTGCTGGGCACCTACGTCAGCCTGCAGGATGCCGTCATCGGCGCGATGGCGGGCTACCTGATCCTCTGGACCATCTACCAGCTTTTCAAACTGCTTACCGGCAAGGAGGGAATGGGCTATGGCGATTTCAAGCTGCTCGCCGCCCTCGGTGCCTGGGTCGGCTGGCAGATGCTGCCGGAAATCATCCTGCTGTCGTCACTGGTGGGCGCCATCTGCGGCATTACATTGATGCTGGTGAAACGGCGCGGCAAGGAGATCCCGATCCCGTTCGGCCCCTATCTGGCGGTCGCCGGCTGGCTGGCTTTCCTGCTGGGTGACGGCAGTTACGGTTCGGTGTTCGCACAGTTCGGGATACATCTGATATGACGTTGGTAGTGGGCATCACGGGCGGCATCGGCAGCGGCAAGTCGGCGGTCACACAGCGGCTGGAACAGCACGGTATCACGGTGGTCGATGCCGATATTGTCGCCCGTATCGTGGTCGAGCCCGGCCGGCCGGCACTGGCCGCGATCGCGGAGCACTTCGGCGCTGACATCCTGCAGGCCGACGGCACGCTGGACCGCGCGGCGCTGCGCAGCCGGGTGTTCGCGGACGCGTCCGAACGCCGCTGGCTGGAACAGCTGACGCACCCGCTGATCGGCCAGGAAATTGTCGACCAGCTCGCTGCCTCCCGCAGCCCCTACACGGTGCTGAGTTCACCCCTGTTGCTGGACACCAGCCAGAAAGCACTGGCTGACTGCGTGGTGGTGGTGGACGCCCCCGAGGCGCTGCAACTGCAGCGCACCGTACAGCGCGACAGCAACGACGAGGCCCAGGTGAAACGGATTATGGCAGCGCAGCTGGCGCGGGAAGAGCGGCTGGCACTGGCGGACATTGTGATCGACAACAGCGGCACGCTGGAGGACCTGAACCAGCAGGTGGATGAGCTGCACAAGGAGTTCCTGCTGCGCGCCGAAAGCAGCCGCAGCCAGCACTGACAGCCAACCCGACCCCGCTCAGGGCGCAAGCAGCGTAGTGACGGCCTCAACAATCGGTGCATTGGCGGCGGGAAAAGCGTAGCGGGCGAGGTCTGCGGGTGCCACCCAGCGCATTGGCTGGTTCTCCATCGGCCGCGCCTGGCCACTGAACTCCCAGACCACATGCACATCCAGCAGCACCGCTTTATCGCCGTAATCGTGCCGGATCTGCAGCAGTGCGCTGGTGCGGCCGGTGTCGATACCCAACTCCTCGCGCAGCTCCCGCGCCAGTGCCTGCTGCAGTGATTCGCCCGCCTCGACCTTGCCGCCGGGGAACTCCCACAGATCGCCCTGGTGCGCGCCCGCAGCACGCCGGGTGATCAGGACATTGCGCGCCTCATCGAGGATAACGCCCACCGCGACATGCACCGCTGCCATTCAGGAGCGGTATTCGGCGTTGATACGCACATAGTCGTAGGAAAAGTCAGTGGTCCACACCGTGACCGCAGCCTCGCCGCGATGCAGCTCGACCCGGATGGTGATCTCTTCCGGCGCCATCGCGGCCACGCCCTGCGCCTCGGTGTAGGAGGCCGCCCGGCATCCGCCTTCGGCGATCAGCACCTCATTGAGGTACAGGCCGACCCTGTCGACCTCGAGGTCGGGCACGCCGGAGCGACCAATCGCCGCCAGCAGGCGCCCCCAGTTGGGGTCGCTGGCAAACAGCGCTGTCTTCACCAGCGGCGAGTGCGCGATGGTGAACGCCACATCCTCACACTCGGCCTCGCTGCGCCCGCCATTGACCTGCACCGTCACGAACTTGGTGGCGCCCTCGCCGTCGCGCACGATACCGTGGGCGAGCGCGATACAGACTTCCTCCACCGCCGCGTACAGCGCGCGGTACAGCGCGGACTCGCGGTCGCTGACAGCCGGGTTGCCGGCGGCGCCGGTGGCCAGCAGCAGGCAGGCGTCATTGGTGGAGGTATCGCCGTCCACACTGATGCGGTTGAAGGAAATGTCCGTCAGCTCGGCCAGCATCACCTGCAACAGCGAAGGTTCCACCGCCGCGTCGGTGGCGATGTAGGCCAGCATCGTCGCCATATTGGGGCGGATCATGCCGGCGCCCTTGGCGATGCCGGTCACCACATAATCGCGGCCGTCACAGCTGAAGCTGATCGAGAGTGCCTTGGGGCGGGTGTCGGTGGTGAGTATGCCCTCGGCCGCAGCCTGCCAGCCGTCCGCCGACAGCGCCGCAACAGCGGCGGGCACAGCCTGCTCAATCTTCGCTACCGGCAGCGGCTCACCGATGACGCCGGTGGAGAACGGCAGCACGCAGTGGGCCTCGACCCCGGCTACCGCTGCCACAGCCTGCACACAGCTGCGCGCCGCCGCGACCCCGGCCGCCCCGGTGCCGGCATTGGCATTGCCGGTGTTGATCAGCAGGTAGCGGGGCTGGCCGGCACTGGCCCGCAGATTATCCCGCGCCACCGTAACCGGCGCTGCGCAGAATGCATTGCGTGTAAACACGGCCGCACACGCGGTACCCGCGGCGACCTCTATCAGCACCAGGTCCTTGCGGCCCGGCGTTTTGATGCCTGCGGACACCGTGCCCAGACGCACACCCGGCACGGCGAGCAACGGCCCCGAACTCCCTTCACCAACTGCCATTCAGTGACAAACTCCGTGTGAGATCGAAATTACAGCTTGCCGTGGCACTGCTTGTACTTCTTGCCACTGCCACAGGGACAGGGCTCATTGCGCCCGACCTTGGGTTGATCGCGGGTATAGGTCTGCGGTGCCGCCGGCTCCTCCGGTTGCCCCTGTTCGGCCTCGCCCTGCATGGCCGGTGCCTCTGCATGCTGGAACGCCAGCTGCTCGCGCGCGGCCTCTTCACGCCGCCGCTGCTCGATCAACGCCGCCTCGTCCGGGCGCCGGATCTCGACATGGCTGAGCACCTTCACCACCTCGTACTTGAGGTTGACCAGCAGTTGTTCAAACAGCTGGAACGACTCGCGCTTGTACTCCTGTTTCGGGTTTTTCTGCGCGTAGGCGCGCAGGTGAATGCCCTGTCGCAGGTGATCCATGGTGGACAGGTGTTCCTTCCACAGGGTATCGAGGATCTGCAGCATGATCTGCTTCTCGATGCGGCGCATATCGGGCCCGACATCAGCGCTCTTGGCATCGTAGGCAGCCTGCACGGCTTCGACGATTTTCTCCCGCAGGCCTTCCTCGTGCAGTTTATCGTCCTCATCCAGCCACTGTTGCAGCGGCAGTGTCACGGCAAACTCCACCTCCAGCTGTTTCTCCAGCCCGGGCACGTCCCACTGCTCCTCGACACTCATGGGCGGGATATAGCTGTTGATAGCGTCCATCACGACATCGCGCCGGATGGCGGTGATGGTCTCGGAGATATCGGACTCGGTCAGCAGGTCATCGCGCTGCTGGTAGATGATCTGGCGCTGGTCATTGGCGACATCATCGTACTCCAGCAGGTTCTTGCGGATATCGAAGTTGCGGCCCTCGACCTTGCGCTGCGCCTTCTCGATAGCATTGGTCACCATGCGGTGCTCAATGGCCTCGCCCTTCTCCATGCCCAGCGCCTGCATAAAGCCCTTCACCCGCTCGGAGGCGAAAATGCGCATCAGGTTGTCTTCCATCGACAGGTAGAAGCGGGACACACCCGGATCCCCCTGGCGGCCGGCGCGACCGCGCAGCTGGTTGTCGATACGCCGCGACTCGTGCCGCTCGGTGCCGAGGATGTGCAAACCCCCGGCCTCCAGCACCTGCTCGTGGCGCTTTTTCCAGGCCTCGCGAACCCGTGTTTTCTCGGCCTCGTCGACTTCACCCAGCGCCGCCAGCTCCGATTCAAGGTTACCGCCCAGCACGATATCGGTACCGCGGCCGGCCATATTGGTGGCGATAGTGACCATGCCCGGACGACCGGCCTGGGCGATAATCTCCGCCTCCTGCTCGTGGTATTTGGCGTTCAGCACCTTGTGCTCGATTTTGGCCTTGGTGAAGCGTGCCGACATCGCCTCGGAGGTCTCCACCGATGCCGTACCCACCAGCACCGGCGCGCCCTTTTCCATGCACTCCTTGACGTCGGCCACGATGGCATCGTACTTCTCTTCCACACTGAGGTAGACCAGGTCATTCAGGTCGATACGCTGCGCCGGTACATTGGTGGGTATCACCAGCACTTCCAGGCCATAGATCTGCCGGAACTCAAACGCCTCGGTGTCGGCCGTACCGGTCATCCCGGCGAGCTTGTTATACAGGCGGAAGTAGTTCTGGAAGGTGGTGGAGGCCAGCGTCTGGCTCTCGCTCTGGATATTGACGCCCTCCTTCGCTTCAATCGCCTGGTGCAGGCCCTCGGACAGGCGCCGCCCGGCCATGGTGCGGCCGGTGTGTTCGTCGATCAGCACCACCTGGCCGTTCTGCACGATGTACTCGACATCCTTGTGGAACAGCGCGTGGGCGCGCAGCCCGGAATAGACGTGGTGCAGCAGGTTGAGGTTGGTCGCGCCGTAGAGATTGTCACCCTCTTCCAGCAGGCCCTCGCTGATCATCAGCTCCTCTATATACTCGTGGCCCAGCTCGGTCAGTTCGATCTGCCGCTGTTTCTCGTCGATCGTGTAGTGGCCGGCTTCCCCTTCGGTATCCAGTCGCAGCGACGGTATCATGCGATTGATACGCCGGTAGAGCTCGGAGCTGTCCTCGGAGGCGCCGGAGATAATCAGGGGCGTGCGCGCCTCGTCGAT
>JAGRIE010000068.1 GCA_020443425.1 Halioglobus sp.
CGCCGATGCCCTGATGTCCTATCTCGGCTTTGATACTGAGGCGCCGGACAGCGCTGCGGCGGCACTGGGCAACCATATCGCCCAGTGCTATATCAACTTCGGGCTTGTCGATGGCTCCAATGAAGCCAACGAGTACCGCAACAGGCATTATCAACCGGTCAATGCGCCCCTGCAGCCAGAGCTGCCGGGCAATCCCCATATCACGCTTCTCGATCGCTGGCAGCCGCTGTCGCTGCTGGAATCCATCGACCAGTCGGGTAATCCGGTGAGCGCGACTCCCGCTTTCCTGGGGCCGGAGTGGGGTGCTGTGGAAGCGTTTGCACTGCAGTCGGAGGACCGGGTGGAGCACGTCCGTGATGGCTTCGAATACTGGCTGCACCATGACCCGGGAGCGCCTCCGACAATCCACGGCACACTGACTGAAACGTATAAGTGGGCCTTCGCGCTGGTGTCCATGTGGTCATCCCATCTCGATACACGGGACGGGGTGATGATGGATATCTCACCGGCCAGTATCGGCAATATCCAGTCCTACCCAACGCAGTTCGAGGACTATCCCCAGTTCTACAACACGCTGGCGGGTGGTGATGCCAGTGCCGGGTATCCGGTGAACCCGGTGACCGGTGAGCCCTATGCGCCACAAGTTGTCCCCAGAGGCGATTACGCCCGTGTACTGGCTGAATTCTGGGCCGATGGGCCGGAGTCTGAGACGCCGCCGGGACACTGGTTCGTGATCCTGAATGAGGTCAATGACCACCCTCTGTCGACGCGCCGTTTTGCCGGTGTCGGCCCTGAACTCGGTGCGCTTGAATGGGAGGTAAAATCCTACTTCACCCTGGGCGGGGCAATGCATGACGCCGCTATCTCGGCATGGGGTGCAAAGGGATGGTATGACTACATCCGACCGATCTCGGCATTGCGGGCGATGGCGGACCTGGGCCAGAGCTCCGATCCTGTGCTGCCGTCCTACCATGCTGACGGGATACCGCTAGAGCCGGATTACATCGAGTTGGTGGCAGAGGGCGACTCACTGGCGGGCCCCTTGGGAGAGAATATCGGTAAAGTCAAAGTGTTTGCCTGGAGAGGGCCTGACTACATAGCTGACCCGGCAACGGATGAAGCCGGGGTCGGCTGGATTCTGGCGGAGAACTGGTGGCCTTATCAGCGTCCGAGCTTTGTCACGCCGCCATTTGCCGGTTATGTCTCGGGTCACTCCACGTTTTCTCGCGCGGCGGCCGAAGTGATGACAGCACTGACCGGCGATGAATATTTTCCCGGCGGAATGAGTGGTTTCACGATAGAGAAAAACCGGTTCCTGGTCTTTGAGGAGGGCCCCAGTGTTGACATGACACTGCAGTGGGCGACATACCGCGATGCCTCGGATCAATGCAGCCTGTCGCGGATATGGGGTGGTATCCATCCCCCCGTCGACGATATGCCCGGCAGGTTGATGGGGATAGAGATCGGGCTCGATGCCTTCAATCTGGCGGCGGATATCTTCAGCGGCAATGATGCGCCTTGAGAATCGTCCGCCGCTGCCGGTCGCGAGTCCGCTGGCAGTCACAGGTATGAGCTCCGGCGCGACATCCGGAGGCGGCACTATAAAGCGGTGGCACTGCGAGGACGCGGGGTGATAACCTTTGGAAATCCGAATGCACTGATACAGTAAAGCGACGGCCTCCGACTTATGACTGCACCCGTTTCACCTCTCGCGGATTACCGCCGCGCCGAATTCCGAACCAACCGCTATCTGCTGCGCCCGGCCTGCGCCCAGGACCAGCAGTTGATGTTTGGTTGGCGCAGTGACGCCGAGACATCGCGCTACCTCGCGGCCCCCGCGCCGCAATCCATTGAAAGCCAGTTGGCGTGGTTCGACAGGGTATGCCGGGATACCGCCTACAGCTACCACATTGTTGAGGATGGGGGCGTACCTATCGGGTTCACCTCCATGTTCAATGCGGATCCGTCGTACGCCGACGCAGAGTGGGGGGTGGTGATGGGTAAGCAGAGGGCGCCGGGTGCTGTGAGGATTTTTGCGCCGCTGTGCTGTTTGTGCGCATTCAAGTTTGGCGGACTGGCATTTCTGTATACCTGTATCAACGAGAATAACAGCGGAGCGGTCAGCAGGGTCAGGCAGATGGGCGCGAAATTGTATGAAGAGCCCAGCGTCTATCGAAAGCAGGGCGAACTGTTGTTTCGCATCAGTGCTGAGGAGTTTCTCCGACACACCCTGCCAGGGCTGGCTGATGACAGTCCGCAGTGGACAGATGCCCTGAATGTTGAAATGCACCTGGTTGATACCGTGGCATAATAGGGCGCCAGGGGTAAGGCGCCAATTGTTGTGCTCTCGATGTCGCGAACTGCCCAGGTAGATAACCAGACAAGGTGTCAATATGCGCGAACCCATGACGGGTGGTGAAGCGATTCTGCAGTCCCTTATTCGCAACGGGGTCGATAGCACATTCGGAATACCGGGTATCCAGACCTATCCGTTCTTCGACGCTATCGCGAAACATTCACAGCAGATCCGGCACTACACGCCGAGACATGAACAATCCGCCGCCTATATGGCAACCGGCTACGCGAAATCGACGGGCAAACCCGGTATCTACTCGGTAGTGCCTGGCCCGGGAATCCTCAATGCCGGTGCCGCAATAGCCACTGCCAGGGCCACGAACACGCCGACGCTGCTGATCACCGGACAGGTCCCGACATCCTACCTTGGTGTGGGTCGAGGGCACCTGCACGAACTGCAGGACCAACTGGTCACTCTCCAGGGTATTACCAAGTGGAGCGACAGGGTCGACAGCCCGGCGTCAGCGCCGCTGGCGGTGAATGAAGCGTTCGGGCATATGCTGGACGGTCGCCCGGGTCCGGTGGCGCTGGAGATGTGCTGGGATACGATGATGAGCGTGGATGAGGTCGCACTGCTGCCTCCTTTCAAGGCCGGTGGCACGCCCGAGGTGAATGTCGACGCCGTCACCGAGGCGGCCGCCCTCGTCCGTGCCGCGCGAAACCCGATGATTATGGTGGGTGGTGGTGCGCAACACGCCGGCGAAGCAGTCCTGGAACTCGCCACCATGCTGGATGCGCCCGTGACTGCGTTTCGCAGTGGCCGCGGTATCGTGTCGGAGGACCATGATCTCGGCGTCTCATCTGCGGCGGCATACGAACTGTGGCCAGAAACCGACTTGCTGATAGGTATCGGCTCACGGCTGGAACTGCAGTACATGCGCTGGACCGGGATGGGAGCGTACGAACCCAAGCCATCGCAACCGCCGCACCTGGTGCGCATCGATATCGACCCGCAGGAAATGGACCGGCTGCAGCCCGATGTCGCGATCGTTGCCGACGCCGATGACGCGACCCGCGAATTGATCGCAACGTTGGTACGCAAGGGATTCCGCTCGCGTGGGCGCAGGGAACGCATCGCCGCTGCGAAAGCCGATGCGCGGCAGAAAATTGGCAGGATACAGCCACAACTCGCCTATCTGGATGTGATTCGCGAAGTCCTGCCGCGCGATGGCTTTTTCATCAAGGACCTCTGCCAGGTCGGCTACACCTCGTATTTTGGTTTCCCGGTCTATGAACCCCTGACCTATATCACATCGGGGTATCAGGGAACGCTCGGGTTTGCATTTCCGACAGCACTCGGCGTCAAAGCCGGTAACCCTGGACGCAGCGTCGTCGCGGTAGTGGGTGATGGTGGCTTCATGTTCGGCATACAGGAGTTGGCAACGGCCGCGCAGGAGAATATCGGGCTCGTCACTCTGGTGTTCAATAATGGCGGCTATGGGAATATCCGCAGGGATCAGCGGCGCTTGTTCGAAGACAGGGTCGTGGGTGCAGATTTGACGGCGCCCGATTTTGTGATGTTGGCCGCAAGTTTCGGTGTGCAGGCGCATCGTGTATTGACGCCGGCCGCACTGCGGCCAGTCCTGTGCTCTGCACTGGCCTCTGGTAGGCCTGCCCTGATCGAGATACCGGTGGAAAACAGCAGTGAAACCAGCCCGTGGGAGTTTATAGTCCGGGCGCCACAAGCCTCTGCCGGTGGGTTGAAAATCGTTTAGTCTGTTCTGTGATGTGAGTCCTTGACTGAAAATATTTCTGCAACCAAACTGATTTCATTTGAAGTCAGGGAAGTCGGCAGTGGATACAGAAGTTTATACAAAATACCTGATAATTGGCGCCGGTCCAGCGGGTTTGCAGATGGCATACTTCCTTCAAAAAAACGCCAGGGAGTATGTTGTACTGGAAAAAGAGGGTACTGCCGGCGCATTTTTCGCTACCCAGCCCGTCCACCGCAAGCTCTTATCGATCAATAAGAAATACAACTATTTCACCGAGGAAGAGTTCAACTGGCGTCATGACTGGAACTCACTGTTGTCCGATGATCCCGAGATGCGGTTCACAAGGTATACCGATGAACTGTTTCCACATGCAGACGATATCTATCGCTATTTCCAGGATTTTTCCGCGCATTTCGGGTTGAATGTGCGCTACAACAGCGCGGTCACGCACATCAGCCGGAACCAGGACGGCGAGTTCCTGGTCGCGACGGGGCAGGGCGACCACTATCGCTGCAAGGTGCTGTTAATGGGGCTGGGCGCCACCCAGCCCATGGTGCCAGAGGAGATTGAAGGCATAGAACATGCGACAGGCTACGAAGATCAGGAGCTGGACCTGGAGCTCTACAAAAACAAAAGGGTGGGCATTCTCGGCGGCGGCAACTCAGCGTTTGAGACAGCAGATTACCTCTCTGGCGTGGCCTGTTACGTGCATATACTGGCGAATTCCCCGGTGAAAATGGCATGGGATACTCACTACGCAGGGCATGTTCGCGCCATCAACAATAATATATTTGACATGTACCAGCTTAAATCGATGCACGCTGTGCTCAATCCGCGATTAAAGAAAATCGAAAAGCTGCCGGATGGTGTTTTACAGATCAGCCACGAATACGATTACCCCGAGGCGAGTCCTCCCGGTACGCTGAAACTGACACGTGAGTACGATTACATCATCCGCTGCACCGGTTGGAAGTACGGGGTGCCATCCATGTTCGATGCAGAGATAGCACCTGTCATGTGTGAGAAGGGTAAATACCCCGCTATGACATCATCCTGGGAGAGTGAGAGCACTCCGGATGTGTATTTCATCGGTGCGGCAATGGCCGGCAACGACCGACAGGCGGCCACCAGTTTCATTCACGGTTTCCGCTACAACATCAGAACACTGTCGAAGGTGTTGGAACAGAAATACGAAAAGAGCCCTTACCCCAGTACGCAGGCAAGTCCTTTCAAGCTGGATCCATTTCTCGACTGGATGTATACCCGCTTCAGCACGTCTGCCGCTTTGTTCCAACTGTTCGGGCACCTGTGCGACACCGTCGTCATCTCAGACGATCTGCAAAGTGTCACCCGATACGAAGAACTGCCCGTCCAGTACGCACGCGAAAACCTGGTCAACGATGACAGCCATGTACTGTTGTTCACGCTGGAATTCGGCTTCAAGAAGTTCGGGGAATCGAGTATCACCTTCTTCGGTCCATCCGACCCGACTGATCCCAGTTGTGCAGCATTCCTGCACCCCGTTATTCGCTACTACCGAGGGGATGAGATGCAGGAGTTCCATTTTGCCGATTCCCTGCTGGCCCGCTGGGACAGGCCGCATTCCAGCGGTGGCGCAGTAATG
>JAGRIE010000069.1 GCA_020443425.1 Halioglobus sp.
GGCCGGTTCGACCGTTTCAACCTCCTCCTCGACCTCGATAGTCTGCTCTTGCAGCAGCGTGTAAAACTCAAAGCGGGGTTTCGGCACCTCAGCCTCTGCCTCCGGTGGCGGGGTCCCTGCGGCTTCCTGTCCCGGTGCAGCCGGCTCGGGCAGTGTGCCCAGGTACACCAGGAAACTCAGGAACACACCGGTAGCCAGACCGGTCATGAACGCGCGGAAACTGCTGCCGCGCGGCTGTGATTCGCCGCTGTGGCGCTGTGCCTGGGCCCGGCGCGCGGCGGGTTTCTTTCTGCTGCTGGTGTTGCCCTGCCTGCGTTTGGCAAAATCCTGAGCCACGGGTTACATCACCTCCGGGGCGGATACGCCCAATAAGTCCAGGCCATTGGCGATCACCTGGCCCACTGCCTGGCTGAGTGCTATGCGGGCGTCGCGCACCGGGCGGTCCTCCACCAGCATTTTGTGGGCGTTGTACCAGGTGTGGAAGGCGCCGGCCAGCTCCCGCAGATAGGTGGCGACAGTGTGCGGTTCACTGTTCAGGGCGGCATTCGCGACAATCTCGGGATAGCGGTCGAGTTCGCGCAACAGGGTTTTTTCGTGCTCTTCCTGCAGCTGGTCCAGGTGTTGCAATGCGTCCTGAGCCTGCCAGTCCCAGCCCTGCTCCGCCAGTTTTCGCATCACACTGCAGCTGCGGGCGTGTGCGTACTGGATGTAGTACACGGGGTTCTCATTGCTCTGCGACAGCGCCAGGTCGATATCAAATGTCAGCTGGGAGTTGGGCGCGCGGGCTACCAGGAAAAACCGGGTCGCATCGCGGCCGACCTCGTCGATCAGGTCGCGCAGCGTGAGATAGCTGCCGGCGCGCTTGGACAGCTTTACCTCCTCGCCGTCGCGCATGACGGTCACCATCTGGTGCAGCACATAGTCGGGCCAGCCCTCGGGGATACCCTGTTGCAGCGCCTGCAGGCCTGCGCGCACACGGGTCACGGTGCTGTGGTGATCGGCGCCCTGCTCGTTGATGACGCGCTCGAAGCCGCGCTGCCATTTATTGAGGTGGTAGGCGACATCGGGCAGGAAGTAGGTGTAACCGCCCTCCCGCTTGCGCATCACGCGGTCCTTGTCATCGCCGTAATCGGTGGTGCGCAGCCACAGCGCGCCATCGCGCTCATAGCAGTGCCCGGTCTCAACCAGTCGCGCCACAGTGCGCTCCACCGCGCCGTCTGCATACAGCGATGACTCCAGGAAATACTCGTCAAAGTGTACCGCAAACGCTTTCAGGTCCAGGTCCTGCTCGCGGCGCAGGTAGGCCACCGCAAACTGGCGTATGTCGTCGAGGTCATCGGCATCGCCGGAGCCGGTGACGTGACGGTCTTCGGCGTCGACGGTATCGCCGCGCAGATAGGCCTGGGCCAGCTCGGCGATGTAGTCGCCCCGGTAGCCGTCCTGCGGCCACGCCGGGTCCTCCGGGGTCAAGCCCTTGCAGCGGGCCTGTACCGAGAGCGCGAGGTTGTCGATCTGTGCGCCGGCATCGTTGTAATAGAACTCACTGGCGACGTCCCAGCCGGTCGCGGCCAGCAGGCGGCACAGGCTGTCGCCTACAGCCGCCCCCCGGCCGTGTCCGACGTGCAGCGGCCCGGTGGGGTTGGCGGAGACAAACTCGACCTGCACCTTGCGGCCGGCGCCGCTGTCGTTGGTGCCGAAGGCAGTGCCCTGCTCAAAAATCCTGCGGATTACCGACTGTGCGGTATCGTCGGAGAGAAAGAAGTTGATAAACCCGGGGCCGGCAATCTCTGTGCGTGTCACCAGCGGGCTCGCCGGCATTGCCGCGCAGATCTGTTCGGCGAGCTCCCGCGGCTTGCGCCGCGCTGTCTTGGCCAGCGCCAGCGCAATATTGCACGCCAGGTCGCCGTGACTCTTGTCGCGGGTGCGTTCGATCTGTATCTGTGGCGCAGTGTCAGCGGGCAGTACCGCGTCGGCAACCAGTGCATCCAGTGCCTGCTGTATCAGTAGTGTGAGTTGTTCCTTCATGTTCTGGGAGTGTACCTGGGCAGCTTCAATGGGTTACCGGATGGTGGACAGTGTCGACGGACGCGGCTTGGCGAGCAGCTCCGGTCGCGCATATTACCATCATTAGAGCGGGACGTGGCCAGTCTGCGCACGGTCAGAATACATCCTGGGGATCAATGTCGATGGACCAGTTCAGGCCCTGCCGGGTCGACAGGGTTTCGGCATTGGCGACGAGCACACCGGCGGCGGCCTGTGCCGACCTGCGGTCGGGTGCTGTCAGCAGCAGTTGGCAGCGATACTTGCCGGCGCGCCGCTGCATCGGTGAGGGCAGTGGCCCGATCAGGCGTGCGCCTGCGGGTAGATGGGGGGTGCTGCGCTCGCGCAGCGTCTGCAGGAACTGCTCGCCATACTCGGCGTTGGGGCAGTCGGTCCGCATCAATACCAGCTGTCCGGCGGGGGGCAACCCCGATTCCTGCCGCTGTCGGAGCATGCCCCGCGCCTGTTCGCCATAACTGCTGCCCAGCATCGCCAGCAGGGCCGGGTGATCGGGGTAATGGGTTTGCAGCAGTACGCTGCCGGCGATGTCGGCGCGGCCTGCGCGCCCCGCGACCTGCGTCAGCAACTGCGCCATGCGCTCCTCGCCCCGGAAATCCGCGCTGAACAGCAGCGCGTCGGCGTCGATGACCGCGACCAGGCTGACCGCGGGAAAGTGGTGGCCCTTGGTCAGCATCTGGGTGCCCAGCAGGATGCAGGGCTGGCCCCGGTTGATTTCGTCCGCCAGCGCCTGCATCGCGCCCTTGCTTTGCATGGAGTCGCTGTCGACACGGTGGATCGGCCACTGCTGGAAACGTGCGCGCAGGAAGTCCTCCGTCTGCTCGGTGCCGAGACCGGATGCCAGCAGGCGCTCGCTGTGACACTGTGGGCACTGCCTGGGCAGTGCACTGGTGGCACCACAGTGGTGACACCGCAGGCGCCGCTGCCTGCGGTGCACCGTCAGGCGCGCATCGCAGGCCCGGCACTCCGCAATCCAGCCGCAATCGTGGCACTGTAACGTGGGCGCATATCCCCGCCGGTTGAGGAACAGCAGGACCTGCTGCCCCGCCGCCAGCGTCTCCTCCATCGCCCGGACCAGGGCGTCGGACAGCCCCGCCTGCAGCGACTGCTTGCGCACATCGAGCGTTTGGATAGACGGCATCCCGCCACTGCCGGCGCGCTGCGTCAGTTGCTGGTGCTGGTAGCGGCCGGCCTCGACATTCTGGATGCTCTCCAGCGAGGGCGTGGCGCTGCCCAGCAGGATGGGGCAGTCGTGCAACTGGGCGCGCTTGACGGCGACATCCCGGGCCGAGTAGCGAAACCCGTCCTGCTGTTTGTAGGAGCCGTCGTGCTCCTCATCCACAATCAGCAGCCCCGGTCTCGCCAGCGGGGTGAAAACAGCGGAGCGGGTGCCGATCACAATCTGCGCCGCGCCGCTGCGGGCGGCCTCCCAGGCGAGATAGCGCTGGGCGTCGGAGAGCCCCGAGTGCAGGACACTGATTTTCGCCTCAAAGCGCTGCTGGAAGCGGGCCAGTGTCTGCGGTGTGAGGCCGATTTCGGGCACCAGTACCAGCGCCTGGTGCCCGCGCTGCAGGCAGTCGGCGATCAGCTGCAGGTAGATTTCAGTCTTGCCGCTGCCGGTGACCCCCTCCAGCAGGTGGCAGCTGAAGCCATCGCCCGCCGCCAGCAGGGACTGCAATGCGGTGGCTTGCTCGTCGTTGAGGGGCAGGCCAGGATTGCTTGTCGCGGTATGTAAGTGATCACTTATCGCGAGCGGCTCAATCAGTCGCTTGTCCTGCAGGTTGCGCAGTACCGACGCGCTGATCCCCTGCGCTTTCAACTCGGCACCGGTGACCTGCCCGTGCTCGCGGAGCAGGCCCAGCGCCTGGGCCTGGCGTTGGGCGCGCGGCAGTGCTTCTGCGGGCAGGCCTTTACCCCGGGTGGTGAGCTGCCAGCCCGGTGTGCCGCCGGGCAGTTGCGGCTTGCCCTCCCGGAGCCGTTTCGGAAACAGCGTGCTGTACACCTCGCCCACCGGGTGGTGGTAGTAGCGGGCGGCCCACTGGGCAAGTTGCAGCAACTGGGGATCGACAAGGGGGGTCGTGTCCAGCAGCGCCAGCGCCGCTTTCAGCGAGCTGTCGGGAACGTCGCTCTGGTCGCAGACAGCGAGCAGGTAGCCGGTCACCTCGCGTCGCCCGAAAGGGACGCGCAGGCGCACGCCGGGCTGCAGGCTCCGGGCCTCGGCCTCACTCATGCCCGCCGGTGGCAGGTAATCAAATTGTCGGCGCAGCGGCGATGGGATAGCCAGGCGGAGTACGGACATTGCGCCCCTTTTGTCACACGCGTGTGGCACGCGAATCGGGTAAAAAGCGGCATTGTAGCAAAAGCCCGCGCGCTATTGCTTATCGTCCCCCTTCTGGTAATATGCCCGCCTATTTTTTGAGCGGCCCATGTCGGGTCGCCCACACCCGTGGCGGTAGCTCGCCCAGTGAGGTGCGGTGCCTGGCAGAGATCAGGTGGCGGCGCCAATGACCAGGAGCACCATGCAATGAAAGCTGATATCCATCCGAAATACGAAGCCGTTACTGCGACCTGCAGCTGCGGAAACACCATACAGACCCGTTCCACCCGCTGCGAAGATTTTCTCGTGGATGTGTGTTCGCAGTGTCACCCGTTCTACACCGGCAAGCAGAAAGTGGTAGACAGCGGCGGACGCGTCGATCGCTTTAACAAGCGTTTTGCCGGGCGTGGTCTCAAGCGTTAGGGACGATTTTCGCAGTTTTCTGCGATCCGCTCAAAGCGCCTCAGCCCTGCCGGGCAGGCGCTTTTTTTGTCTTTTGACCTTATTCCGAAGGTGTGCCAGTGAATCGACCCAGTTCAGTGCCTGCAGATATCCCGATGAACACGGAGAGTTCACCGTCAAGCGACTTGAAGCGCGATGCCCTCGCGTACCACGCG
>JAGRIE010000006.1:0-29846 GCA_020443425.1 Halioglobus sp.
GTCACCTGTGGGTGTACTCCAACGAAGTGGACAGCCAGCGCTCGCCCCTGGGAGGGTTTGACGCGGGCGACCTGGTGGTCGTCAGGAACAGCAATGACAGGGTGCTGGGCAGCGCCTATATGGAGCCGAACTCCCTGATCTGCGCCCGCGTGTACGCGACGGGTGAAGTGCGGGTGCTGGATGCGGAACTGTTCGGCACGCGACTGCGCGCAGCGCTGGCCATCCGGCAGACAGCTTTTGACGAACCCTTTTATCGCCTGGTCTACGGGGACAGTGACTCACTCCCCGGGCTGGTGGTCGATCGCTTCGGCGACATACTGGTGGTGCAGCTGAATAACAGCGGCATGGAGCGCTATCGCGAGCCGCTGCTGCAAGCGCTTGTCGAGGCGCTGGCGCCGCGCGGCATTCTGCTGCGGGCGGACAGCCGCAGCCGCCGCGAGCAGGGGCTGCCCATGGACAGCGAAGTGGTTTACGGTGAGGTGCCGCAGCAGGTGCCGCTGGAGGAAAACGGTGTGCAGTTCCTCGCACCGGTGCACGATGGCCAGAAGACCGGCTGGTTCTACGACCACCGCATGTCGCGCGCCCGTCTGGCACCTTGGGTCGCGGGCAAGCGGGTGCTGGACGTCTACAGTTACATCGGTGGCTGGGGCGTGCAGGCCGCTGTATTCGGTGCCAGCGCAGTCTGCTGCCTCGATGCCTCGGCGCAGGCGCTGCAGGGTGTGGAGGCCAATGCACGGCTGAATCACCAGCAGGACCGCGTGACCACCCGCCGCGGCTCGGCGCCGGAGTTGATGGCGGCGATGCAGGCTGGGGGCGAGCGGTACGATGTAGTGGTTCTCGATCCACCGGCGTTTATCCAGCGCAGGAAAGATATCAAAAAAGGCATCGCGGCCTACCGCCGGATCAATGAACTCGGCCTGCAGCTGCTGCAACCGGGTGGCCTGTTGGTCTCGGCCTCCTGTTCCATGCATTTGTCACGGGCGGACTTGATGGGCGCGCTGCAACAGGCCGCCGTGCGCGCCGGCTGCCAGGTCCGCGTGGTCGAGCAGGGCGCACAGGGGCCGGATCACCCGATTCACCCTGCGATACCTGAAACGGAATACCTGAAGGCGGTGTTTGTCCGCAAGCTTTAGCAGGGGGCATACCGGCCGGCTGTTGTGACGCTGCCTGCCCGGCGCTGCTGAGACCCTCAGCGCAGGGAGATGACCGGCCAGCCCTGTTCGATTGCCCGCGCGCGCAGTGTGTCGTCGGGATCGACCGCCACCGGGTTGTCCACCAGTTCCAGCAGCGGCAGGTCATTGTGCGAATCGCTGTAGAACCAGGCGCCGTCCAGGGTGTTGTCGCTGTGTTCCAGCCACTGTTGCAGGCGTGTCACCTTGCCGTCCTTGAAGGACGGCGTGCCGCTGGGGGCACCGGTGTAGCGCCCCGCCACGATCTCGGCATCACAGGCGATCAGGTTCTCCACCCCCAGTGCCGCCGATATCGGCGCGGTGACAAAGCGGTTGGTGGCCGTGATGATCAACAGCTCGTGGCCCTGGTTGCGGTGGTGGGTGAGCAGTTCGGTCGCCTTGGGCAGCAGGATGGGCTTGATCTTGCTGTCCATGAAAGCGCGGTGCCAGGCCTCCAGTTCCTCCATCGGGTGGCCTTTCAGGGTGCCCAGGGCGAAGCGCAGGTAGGCGTCGATATCGAGGTCACCCGATTGGTATTCGGCGTAGAATCTGTCGCTGCGCGCGGCGAAATCAGCGGTGTCCACCAGCTGTGCTTCGCAGACGAATTGTCCCCACAGGTGGTCGCTGTCGCCGCCGATCAGGGTGTTGTCCAGGTCAAAAATTGCCAGTGTCACAAGCCGTGCCTCAAAAAACCGGTGGCAAGCATAGCGGTGGTTTCAGCTATAGTAAATTTCTCTGGACCTGCAAATTGTGGAACAATGGTTCACGATAACAACGAGTGACCTGTGTAACGTGATAGATTCTGACGGCTTTCGGCCCAATGTGGGCATCATGCTGACCAACGAGCAGGGCCAGTTACTGTGGGCCCGGCGGGTCGGGGGTCGCGATGCCTGGCAGTTCCCCCAGGGGGGTATCAGCGCCGGCGAATCGCCGCTGGAGGCCCTCTACCGGGAGCTTTATGAAGAGGTCGGCCTGGCCCCCGGCGCCGTTGAGGTGCTGGGTTCCACCAAGGGCTGGCTGCGCTACCGTCTGCCCGCGCGCTTTGTGCGCGAGGGGCAGAAGCCCCTGTGTATCGGCCAGAAGCAAAAATGGTATCTCCTGCGGTTGCTGGAAGATGATGCCGCGGTGCAGCTGGATCTGAATGACAAGCCCGAATTCGATCGCTGGCAGTGGGTGAGTTACTGGTACCCCCTGAACCAGGTCATTTCATTCAAGCGCGAGGTGTACCGCAAGGCGATGAAGGAACTGGCCCTGTCACTGGGGCGCCACACCGATAAACGCGGAGGCAGGTAAGCCACCATGCTGGAAACCCTGCGCCACATCGTTCAGGAGGTCAACGCTGCGGCGGGGCTTGAGGAAGCGCTGCAGATTATTGTCCGCCGCGTGCGCGCCGCCATGAATACCCAGGTGTGCAGCGTGTACCTGCGCGACCCCAGCAGCGGCCGCTATGTGTTCAGGGCGACCCAGGGGCTCAATCCCGAGCAGGTCGGCCTGGCCAGCCTCGCCGCCAGTGACGGCCTCGTTGGCCTGGTGGCAGAGCGCGGTGAGCCGGTGAACCTGGAGGATGCAGAGAGCCATCCCCGGTTTCGCTACCTGCCCGGTATCGGCGAGGAACACTTCCACGCCTTTCTGGGAGTTCCCATCATCCACCAGCGCGGAGTGCTCGGTGTGCTGGTGGTGCAGCAGGCTGAGTCCCGCCGCTTTGATGAGAGCGATGAAGCCTTTCTGGTTACGCTCTCGGCCCAGCTCGCCGGGGTGATCGCCCATGCACAGGTGACCGGCGTGCTGGTGACGCAGGCCCTGACCGGAACCGCACCGGCCAAGATTACCGGTGTGCCCGGAGCCCCGGGTGTGGCGATCGGCACCGTGGTGGTGGTGTCCCCGGGCGCGGATCTCTACGCGGTGCAGCCGCGCGAGGCTGCGGATAAGCGCAAGGAAGTGCGCGCGTTCCGGGAGGCGCTGCAGAGCGTCCAGAAAGATATCAAGATGGTGGCCCGGAACCTGGGCGGGGAGTTGAGCCCGGAGGATCACGCGCTGTTCGATGTCTATGTCAGCATACTCGATGACTCGACGATAGGCGCCGAGGTGGTCGGCCTGATCAAGGCCGGCCAGTGGGCGCAGGGTGCGCTGAGCCAGGTGATGATCGAGCACATCCGCCATTTTGAGCGCATGGAACACAGCTACCTGAAGGAGCGGGCTGTCGACGTCCGCGATCTCGGCACGCGGGTGCTGGCCTATCTGCAGGCCGCCAACCAGGAGCCGCGTGTGTACCCCGACCAGACCATACTGGTGGGCGAGGAGTTGACCGCGACCTCGCTGGGCGAGATTCCGCGTGAAAAACTGGTGGGCCTGATCTCTGTGCGTGGTTCCGGCAACTCCCATGTCGCCATCCTCGCCCGGGCCATGGGCGTGCCGACAGTGATGGGTGCTGTCGATTTGCCGTATGCCAAGCTGCAGGATCGCGAGGTCATCATCGATGGCTACAACGGCACCGTGCATATCAATCCCCTGCCCGAGATCAAGCAGCGTTTCCAGCGTGTGCTGGACGAGGACAATGCGCTGTCGCGGGATCTGGAGTCGCTGCGCGATGTACCCTGTGTCACGCTGGACGGCCAGCGCATGCCGCTGTGGGTGAATACGGGCCTGATGGTGGATGTGACCCGCTCACTGGGACAGGGCGCCGAGGGCGTCGGGCTGTACCGCACCGAAGTGCCGTTCCTGCTCCGCGACCGCTTTCCCAGCGAGGAGGAGCAGCGGCAGATTTATCGCGAGCAGCTGGAGGCCTTTGCGCCGAAACCGGTCACCATGCGCACCCTGGATATCGGCGGTGACAAGGCCCTGCCGTATTTCCCCATCGAAGAGGAAAACCCCTTTCTGGGCTGGCGCGGAATCCGCGTGACACTGGATCACCCGGAAATCTTCCTCGCCCAGGTGCGGGCCATGCTGAAGGCCAACGAGGACCTGGGCAATCTTCGCATCATGCTGCCTATGGTGTGCAATACCTCGGAGGTGGACGAGGCGCTCGATCTAATCCACCGCAGTCACCGCGAGCTGGCGCAGGACGGGTTGACGGGTGCGCTGCCACCGATCGGCGTGATGATTGAGGTGCCCGCCGCTGTCTACCAGGCGCGCGCGCTGGCCAGGCGGGTCGACTTCATCTCGGTCGGCAGCAACGACCTGACGCAGTACCTGCTGGCCGTGGATCGCAACAATTCCCGCGTTGCGCACCTGTACCACTCACTGCACCCGGCGGTGCTGCAGGCGCTGGCCTATGTCGCCACCGCCAGCCAGGCGGAAGGTGTCCCTATCAGTATTTGCGGCGAGCTGGCCGGCGATCCCGGCGGCGCTGTACTGCTGCTGGCAATGGGCTATAACTCGCTGTCGATGAACGCGACCAGCCTGCTCAAGGTGAAGAAAGCGCTGCTCAACCTGCGTCGCAGCGAAGCGCGCAGCCTGCTCAAGGAAGTGATGGGACTGGACTGCGCGCAGGAGGTCAATGCCCGCCTGGAGCGGTTCCTGACGGAGCACGGTATGGCGAAATTCATCCACAGCCCGGTCGCCTGACCTGCGCTACAGCCGTTTGGTCAATGCCCTGCCCGGTGTGTCAGCCGATCTGCCGCTGGAACACAAACTCCCGCTCGCCCTGTGCCATCCCGAGCCGATCAAAACTCTGCTCCCGCCAGGCGATCTCGCCGTCTGCGTCGATCTTCAGCGTGGTGCTCGATCGCGTGCCATAGGCAGGTGTAACAATAAACTGGGCGGACAGCACGGGTTCCATCGAGGCGCTGTGGCCGAGGGCGCCCAGCTGCTGCGGCGATGCCTGTTGCCGACTGTCCACCGCGGTGGACAGTGCCCCGTGGGATAGCGTGTCGCTGTCCAGTAGCGCCTGCAGTCGCGCCTTGCCCTGCGTCACCTTCGGCCAGGGAGTGTCCAGCCTGGCGTTGCTCAAGCCGTAGATACCGGGCGGCAGGCACAGTGGCTGCTGCGTATCACTGTTGGTGAAATACCACAGGCTGTCGGCGTCGCCGACCAGCACATTGAAGCCGGCGTAGGCCTGCGCATGCTGTGCCAGCTGTTGCAGGTAGGAAGCGGGCGTCATGCTGCCCGCCAGGTAGTGGAGCGGTATTTCGCCGCGAGAGCGGGGCGCGGGAGCGGTGCGCGACGGGTCCCGGTAATTGGTGATCGCCGCAAAGCGACCGCTGCGGGTGACGCCCATCCACGTGCCCCCCTGCTCCAGGTCCCTCCCCGCCAGCAGGCCGGGGTGTTCATCCCAGAATTGCGAGGCGGCGGTCGGCCGGGCGTGAAACTCGTCCCGGTTGGCCGCCACCAGCAGTGGGTGCCGGGCGTTGGCCTGATGGGCAAAGACTAGCAGACACATAAGTTCGACCTGTGCTCGGGGGAAAAAATTGTGAATCATCACTCAGTGGATGATAATACGGCCTTTCCAGATTCTTTACCCGTGTTGACCGATTCTGGCCGGCCCGCTCTTTGGATCCACGCTGAGTTGCAACCATGCTGCCTTATCCTGAAATAGACCCGGTCGCCCTGTCGCTGGGGCCGCTCAAAATCCACTGGTATGGACTGACCTACCTGACCGGTCTGGCGTTTGCTTGGTGGCTGGCCGCGCGTCGCACCCGCCGACCCTGGTCAGTGGTCAAGCGTGAGCAGGTGGATGACCTGATTTTCTACGCGGCGCTGGGTGTGGTGCTCGGCGGCCGCATCGGCTACGCGCTGTTCTACGGTGGCGACAAGCTGGCCGAGGACCCGGGCTGGCTGCTGCGCATCTGGCAGGGCGGCATGTCCTTCCACGGCGGCTTCCTCGGGGTGCTGTTTGCGATGTGGCTGTTTGCCCGCCGCCACAACATCGTGTTCGGTGCGCTGATGGACTTTGTCGCGCCGCTGGTGCCGGTGGGGCTGGCGCTGGGTCGGCTGGGCAATTTCATCGGCCAGGAGTTGTGGGGCCGCGCCACCGACGTGCCCTGGGCGATGGTCTTTCCGCGGGATCCGCTGCAGCTGGCGCGCCACCCGTCGCAGCTGTACCAGTTCGCGCTGGAGGGGGTGCTGTTGTTTGTGATCATGATCTGGTTCTCCTCGCGCGAACGGCCGGTGTGGTCGGTTGCCGGTGTCTTCGCGCTCGGCTATGGTTGCCTGCGGTTTATCGCCGAGTTTTTCCGGGAGCCGGACCAGAATATAGGCTTCCAGGCACTGGGCTGGGTGACCCGGGGGCAGCTGTTGTCGCTGCCGATGATCGCTCTGGGGATCTACCTGATCGTATCGGCCTACCGGCGCGCGGACGCCGCCGCGGCGGGACAGGGAAAAGGTGTGAAATGAAGCAATACCTCGATTTGTTGCAGGACATCCTCGACCACGGTGTGCGCAAGGGTGATCGCACCGGCACGGGTACCCTGTCGGTGTTCGGGCGCCAGTACCGCCATGACCTGGCGGATGGCTTCCCGCTGTTGACCACCAAAAAACTGCACTTCAAAAGCATTGTGAACGAGCTCCTGTGGTTCCTGCGCGGCGATACCAATACGCAGTGGCTGCGGGAAAACGGCGTGTCCATCTGGGATGAGTGGGCCACTGAAGACGGTGAGCTGGGGCCGATATACGGCGCCCAGTGGACGGCCTGGCCGACCGCCGACGGCGGTTCCATCAACCAGATTGACTACGTGATCGATTGCCTGCGGAACAATCCGGACAGCCGGCGCATCCTGTTTCACGCCTGGAATGTGGAGTTCCTGCCGGACGAACGCATGAGCCCGCAGGACAATGTCAGGGCGGGCCGCATGGCCCTGCCGCCCTGCCATCTGCTGTACCAGTTCTACGTGGCGGACGGCAAGCTGTCGTCGCAGCTGATGATTCGCTCCAGCGATTCCTTCCTGGGCCTGCCCTACAATACCGCGAGCCTGGCATTGCTGACGCTGATGCTGGCGCAGCAGTGTGACCTTGAGCCGGGCGAAATCATCATCTGCACCGGCGACTCCCATATCTACAGTAATCATCTCGAGCAGGTGCGGGAGCAGTTGAGTCGCGAACCGCGGCCGCTGCCGCGTGTCACTATCCGGCGGCGCCCGCAGACCATTTACGATTACTGCTTCGAGGACTTCGCGCTGCTGGATTACGATCCGCACGCCCATATTGCGGCGCCGGTCGCGGTGTGAGCGGGGGGCCGGCGCTGTGACTCGCGTGGCGATTATTGTGGCGGTCGCTGATAACGGTGTTATCGGCAAGGACAATGCGCTGCCGTGGAAAATCCCGGAGGATATGCAGCACTTCAAGCGCATTACCCTGGGCAAGCCCGTAGTGATGGGCCGCAAAACCTATGAGTCGATCGGCCGGCCGCTGCCGGGGCGTACCAATGTCGTGATCTCCCGTGACCCGCAGTTCCAGGCCGGGGGTGTTGAGGTGGCGCGTTCGCTGGAGCAGGCGCTGGCACTGGCAGGGGCGATTGCGGAGCGCGACGGGGTCGAGGAGATTATGGTGATGGGCGGGGCCCAGATATACCGTGAGACCCTCCCGGTTGCCGACACGCTGTACATTACCGAAATTCACGCCAGTGTGGACGGCGATGCCTGTTTATGCGACATCGAGTGGCCGCTGTGGCGGGAAATCAGTCGCGAACATCGCGCAGCCCAACCGCCTAACCCTTATGACTATAGTTTCGTGTGCTACCAACGCCTGTCGGCCTGAAACAGCGAATTCCGCAGTCCCAACTGTTACCCTGAAATAATTCCTTAATCAAAAGTGTAACCAAACTACACACAAGAGGTCGGTTCGATAAATGTCTGCTGCCATTCATTGAAAACCTACCCGCACATGGTTTAGATTTGCTTCCTCGGTTTACCGGCACCAGATTTTCATTTCTAAATTAAGTATGGATCTGGGCTATCTTGTAGCCTTGAATCACTCTGTTGGATTATAGGAAGCGCTATTCCCATGACTATGCATCGATTGAAAGAAGTATTGATCGCTGTACTGCTGGTCACAGGCACCCTCGGTGGTACTGTGGCGGCGGTGCAAGCCAGTACACTGGACTCCATCCTCGCGGTGGGCAAGTCCAAAAATGACGCCGCACGTAGCTCACAGGCGAAAATAGACAAGCTGGCCGATGAAACCCGCGATTTGCTGTCTGACTACAAGACGGTGACCAAGCAGGTTGATGGCTTGAAGGTCTACAACGAGCGTCTGAAAAAACAGATCGACAGTCAAATGGCCCGTCTCGCAGCGCTTGATGAAAACATCGACAACTCGACCATCATTGCCCGGCAGATGACCCCGCTGGTGATACGCATGCTCGACGGACTCGAGCAGTTTATCCAGCTGGACGTGCCCTTCGAGGAAGAAGAGCGCCTGAAACGCATCGAGGGTCTGCGCAGCAGCATCGACCGCGCGGACGTGAGTGTGGCAGAGAAGTTTCGCGCGGTACTCGAAGCCTACAACATCGAGCTTCAGTACGGCCGCGGTATGGATACCTACAGGGGCACCATTGACATCGACGGCACCGAGCGGGAGGTGGATTTTCTGCGCATGGGCCGTATAGCGCTGGCCTACCAGACCACCGACGGTGCTGTGTCTGGCGCCTGGGACAACACAACCAGGACCTGGGTGGAACTGCCGCCGGGTGATTATAATTCAGCCATTCGCGAAGGTATTCGAATTTCGAAAAAGCAAGCGTCAATGGAATTGTTGAAAATGCCCGTAGCAGCACCGGAGGCTAACTAATGAGCTTTAAATTTGTAAAAGGCGTGGCTTTCGCAATTTGCGGTACGCTTTCATTGTCCGCGGGGTCTGCGCTTGCGCAACAGGCCAAGTCCCTCGATGAGTTGCTGGGTTACGTCAAGCAGGGCCAGGCGACAGAGGCCAAAGAAAATCGGGAGCGGGAACAACGCTTCGCCAATGACAAGGCCAGCCAGGCGAGTGCACTGAAGCGGGCAGAGGAAGAGCGCGCCCGGCAGGAAGCGCTGTCTACCGAACTGGAAAACACGTTCGAGGAAAACGAGCGCCTGATCGCTGACAAGCGGGAAGTGTTGAAGGACAAACTCGGCACGCTCACCGAGCTGTTTGGCCACCTGACCTCCGCCGCCGGCGATCTGGTGTCAAACTTTGAAGTATCGCTGGCATCAGCTCAGTACCCCGGTCGGGAAGTCTACCTGAAAGAGCTGGTGGAAAAGATGACCAACTCCGATGCCCTCCCCAGCATCGAGGAGATCGAGCGGGTATGGTTCGAACTGCTGCGAGAAATCCGCGAGACGGGCGTGGTAACCACGTTCCCCGCGGACGTCTCCTCACCCGGTGGGGAGCTCGCTGAACGTCAGGTACTGCGCGTGGGCGCTTTCAACATCGTCGATACCAACGGCAACTACCTCGGCTATCAAAATGACAAGCTCAGCGAGCTGCCACGTCAGCCCAGCGGCCCCTACAATGGTTGGGCAGCTGATCTGGCCAACGCTTCCGGCAGCGGTCTGCACCCCTTCGGCGTGGATCCTACCGGGCCTTCTGGCGGTTCCTTCCTGGCGGCCATCATCGATACGCCGACACTGGTAGAGCGCTGGCATCAGGGCGGTTACGTCGGCTACGCGATCAGCGCGCTGGGTATTTTTGCCCTGCTGCTGGCCGTCTATCGCCTCGTCGTACTGACTGTTGTGGGCGGCAAGGTGAGCGCGCAGCTTAAATCCGACAAGGCCAACGTAAACAACCCATTGGGTCGCGTGTTGAAGATACACGAAGACAACCCCAATATGGATACGGAAACCCTGGAGCTGAAACTGTCCGAGGGTGTGTTGAAGGAGACTCCCAAACTGGAGAGCGGTCTCACCCTGCTGAAGATCATCGCTGCCATCGCGCCGCTGATGGGTCTGCTGGGTACAGTGACCGGTATGATCCTTACCTTCCAGGCCATTACCATCTTTGGTGCAGGCGATCCCAAGGCCATGGCCGGCGGTATTTCCAGCGCATTGATCACCACGGTGCTTGGTCTGCTGGTGGCGATTCCGACCGTGCTGATGCACACCATCGTGAACGGTCGCGCCCAGCGGATCATCCACATCCTGGACGAGCAGACCACGGGTATGGTTGCGGAGCATACCGAAGCCAGCCTGAGGTCTTGATATGGACGGTATGACTGAGGTACTGCTCGCGTTCATGGATAAGGGTGGTGAGGTTTTATGGTTGATCGCTGCCCTGCTGTTCGTCATGTGGACACTGATCTTCGAGCGAGTGTGGTACCTGAAGTTTGCCTGGAAGAATGACGCAGCCAATATTATCACCAAGTGGGAAGGCCGCTCGGAGAGAAAATCCTGGGAAGCGGGGCAGATACGCAACATGCTCATCTCCCAGGCGCGTATACGGATCAACCAGTACCTGCCAATGATCAAGACACTGGTCGCCCTCTGTCCCTTGCTCGGGTTGCTGGGAACGGTTTGGGGCATGATTGAAGTGTTCAATATCATGGCGGTAACGGGTGGTGGCGATGCCAAGTCCATGGCCGGCGGTGTCCAGCAAGCCACCATTCCCACCATGGCAGGCATGGTAGCGGCTCTGTCCGGCGTGTTCGCCAATACCTACGTCACGCGGATTGCGCAACGCGAGAGCGAGTTCTTGCGTGACAACCTGACAACGGATCACTGATAGAGCTACATTGATGCGCAAAAGAAACCGACAATCAGATGCCGATGAGGCCCAGATCGACCTGACACCCATGCTGGACGTGGTGTTTATCATGCTGATCTTTTTCATCGTGGTGGCCTCTTTTCTCAAGGAAGCCGGTGTTGAGATGAATCGGCCTGACGCCAACCAGAATCCGCCTGAGACCGACGCCACCAGTATCCTTGTCACCATAACCGGCGACGACCAGATCTGGATGGAGAATCGTCTCGTGGATATACAGTCGGTGAGGGCGGTAATTGCACAGAAGTTGGCATCGGACCCGGAACAGTCGTTCACGGTCATTACGAACGCTGGCGCCACCGCTGGCACGGTCATCTCAGTCGCCGATGCAGCCCGCGAGGCTGGCGTAAAACAGGTTAATTGGCCAGCGGAGAAAAAGCAGTGAGCAGGCGTAGAATGTCGAAGGGCGCTATGGCGGCGCAGGATGGAGCCGGCGAGGGTGAAATAGATCTGACGCCGATGCTCGACGTCGTTTTCATCATGCTCATCTTTTTTATCGTGACATCGTCTTTTGTGAAAGAGCCTGGTGTTGATCTTCGCAAGGTAGAGGCGGTTACCACTAATCCCTGTGCGCGGGGAACCATCATATTCGCGGTCGATGCGTTGGGTAAGATCCATTACGACAAGAATGAAGTGCCTCTGGATCGCACCTACCGCCTCGCGGAAGCAGCCAAGAAAGAGTCACCCAAGGCGAATTTTGTGATCCAGGCCGATAGGGAAGCGCCGACTTCGGTGCTCAGTGAGTTGGTATCTGTCGTAAAGCCCCTGTTGGACGCTCCCCTGTGCGTCTCCACTGACGAGAAGGGGTAAAGAAATGCAGAGCAGTCTATTAAGGATAGTTCTCTCTATACTGCTGGCTGTCGCCGTGGTGCTGGGTCTGTTTATGATCATGCACAAGCTGATCGATGCCGACTATGTTGACCCGGGGGTTGAGGAGCGCAAGATAGCGGACCTGGTCCAGCCTGACGAGGAAATTGAACTCGAGACGACCACGCCGAAACCGGACAAGGTGGAAGACCCGGAAGAGCCTCCGCCAGAAATGGAGATGGTGCAGATTGAGATGGATATGGACGTAGACATCGAGAATGTCGCGCCCAAAACCCAGGTAGATATCTCAATCGACAGCGCCGGTATGTCTTCTGGAGATGGTGAGTATCTGCCCATCGTCAAGGTCGCGCCCATTTATCCGAGGCGTGCACAGAGTCGCGGTATCACGGGTTACTGTATCGTCGAATACACGGTTACGACCTCGGGTGCCATTCGCGATCCACAGCCTGTGGATTGCCAGCCCAGCGGCGTATTTGAATCTGCTTCGGTCAAGGCCGCGGAGAAGTTCAAATACAAGCCCCGCATGATTGACGGAGAGGCCATTGAGGTTCCGGGCGTGCAGAACAAGTTCACCTACGAGTTGGAAGATTAGACGGTTGTCGCGCTATGAATAGGTCTAAACCCATTACCTGGATACGCGCTTCCTTGCTGGCTGTACCCGTACTGGCCACTCAGGTGGCATTTACGCAACTGCAGATCAGTACCGAGTTGCGTCCGATGTCTGCTGCCTTCGCACAGGAGGGCGGTGCCAAGGCGGAGCGTGAAACGCGCCGCACGCCAGCGCTGCGCAATGCGATCTATGAAAAGCTTTCAGAAGCGCAGGTGGCGGCTGAGGCAAAAGACTACGGCACCGCCAAGGCAATCCTCGATGAACTGATAGCCACCAGCGGCAGCAAGGCGCTGAACAGCTATGAGTTGGCGAACGTCTACAACCTGTACGCCTTCATCCAGTACTCCAAGGAAGATTACGCCGGTGCGCTGAAGTCCTACGAGAAGGTGGTGTCACAGCCCGATATCCCTCTGGCGATGGAGATCAACACCCGCTTCACGATTGCCCAGCTGTACTTCGTACAGGAGCAGTGGCAAAAGGGTATTGATGCGCTGGAAAAATGGTTTGCGATGACAGAGACGCCCAATGCCAACGCCTATATCCTGCTGGCCCAGGGTTATTACCAGGTCAAGGACTACGACAAGGCGCTGGTGAATGTCGATAAGGCCATTGCGATGAGCAAGGCGGCCGATAAGGTCCCCAAGGAGCAGTGGTACAACCTGGCGCGTTTTCTCTACTTTGAGAAAAATGATGTCAACAATACGGTTGCGGTGCTCGAGGAACTGCTCAAGTACTACCCGAAGAAGGAGTACTGGGTCCAGATCTCACATATGTATGGTGAGCAGGACAAGACCAGCCAGCAGTTGGCGGCGATGGAAACTGCCTATGTCCAGAACATGCTCGACAAGGACAACGAGCAGGTCACCATGGCGTACCTGTACCTGAATGCGGATGTGCCCTACAAGGCCGCCAAAGTGATGGACAAGGGCCTTAACAACAATTCAATCGATGGAAAGTCCAAGAACTGGGAGCTGGCAGGTAATGCCTGGCGGCAGGCGCAGGAGCTGGACAAAGCCATCCCCGCGATGGAAGAGGCGGCAGCCAAGTCAGACAAGGGTGAGCTGTATGCTCGTCTCGGTAACATCTACCTGGATAACGACCAATTCAGCAAGGCTATTACCGCGATCAACAAGGGCCTGTCCCGCGGTGGCGTGAAGCGGCCCGATACCGCCCGTTTGGTACTGGGTATGGCCTACTTCAACCTGAATGAGTACGGCAAGGCGCGCGAGGCTTTCATCGCAGCCGGTAAGGATGAGCGCTCAGCGACCTATGCCCAGCAGTGGATCGGCTATATGGATTCCGAGATCGAGCGCCAGCAGGCCTTGAAGGACGAGGGTCGAGCGCTAGAAGCAGAGCTTGCAGAGGCGCCAGGTTTGCAGCAGGCCGAGGGCGAGTCCGGTGCGGCGGCTGATGAGGAAACGGCCGGTGACAGTGCCGCCGATGTCGAGTCAGCAGATGACAGTGCAGCTGGTGAAAAAGAGCAGGCTGGGCAGCCGGCAGCAGGCTGATTGCCGAGACAGGCTATCGCACTTTCGCCAGCGCGAAACAGGTAAAAAAAACGGGCGTTAAAAAGGGAGCTATCAAAGCTCCCTTTTTATTTTGCCGGTTTACAGCGGAACTACATTCTCAGCTTGTGGACCTTTCTGGCCATCCGTGACGTTGAATTCAACTTTCTGGCCATCGGCCAAAGTCTTGAATCCGTCGCCCTGGATAGAGCTGAAATGAACGAACACATCGGGGCCATCTTCACGCTCGATAAAGCCGAATCCCTTGGTTTCGTTAAACCATTTAACAGTACCTGTTGTCTTAGACATAATGTTTACCTGTATAGCTAGCGGCGCCATGTCCAGGCGCCTTTACATTTATAGTGTTATTTATGGTTTACGTACCGATTATCTTGATGAAACTTCGACTTCGACCGTGAGCATAAATACTGCTGAATCCACTCAGCCTTATGAGTGTAGCACCATAATTCGCGATTTACAGGAACGCCGGGAAACTATTTTTTAGTCAATTTTCGGCACTGTTTGCGAGGGTCTGTGCGGTATTATCGCGGCCCGGGCGCCGGTCAAAGCGCAGCGAGGGGCGCATGGGCGGCGCCGATCAGTCCGGTTATCTCGCTCGTAATAACCCACACCGGCACCCGGGCCAGGTGCGGCTGCATTTTTCCCTTGTGCTGGAAGCGCTGGGCAAAGGGACTGCGCTGCAGGAACCCTGTCATCCTCGGCAGGATGCCGCCGGCGAGATAGAGCCCGCCGTAGGCGCCATTGGCCAGCACATAGTCGCCACAGACCGAGCCCAGCAGTGCACAGAATGTGTCTAGTGCGAGCGCGCAGAGTTCGCACTCGCCGGCCTGGCCCCTGGCAGAGATGTCCGCGGGTGACAGCGCCGCCGCTTGCTGCCCCTGGATCGCGGCGATCGCCTGGTAGAGTCGCTGTAGCCCCGGGCCGGAAACCAGCAGTTCCGCGTATACCTCACCGCCCTCCGCTGAAAAATACCGGAACAGCTCCAGCTCCAGCGGCGAGCGCGGTGTCAGGCCCATATGCCCCGGCTCACTGGCGCAGGCGATGGCGGCGTCGCCCGCCCAGCTCAGGGTCGCGCCGCCGAGGCCGGTGCCGGGGCCGACGGTAGCCAGCTTTGCACCCTTCACGGCGGTGCCGGCCTGCAGCACCAGGAGGTCGCGCTCCTTCAGGTGCGGCAGTGCATAGGCGTTGCCTTCGAAGTCATTGATGCCGCGCAACCGCGCAAAGCCGAAGCGCTGCGCGATCTCGCGCAGGGAGAAAGACCAGTCCATGTTGATCATGCTGACGCGATCGCCGAACGGCGGCGCTGCGACCGCCAGGCAGCACTCGCCGGGCCCAGGTTCCGGCAAGTCCTGCAACCACTCGTCTACGATGTCTTCAAACTGTGCATAGTCGCGATTGAGATACGAGCGCAGCGAGCGCATTTCGTCGCGAGTGGGATCGTACAGGCCAAGGCGGCTGTTGGTGCCGCCGATATCTGCCACGAGGCGATTACCGGGAGGTGGGGACAATGCGTGGCCTGCCTAGTGAACGGGTAGAATTTTCATGATGTTGGTGGAGCCGGCGGTGCCGATGCGCTCACCCTTGGTCAGGATGATGGAATCGCCCTTCTGCAGGTAGCCGCCGTCCAGCAGGTATTCTATCGCCCGGGTATCGATGCAGTCTTCATCAAACGCGGTGGCGTCGAAAAAAAGCGGTACCACCCCGCGACACAAGCACAGTTTTTGCAGAGTTTCGCTGTAGTTGCTGAGCGCAAAAATAGGCAGGCCGGAGCTGAGGCGTGACATCAACCTCGGGGTTGTGCCGGACTCAGTCAGGCAGGCGATCCCCCGCACATTGTCGAAATGATTGGCGGCGTATATCGCCGACATCGCGATCGCATCCTGGGCGTTGGCAAACGCGCGGTTGAGGCGGAATTTGGAGGTCCTGGCCACCGGCTGGCGCTCGGCACCGAGGGCGGCATCCGCCATGGCCTGCACAACTTCCACCGGGTAGCTGCCGACGGCCGTTTCGGCAGACAACATCACCGCGTCCGTGCCGTCGAGCACCGCATTGGCAACATCGAACACCTCTGCGCGTGTGGGCATGGAGCTGTTGATCATGGACTCCATCATCTGGGTCGCGGTGATCACCACCCTGTCCATGGTGCGGGCCTGGGAAATCAGCGCCTTCTGGATACCGATCAACTGCGCGTCGCCGACTTCCACGCCGAGGTCCCCGCGGGCTACCATGACACCGTCTGAGGCCAGCACTATCCCGTTCAGCGTGGCCGCGTCGGCGACCACCTCCGCGCGCTCGATCTTGGCAATAATGGCGGGCTGCAGGTTGTGCTGCTGCAGCAGCCTCCGGGTCTGGAAGATGTCCTCGTCAGTGGAGACAAAGGATACGGCGACAATATCCGGCTTCAGCTCGGCGAGGCTGTCGATATCCGTGATGTCCTTGGCGGTGAGCGCCGGGGCTGCCAGCCCCCCGCCGAGACGGTTGATTCCTTTGCGGGACCCGAGCTTGCCGCCGATAAGAACCGTGCACTCCACCGCGCGGGCCTCGACATCGTCCACCCGCAAGCGGATTCGCCCGTCGTCCAACAGCAGGATATCGCCCCGGGCCACGCTGCTGCACAGGGCCTTGTACTCCAGGCCTACGCCGCGGAAATCACCTTCGCCGTCAGCCAGGTCCTGATCCAGCCGGAAGCGGTCGCCGCTGGCGATCTCCACGGCATCGTTGCGAAAACTGCCGATACGGATTTTGGGGCCCTGCAGGTCGGCCATCACGCCCACATACTGCCCGGCAATACTCGCCTGTTTGCGAATGCGGGCCGCTACCCGGATGTGATGTTCCGCGGTGCCGTGGCTGAAGTTGAGGCGAAAGACATTGACGCCGGCAGTGATCAGTTTGGCAATCATGTCTTCCGACTCACTGGCCGGGCCGATGGTGGCGACGATTTTTGTGCGTCTCAGGTGCTTTGGGTTCACGGCGTGTCCGGTTGTCAGTGTGGTGGTTGCGCCATCTCAGCCGGCGCGTTGGGTTGGCGGTATCGCAGATAGTGTCGCATCCGCCGCCAGCGCGCCAGTGTACGACAAATCGCGCTGTGGCCGCCAATATACGGCGCTAGCGTATCGCCTCATGCCGCGGCCCCGGCACGCCGCAGGTAGTCGACCACGATGTCGGGAAAATCAGTAAACAGGCCGTCAACACCAGCCATACATACGAAAATATCCAGTAACTCCTCGAAACTGGCAATCCCGGCCGGCAGCTCATCGCGCCGGAAGGTGTAGGGGTGCACGGCCAGTCCACGCGCCTGGGCGTGCTCTACCAGGGGACTGAGCCTGGCCTCCCCTGAGGCCGATTTACCGAGATAGATATGGGGCAGGTGCGGGCCGATACCCTGGGCGTAGCCGGCGATGTAGTCGAGCCCGGCTGGCGTCCGCAGGAACTCGTAATCCACTGCACTGTCTTCACCCCAGCCGTTTTCGCCGATAAGCTGGATCATCGGCAGCGGTGTTTTCAGTGCCTGCTTCAACTGCTGCAGTGTCCGGTCATCAAAGCACTGCAGGAAGACCTGCCCGGGGCGCTCGGAATAGCCGGTGGTATCCAGTACCGCCAGCACCGCTGCTGCCAAGTCCAGACCCTGTTTGCGATGCCAGTTCGGCGACTTCAGCTCGATGTACAGCCCGGTGCGGCAGTCGCGGCTGCGGTCGAGCCCGGCCAGCATTTCGATCTCCTCCTGCAGCGTGGGTATGTGGAACAGGGCGTGCGCTGCCGGGAAGCGCAGCGGATACACGGCGTTGCCGCAGTGCTCGCCGCTGATGTGGGTGCGCTCGTGCAGTCGCAGCTGGCGAATTTCATGCAGGTCGAAATCGATGGCGTAGAAGCGGCCGTCACTGCGGGCGCGGCCGGGAAATCGCTGCGCCACATCCGTGGTGCTGTCCAGATGGATGTCGTGCAGGACGATGGCGACGCCATCCCTGCTCAGCACCACATCCTGTTCCAGGAAATCCGCTCCCATGGCGTGTGCCAGCGCTTTGGCGGCGAGCGTATGCTCCGGCAGGTAGCCGCTGGCGCCGCGGTGGGCAATGACAATGGGATGTTTATCGGCGTTCATTGTGGCGGTATCCCCTCGCCCTGTGGTGCTGGTTACGTGTTAAAAAAAAGGGCGGGATGAATGATCCGCGCCCTTTGTGGCAGTGGGGTTATAGCCTGCTGCTCAGGGCAGCGCAGCGACCCACGCATCATCTTCAAACCACTTTTCCCGCAGTTTGTTCAGCACGCCGGTTTTTTCATACGCTGTAAGGTAATTGTCGACAAGGTTGAAAAACTGGGGGTCATCCTTGCTGACCGCAATGCCGATGGGCTCCACTGTCAGCGGTTTTTCCAGCGTCGTCAGGCCGGCATCCGGATAGCGCATAACGGCGAGAATACACTGGGTCATATCCGCGACCATGGCGTCGCCCTTGCCGTCTATCAGCATGGCTACGCCCTCGTCATAGCTGCCGAACTCGATCAGCGTTGCCTCAGGGGCGATTTTCTTGATGAAGTTGGCGTGGGTCGAATTCTTCAGCGCGAGCAGCTTGAGGCTGTCGCGATTGAACTCCTCGGCGGAGGTGATCGTGCCCAGCACATCGCTTTTGGTCAGTATGGACATGCCCGACATCATATACGGTCCAACGAAGGAGACCCGCTCGGTGCGTGCCGGGGTGATCGATACATTGGACAGGATCATGTCAATCTCATCCTCCTCCAGTGCGGATATCAGGTCGCCAAAGGGGATGGTCTTGATTTCCAGTTTGACATTCATCGCCATCGCCAGTGCCTGCGCCAGATCGACGTCAAAGCCCATCAGCCCGCCTTCTCGGGTGGTCATTGTCATCGGTGGCTGGTTGCCGGACATGCCGACTTTGAGGACTTCGAAATCGACGACGCGTTCCAGCGTGTCGTCGGCGCTCGCCTGGAAGGGCAGTAGCCCCAGCAGCGCAATAACGCCTGCCAGCATAATGTGGTGAATCCGTTTTTTCATTAGAAATGTCTCCGGTGCTTGATGATGAATTCGCAGCGCTTGAAAAACGCGAGTTCTGCAGATCAGCCCAATCGGTGCGAAAGCGTGTTGCAGCGTATTCAGTGTAAGTCTGATCGGCAAGGATGCCAAAACCTTTTATCATGCGATAGCCTGAAGCAGTATCACGGGGATTTGGCATGGCAGACAAATTTGATCGCATCGTGTTAGCAGTGCCGGAACTTGCGGCGGCGATTGCGCAGTACCGCCAGCTTCTGGGGAGGGCCCCGGGTCTCCCCGATACCCCGGGGCAGCCGGCTGCCGCGTGGTGGGGGCTTTCGAATACAGTGATAGAACTGGTGCAGGCCGAAGTCCCTGACGAGCGACTGCAGGGTATTGTGCTCAGCGCCGGCACTGCCCCCGATCGCGAAGCAGCGGTGCCCCATGCACTGGGTATTGATGTTCGTCTGGGTGATGGTCGCGCGACAGCCGCTTTTCGTCGCTCGCAACCTGCAGCGCAGTGCCCCGGGCTGGGCATCGATCACGTGGTGCTGCGCACGGATGACGCCGACGCCTGTATCGGGCTGTTCAGCGGCCAGCTGGGTATACGGCTGGCGCTGGACAAGACGGTTCCGCAGTGGGGCGGGCGTATGCTGTTTTTCCGGGCCGGAAAACTGACGCTGGAAGTGATTGAATCGGGCGCGGACGATAGCGCCGGCACGGCGTTCTGGGGCCTGGCCTATCAGTGTCCGGACCTGGACGCGCATGCGGACGCGCTGGCGCAGCGGGGTGTGGCGGTGTCAGCGGTTCGCGACGGCAGGAAGCCGGGCACGCGAGTGGCCACGGTGAAGAGCCACTGCCTGGGTATTCCGACGCTGTTGATCCAGCCCGCTAGGGCATAAGGCAGTATCGGGTGTAGTCGGCGGCCTCATTGGCCGTCCACTCGCCTTTGGGTTTGTCGGACAAGTCGTCACACCATTCTTTGGAGCCTATGGTCGTGCTGTCGAGCAGGCAGCTGCTGGCAAAGGTGATCGCATCGGAACTGGTCCATTCGCTTTTGGCCTGTTCCTTTTTCTGCTCACACCATTTCTCACTGCCGGGCTCGACACTGCATGCACCCAGCAGCAGTACGCCTGTGATAACCAGAATCTGTCGCATACTGTCTCCGCTGCCAGAGGCTATTTCTTGACCTGCATTTTGATCGTGCTTTCAGTGGCCTTGCCATAGGGGGGCAGCATGCCGCCGATTTTCGCGATATTGAATTTGGTCTGGCGATAGATCGACTTCGCATGGCTGAAGGTCTGGAACCCCTTGAACCCATGGTAGGCGCCCATGCCACTGGGCCCCACACCGCCGAAAGGCAGGTCCTCCTGCGTGACATGCATGATGACATCGTTGATGCACATGCCACCGGATGTAGTGCGGCCTGTCAGTGCCGACTCCTCCTGCTTGTCCTCGCCGAAGTAATAGGCCGCAAGCGGACGCGGTTTGCTGTTAATATAGTCGATGGTCTCTTCGAAATTGTTGTAGGTGCGAATGGGCAGCAGCGGCCCGAACAGCTCTTCCTCCATCATGCGCAGGTCGTCGGTCGGCTCCGGAATCAGGGTGGGCGGAATCTTCAGCGTGCCCTGCTGCGCACCGAAGTCTTCATTGGCGGGGTTGATCGGGATGATCTTCTGGCCGCGTTCAGTCGCCTCTGCGAGGTAGCTGTTGAGGCGCTGGTAGTGGCGCTCGTTGATGACCGAGGTGTACTGCGGGTTATCCAGCAGTTTCGGATACATCTGGCTGACCGCTTTCTGCGCGGCGGCAATGACTTCGTGCAGTTTCTCTTCGGGCACCAGCAGGTAGTCCGGTGCCAGGCAAATCTGGCCCGCGTTCAGGGTCTTGCCCAGCATGATACGACCGAGGCTTTTCTCGATATCAGCACTGCGTGAGATCACCACCGGGGATTTCCCGCCCAGTTCCAGCGTCACCGGGACCAGGTTGCGCGCCGCCGCGGAGAGGATATGGCGGGCGATGGAGGTCGCACCGGTGAAAATCATATGGTCAAACGGCAGGCTGGAAAACGCCTGCCCGACTTCTGGCCCGCCATCGAATATATCGACCTCTTTCGGGTCGTAGGCCTCGGCGATCAGTTCGGCCAGCAGCGCAGACGTCGCCGGGGTGAACTCGGAGGGCTTGATCATCGCGCGGTTTCCGGCGGCCAGCACACCGGCGAGCGGTGCGAACACCATATTGACCGGGAAGTTCCACGGTGCGATCACGCCGACCACACCCAGTGGCTGGTACTCGATACGAGAGCGGCCGCCCAGCACATTGAAGGGAAATACCGTGGGGCGTTTCTCCGGCTTCATCCACTTGCGAAGGTGCTTTATCGCGTGTTTCATTGGTGCAATGCCGGCACCGACATCGGTTATCAGGGTCACTTCACGAGGGCGGCAGGTAAAATCGGCGTTCAGTGCATCGACAATACGGGACTGGTGTTTGACCAGCACATCGACCCCGCGCTGCAGGCGATCGATACGCGTCTCGGCCGTCACTACACCTTCTTTTAAATAGTCTTCTCGCTGCAGGGCCAGTGAGGCCTGCATGCGTTGCTCGATATCGCTTTGACGGGTGAGTTGTTCGGGTGCATTCATGATCAGTTCCTCTGGGTTGGTGCCAATCGGGTGCGACGCTGACAGGCAAGTATAGACCTGTGCTGAGCGAATATTAATCAAATTAAGGGGTCTTTTCTGGCCAATATCGCCTGTGCGTGCGCGGCGCTTGGCATCGGGGGAATGAACTGCTATTAATTGCGCATGAACCCGGACAATTCCCACCGTGATACCCGCACGCCCTCGCCGCCCTATGGCTATTCCTGCGAGTGCACGTACTCGCGTGAGCAGCAGATTCACATCGTCGCGGAGTTTCACGCGCACAAGATTCGGCCCAGTCGTATCGCCTACCGCGTTGGTATCGATATTGCGTTTATCGAAGAGCTGATTGCCGGGGAAACCGAGTCCGGGCGCTTCGCGCAACTGGTGAAGTTTTATCGCAAGGGGCGCTACCAGCAGCGCTTGCGCGAGACGCAGAAAAGCACTGGCGTTACGCGATACGAATTACAGCAGAAAATAGAGCGCGAATACGAGCAGGAAGTCGACCTGTGAATGAACGCAAACACTAAGGAATACCGCTGATGAACACACTGGATATCTGGCATGAAATGGTTAGGGGGGGTGATCTCGGGCGCCTGGATGACATCCTGGCCGAGGACTGCGTGTTCGTCTCGCCGGTGGTGCACACCCCACAGCAGGGGCGCGAGCTGACCAAGCTGTACCTGACGGCGGCGCTCAGTGTATTCAACGAGACATTCCGCTATGAAAAGGAAGTGGTCACGAAACAGCACGCCGTGCTGGAGTTTGTCTGTGACGTGGATGGAATTGTGGTGAACGGCGTCGATATCATGACATTCGACGAAGCGGGCAGAATCACCGAATTCAAGGTGATGGTGCGCCCGCTGAAGGCGATCAACCTGCTGCATGCGAAAATGAAGGCCATGTTGGAGGCCCTGTCCGCGGCATAGCGACGCTGACGCCGGCCGGTCGCGCGGTGACAGGCTTCGGACACTGCGCCCGAATCCCTGTATAATCTGGCGCCGCCCGCACCCCGGGCCCCTCACAACACGTCAAGGTTGCCACATGTCCTCTTCTGAAACGGTAAGCAGTTTTGCTCAGCTGGAGCTGCCCGCCCCCGTACAAAAGGCCCTGGTCGATGTGGGTTACGAAACCCCTTCGCCGATCCAGGCCCGTATCATTCCCCATATGCTGGAAGGGGTCGATGTGCTGGGCCAGGCCCAGACCGGTACCGGCAAAACCGCGGCGTTTGCGCTGCCGGTACTCGCGCGGCTGGACCTGAAGAAAAAGCTGCCGCAGGTGCTGGTGCTGGCCCCGACCAGGGAGCTGGCGATTCAGGTGGCCGAGGCCTTCCAGAAGTACGCTCGCCATATGTCGGGTTTCCACGTGCTGCCGATCTACGGTGGCTCCGACTACGGCGGCCAGTTGCGGCAGTTGCAGCGAGGCGTGCATGTGGTGGTGGGTACGCCCGGACGGGTGATGGACCATATGCGTCGCGGTTCGCTCGATTTGTCCAGCCTGCAATCGCTGGTGCTGGATGAAGCGGACGAAATGTTGCGCATGGGATTTATCGACGACGTCGAGTGGATTCTGGAACAGACGCCGCAGGAGCGCCAGATCGCCCTGTTCTCGGCCACCATGCCTGATGTCATCCGACGTATTGCGAAACGCCATCTGCGCAACCCGGTCGAGATCTCCATCGAGGTCAAGGCGGTGACCACGGCGCTGATCCGCCAGCGAGTCTGGATGATGGCGGGTATGCAGAAAATCGATGCCCTGACACGCATTCTGGAAGTCGAGGAATTCGACGGCATGCTGATTTTTGTGCGCACCCGGATACTGACGGTGGAGCTGGCCGATAAACTCGCCGCCCGCGGCTACTCGGTCGCGGCCCTGAACGGTGACATCCCGCAGAAGCAGCGCGAACAGACGGTCGAAAAGCTGAAGAACGGCAAGCTGGATATCGTGGTGGCCACCGACGTGGCTGCGCGCGGCCTCGATGTGCAGCGTATCAGCCATGTGATCAACTACGATATCCCCTCGGATGTGGAGGCATACATCCACCGCATCGGTCGCACAGGCCGCGCCGGGCGCAGCGGCGATGCCATTCTGTTCGCCGCCAGCCGCGAGAGACGCCTGCTCGGGGCCATTGAGAAGGCCACCGGTAAGACGATCGAGAAAATGGCGCTGCCCACAGCCGAAGAGGTGACCGACAAACGTGTCGGTAAATTCAAGCAGCGCATCACCGAGGCGCTGGAGACAGCAGACCTGCAGATCTTCAGGCGGCTGGTACAGGAGTATGAGAACGAAACAGGGGTGTCGGTGATGGAGATCGCCGCAGCCCTCGGCGCCCTGGCACAGGGCAAGAAACCCCTGCAGGATAAAGTGACCCCGGCGTTTGACAAGGGCGAACGCGGCGCGGCGCGGGGCGAGAAACCGCGCGCCGGTAAACCGGCCCGGGAGCGCGCTGCCGGGCGCGACGCCGGCGGGGAGTCCTCACACGAAAAGCCACCCAGAGCCGCCGCCGACAAGCCCGCGCGCAAACCTCGCGCAGACAAGGACAAGCTGGAGCCGGGCATGGAGCGCTTCCGCCTCGAGGTCGGGAACAGCCACGGCGTCAAGCCGGGCAACATTGTCGGCGCCATTGCCAACGAGGCCGAGATCGACAGCGAGCACATCGGGCGCATAGAGATTTTCGACGACCACAGTACCATCGACCTGCCGGAGGGTATGCCCAGGGAGCTGTTCAAACACCTGAAGTCGGTGTGGGTCAGCGGTCAGCGGCTGCAAATCTCCAGGTTGGAGGCCGGCGACCGACCGCCGGCCGCAGGGGAGGCGCGGCACAAACCAGTCAAAGCCAAAGCGAAGGACAAGCACAAGGGCAAGGACAGGCACAAGGGCAAGCCGAAAAGTCGCAGCGGCGCGGCGCGCGAACACGGCGACGCCAAGGGCAGGGCAGGCGGCAAGCCCGCTGCGCGCAAGCGTCCCAGCGAATGATTTTTCCAGTGCCCACTGGTAGAGTCGCAAGGCTATAACACTGCGGAGACGGCACCATGCCCAAGCGAATTATTGTCGGGATAAGCGGCGCATCCGGCATTGTCTACGGCCTGCGTGCGCTGCAATTGCTGCGGGACTGTGATGTGCAGACCCACCTTGTCATCAGCAAGTCGGCCAAACTCACTCTGCACCACGAGCTGGACATGTCGCTGGCAGACCTTGAGTCCCTGGCCAGCGAAGTTCACCCGATCAATAACGTTGGTGCCGCCATCGCCAGCGGCTCGTTTGTGACAGCGGGTATGCTGGTCGCGCCCTGCTCGGTGCGCACAATGTCAGAGATTGCGACCGGCGTTACCTCGACGCTGCTGACGCGCGCTGCGGATGTGGTGCTGAAGGAGCGCAGGCGCCTGGTGTTACTGGTGCGTGAAACCCCGCTGCACACCGGTCATTTGCGCACCATGACGCAGCTGTCGGAAATGGGCGCGGTGATTGCGCCGCCGGTACCGGCATTCTATACCCGCCCGCAGACACTGGATGACGTGGTGACGCAGACGGTCGGCCGCGCGCTCGACCTGTTTGATCTGGAGCTCGATCAGGTAAAGCGCTGGCAGGGTGATTAGTGCGCCAGTGGTTCCAGATATTTCCACGGTAGTAGGTATTCACTTCTAATGCCTGTTCTGTTCGGCGTTATCCTGTTGGACCTGATCGGTTTCGGCATTGTCATTCCCATCCTGCCGTTCCTGTCGCCCACCCTCGGGGCTGACAAGATGGATATCGCCCTGATTATTGTCACGTATGCGATCTGCGCCGGCCTGTGCGGGCCGTTGTGGGGGCGGCTGTCGGACCGGATCGGCCGCAAGCCGGTCATTATGCTCTGCCTGGCGGGGTCGGCTTGTGCCTACCTCGGCCTGGGGCTCGCCTCCGAGCTGTGGATGATTTTTGCCGCCCGCGGCTTTGCCGGCATGGTGGCAGGTAATTTCGGTGTCGCGTCTGCGATGATTGCCGATATCACGACCCCGCAGAATCGCGCCCGCGGCATGGGGCTGACCGGTGCCGCGTTTGGCCTCGGTATCGTGTTGGGGCCGATGCTCGGCGGCCTGCTGTCCGGCCCCGATGGCAGTTTTACGCTGCCGTGCATTGTCGCCGGCGGCATGTCACTGCTGGCGATGTGCGCCGCTGCGGTATTGTTACCGGAGTCGCTGCCCGCCGAGGCGCGTCGCGCCAACCGGGAGGATGCCGGCGCCGCGCCGCCCTTTTCCAGTTACAGCTTGTTGCGGGCGACGGGTAACCGGCTGTTGGTATCGCAGTATGTGCTACACCAGGCCGCCGTCAGTTCGGTGACTTACCTGTTTCCGCTCTGGATGGGCGATTTGCTGGGCTGGAGTGCCAGGCAGGTCGGTATGGTGTTCGCCGTCCAGGGGGGGCTGATGGTCATTTTCCAGGGCGGTTTGCTGGGTCCCATGGTGAGGGTGTTGGGGGAGCGGCTGCTGTTGTGCGTGGCCGTTGCCAGCCTGCTGCTGGGACTGCTGAGCGCGGCCTTTGCCGGCAGTATGCAGGTTATGGTGGGCTCGGTTTTCCTGGCAATGACCGGCGCCACGCTGTGCATCCCGCTGCTCAACACCATCGTCAGCTTCTCGACACCACTGGCCGTCCGTGGCCGGATGATGGGTATCACCGGCGCCGCATCCTCCTGGGGGCGGGTGGCCGGCCCTCTGCTGGCTGGCACCAATCTGGCCGTGCTGGGTTACCGCGGCGCCTGGCTGGGCAGCGCTGCGATTGTATCCATCTACCTGCTGTGGGCGTGCGTGCAGTGGGCCAGGGTGTCGCCTGGCGGGCCGGAGGGCGGTGTACACGGGGAGGTGTAACAGCGTAGTATTCTTTCGACACCCGACGGGACTCCCCGTCCGTCGCAATACCCCAACAGCAGGACGACAGGAACCAGCGCTATGGCGACACAGCTTTTTGATTTGACCGGTAAAATTGCATTGGTGAGCGGAGCCAGTCGCGGCATCGGCGAGGAGGTTGCGAAGCTGTTGGCAGAGCAGGGTGCCCATGTGATTGTGTCCAGTCGCAAGATAGATGACTGCAGTGCGGTGGCGGCTGGTATTGCGGCTGACGGCGGCAGTGCCGAGGCGTTTGCCTGTAACGTGGGCAATATGGAGCAGATCGCCGAATTGTTTTCGCACATACACTCAGCGCACGGCCGGCTGGATATCTGTGTCAACAACGCGGCCACCAATCCGTACTTCGGCCACGTGCTGGATACCGACCTGGGAGCATTCAACAAGACCGTCGAAGTGAATATTCGCGGGTACTTTTTCATGTCGATCGAAGCGGGCAAATTGATGCGGGATCACGGTGGCGGGGCCATTGTAAACACCGCATCGGTGAACGCGTTACAGCCGGGGCCGATGCAGGGCATTTACTCCATCACCAAGGCGGCCGTCGTGAATATGACCAAGGTATTTGCCAAGGAGTGCGCTCCGCTGGGTATCCGCTGCAATGCCCTGCTGCCGGGCCTGACCAAGACCAAATTTGCCGGCGCGCTGTTCTCCAACGATGATATCTACCAGATGGCCGTACAGGGCATTCCGATGGGGCGCCACGCGGAGCCCAGTGAAATGGCCGGTACTGTGCTCTACCTGGTATCGGACGCGAGCAGCTACACCAACGGCGAATGCATTGTCGTCGATGGCGGCATGACGATCTAGTCGGGGGTATTCATGAGCTGGAAAAATTCATCCGATCGCTACGGCTCGCTCTCCATCGGCCTGCACTGGCTGATGTTCCTGTTGATTGTGGCGGTCTACGCCTGCATAGAGTTACGCGAATTCTATCCCAAGGGCAGCGATCCAAGGGAGGCATTGAAGACCTGGCACTTCATGTTGGGCCTGTCCGTGCTCGCGCTGGTATCGCTGCGGCTGCTGTTGCGCCTGTTGCAGTCCAGCCCTGTAATCTCCCCGCCGCCAGCGGTGTGGCAGCAGCGGGTGGCGACGGTGATGCACTGGCTGCTGTACGCACTGATGTTCGCAATGCCCATCGCCGGCTGGCTGATACTGAGCGCCGCGGGCAAGCCGATTCCCTTTTTCGGACTGGAACTGCCCGCGCTGGTCGCGCAGGACAAGGACACGGCGGGCTGGATCAAGGAAATTCACGAGACGGCTGGAAAGGTGGGGTACGCTCTGATCGGCCTGCACGCCGCCGCGGCGCTGTTCCATCACTATGTGCAGCGCGACGACACACTGACCCGGATGCTGCCGGGGCGATAGTGCCGGCGCACCTCGATACGGTAAACAGGGAGCATTGTGATGGAGCGGGAGTCGATACCCCAGCAGTTGCTGACAGACTGCCATCAACTCGGCCACTACCCGGCATCGTCGTTGCTATTGAATCGCAACGCCGCCCTGCCGTGGTTTATCCTGGTGCCCGAGACACCGCTGGCCGATTTCCTGGACCTGCCGGACCCGCAGCAGCAGCGGGTGCTCGCCGAGTGCACGTCGGTATCGGCGTTTATCAAGCGGGAACTGGGGTATGACAAGGTAAATTTCGCAGGCCTTGGGAATGTCGTGTCCGCGATGCATCTGCATATCATCGGGCGTCGAGTGGGGGATGCGTGCTGGCCCCAGCCGGTCTGGGGCAACCTTCCGGATGGCGGTGTCTACAGCACCGGGCAGTTGCAGGACTGGCAGGCGCGCCTGGTCGACGTGACGGGCCTGGTGCCGGCGGCGCTGTAGCACCATGCGTAACCGGAGTCACAGGGCGATGTTAAGGAACGTCGTGATCACACAGCCGCTGCCTGCCGACAGGCTCCAGGCGCTGTCAAAGCAGTGCAATGTGCAGGTCCTTGACGGATCGCTGCCGCTGTCGGAGGCGCTGTCGCGCGATGAACTGTCGGCGTGCCACGGGGTGATCTGCCTGTTGACCGACGCCATCGATTCCCCGCTGCTGGAGGCGATGCCAAATCTGCAGTTTGTCTCCAGTGTATCGGTCGGCGTGGATCACATTGCTGTGGAAGCGCTGACGCGGCGCAGTATCCCGGTGGGCAACACCCCGGGGGTGCTGGTTGATACCACGGCAGATGCCGCCTTCGCGCTGCTGCTGGCCGCCGCGCGCCGGGTCGCCGAGGGCGATCGCTACATCCGCGACGGCCAGTGGCGGCCGGAAAGCCGCTGGTCACCGGATTTTTTTCTCGGCAAGGATGTCAGCGGAGGCACCTTGGGCATCATCGGCCTGGGGGCCATCGGACAGGCTGTCGCCCGTCGCGCCGCCGGATTCAATATGAAAGTGATAGGCTGGACGCCCTCGGGTCGCGAAGTGCCCGGGGTGGACAGCGTGTCGCTGGAGGAACTGCTGCTGCGCAGTGATTTTGTCAGTGTGCATCTGGCGCTGGCACCGCAGACGCACAATTTGCTCGACGCTGAAAAAATCGCCACCATGAAGCCGGGTGCGGTGTTGGTGAATACCGCCCGGGGCGGGATTGTCGACGAGTCCGCTCTGGCGGCGGCGCTGGACAGCGGGCATCTCTACGCGGCGGGACTGGATGTATTTGAGCGCGAGCCGGTTGCGACCAGCAGTCCACTGCTGCGGCACCCGCGGGTGGTAGTGGTGCCGCATATCGGCAGCGCGACCACATTGACGCGTGCAAAGATGGTGGACATCGCCGTCCAGAACGCCGCCTCGGCGCTGCTGGGCCAGCCCATGCCGCACTGCGTGAACCCCGAGGTTTATCCCGCAGCGGCGCCGCACTAGTTTACTGCGGGCTGGCCGGAGGCAAAGGCTTCAGCGCGCGCGCCAGGAAATCCTGCAGGTTCTGGTCGAGTCGGGTGGCGTCGACATTGTTGGCGTCTTCCACCACTTTGGTCAGGGTGGCCTGCCACACCTCCCGGTTACTGGTGAGATCATTGAACTGCAGGATGATGTTCTTGGTCTCCTTCACGCCGCCCAGCGCGATAGCGTTGTCGACTTCGGCCTGGCTCACCTGTCGGTTGGGCGTGACCCTGGGGTAGGGCGTGATATTGCTGGCCAGTTCGCTGCGTTCACCCTGTTGCATGCCGCTGCCGTAGAGATAGTCCACGGTGAACTGCGCGCGCTTTTCATCGAGCACGTAGCCCTTGCGCTGCAGGTCTGCGTTCACTTCCCGCCGTATCACCGGGTCCAGCGTGTAAATGGGGTCTGAAGAACGGGAATCGGCGGGCAGTGGTTCTGTGCGCCATTTATAGTAGTGGTAGTGGCCGGCACTGAACTTCTCGATGCCACTTTGCTGTATCTCGATGCCGCTGCACGCCACCATCGTCAGTGACAGGAAGGTAAAAGCCAGTATCAGGAAGTTGCGCATTGTTATCCTCAGGGCAATGTGGATTGTGGGCCGGTGGGTTGCGTTCTGCGTGGGTGCCCGGTCGCGGTCATGGTAGCAGGTGGTGTGGGTCTCGGCCACAATACCCGCTCGCG
>JAGRIE010000006.1:29944-49803 GCA_020443425.1 Halioglobus sp.
GGTGGTGAGGCCTGGCAACCAGCCCTGGGGCGACGAATACCGGTGGCCTGTTGGGCTGCGTGGCGTTGCCGCTTTGCCCTTGTCGCTTTGTTAGTGTTACGCTATAATTAAAAGTTATTTCTGGACGGTTGCTATGATTTCGCGCAGGTTGATTCGGACTGATTTGAACTTGTTGGTTGCGCTGCAGATCCTGCTGGAGGAGCGCAATGTGACGCGCGCGGCGGAGCGGCTCTCCGTGTCCCAGCCGGCACTGAGCAAAACGCTGCAGAAATTGCGTGACTCTTTTGACGACGAACTGTTCACGCGCACGTCCCACGGACTGGTCCCGACGCCGCGCGCAGAGGAGTTGGGTGTGGAGCTGCCCGCACTGCTGGAGACGATAGAGCAGGTGCTAGGCGACGCAGAATTCTCGCCGGACACCTACGCCGGTAGCTTCAAGTTGCTGATGCCGCCCATCCTGTGCGAATCGCTGTTGCCCCGGTTGATGGCGGAACTCGCGGAGATCGCGCCCAATGTGCAGATTATCATGGCCGAGGTGCCGCCCAACTACCAGGAATACCTGAAGAAAGGCGACGCAGATTTTGCGGCATTCCTGGCCCTGGATACGGAACGCGATATCCTCGCAGAGCCGATAGCGGTTATCGAGCCGCGCTGTTACATGCGCGTCAATCACCCGCTGGCGAGCAAGGAGATGGACCTGCAGGATTTCCTCGCCTACCCGCATCTGCGCCTGTACCTGCCCGGCCTCACCCGCGAGAACACCAGCATGGTGGACGATGTGCTTGGCGAGTACGGTGTGCACCGCAATATTGTTCTGGAAACCACGCAGTTTTCGTCCGCCGTCGGCGTGCTGAACCACACCGATGCGCTGCTGGTTGCCAACGCCGGGTTCCAGGAGGGAGGCCTGTATCGCGAGCGTATTCTCGGCCAGGAGATGCCCGCTGAACTGCAGCGCATGATTCGCAATTCCAAGAGCAGCAATCGCGGCAAGATGTCGCTGATGCGGCACACCCGCACCTCGCGCAGCGCGCCCCACCAGTGGATGCGCACACTGCTGATGAAACATCTCTCGAACTCGCCGGACCGGGTGGCGCCGGAGTCGACGCCCGCGGGGTGATTCAGCTGCGTACCGAGCGGCGGTAGGCGCGGGGTGACAGCCCGATCGTTCTGCTGAACTGGCGCGAGAAATACAGCGGGTCTTCATATCCCAGTGCGGCCGCTACGGCTTTCACGCTCAGCTGGCTCGAGTCCAGCAGGTGGCAGGCGTGCTCCATCTTCATATTGAGAAAATGCTTGATGGGCGAATAGCCGGTGAGCGCCTTGTACTTGTTGCTGAAATGGTATTTCGAGAGGTTGGCGGCGGCGGCCAGTGTATCCAGATCCAGTGTCTCGCCGATGTGCTCCAGCATGAGGTTCTGCACCGCCTCGAGATTGAAGCTGTCCTGGTTGCTGGCCCTCACCCGCCGGATCTCCAGCGCGATATGGGTCAACAGGTGCCGCAACTGGTTTGATGCGTTGATAAAGGCGCGCGTATTGTAACCGGTGCGGTGTACCGCCAGCAGCCCGCGAAAGTGCGCGACCAACTGCGGTGAAATACCGGCATCGATCAGAGGGGAATCGTTATTGCGAACACCAAGGTACTGGTTGAAGGCCGTCGAGCTAGCGCCCCGATAGTGCACCCAGTAGATAGTCCACGGCTCCTGCGGGTCCGCCTCGTAGCGGTGCGGCGTCTCCTGTGGCAACAGCAGTATGTTTCCGGGCCCGATCGCACCCCGCCAGTCATCGGTGGTGGCGTGGCCCCTGCCGTCTACGCAATAAATCAACAGGTTGTCATTGTGGCTGTTGCGCTCCATGCGGTGCCGGTCGGCGCTGGGATAAAAGCCCATCGCAGTCGGGTAGCACTCCTGTGTCAGCGGGTGCTGTGACAGCTTTTTAAGCATAAATGCGGGTGTCAGGAAGCGAATGCCGTTCTCGGGCAGTGGCCATTGCGATGGTGCACTCATAGGTGTGCCTGTGGTTCCGGGGCTGTGCAGCCCGTGTATCGTGGTCGCAATATAGTCCATAATATGCGCAATTTCCTCCCTTGGAGGGCGCTGGGCCTGACGGTAGTCTGGCGCACACAGTTTGATCGACCAGGCGATACCGTGTCAGTGTGGGCGCACTGGTACTAATTGATAACAGCGGAGTACACGGCGATGGCAGATAACCAGGAACTTATTGAAGCGCGGGAAGAAGTGGCGGCCATGATGGCGCGCGCGCGGGCGGCACAGCAGCAGATCGAACACTACACCCAGCAGCAGGTGGACGAATTGATCACCGCGATGGTGTGGGCAGTGGCGCGACAGGATCGCTCTGAAGAGATCGCCCGCTTTACCGTGGAGGAGACACAGCTCGGCAACTACGACGGCAAGTACCTGAAAATCCACAGGAAAACCCGTGCCACCCTGATGGACATCCTGCCCGACAAATCCGTGGGTGTGATCGAGGAGGACCGCGAGCGCAATATCGTCAAGATTGCCAAGCCGGTCGGTGTGATCGGCGCCCTGTCGCCCTCGACCAACCCGGAGGCCACACCGGTGATCAAGTCGATCGCTGCCGTGAAAGGCCGCAACGCCATCATTATTGCCCCGCACCCGCGCGCCAAACTCACCAATAAACTGATCTGCGATTACATGCGCGAGGCCATCGTCGCGATGGGTGCGCCGGCGGACCTGGTGCAGAGTATTGATGTGCCGTCGCTGGATAAGACCAATGAACTGATGCGCCAGTGCGACCGCATACTGGCCACCGGCGGTGCCGCCATGGTCACTGCGGCCTATTCGTCGGGTACGCCGGCGCTGGGTGTGGGTGTCGGCAACGCGGTGATCACCGTGGACGATACCGCGGACCTGGATGATGCCGCCGATAAAATCCGCACCTCCAAGACCCTGGACCTGGCGGCGTCGTGTTCGTCCGACAACGCCGTACTGGTGTTCGAGTCCATCTACGATGAGTTCCTCGAGAAGCTCAAGCACGAGGGCGGTTATGTGGTCGAGGGGGAGGAAAAGGACAGGCTGCAGCGGGTAATCTGGCACGATGGGCATCTCAATGCCGGTATTGTCGCCCAGCACGCCGTCAGCATCGCCGGCCAGGCCGGTATCGATCTGCCGGAGGGCAAGCAGTTCCTGATCGTACCGGAAACCGGGGCCGGCCCCGACTACCCGTTCTCCGGCGAGAAGATGACGGTGACCATGGCCCTGTACAAGGTGAAGGATATCGACGAGGCCATCGCCATGACCAACAGGATCCAGGCCTACCAGGGCCAGGGCCACAGCTGCGGGATCTACTCCAATAGCGACGACAATATCATGAAGCTGGCGCGCGAGACCCGCACCTCGCGGGTGATGGTGAACCAGCCGCAGGCCGCCTCCAACAGCGGCAACCTCTGGAACGGCATGCGCCAGACATTCTCCCTGGGCTGTGGCTCCTGGGGTGGCAACAGCATCAACCACAATATCACCTGGCGCGACCTGATCAACGAGACCTGGGTGTCCAAGCCGCTGGCGCAGACCAAGGTCATTCCCCCCGACGAGGAGCTGTTCGCATCGGTACTGGGTAAGTTCTAGAACTGCACCCCATAACAAGGAGCCAGGTATGGACTTTTCCCTGACCGAAGACCAGCAGGCCTTTGTAGCCAGTGCGCGCGCATTTTCCCGCGGCGTGCTGGCGCCCAATGCCGCGCGCTGGGACGCTGAATCCTGTTTCGCCAAGGATGCGCTGCGCCAGGCCGGCGAACTGGGTTTCATGGGTATGTACACCCCGGAGCCGGCGGGTGGGCTCGGTATGGGGCGGCTCGATGCCAGCCTGATCGTCGAAGAGCTCGCGATGGGCTGCACCGCGACAGCGGCCTTCCTCACCATCCACAATATGGCCACCAGTATGATTGGCAAATACTGCACGGAAGCCGTGATCGAGCAGTGGTGCCCGGCACTGGTGGCGGGGGAGAAGCTGGCATCGTACTGCCTCACCGAACCCGGTGCCGGCTCTGATGCCGCGTCGCTAAGGAGCACCGCCATTCGCGATGGCGATGACTACATCATCAACGGCAGCAAGTGCTTTATCTCCGGCGCCGGCGAAACCGATGTGCTGGTGGTGATGTTGCGCACGGGCGGGGATGGCGCCAGGGGTATCTCCGCGCTGCTGGTTCCCGCCGACGCACAGGGCGTGTCCTACGGCAAGAAGGAGGAAAAGATGGGCTGGAATGCCCAGCCCACCCGCACCATCACCTTTGACGGTGTGCGGGTACCGGTTGCCAACCGGCTGGGCGCCGAAGGCCAGGGTTTTGCGATTGCGATGGAGGGCCTGGATGGCGGCCGCATCAACATCGCCACCTGCAGTGTCGGCACGGCCCAGCAGGCACTGGAGGAGGCCACCGCCTACGTGCGCGAGCGCAGGCAGTTCGATACCGCCATCGCCGACTTCCAGGCGACACAGTTCCGGCTGGCCGATATGCTCACAGAGTTGGTGGCGGCGCGACAGATGGTGCGGCTGGCGGCCTACAAGCTGGACAGCAAGGATTCACAGGCGTCGACCTACTGCGCCATGGCGAAACGCTTCGCCACCGATGCCGGCTTCTCCGTATGTAACGACGCCTTGCAGTTGTTCGGCGGCTACGGTTATATCAAGGAGTACCCGATGGAGCGGCATGTGCGCGATACCCGTGTGCACCAGATTCTGGAGGGGACAAACGAGATCATGCGGGTGATAGTGGCCCGTCGACTGTTAATGGACGGTGCCCTGGAGGTTATCAAGTGAGTGTGAGTACATCGGAAAAACTGAAGGTCGAAATACGCGGTCATACCGCGCTGGTCACCATCGATAACCCGGGTGCCAATACCTGGGATGTCGAAAGCCTGCCGGCGCTGAAGGCGCTGGTGGAAAAACTGAACGATGACAAGAATGTCTACGCACTGGTGCTGACAGGTGCCGGGGAAAAATTCTTCTCCGCCGGTGCCGACCTCAAACTGTTTGCCGACGGCGATCCGGGCACCGCACGCACAATGGCGGTGTACTTCGGCGAGGCCTTCGAGACCCTGGCGGATTTTCGCGGTGTGTCGATCGCGGCCATCAATGGTTTTGCGATGGGCGGTGGCTTGGAAGTGGCGATGGCCTGTGATATCCGCATCGCAGAGGAGCAGGCGCAGATGGCGCTGCCGGAAGCGAAAGTGGGACTGTTGCCCTGCGCCGGCGGTACCCAGCGTCTGGCATGGCTGGTGGGTGAGGGCTGGGCCAAGCGCATGATACTGTGTGGTGAACGCATCAACGCCGCGACTGCCGAACGCATCGGGCTGGTTGAAGAGGTGGTGCCCAGCGGTGCCGCTCTGGAGCGGGCACTGGCGCTGGCGGAACAGGTCTGTGAGCAGAGCCCCACCTCCGTCACATTCTGCAAGCAGTTGGTGCACAGCGGTCGCAACACCGTGATCGCAGCAGGGCTGGAGGGTGAGCGCGATCTTTTTGTGGAATTGTTTTCCACTGATGATCAGCGCGAGGGTGTGAATGCGTTTCTGGAGAAACGCAAGCCCGTGTGGAAAAACAGCTGAGGGTGGGGTCGATGTCTGAAGCACCTGTCCTGTTCGAAGAATTACCCGCGGGCGCCCGCCGCCTCGGGCGCATCACGCTGAATGTTGCGGCGACACTGAACTCACTGACACTGGAGATGGTCGACCTGCTGCAGGCAAAACTCGATGCCTGGCGCGATGACGACAATATCGCCGCTGTTTTTATCGAGGGCGCCGGCGAGAAAGCGTTCTGTGCCGGCGGCGATGTGCAGGCGCTGCACCAGTCCGCCGTCAGCACACCCGGTGGTCCCTGCGATTACGCGGAGACATTCTTTGCGCGTGAATACCGCATGAATTACGCACTGCACACTTATTCCAAGCCGATCATCTGCTGGGGGCACGGTATTGTGATGGGCGGCGGACTGGGGGTGATGGCGGGGTGCTCGCACCGCGTGGTTACAGAGAAGACCCGCATCGCGATGCCGGAAGTGACGATAGCGCTGTTTCCGGACGTCGGTGGCAGCTGGTTTTTAAACCATATGCCCGGCCGCAGTGGCCTTTTCCTGGCCCTGACCGGCGCCTCGATCAACGCTGCGGACGCTGTCTACACCGGTATCGCCGATCGCTTTATTGCCAGTGAGCGTAAGCCAGACGTGCTGGCAAGTTTGCAGCAGCAGCAGTGGCAGAGCACGGCATCCGCCAACCACGCACTGGTGCGACATGTGCTGCGGCCGTTCGCGCAGGAGAGTGCGCAACAGGTGCCGGATGCGCAGGTGGAGCCGCACCTCGGCGTTATCAACCGCCTCTGTGATGGCGATGATGTGCACGAAATCATCGACAACATTGTGTCTTTGGAATCGGAGGACCCGTGGCTGGGCAAAGCCAGCGCCAGCCTGGCACACGGTTCGCCGCTGGCCGCGCTGTGGATTTCGCGGCAGTTGCGCGAGATGCGTCTCGCCTCGCTGAAAGAGTGCTTCCAGGGAGAGATTTTACTGGCCACCAATATTGTGCGCCATCCGGAGTTCGCCGAAGGTGTGCGTGCGCTGCTGATAGACAAGGATCGCAATCCTTCGTGGCAGTATCGCGCGTCACGCGATGTCCCGCCCGCTGAGCTGGATGCGTTTTTCGCCCCGCCGTGGGACGAGAACCCGCTGGCAGACCTGTAACCCGCAGTTTCAAAGGATAGCTAAAAATGGCAGACGTAGCGTTTATCGGACTCGGCAATATGGGGGGCCCCATGGCCGCCAACCTGCTCAAGGCAGGGCATTCGGTGGTGGTTTTTGATCTGTCGGCGACCGCTTGTGAGCAGATGCGGGCAGCGGGTGCTGCAGTGGCCACCAGCGCAGCGGAGGCCGCGCAGGGACGGGAGTACGTGATTTCCATGCTGCCGGCAGGCAGGCATGTGGCGGCCACCTATCTCGGTGATGACGGTTTGCTGTCAAAACTCGATGGCAGTACCGCGATACTTGATTGCAGCACCATAGACGCCGCCACAGCGCGCGAGGTGGGCGAGGCGGCTGCGGCGATAGGTATCGGCTTCATGGATTCGCCGGTATCCGGTGGTGTCGCCGCGGCTGCGGCGGGCACACTCGCGTTCATGTGCGGCGGTGATGCCGCCACCTTTGAAAAAGCGCGGCTGATCCTCAGTGATATGGGCAAGAATATCTTTCACGCGGGGCCGGCCGGCGCCGGCCAGGTCGCCAAGGGCTGCAACAATATGCTGCTTGCCATCCATATGATAGGCACCTGTGAGGCGCTGGAAATGGGCGCCCGCAACGGCCTCGACCCCAAGGTACTGTCCGACATTATGCTGGCCAGCTCCGGTCGCAACTGGTCGCTGGAAGTGTACAACCCCTACCCTGACGTGATGCCGGCTGCGCCTGCCAGCAATGACTACAAACCGGGCTTTATGGTCGACCTGATGGTGAAAGACCTGGGCCTGGCCATGGAGATCGCCCAGCAGTGCGAGGTGGATAACGCGATGGGACAGTTGGCGCGGGAACTGTACAGCCAGCACCAGGACGCGGGTAACGGACAGAGCGACTTTTCCAGTATTCTGCGCAGGCTGCAGCGCCAGGGCTAGCGTGCCGCCAGAGGTCGTAACACGGCCAGGGACAGGTCGGTGACGGAGTGCCGCTGTCATTCCCACGTCATGATGGCCTTAGACTATACGCTCCAGACTGTTGAAAAAACACGGCCACAGAGCGAGGTGATGCGGTATGTCGGATGCGGTGCGGTTGGTATCCCGGTTCGCTGCCGGGATGCTCGTTGTGTTGCTTGCCGGTGTCTGCACGCCCTGTGCCTGGAGCGCTGGGAGCGGGGCGACGCCGCCGACAGGGACGGTACAGGTTGGCGTCCGGCCCTATTTCCTGGTGGATGCGATGGCCGAGGGCCCGCTGAAAGACAGGCTGCAGGCCTGCGCCGCTAGCACGTTCACCGCGACAGATTTTTCTATTGGCCATCGCGGTGCGCCGCTGCAGTTTCCTGAACATACGGTTGAATCCTACAGCGCGGCCGCCCGTATGGGCGCCGGTATCGTCGAGTGCGATGTCACGTTCACCAAAGACAAGGAGCTGGTCTGCCGGCACGCCCAGTGTGACCTGCACACCACCACCAATATCGTGGCGACCGAGCTGGGGCGCAAGTGCCGCCAACCGTTTCGCGCCGCGACTTTCACGGCTGACGGCGCGCTGCTTACGCCGGCGACAGCGATGTGCTGCGCCAGCGATATCACGCTGGCGGAATTCAAAACCCTGCGTGGCAAGATGGATGCCAGCGATCGCAGGGCGACGACTCCGCGGCAGTATCTGGCCGGTACACCCGGCTGGCGCACTGAACTCTATGCCGCCGGCGGTACACTGCTGACGCACCGGGAGAGCATCGCCTTACTCCAGCGCCTGAATGTCAAAATGATGCCCGAGCTGAAAGCGCCCGAGGTCGCCATGCCGTTTGCGGGTTTCACACAACAGGATTTCGCCCGCCAGCTGATCCGCGAGTACCAGCAGGCCGGCGTACCCGCAGAGCGGGTGTGGCCGCAGTCCTTTGATCTCGACGATGTCCTCTTCTGGGTGCGGGAAACCCCCGCCTTCGGCCGCCAGGCGGTGTTGCTGGATGGGCGCAATCCGTCCCCGGAGTTTGATCACCGCGACCCCGGGTCCTACCGGCCGTCGATGGGCGAGCTGGCCGACCAGGGCGTGCGCATCATCGCACCGCCGCTGTGGATGTTGCTGGATGTCAGTGAGGGGCAGGTGGTACCTTCGGCCTATGCCGGGGCGGCGACTGATGCCGGCCTTGATATCATTACATGGACGCTGGAGCGCTCCGGGCCGCTGTCCGGGGGTGGCGGTTACTACTACCAGTCAGTCAACGGTGTGAACCAGGATGCCGGTGACCCGCAGCCCGGTGTCATTGGCAGCGAGGCAGACGTCTTGACGGTGCTGGACGTACTGGCCCGTGAGGTGGGTGTCAAAGGCGTGTTTTCAGACTGGCCGGGCACAGTCACCTACTACGCGAACTGCATGGGGCTCTAGGGCGCCGCCCGACCGGTCACAGCACCGGGTTGATACCAGATGGAGGAGGTGTACGCGCGCTCCTGTATCGTGTCCGGTTGCCCATCGGCGTGTTCCATGCCCAGCGCGATGGCGTCCAGCAGGGAGTGCCGCGCGGTGGGGATCTGCAGTACCCGGACATAGTAGAACGCGGCCTGCGCAGGGTCGAACGCGGGGTCCGACCAGACGGCAGACAGCTCCGCACTGCCGATTGAATTGTCGACCGCCCCGGTTTCCAGATCCACGGTATTGCCCACGGCGGGCAGGCTGCCGTCCGCCAGCAGCGGTCGATCGTCCGACCATGCGACATTGAACACTTTTTCTCGCGACACCCCCGCAGCATCCAGCCAGCCCTTGACGACCTGTACGCGGTCCAGGTTGGCACCCTTCGGGTCTTTGGCGGTGAGTATGATGAAGGACGGGGCGTCGCCCTGCTCCAGCGTACCGCCCATTGGCACACCTGTGGCGATTGCGTCAGCGAGCGCTTCCTCGGTCTCCAGATCGGCTGCGGTGAACCCGGCACCCCCGTAGACCTGCACCATGATGCGCGGCCCGGTGGTGGCGTAGACCTCGCGGCGCTGCAGGGCATCCATGATATCTGCCCGGGTGTTGCTGCGCGCCCACACCGCCGCCATGCCGGAGGCCGACATGGCCCAGCCGGTCGCGCCGGGGCCGTCGTCATTCCAGCTGGCATTTTTATTCGCCGGGATGGAGTCGGTGGCCAGCTTGCCGTGGAAATTACCCTCCTCCGCCGAGGACAGCGCCGTGTGCGAGTCGGTGGAGCCGATGACACCCAGGGTATAGGGGTTTTGTCCCAGCTGCTGTTCCAGTTCCAGCCCGCGCTTCAGCGCCTCCCTGACAAAGTCGCCGCGCTGTGGCTCATACGGTGTCCACTTGCGCTGGATGTAATAGGGGTACACTTCGAAGTCGGTGAACTCATCCTCCGGCGAGAAGGTCGAGTGACTCTCTGAGTCGCCCTTGATCTGGGTGATCTCTGCGACCCGCTCCCATTTGCTGCGCAGCGCGACATACGCGGGCGTGAAAGGCTCGCCGCGCAGGCTGGTGTCCGAAAACATATAGCCTTTGGAGATATTCGAGTTGTGCGGTATTGCGGTGAACCGGGCACCGGTGGCCGCGCTGGTGACGTCCAGCCAGGCCCATAGATCCTCCGGGTAGGGACTGTCGTCCAGTCCGTAGGGGTCGTACTGCTGTGCGGCGGCCCTGTCGCTGTCTGTCAGTATGATGCGGTGCAGGTTGGCGCCACCCGGCAGTGAACTCCACTCCCAGCCGATCAGGGCGGTGAACACGCCGGGCTGGTTGTATTTATCAGCGGTCTCGGTAATGGTGCGCCAGCTGTCGATCTCCACCTGCTTCGGCATCGGCAGCAGGCTCAGGTCACTGCCCTGCAGGCTGCTGGCCTCGGCGTCTTCGGGTGGGGTCAGGTCGGGGTCGGGCAGGACGCTGACAAACAGTTCGCGCCCGGTGCCATTGTCTATCGCCCAGTTCAGCACGAAACCGGCAAATTTTGCCTTGATCGTATCCCAGATGCCGAGGTCGGTGGTGTCCACGCCATTGCGGTGGATATTGCGGATCTCGCCGAGGAATTCGGCGTGATCTGTCACCGCGAGAAAGTCCAGCGGTGTGTCGATCTGTACTCGCGCCTGGTGATACGGGTGAACCACCGGCATGCCCATCGCGTAGCGGTACGCGGTATCGGGATCCGCCGTCAGGTTGTTATTGGTGTACGCATCCGAGGAGTAGGAGGTGTGGAGGTGCGTGTCGCCCCAGAGCAACTGGCGCTGTGCCGCTGCTGTTTCCGCCGCAGCCAGTAACAGCATGTACACGAAAGCCTTGCGCATAAAGCCACCCTCTGTATCCCCAGTGCACTTTATAGGGTATGTGCCCGGCGTGTGCAAACAGCAGGGCCGCGGGTCGTGGCGTTCAGCCGGGTTCCTGTGCCGCTTCGGCGAAGGTGAGCATCCGGCACGCTTGCAGTACCAGCGCCTCGTTGGAAGCGAGCTCGCAGGTGCCGGCGCTGATGCGGCCGTCATTGATCAGGGTCGACAGGCCGTGCACCAGCGACCAGGCGGCGGTCGCCGCGACCGCAGGGCTGTCTGCAGAGCCGCTCTGCTCCAGCCTCGCGGCCACTGCGTCCGCCATCAGGCCATAGCACCGTGCGCTGGCTTCCTGCAGGTAGGGGTAGTCTTTCGGGTTGCCGGTCTCGCGCCCGAACATCAGCTGGAACAGCGCTTTGTTGCCGGTGGCGAACCGGACATAGCCCAGTGCCAGCCCGGCCAGATCGGGTGCCGCGGCACCGTCGCGGATGGCGCGCTTGCCGGCCTCGCTTGCCATTAAACCGGTCAGCTGTTCGAAGCCCTGCGCGGCCAGCACCGCCAGCAACTCGCGTTTGTCCTTGAAATGACTGTACAGCGCAGTGGCGCTCACACCGGCGTGCGCCGCCACCTTGCGCAGGCTCAGCCCCGGGACGCCCTCAGCGGCGAGGATGCCGTGAGCCGACGCGACCAGTGAATCCCGCAGATTGCCATGATGGTACTGTTTTTTTGCCATATGTCCCCGCTGTAGTAGCCCTGTGCCGGCCGCATCAAGTTTAACTTTACGCTGTTAAGTTATGCCAGTACAATCACAACTTTACAGTGTAAAGATGGGGTCGGTGACAGTTATGCCAGCAGCGAATCGGGCGGGACGGGAGTCTTCGCAGCCACAGGGTAAAAAAGGCCCCGCGCCCAGCACCATCCGGATCGGGCGCAGGTACCGCCCCGGGCGGCTGGACGGTGACTACGACGCGATTGTGATCGGGTCCGGAATCGGCGGCCTGACCACCGCTGCCTGCCTCTCGAAAGCGGGCAAGAAGGTGCTGGTACTGGAACAGCATTACACTGCGGGTGGCTTCACCCACAGCTACGCCCGCAACGGATACGAGTGGGATGTCGGCGTTCACTACATCGGTGATGTGGGCAGTCGCAGGAGCATGACGCGGAAGTTGTACGATTTCATTACCGACGGCGAGTTGCAGTGGGCGCCGATGGCTGACAATTACGATCGCTTCTTTTTCGGCACCGAGCGATTTGATGTCATGGCAGGCAGGAAGCAGTATGTGGCGAGCTTGAAGCAGCGCTTTCCCGCCGAGGAGGCGGCCATCGACGCCTACATGGAACGCCTGGCCGTGGTCGGCAAAGCCATCAATGTACTGAGTGTAGAGAAACTGCTGCCCGCTGTCCCGGCAAGGTTGTTCAAGCTGGCCCGACAGCGTGTGCTTCCCGCCTACCTGAACCGGACCACCGATGAGGTGCTCAGCGAACTCACCGATAATGCAAAACTGAAAGCGGTACTGACGGGGCAGTGGGGTGACAGCGGCGTCTCTCCGCGAGAGTCCAGCTTCATCATCCACGGGCTGATTGCCGGACACTATATGAAAGGCGCGTACTATCCCGTCGGCGGGGCGTCCAGAATGGCCGAGACCATCATCCCGATTATCCAGCGCGGCGGCGGCGACGTGTTCACCTATGCAGATGTCGAACAGATACTGGTAAAAGGCAACCGTGCCTGCGGTGTGCGCATGGCTGATGGTACTGAGATCACCGCTGCAGCGGTGATCAGCAATGCCGGCGTCTACAATACATTTGAGCGACTGCTGCCGGAGAACATATCGCGCAGGCACGGCTATACCAAGCGCCTGCGGCACGTCGAGCCCTCTATCGGCCATCTCGGTCTCTACATCGGGCTGCGCGAGAGCGCTGCACAGCTGGATCTGCCGAAGACCAACTTCTGGATCTACCCGGATGAAAAACACGAGGAGAACCTGGCTGCCTTTGCCGCCGACGCCGAGGCACCGTTCCCGGCGGTCTACATCTCATTCCCCTCCGCGAAGGATCCAGCGTGGGAGAGCCGGTATCCCGGCACGGCGACTATTGAAATTGTGGCACCGGCCTATTTCGAGCAATTCGCGCGCTGGAAAGACCAGCCCTGGGGCAAGCGCGGAGCGGACTACGACGCCATGAAGGCGCATTACACCCAGCGACTGCTGGAGGTGCTGTACGAAAAACTGCCACAGTTGCGCGGTAAGATTGATTACTGCGAGTTGTCCACGCCACTGTCCACGGATTTCTTCTGCTACTACCGGCGCGGTGAGATGTATGGTCTCAAGCACGATCCGCAACGCTTCGAGCAGGCGTGGCTACGGCCGAAAACGACGATCAAGGGGCTGTACCTGACCGGACAGGACATCCTCTCCTGCGGTGTCAGCGCCGCGATGTTTGCCGGACTGCTCTCAGCCATCAGTGTCCTGGGCCTGCGCAGTGCCGGGCTGTTGCGGAAATTCGTGAAGGGGGTGTAGCTTGCGGCGCAGTTTGCAGGGAGTGATCCGGTGATGCCTGGCCGGTACTGGACGCTAATTGCCTTCGGCTGTCTCGATGCTGTTCTGCGAGGCTTGCTGTACGGCCTGCTCCAGCCCCTTCGCCGCATCGATTGACTTCTGGTACGTCGCCGGGACTGCTGTCTCGGCTTCACCGCCGCCCGCGATCCGGTAAAGTGTCCAGCCGATTGCACCCAGTGCGAGAATGAGTCCGATGAATCGCATAGGTGTACCTCCCCGTTCGCCTGGCAAACCGATGGCGTGCGCGCAAAAGTTGCAGAACAGCGCAGTCGCGCAACCCCGTCTGACCTTATTCGACATAGAATAGCCTTTTTCTACGGTGTAGTCTGTGCCAACTAACACCATTGATGAGGCCCACCTATGTCATTTGTAACGGTAGAGAAACCCCGACCCTATATCACGCTGATCACACTGAATCGGCCAGAGCGCATGAACGCGATGGCGTTTGATGTGATGGTGCCGTTCAAGGAGGCACTGGAGGAGGTCAGCTTCGACAATGAGACCCGGGTGGTGGTTGTGACCGGCGCGGGTGAGGGTTTCTGTGCCGGAGCAGACCTGCAGGACCCCGGTTGGCTGGATATTTTCAACGGCCTGACGGTGCCCGGCATCGCCCGCCGTGCGATGCGCATCCTGGACGATGTCATCAAGGCGATTCACAGTATGCACCAGCCGGTGATCGGTGCGATTAACGGCCCGGCTATCGGTGGCGGTTTCTGCCTCGCGATGGCGACAGATATCCGTATCGCGTCGGAGACTGCCTACTTCCGGCCGGCCGGTATCAACAACGGCCTCACCTCTGCCGAACTGGGTCTGAGCTATATGCTGCCGCGTGCTATCGGGACCAGTCGCGCATTTGAAATCATGTTGACGGGCAGGGATGTCGGTGCCGAGGAGGCGGAGCGGATTGGCATGCTGTCCAAAGTGGTGCCACAGGCGGATTTGCTGGAGGAGTGTTACGCCATTGCCGAGCGTATCAATGGCTTCAGCCAGCTCGGTGTTGAGCTCAGCAAGCAGATGTTGTGGGCGGGCGTGGATGCCGGCAGCCTGCACACGCATATGAATCACGAGGGACATGCGCAACTGTTCGTGCGCATGACGACCAAGAACTTTGACGAGGCGATCCGCGCGCGCAAGGAGGGCAGGTCGCCAGAATACAAGGACTAGACCTGCGGGTGCCCCCCGGGGTTGTCGGCGGGTGTCCGGTCAGTTCGCGCTGCCCGCAGTCTACAGGCCCAACTGGAAGTACGTGTTCACCGCGTGCAGGATGTTGTCGACAGCGACGGAGGCCAGAATCAGCCCCATCACCCGGCTGATAATACTGGCGCCGGCAGTGCCGATGATGCGCTGGATAGGACTGGCCATCAGTAACAGTGCCATTGAGGACAGTATCACTATGGCCATCATGCCGGCTGTCAGCATCTGTTGCTCGATGGAATAGCGGTGATTGTCCGTGAGCATCACCACGGACAGCATTGCGCCGGGGGATGCCAGTGAGGGCATGGCCAGCGGAAAAACGGCCAGATGACTGATGTTGCCATCAAACTGTTTCTGTTCCGTCGCCGGCTTGCCGTCCCCGAAAATCATCGTGGTGGCAAACAGGAACAGTATGATGCCGCCGGCGATCTGGAACGCCTCAAGGTGGATATTCAAACCTTCCATCAGCAGCTGCCCGCCTATGATAAACAACAACAGCATGGCGCCCGCTATCAGTGAGGCCCTGATGGCGATGAAGCGCTGCTGTGTCGGGCTGAGACCAGCGGTTACGGCGAGAAACACGGGAATGGTCCCGATGGGGTCAATAACGACCCACAGCGTAATAAATTCCTTTAGTGCGATATCCCAGTCCATTCCTGTCCCGACGCTGCCGGTTGCGCTACTGATTGGTGCAAAGTGATGGTCCCGCAGCTGTTGATGGGTGGGCGCAAAGAGGGCAGTGCGGGCTATCGATTGCCATCATCGCCTGATATCAGGCCAGCGTCTATACCGACAAGACGAGCATAGTCGGAGGTGCTGCACTCAAAAAACAGCGGGAACTCACTGCTGTGGATGAAGTGGCGGTCTTTCAGGGTGACGAATTTCAGGGTCACTTCGCCCGCCAGTCCCTGCACGGTAAGGACAAGGTCCGCCTCGGCAGCAGACAGCTCGCGCTGCAGGTCTTCACTGGCGATACCGTCAACCTGCAGGTTTTTCAGCGTCGTAATCAATGTGGCCAGTGCTTGCTCATCCGGTTGTCCGCCGGTTGCCAGGAGCCAGTTGCCGTTTTCAAAACGGAGGTTGTACAGGTCCGAGTCGATTTGCAGCGGTGCGCGGATCTGCAGCAGGTTGCGGTCGAGCCAGGCGCCGCTGACGGCGGGGAACGCCACGGTATCAAAGGCGATACTGTAAATGGCGTCCTGCCTGTCGTTGCGCGCATGCACCTTGCGAAAGCCCGGCGAGGTGCCGAAGTATATTGTGCCCAGCGGTTGGCCACCGGAGAGCAGGCTCAGGCGCTTCTGGTAGTAGTAATCCGCAACCTGGAAGCGCTGGCGCGCAGCGGGAGAGTCGGCGACCGGCCAGCTCCCGGATTGGGTGGTCAGGCTTTTCAGCAGGGCGTCGACCCTCGACGCATCCGCCGGCAGGTCTTCCAGGTCAGGCAGCAGCCACTGCTCCCCGGAGCGAACCAGCACTACTTCGTTGTCGAACTCATCACCAATATGCAATTCGTCGATCGCGTCGATGGGGAAGGCGGCAAAGGCCTGTCTGGCATCCTGTTGTCGCGATGCCGGTTGCGGCCAGAACACGGTCGCGACAATGGCGCATTGAATCACCAGCACGACAATCAGCGCGGGTATCCAGTGTTTCACTTGGCCAGCCCCTTGCGATACCGGCGCCGCAGCAGTGCGCGCTGCAGCCAGGTCACCAGCGCCAGCAGCGCCAGGTACAGCAGCGCCAGCCCGTAGTTGAAATACTCAATCAGCAGTTGTGCCTGATGCTCCATTGGCGGCAGGGTCCGGTTGAAATGGGCGCGGGAGCGGATATGCAGCAGTTGTTCGTCCTGCAATGACCAGTCCAGCGTATTCCTGAACAGGTCCAGTGGCCCAAGATACTGTGTGCCACTGGCGGCGACCAGGCTGTTGAGGACTTTGTCACTGATGAAATCGTTGGAGGAAAAGAGCACGATACGCGCCGATTCGGGTGAGCGCTCCAGTAGATTGTGGGGCCGCGACAGCGGCGCCGGGCCTGCCATCTCATCGCTGGCAGCACCGTGTGGCGGGCTGTTGTCACCAGCGAACATCGAAGTGAAGCGCCCCTCCATCACCACGCCCAGCTTTTGTATCGGGTGGTGTGATCGCGGTCGCCCTGCCTCTTCCTTGCCGGCCGGCGGGCGCAGGGTGCTGCGGCCATTGTCATCCACCTTCGGCATCACGTCCTTGTTTTTGCTGAGCCACGCCTCGGGTGAGCTGCGCAGCAGGACAGAGACGTCCCGGCCAGTGCCGCGCGCCACGGAGATGGGAGAGGCCCAGGCCATCGTCACCTGCGGCAGGTTGGCGGTGGCCGCGTGATCGGGCGACAACCCCGGTTGTCGCAAGTCCAGGAAGTACGGGTACTCTATCAACTGCACATCGCGAAACTCGTAGTCTCCGGCACCGCGGGTAGTCGGCACATGAAAACTGGAGCTCTTTTCATCGAGCACCACGGATTTCGCAACATCGAGACCGTGGTGCCTGAGCCATTGTTGGAGACCGCTGTCGCGCTCTTTCAGCCGCAGGTCACCGCCACTGAAATCAGCGGTGAACGGTGATGTTGCCAATACCACGGTGCCTCCCCGCATCAGGAACTGGTCAATGGCAAAAATCGAAGTCTCGTCCAGTTTCTGTGGGGCGACTACCGCCAGGATGTCCGCCTCCGGTGTGACGCTGCCGTCCGCCAGATCCTCCCTGCGAATGCTGTAGTCGCTGGCGATAGCGCGTTCCAGATTGTCGAAGCTCAGGCTGTCGCCCGGCCCGGACCGGGTCGAGGGCAGCGCCAGAGCCACTATCCTGGTCATGCCGGGCGCGAATCGCTTGAGGCCGGAATCCAGTATCAGGCGGAACGCGGTGGGGTTGAAATCCTCGCTGGGCAGCTCGACCACCTGCTGTGCGTCGGCCAGCGTCAGGTAGAAGAAAAATGTGTCGGAGCCGGTTTCCGTTGAGCTCATCGGCTTGAAGCCCCACCGTTCGACAATCTGCGTAGCGACGACGCCGCCCTGCGCTTCAGGTTCGATGAAACGGAAACTGAATTTGCCATCGGAGTTGCGCTCGGCCAGTTCCAGCTGCGGCAGTATGGCCTGTTTGTACTCACGCAGCTGCCGCGGCAGCCGCGCATCTGCGGAGACATAACCGATTAGCTCCACCGGTTCGTTAATTCCCTCGAAGAGATTGCCGCCCGAGCGGTAGTCAAACAGGACTTTCTTGATCGCGTGGCTGATATCGTACTCGGGATTGCGCAGTTTCACCTCGGCGCTGGCATTGGGCGAGGCGTGAACCTCGATGAGATCAGCGAAGCCCAGCGTTTTGTACTCACTGCCATAGGAGACCAGGACATTAAAATAGGCGTTCACCAGTGCGGACTGGTGTCGATCGGCGATGCGAAACGGTGTGGCGGTGATACCGTACTGTGTATTGGCCTCCAGCTCGGCCTCGGGATCCTCACCCGGGTTGATGAACTCCACTTTCACCTTACCTTTCCCGGCCACCTCGTATTCCCGCAACAGGTCGCGCAGCTGGGGTACCAGCGGCGCCAGCAGCGAGTGGGTCTGGCTGCTGAAATAGCCACGCAACAGCAGAGGCTCCTCCACTTCATCCAGTACACTCAGGGTCGCCGGCGACAGTGAAAACAGTTTGCCCTCGGTGATGTCGAGCCGCTGGGCCGCCAGTTGGCTGAGCCAGATATTCGCCAGTACCAGGTTGCCCAGCACCAGCAGGGTGCCGATGCGCCACTGGCGCTGACGCGCGGTGCCGGCCCGGCGTGCCCAGCGCCCTTTCTCCAGCGAATAGACGTTAAGGGCCAGAAAGCCCGCGGTCAGGCTCAGGTAGTAGAGCAGGTCGCGCAGGTCGATAACGCCTCTGTTGATACTCTCAAACCGGGCGCCGGTACCCAGCAGGCGCAGGATCTCTGCGCTGCGATCCTGAAAGAAGCCGGTAAAGGTGGCGCTGCCGAGAAGGTAGAGCAGGCTGCACACCAGCCCGGTGCCGATCAGGCTGACGATGGGGTTGTCCGTGCGGGCAGAGACAAACAGGCCGACCGCCAGATAGGTGCAACCCAGCAGGACCGTGGCCAGATAGCCGCCAGCGACAGGGCCCCAGTCCAGGTTGGCAATCAGCGCCACGGTCACCGGCAGTGGCAGTGTGCTGGCGAGGGCAATCAGCAGTAGCACCAGGCAGGCCCAGAACTTGCCGAGCACAAACTGCCACAGCGACGCGGGCTGCGTCAGTATGTGCTCCAGCGTGCCGTGCTGGCGCTCCTCACTCCACATGCGCATGGTCAGGCTCGCACACAGGAAGATCAGGACGATAGGCATCCACTCAAACAGGGGCCGGACATCAGCGATATTGCGGGCAAAAAAGGCCTCTACCCAGAAGAAAATGAAGCCTGTGGCCGCGGCGAATGTGATCAGGAACAGCCAGGCGACGGGCGATGAGAAAAACAGCCTGACCTCTTTCTGTGCGACGCGACGCAGGACAGAATTAGTCGCCATCGCCGTTGACCTCACGAAAGACCGTTTCCAGGTCGCGTTTGATATCCTGCAACTGGTACAGCTTGGCCCCGGCTTTGACGACGCATTGCACAATATTATTGGCGGCGGTGTTGGCGTCCACGCCGGGGTGTAGCTTGAGTTCGAACTGCAGGCAGTTGGCATCGCCGGGCAGCACTTGCAGTGATGCGACCTGGGGCAGGCGCTTCAGGTAGTCGGCCAGCGGCTGCTCTGTCTTGCTGGTGCGCAGGCTCAGCGCGCTGCTGCTGTGCAGCTCTGCCAGCGACTGGTCCAGGGCCAGGTTGCCGTTGCGCAGCATCAGCACCCGATCGCAGACAGCATCGACTTCCTGCATGATATGGGTGCTGAGGATAACGGTGGTGCGCCGGGCCATGCGTTTGATCAGGCGTCGCATATGCTCGGCCTGGTTTGGGTCCAGGCCATTGGTGGGTTCGTCCAGTATCAGCAGCCTCGGCTTTCCCAGTATCGCCTGCGCAACGCCGACGCGCTGGCGGAAGCCGCGAGAGAGAATACGGATCGGGTCCAGGGCCCGCTCGGCGAGATCCGTGGCGTGAATCGCTTCGCGCACAGCCGCCATGCGCTGTGCGGACGGTATACCTTTGAGTGTTGCGACATAATCCAGGTAATCCGCGACCATCATCTGCGGA
>JAGRIE010000006.1:49902-61465 GCA_020443425.1 Halioglobus sp.
TAGACAGGCAGGTTTTCCGGCAGGTATCCCAGGTGCTGCTGCACAGTGGGGGCATCATCAACCGGGTTGGCGCCGTCGATGCGGATACTGCCATCGGAGGGTTCCAGATAGCCGCTGAGCATGCGCATGATGGTAGTTTTGCCGGCCCCGTTGTGGCCCAGCAGGCCGACAATCTCATGATTGCCAATAGTGAAAGACACGTTCTTTACGGCAGTGGTCGCTCCGTACAGGCGGGTCAGGGATTGTACTTCGATCATACAGTTGGCAGTCGTTTCGAACGCGTCATGGGCAGTCAGCTATGGTATAGCACCGTGCGGATACAGGGCTAGAAATCCCATAGTAGCTTAATTACAAAAGCGACAAGAACCACGTTGAGTATACGCCGGATCATCGCCTCGCTGCTGCTCATGGAGAAGTGCGCGCCCAGATAGCCGCCTATCGAGTTGCCGAGGGCCAGTGCGATACCGATAATCCACAGCAGTTCCAGTTGGCTGGCGAAGATGGCCAGTGCCACGACAGTGTAAACGGCGACAATAAACACTTTGTGCATATTGGTCCGCACGAGGTCGAGGCCCATCACCCGGTTCAGCACGGGCATGATGATAAAGCCCACGCCCAGCTGTATAAAGCCCCCCCAGAAGCCCACACCGACCATCGCCAGGTGGCCGTGCAGCAGTTGTCGCGGTGTCGGCTGGTAGTCTTTCGCCCGCTCCTCGGGGCGCCGGTCGAAGTGCATGATTACCATCACCGCCAGCATGATCAGCGCCAGCGCCCTGTTGAACCACACCCCGTCGAGGTTCACGCCCACCAGGGCGCCGGCCACAGCACCGGGAATTGCGCAGGCAGACAGGCTCAGGCTGAGTTTGAAATCCTTGAAGCCGGAGCGCGCAAACGCTATGACCGAGGTGATATTCTGCGCCAGTATCCCGATGCGGTTGGTGCCGTTGGCTACCGGGCCGGGCACGCCCAGGAAGACCATCGCCGGAACGGTGAGGAGTGAGCCGCCGCCGGCCACCACGTTCAAAAAGCCACCGACAATGCCGACGGCGGTGATCAGCGCCATCTGCCAGAGTTCAAATTCCATGTTCAGTCTTCCAGCCAGGGCTCGCGCATGGTGACAAACTCTTCAGCCGCGGTGGGGTGGATGCCGATCGTGGAGTCGAAAATGGCCTTGGTGGCGCCCGCGCGCATCGCAATGGCGATACCCTGTATGATCTCCCCGGCATCGGGGCCCATCATATGCACACCGATCACGCGATCAGTCGCCGGGTCCACAATCATTTTCATGAAGGTTTTCTCATCGCGGCCGCTGAGCGTGTGTTTCATCGCGCGGAAACTGGATTTGAACAAAGTGATGTCACCGAAACGGGCGCGCGCCTCCTCTTCGGTAAAGCCCACCGTGCCAATGGTCGGTTGGCAGAAAACTGCGGTGGGAATGAAATCGTACTCCACCGGTTTTTCCAGCCCGCCAAAATTGCGACGCGCGAAGGCCATGCCTTCAGCCAGTGCCACCGGGGTCAGCTCGAGGCCGCCGGTGACATCACCCAGCGCGAAGATGCTCGGCTCACCGGTGCAGTAGTGTTCATCGACCTCGATGGCGCCGTGCTCGTTGACCTGCACATTGACATTCTCCAGTCCCAGCCCTGCCAGGTTAGCTTTGCGCCCGGTCGCGTACAGCACCGCATCGGCCTCCAGCGCAGTGCCGTCCGTTAACTCGAGCTGCAGGCCGTTGGGCTCCCGGCGGATCGACTGCACATTCACCTCAAACCGCAGGTCCACGCCGCTCTTCGCAATCTCCCGGCCGGCGTGGGCGCGAATATCGGTATCGAAACCGCGTAAAAACAGCGGCCCGCGATACAGTTGCGTGGTCTGTGCGCCCAGCCCGTTGAAAATACCGGCGAACTCTACGGCGATATAGCCGCCACCGACGATGACCACGCGCCGGGGGAATTCCTCGAGATCAAAAATCTCATTCGAGGTGAGGGCATACTCACTGCCGGGAAAATCGGGAATATGCGGCCAGCCCCCGGTGGCGATAAGCAGTTTGTCGGCGCTGTACTGTTGTTCCCCAACCGCCACTGTGTGGGCGTCGACGATGCGCGCGCGGCCGTTGATGATCTCCGCCCCTGCGCCATCCAGCAAATTGCGATAGATATTGTTGAGCCGGGATATCTCGGTTTTCTTGTTGTCCCGCAGTGTTGCCCAATCAAACCGGGGTGTGTCGCAGTTCCAGCCAAAGCCGTGCGCATCCTTGAAGCCCTTGCCGTACTCCGCAGCGTATACATACAGCTTCTTGGGGACGCAGCCGACATTGACGCAGGTGCCGCCCATGTAACGGTCTTCCGCAATCGCGACCCTCGCCCCGAAGCCGGACGCCATGCGGGCCGCGCGAACGCCCCCCGAGCCGGCGCCAATCACAAACAGGTCGTAGTCGTACTGTGTCATGCGGTTCTCCTTGCAAAATAGTGGCCAAGTCTAGCAGCACCGGTTTGTCCGGCGCCATCTCCGTGCCGCCGCCCTGCTGTGGGATGCGTGCGGCTGCAGCCGCGCAGTCGCGCTGATGCCGATGCGAACGGGATTAATTCAATAGTTGGTGGATAGCACGGGGTGTTTTTCTTTATCATAGCGCTGCCCGCAAAATCTTGCTCACTGAGAGAATAGACCCCAAAAAAGGTACAGAAATATGCTGTTACACAAATTACTGCAAATCCGTTCGCTGCCGTGGCTTTTTGCGCTGCTGGTGACGACATTTGCCCAGGCCGAATCCAGCGCGCCCCCGCCGGATGAAATCCTCCTGAAGAACGGCTCGCGAATACTGGGTGAAGTGACCAGCGCCAGATCGGGTGTCGTCACCATTGAGACAGATTTTGCCGGAACCATCAAAGTGGCACTGGAGCAGATCAAGTCGGTGAATACGCAGAGCCCTGTGGTGTTACTGATGACTGACGACACTGTGCAGCAGGACTCCACGCTGGTGATCACCGAGGAGCAGGTGGTGTTGTCTGAGCCCGGGCAGAGCTTCCCGCTGGAAGACCTGGCCATCATCAACCCCGCCCCCTGGGAGCTGGGTGAAGGGTATCGCTGGACCGGCAGTATCGGCGTCGCCCTGGTGCGGCAGCGAGGCAATACCGATACCGACGAAGTGGATTACAAGCTGGATACCAAGTGGCGCAGCAAGCGCGATCGCTACACCTTGCAGGCGAACGGTGAAACCGATGAAGCCGACGGCACCAAAACAGCCGATAACTGGCGGGTCAGCGGCAAATACGACTATTTCCTCGAAGATCCCAATTATCTGGGTGTGCTGGTGCAGGCGGAGAAGGACAAGTTCCAGGATCTCGACCTGCGCTATCTGGTAGGCCCCTACTTCGGTCGCCAGTTTTACGACGAGCCGGTGTTCTCGCTGCAGGGTGAACTGGGTTTCTCCTATGTGACCGAGGAGTACAACCTCGCTGAGGATGATGATTACGGCGCGAGCAACTGGAATATCCATGCCACCAGTGATCTGCTCGGCGGCGACTCTTCGCTCTACTTCGACCAGATGGGTATCTGGAACCTCAAAGACACCTCTGATGTCATCGTAAATTCCACATTCGGCCTGTCATACCCGCTGTTGTGGAATATCGAGGCGGCAGTGGAAGTGCTGCTTGAATACGATTCAGGCGCGGTCGACGACGTCGATTCGCTGGATCAAACATACAAGTTCCGCGTCGGTTACACCTGGTAGGACGTGGGCCGGCTCGCAGGGCTGGCGACCCGGGTGATGTGTCCAGGGAGCAGCGGCAGCGCTCCCTTCAGCCCAGGCCTTTGATCAGGCTGCGGAACCAGTCTGTCAGTGTCTCGTTCTTGTAATCGGTGAACTCACCGGCATCCATGAACATGCCGTGCTCTTTGCACACCTCATACCAGATATGTGGCTGGTCGGGATCGGCGACCTTTTCCATGTCCTTGCCACAGCGCGGGCAGGCGGCGTCGTCTACGGCATCCCATTTTTTGCCTTCACCGGGGTCCCCGGTGTCCAGTGCCTCGCCCATCCACTTCTGCTTGAGCAGGTCCGCTTCTCCCTGGTCGAACCACATTCCCTGGCAATTGGTACAGCGATCAATCAGCAGATCGCCACCGTAGGAGATCTCATCCATTCCGTGACCGCACTTGGGGCACTCTATGCTGTGAATTTCAGGGTTGTACTCCATACGGACTCTCCATTGATTGCCATTGCTCGCTGTTTTCTATCGCCGTGAACAAACCGGTAACCCGATGTCATCTGATGGATTATCTAACGCACCTCACGCCAGGGCAAGGAGCGTTAAAGTAAAAACGATAGCCGTGCAGGGGCGCACCGGGATGCCCGATACGGCGAAAGGAAGCGTGGTTGAAGGCGCGCTATCTTACTGGTGCCGCCACGCTGTGCCCGTGATCATCTGCTCGAATCTGGCGCGCGCACCGACGAACCAGCCGGGTGCGGCAGGCCCCTCTCCGGCGGGTGACAGCCGGGGATGCTCGCTGGTGACCTTGTGCAGAATGTGTTCCTGGTCGCTGCCGATATCGACCGCCAGCACGTGCTTGCCCGCTTTCAGGCTGTCCCGGAAGCGGATAAAGTCGGCGTGTGGCTCCTGGATGCCGATCAATCCTCCCTCCCAGGTACAAAACCCGAGCACGATCACTGCGAGGAACACGGGGGGAACCCAGCTGATGATCTCGGCGACACCTGTGGCCCATGCCGCTGCCAGAATCAGCGTGGCCCCGATGGCGCCGACGAGGGCGCCGCGCTCCGTGCCGCCGACTACATCCTTGCGCAGTACGGCCTCGACGTCGTTGAGGCGGTGGGCTTTGACACCGGCATCATCTTCACTGAGCACATGAATTTGTGGGGTGGTGACACCGGCTTGTTCAAGTTGTTGTGCGATGAGCTTGAGGTCGTTCAGGTCATCATTGATGAAGTAATGGCGTTTCATACCGCGTTCCCCTGTCAGTCTTATAGAAGTTGGAGGGTGCTGCACTCAAACAGTCGGTCTGAGTATAGCACCGGCGCAACCCGGCGCTAGCGACAGTAGTTTTCCCGATGCAGCGCGTGACTGCTTTTATCTTTTTATGGAATATCCATAAGCGCTGTTAGTGCATGGAAGTATAAAAAGCAGGTATTAGCCGATCTTTTTTAAAAAGCAGTTGATCTGAAAGCGGCGCCCAACCTGCTTTTAAGACTTTTTCGCTACAAATACCCGCATTGATAGACGAATAAGGATTAAGAGCGCCTACATCTTGAGGATGATCTTGCCCATGTGCTGGCCGCTCTCCATGTGGCCATGGGCCTGCTCCACCTGCTCCAGTGGATAGATGCTGTCGATCAGCGGTTTGATTTTGCCGCTGTTCAGCAGCGGGTAGATATGCGCGAGGATCTCCTCGACCATCACGGCTTTCTGGGCGAAGGTCTGCGCGCGCAGGGTGGAGCCGGTCATGGTAATGCGCTTCATCAGCAGCGGTGCAAAATTGACCTCGGCCTTGAAGCCCCTCATATAGGCGATATTGACAATGCGGCCCTCCGGCGCGGCCAGGTTGAGGTTTTTCTGGATGTAGTCACCGCCGATCATATCGAGGATGACATCGATCTTGTTGTTGAATCCCAGGCCGGTGAGGATCTCTTCGAAGTCCTCTGTCTTGTAGTTAATGGCGCAGGTGGCGCCGTGCGCTTCCAGTGCGCGGCACTTTTCGACGGTGCCGGCAGTGGTGTACACCTTGGCGCCCATGGCGGAACACATCATCACCGCCATGGTGCCGATGCCGCTAGCCCCGCCGTGTATCAGCACGCGCTCGCCCGCCTGCAACCCGGCGCGCTGGAACAGGTTGTGCCACACCGTCAGCAGCGCCTCAGGCAGCGCGGCCGCCTCGGCCTTGCTGAACCCGGTGGGTATGGGCAGGCACTGACCGACCGGTGCGACCGCGTACTCGGCGTAACCGCCCCCGTGTGTCAGTGCGCAGATGCGGTCGCCCAGCTGCCAGTCGGTCACCTGCTCACCCTTGGCCTGCACGGTTCCGGCAACCTCCAGCCCCATCACCGGTGAGGCATCCTCCGGCGGTGGGTACAGCCCTTTGCGCTGCAGCAGGTCGGCGCGATTGAGACCGGCGGAGTGGACTTTTATCAGCACCTCGTCGGCGCGTGGCGTCGGCACGGGACCGAGCGCGATACTCAGGTGGTGGCTGTCGGGATCAACAGCGACGTAGCGGCACTGATCGGGAACAGAAGTCGATTCACTCATTCGGTAGGTCCTTTTCTGGTGGCCGCATGGCGTTCGTCGAGAGGAATCATGCGATGCGGCATGCACTAGTCTAGCCTAGGGCGAATGGCGATGGACAGCGCCACTTTCGAGACGGGCCGCAATCTGCTCTTCGCTGAAGCCGAACTCGCGCAGGATATCCTCGCTGTGCTCGCCGATACTCGCTGCGCTGCAGTGAACCTCCGCCTGTGTGCGGCTGAAGCGCGGGGCCGGTGCCGGCTGCCAAACCTCGCCATCGTCCAGGAATGTACCGCGTGCCTGATGGTGAGGGTGGTGGCGCACTTCGCTCATCGACAGTACCGGCGCGTAGCAGACATCGACACCGTCGAATATCGCGTCCCATTCATCCCGGGTTTTGCGTTTGATGACGGCGCTCATCTGGTCCTTCATGGCGGGCCAGTTTTCCATGTCGAACTGGTTTTGGAAATGTGTTGCATCCTCGCCGAGGTTTTCCAGCAGCGCGGCGTAAAACTGGGGCTCGATCGATCCCAGCGAAATGTACTTGCCGTCAGCCGTCTCGTAGACCTCGTAGAAGTGGGCGCCGGAGTCGAGCAGGTTGGTGCCGCGTTCATCGCTCCAGAACCCCGTCTGGTGGGCGCCGAAAGTGCTGGCCATCAGGGTGGCCGCGCCGTCGATCATCGCAGCGTCCACGACCTGCCCCACGCCCGAGTGTTTTGTCTCCAGCAGCGCGCACACCATGCCGTAAGCCAGCATCAACCCACCGCCGCCGAAATCGCCCACCAGGTTCAGCGGAATCGCGGGCTTTTCGCCGGCGCGCCCCATCGGGTGCAGTGCGCCTGCCAGCGCGACATAGTTGATGTCGTGGCCGGCGGCGCGCGCCATCGGCCCCTCCTGGCCCCAGCCGGTCATGCGTCCGTAGACGAGGGCCGGGTTGCGCGCCAGGCAGACGTCCGGGCCCAGCCCCAGCCGCTCCATCACGCCGGGGCGGTTCCCCTCCAGCAGGGCGTCGGCTTTTTCCAGCAGTGCCAGCACCGTGTCGATACCGTCTGCATGCTTCAGGTCAATGCTGATGCAGCGCTTGTTGCGGTTGAGAAAATCCAGCCTGGGGTTGTGTGCGGCGGCGAACATGCTGCCGCCCGGGCGTTCCACACGAATGACGTCGGCACCCATATCGGCGAGTGACATGGCGGCGAATGGGCCCGGCCCGATGCCGGCAATCTCTATGATAGTAAGCCCCTGAAGTGGTCCCATGGTGTGCTCCCCGAGTGCGTTGCGGATTGTGTGATGGCTGCGGGGCAGGGTGACGCGATCGCGGCCGGGCCGCAATGGCGTTACCGGTCTTAAGGGTTGTCCTTGCAGATCAGGTGTTCAAACAGGCCGCGGGCCTCCTCGAGCTTGGCGAAGATGGGATAACTGCTGTCCATGGCCCAGCTGGTGGTCAGCATATTCAGCGTCCCGACCACCATAGCGGCGAGGATTTCTGCGGAGAACGTGGTCTGCACATCGCCGATCTCCACGCCGGTGCTGATCAGCCGTGTGAAACTGGAGATGGCGGTGTCACCGACTTCGCGCTGGCGCTCCGAGTCCTCGGCAAAGGTGGAGGGCGCCAGCAGGATCAGCTGGCGGTCGATGTCGTCGTAGCCGGCGAAGTTCGACTCGATATAGTCGATCATCGCCTCCAGCCGGTCGCGCGTGGTCTTGTGGTTCTCCATCAACAGGCGCAGCATCGGCTCCAGCTGGTCGTACAGGCGGGAGATGCCCAGCCCGCCCAGAAGGGAGTGCTTGTTCGGGAAATGACCGTAGAATGTGCGGCGGGCCACATCGGCCTGCACGCAGATCTGTTCGATACTGGTCTCCTCGATACCCTGCTGGCGAAACAGCTGATAGGCCGCTTCCTCGATGCGGGTGCGGATTTCCTGTTTGCGTTTTTCGCGGCGCCCGACGGGCGCCTCAGCCGTGTCCATGAAATTTCCGTAACACTGTTGCATTCGGCTAAACATTAAACTATTTTGTATACAAATGTGCAAGTTTGCTCATTTGGGAAGCTATTGCCTGCTTCTCAGGCGAACAGGAATATAAAAGGTACCAGCATGTCTGAACGTTTGATTGTGGTGTCAACTGACTGCCACGCGGGTCTGCCCATTGCCGATTACAAACCCTATGTGGAAAAGAAATATCACGAAATGATGGATATGGCCGTACCGGTCACCGTCGATATGATGGACAAAGCCGAGTCCACGTTCCTGATCAAGGAGATCAATGACGCCTGGCGCGCGCCGATCCAGAAGGAGCTGACGGGCGCCTGGGATTACGAAGAGCGCGTGAAGATGCTGGCCAAGGACGGTATCGCCGCGGAGGTCATTTTCCCGGACGGGATCACCGAGAAGAACACGCCCCCGTTCGGTGCCGGGCTCGGCCTGTCACCGCGCGATATGGTGCCGGAACTGCAGTGGGCCGGCGCCATGGCCCACAACCGCTGGCTGGCGGAGTGGTGCGCCAACGACCCGGCCCGCCACATCGGGGTGGCCTCGATCCCGTTGCTGTGGGATGTACAACAGGCCGTGGAGGCGGTGCGCTGGTGTGTCGACAATGGCCTCAGGGCCGTTATGATTCCCACCTTGTGGGGCGATCAGGACGCCTATCACCATGTCAAATACGACCCTTTCTGGGCTGTCTGCGAAGAACTTGAAGTGATTGTTCACTTTCACTCCGGCCCAGCCCCGCACCCGGAATACTTCGGTGCAGGGTTTCCTGTGGAAGACAAGAGTGCGGAGCTGCCCGGCGCCATGGGCATCTACGTTTCGGAAGTGATGTGGTGGCTGTACCGCCCGCTGACCTTCATGATCTGGGGCGGCGTGTTCGAGCGGTTCCCGAAGCTCAAGACGATGATCGTCGAGGGCGGCACCATGTTCATGCTGCCGTCCTGGTTGCGCCTGATGGACTTCCACTACACCGAGGGCCAGATCTCGGCCAAGCTGGGCAATTTTCGCAAGCACCTGTCCCTGAAGCCCAGCGAGTATTTCGCGCGCAATATCGGTATCGGCGCTTCCTGTGTGTTGCGCCCCGACCTCGACATGCGCGATGAGGTCGGCCTTGAGAAGGTGATGTGGGGCAGTGACTTCCCGCATCCGGAGGGCAGCTGGCCGAATACAGCGCAGTACTTCAAAGACAATTTCAGTAATTTCCCCGAGGCTGACGGGCGCAAGATTCTTGGCGAGAACGCGATAAAGTTCTACGGCCTGGACCGGCAGCGTCTGCAGGCAGTCGCGGATGATATCGGCCCTACCGCCGCGCTCTTCAACTGAATTAACCAACCGCAGGAATGATTTTTCCAAAGAGGCACTATGACAATCGTAGAAGCATGTGAATCCAGAACCAATGCCACCCCGGAGTTTCCGATGGGCTGGTATTCCGTGGCGCGGTCACACGAACTGCTGGTGGGCGAGGTCAAGCCCGTGCAGGCGTTTGACCGCGAGCTGGTACTGTACCGTACCCGCTCTGGGCAGGCGGTTATACAGGACGCGTTCTGCCCACACCTGGGCGCGCACCTCGGCCACAAGGGTCGCGTGGTCGGGGAGACCGTCCGCTGTCCGTTTCACGGCTGGCGCTACGATGCCGATGGCCAATGCGTAGAGATCCCCTACTGCGACGAGATCCCCGAGCGCGCGCGTCTGCGCACCTGGCATGCCGAGGAAAAAAACGGCGAGGTGTACATCTGGTTCCACCCGGAGAATTCCGGCCCGGAGTGGGCGTTGCCGGAACTGCCCGAACTGGGCGACCCCAACTGGACCTCGCCGCGCTATACCGAGCACCGGGTGCCGGCTCATGTGCAGGATATCTGCGAGAACTCCTGCGACCCGGTGCACTTCCAGTTCGTGCACGGCCAGAAAGCAGTCCCCGACTCCAGCGTCACCATTGATGACGATGGGCGCACCATGCACCTGCACTCGGAAATGACCGATGCCGATTACCCCGGCCACCTGCATGCCACCACGTACAGCCCCGGTTTTGCGATGGTGCGCACCAGCTATGGCCCCGGCGCCGAAATGATCATGTACAACAGCGCCCAGCCCATCAATCGCAATGAGACCATGATGCGCTGGACACTGATCGTGCGACGCGAGATCGAGGATGTAGTCGGCGATGATGTGATGGAGGGAATTATCACAGGCCTGAGCGATGACTACCCGATCTGGGCCAACAAGGTGCACAAGCATCGCCCGGTATTCTGCAAGGAGGACAAGACGCTGGTGATGTTCCGCAAGTGGGTGCGACAGTTCTACCTCACCTCCAAAGACAAGCGGGAGATAGCGTAGCAATGCAGGATTTCAACAACAAGGTCGCGGTCATCACCGGCGGTGCCAGCGGTGTCGGTCGCTCCCTCGCGTTTGCACTGGGCCGTCGCGGCGCAAAAATTGCTGTGGGTGATGTCGACAAGAGCGCCATGGAGCAGATACGCAGTGACCTCGCTGCAGAGAACATCGAGGCGATTGTGGAGTCCTGTGACGTCACCTCGCTGGACAGCCTCAATGCACTGGCGGACAGCACCGAATCGGCGTTCGGCCATATCGACCTGGTGTTCGCCAATGCCGGTATCGGCGCCGGCGAGTCCGGCGCGATGTGGGACTACTCGGACAAGGACTGGCAGTGGTGCCTGAACGTCAATCTGTGGGGTGTCATCAACTCCATCCGCGCGTTTATGCCGCGACTTGTGGCGCGCAACGAGGAAGCCCATTTTGTGGTGACCGGTTCGGGTAACGGCGCACTGTTGGTGTATCCCGACCAGCCCATCTATACCGCGAGCAAGGCTGCCGTGCATGCGATTACCGAAAACCTGCACTACCAGGTACAGGCCGCGCAGAGCCCGGTCAAGGTCAGCGCCCTGTTCCCCGGCCCGCACGTGGTGGACACCGGCCTGTTCAACTCCGGCCGGGTGCGCCCACAGGAACTGAAGAAAGATGTCGAAGGCAATGAATCCGGTATCAGTTCGGTCGAGGATATGAAAAAAATGTGCGAGCAGTTCGGTATTGAACTGCAGACCACGCATCCGGATGAAGTGGCGGAGATGGCGGTGGAGGGCTTGCAGAAAGACGCTTTCTGGCTGTTGGCCACGACGCCCGAGACAGATGCCAAGATTCGCGCGCGAGCCGATATGATTCTCAACAGAGAAACCCCTGTGCCCAATATGGTGGGTGCGTAATCCAGTAACGACAATTCATAAGGGAAATAATATGAGCAATGAACCGAGTGCACCCCAGGGCAACCCGGGGGATATCGTCAATTGGCCCATGCTGAAAATCCAGTATCGGACCGATCCCGATAAAATCGCT
>JAGRIE010000006.1:61562-84792 GCA_020443425.1 Halioglobus sp.
CTGCCCTGTTGCCGCCTGGTATCGAGCCCGGTGCGCAGCCGAACGTGAACCTGACCATCTACAATTTTCCTGTGCCGGATGAGCCCGAATACGGCATCGTCACCAGCGTGGATGCTGTCTACGACGGCGTCGCCGGCGAGTACACACTGGGCTACGGTATCGACCAGGAATCGGCGATCTTTGTCAGCCAGGAGACCAACGGCCAGCCGAAGTACCCCTGCACCACCGAGTTCTACCGACTGGGGCCGCAGGTGAAAGCGCGTTGCATCCACCAGGGCTACACGTTTGTCGAGTTCGAAGGCTTTTCCAAGGGGCCCTCTGACCCGGGCGAACCGTTCCAGCAGAATGAATTCTGGCTCAAGTATTCGCGCGCTGTCAGCGTTGGCGGGCCGGCCACCGGTTTCGATTTCCCGCCGCATGTTGTGCGTGTGCGCAGCGAATACGGGACTGCCTGGCGCGAGGAGGTCGACGGTAAACTGACACTGCGCGACAGCCCCTGGGATCCGCTGACGACTCTGCTGCCGATGCGCGAGCAGCTGTCATCCTACCTCTGGTGGCCGACATTCCTCGACCGTGAGATGACGCTGGCGGGCAAACTCGACCCGGAGAAGTTCCTGCCGTATGCCGATACCATTTCGGGATCGCGTTGGCCGGGCACCAACGGTGGCCCCAAGCGCGGCTGATCCGGACTACAGAACCTCCCGCTGTCGGCGAGGTTCTGTATCATTTCCTGCTGGTTTCACCACTGTGCTGTAACCCGTATTCCAGGCGGGCGAGCCAGTAAGGTCTGTTGATGAAGATAATAAAAACCTGGCTTCCTGCCATCACCGGCATGTGCTGCATGGCGTTTGGCGCCGGCATCATGAGTATCTACGGCTTTTTTGTGGAGCCGCTGTCGCATGAGTTCGGGGTCGGTGCCGCTGTGTTGAATACGGGCCCGATCGCCCTGTTGCTGGTGCCGGCCATTTTCGGCGCGCTGATCGGCAAGTTGGCCGACAGCCTGCCGGTGCGCAATATCATGCTCGCGGGTGCGGGTATTGGCATGGCCGCATTGGTTGCCATCGGGCAGGCACCGACACTGGTGTGGGTCGCGGTGGGATTTGTCAGCTTCTCTCTCGGTATGTCGATGTACGGCCCGGTGGTGGTCAATGGCATGCTGGTAAAACTCTACCCCGGCCGCGAGGCCCGCGCCCTGGCGCTGGCGGCGATCGGTATGAGCCTCGCGGCCATTATCCTGCCGCCGTTGACCGGCAGCCTGCTGGCCAACTTCGACTGGCGATTGGCATTGCAGATTCTCGCCGCGGGACTGCTGGTGGTGCTGTGGGTCATGATACTGGCCGGTACGCCACGGGGGGTGGTGGAGACAGCGCCCAGCACCGAGAAACTGGTAGCGGGAGCCTTTTACCGCATCAGGGCATTCTGGTTGATAGGGCTGTGTGTCGCGCTCGGGCTCAATGTGATGATTGTGCTGACGATCTGCTTTCCGCCTTTTTTTACCGGCAGGGGTTACTCGGTGGCGGACGCCGGCTGGTTCCTGGCAGTCTCCGGCCTGGCCGGGCTGGTCGGTAAAAGCTGCCTGGCCTGGCAGGGCGACGCTGTGCGCAACGCTGTTAAATGGCTGGCAGCGGGGCTGTTGTTGACCCAGGTTGTCGGCCTGTTGTTGCTGTATGTGTCGGTGGAGACCTGGCAGGTGGTGGTCGCACTGGTCCTGCTGGGGGCGGCCAACGGCGCCTTTATCCCGATGCACCCCTACCTGAACAGTCGCTATTTCGACGCCGCTATCATCAGCCAGGTGACCGGCGCCCAAATGCCCCTGTTCCTGCCGCTAGGCCTCACCGGCGCTCCTCTGGCCGGCTATGTCTTCGACCAGACCGGCAGCTACGATGTGGTGATGCTGGCGCTGGCGGCAACACTGGTGATCGCGGCACTGTTGATAGCGTGCACGCCCGCTGCGACCAAAGTGCCCGCAAACTGACGCAAGGCGCGGCCGTCATTTTTTGCTAGTATTTGCGTCGACATTCTGAAGTGCGCAATCTGCCACCCAATGGAGTAAGTCATGCCGATGTTCCTACGAAAAAAATTACACGCGCTGTTGCTGGTGATAATGAGTGTGGTGGTCCGTTTCGCCCCCGCGCTGCGTCATATCGCGTTCGCCGGCAGCGGCAGTTCCCGCCAGCTCTGTGAACACATCCTCCACACCGGTGCGAAGAAAGTACTGGTGGTAACAGACAAACCGCTGCGCGACCTTGGCGTGGTCGACAAGGCCATCGCAACTCTGCTGGCCGCGGATGTGGATGTGGCCTACTACGATGGCGTGCTGCCGGATCCCACGTTTGACCAGGTGTCAGCGGGTGCGGCGATCGCCAGGGCGCAGGGCAGTGAGGTCGTGCTGGCGATCGGGGGCGGCTCCTCCATGGATGCCGCTAAAATTATCGCCGCCGCCGCCACCAGCGCGGCCTCGCCGACAGAGTGGGTGGGGATGGGAAAGATCAAGCACACCCCGCTTAAACTGTATGCGATACCGACCACATCGGGTACCGGCTCCGAGGCCACCATGGGCGCAGTGATTTCAGATGTCGTGACACACGAGAAAAGCATCATCATGGGGGAGGGCCTGCTGCCGACCGCTGTCGCCCTGGACCCCGACCTGATCACAGGTCTGCCGCCACAGATTACAGCGGCTACCGGCATGGATGCGCTGACGCATGGGATTGAAGCTTATATCGGGGTATGGGATCGCGGCACCCGCCTGGAAGACGCGCGCCTCGCCATCAAGCTGATTTTTGAACACCTCCCGACGGCCTGCCATGACGGCGGCAACCTCGACGCGCGCAATGCGATGACAATGGCCGCCTACTACGCGGGCCTGGCGATCAACCAGGTCAATGTAGGTAATGTCCATGCGATTGCCCACCAGTTGGGCGGCAAGTACGGTATTCCGCACGGTCTGGCGAATGCGCTGGTCCTGCCCCATATCCTGGAGTTTTCCCGCGAGGAGTCGCAGCAGCGCCTGGCGGAGCTGGCGGTGCTGATCGGCGCCGGTAGTGAGGGAGAGGCTCCGCAGGCACTGTCCCACAAATTCATCCAGGCAGTGAAGGACTTGCGCGCCGAGGTCGGCATTCCGGAGCAGATGGACGTGATCAAGCGCGCTGATTTTGACGCCATATGCGAACTCGCCATCAAGGAAGGCTCGGGCTATCCGGTGCCGCGGTTGCTCGACCGCGACAGCGTGATGCTGATCCTCGACAGGATTTCCAGCTAGCGCGGCGGCAGCGGGCGCTGCGAATGAGGATTTAGGTGGCAAGCGTCCATATCGCGCCTATAATGACAATTCGTGAAACCATGGAGTTACCGAGTATGGAATATGATGCGGCCCAGCACAGCTTGCAGTGCCCCAAGTGCCACCACGGCATGGAGGAGATCACACACGAGGGGATTACCATCGATCGCTGCACCAACTGCGCGGGTCTGTGGTTCGACGAGGATGAGGTTCACCAGCTGAAGGCGATCAAGGACGGGCACATGGTCGACACTGGCGATGCCAAAGAAGGCTGGAAGTGGGACAGCCATTCCGACATCAACTGTCCGCGCTGTGGCAAGGAGATGGAAAAGTCCGCCGACCCCAAGCAAAAGCACATCTGGTATGAGCTGTGCCCCGATCACGGCCTGTTCATGGATGCCGGCGAGTTCAAGGACTTCAAGTTCGAGTCGATACTTGATCGCTTCCGCAGCCTCATCAAAGGCGATCGCAACATCGTCGCTCCCTGACGAACAAGTCCGTCGCCGCAGCAGGTCGGCGCCGGGCCGCTCACACCGTTGCTGCCCCAGTCAGCGCCGTTAGTCCACGCCTGACGCGGCGGGGTCCTGCTGATACCAGTTCACACCTTCAGCGTCAGTTGTGCAGGTGATACCGCGCCTGCCCAGCAAGCAGTTCAGGTGCGCAAGGGTTTCGCCGGTCGCCAGGCCGAAGGATTCACCCTCGAGCTCACGGTTGAACAGGGCGGGAAAGCAGTCGACCACGCGCCGCGGCTGTTCCAGGTAGTTAAACAGGCTGGACAGATCGTCCTTGTGTCCCTCAATCAACTGGTTGAGGCGCACATGCAACCCATAGAATGGCGCTTCATGCGCAGGCAAAACCAGCAGGTCATCGGGCAGGATCTCGCGCAAACGGGCGCTGGAGCGCAGCCACTCGTTCAATGGGTCTCCCGCCGGCTCAGTGGGGAAAACACTTACATTCGGAGTGATGCGCGGGAGTACCTGGTCGCCGGAAATCAGCAGCTTGAGCGCGGGGCAGTACAGCGTTGCGTGTTCGGGTGAATGGCCACTGCCGATAATGACCTGCCAGTAGCGATCGCCGATGGTGATGGTTTCGCGGTCAACCAGGCGTCGGAAACTGTCGGGAAGCGTTGAGATAGCGCGGCCGAAGTTGCCGAACTTCTGCCGGTATTCATCCAGCTGCGCGTCGTTGTACCCGGCCGCGGTGTAAAACCGTATGGCCACATCCGGTGCCTGCCGCCCGGTGTCGGCTTTCATCGCGCGGCACATCAGGAACTCTTCACGCGACATCCACAGATCGCAACCGAAGCGCTCGGTCAGCCAGCCGGCCAGCCCGACATGATCGGGGTGCATATGTGTACAGATCACCCGGTTCACCGGTTTGCCGCGCATGAAGCCGCTGAACAGCCGCTCCCAGGTCTCGCGCGCATCGGGCAGGTCGAGACAGGTATCCACCACCGTCCAGCCGTCCCCATCTTCCAGTAACCACAGGTTGATGTGATTCAGCGACATCGGCATCGAAAAGCGGGCCCAGTAGACACCGTCGGCAATTTTTTCCGGCTCGCCCGGTGTCGGGTCGACACCGCGCGAGTAGGGGTAGGTGAGCCCGCGATATTGCTCGGGACGGGATTCCAGCATGGGCACTCCTTCCGTATTGTCGATCAGGAACAGGGGGTGTGAGTGCTATTGTAGACCCTGGTGGGTGGAATAGCAGCCGGCCCTAGCCGACCCCGCGCTCACTGCCGGCCCAGTACTGTGCCCTGACCGCCTTTTTGTCGGGCTTGCCCACCGGCGTCAGCGGGATACCGGCGACGAAGTCGATGGACTTGGGAGACTGCACCGAACCCTTGGCGCTCTTGACCAGTGCCTGCATGGAGGCGACCAGTTCATCGCTGGCTTCAAAGCCGGGCTTGAGCACCACCACCGCTTTGACCGCTTCACCCCAATGGTCGTCGGGGACGCCGATAACAACCACCTGGCCCACCGCCTCGTGGGTGGACAGTACATCCTCCACCTCGCGCGGGAACACATTGAAGCCGCCGGTGACAATCATGTCCTTGGTGCGATCCACAATATAGAGGAAACCGTCTTCATCCAGTTTGCCGACATCGCCGGTGTGCAGCCAGCCGCCCGCGAATGCCTCCGCGGTCTGCTCCGGCATGTCCTTGTACCCCTTCATCACCAGCGGGCCGCGGATACAGATCTCCCCGGCTTCCCCGGGTGCGACCTCATTGCCGTCGGGATCGCGCAGGCTCAGGTGCACCCAGGGGGTGGGTCGGCCACAGGACGCCAGTCGCTGCGGTTTGGAGAGGTCGTGATCCTTCTTGCGCATATTGGCGATAACCATCGGGCACTCGGACTGCCCAAAGAACTGGTAGAAGATCTGTCCCCACTTTTTGATGCCCTCTTCCAGCCGTGCCGGGCTCATCGGTGAGGCACCGTAGAAGATGGTCTCCATGCTGGACATGTCGGCTGTTGCGGAGCGCGGTGAATCCAGCAGGAAGTACAGCATCACCGGCACCAGCATGGTGCAGGTGATGCGGTGCTTTTCGACCATGTCGAAGAACTCGTCGGGAGTGAACCCCTGCATCACGTAGAAAGCGCCGCCCTTTTGCAGCACTGGGATGAAGAAGGCCGCCGCCGCGTGTGACAGCGGGGTCGCCATCAGCATGCGAATCTCTTCCGGAAACTCCCACTCGGCCAGTTGGATCTGGGTCATTGCCGCAGACACACTGTAGGTGCTCATGACGCCCTTGGGTTTGCCGGTGGTGCCGCCGGTGAAGTTGACGGAGGAGATGTCGTCGGGTTTGACATCCGGGGCGACCAGCGGTTTCGGCTCGAATGTTGCGGCCAGCGCCAGATAATCATCGCCTATCGCGTTGGGGCCGAAGCCGAGCAGGTTCTTCAGCCCGGGTACGCGCTCCTTGAGTTGCTTCGCCAGGTCCTCGAATACAGAGGGATCAAAGATCAGCGTCTCGACACCGGCGGCTTCCAGTACATAGGCGTGATCATCGATAGAGCCGAGCGGATGCAGCGGTGTTCCGGTGCAACCGGTGAGCTGCATGGCCGCGATATTGGCCAGTACCTCGGGGCGGTTGGCAGAGATAACGGCCACCGTGCTGCCCACGCCCAGGCCTTTGGATTGCAGCGCCTGTACCATCTGGCTGGCGCTCTCGCGAACGTCCCTGTAGCTGGCGACCTTGTCGCCCAGGAACAGGCAGGGCTCATCGTTGTAGCGGTTGAGGCCATCGATCAGCAGGTGGGGCATAACGGGTTGGTGTCGCAGTGCATCGGTAGTCATGGTGTCTCCAGTTGTGAGGTTTTATTGTTGCGGTTTCAGTCTTCGATTTTCAGGCCGCGCTGCAGTACGGTGAACATTTCCCGCGACTCGCGGCGGCTGACCTGTGCGCCGGTAAAGAGACTGGAGCCGTGGAATGTGCCGGGGAAGCTGTGCAGTTCGGTGGCGACACCGGCCCGCATGAGTTTCAGTGCATATTCCACGCCCTCATCGCGCAGCGGGTCGAATTCCATGGTGTTGATATAGGCCGGTGGCAGGCCGGAGAGGTCCTCGGCGCGGGCGGGTGCCGCGTGGTAGGGCACATCGTCTGCGCCGCGCTGGTACTGGTCGCCGAGGTAATAGTCCCAGCTCAGTTCCGCATTGGGGCGGTTCCACATGGGGGTATCGACATACTGCCGCATGCTGGCGGTCTGCAGCCGGTCGTCCAGTTCGGGGATGCCCAGATACTGGAAGCACAGCGCCGGGCCGTCGCGGTCCCGCGCCAACAGCGCCACCGCCGCCGCCAGGCCGCCGCCGGCACTCTGCCCGAATACCGCCAGTCGGGCCGGGTCGATTTTCAGCTCGGCGCTGTTGCCGCTGGTCCATTGCAGTGCGGCGTAGCAGTCTTCCAGCGCTCCGGGGTAGGGTGTTTCCGGTGCGAGACGGTAGTCGACCGAGACAATGACCACCCCGAGGCCGCGACACAGCGCGAAGCAGGTGCCCTGCTCGCCATCCAGGTTGCCGATCACAAAGCCACCGCCATGGATCTGCAGTATGCCCGGTACCGGCGCGCTGACGCCCTCCGGGGTGTAGATGCGAACAGGTACCTCGGGCGCGCCCGCCGGGCCCGGAATCAGCCGGTTTTCCACGGAAACGCCAGTCCTGTCGAGATCCGAGCTCATGGATGCAACCAGCTCGACAAAATTGGCCCGCGCCTGTTCGGGGTTGTCGATCGTCAGCGGGGTGTCCGGCAGTAACGCCAGCATTTTGGCCAGTTCGGGGTCGTAGTTATAGCTCATTGTTATCCATTCACTAATGTCAGTCGGGTGCAGCATTGTTTCAAGCAATGATATGGGAAGCCAGACTATTCTGGGAGGCGTGACCAATGCGACGTGCAGCCAATAGACTATAGTGTCGAATCGCGATGTGTACCTCAAGAGTTTAAGAATGGATACTTCTGCGACAGTAATTTTCGTCGCTGCCGGCGATTTGGGCTGGCTGCCTGGAATAACCCATATTGGTAATATTCCGGGTTCTGGGAGCTGTCTCACAGTTCGCGCTTTAGTTCTGTCATCTGCCGTCTATAGTATTTGAACGCATGACACCACAGGGTTTTGGAGCGCTCACCATGGCACAGCTAGGCACTACTCGCAGTTCAGACACCAGATATCGAACCGGCAGGATGTTTCAGGACAACGGGGGCTGGTTCTTCAAGACCCGCGAAGGGGAGACTGTCGGGCCATTCCAGGAGGAGCTGGAGGCGTCGACGCAGTTGGAGGTGTATATCCGCTTGGTCAACTCTGGTCTGTTGCCCTGTGAGGAGACGCTGAGGCCGGTTGTACTGGAGAAAAAACGGGTCGGATGAGCGCGTCCGCCCAGGCCCTGCCGTAAGCTGCTGTACTTCGCCTTGCGCTTCCCCCGGCATCCTGCGCCTGCTACGCTGAACCGACTGTTCCCCTGCGTTGGAAAGCTTATGGATCGTTTTTTTCGCCTGACTCGACTGCTTTGCTTTTGCCTGTTTGCGGTAGCGACATCTGCATTCGCCGGCGAGCCCGCTGCCGAGGCGCCCCAGCCCCCTGTTGTTCTCAGTTCCGGTGCCGAGGGTGGCGGCTACTGGAATGCGGCCACACGTATGCGCTCTGTCGCGGCTGACAGGGCGGGCCTGGCGGTAGATATCCTGCCCAGCACCGGTTCGCTGGAGAACATTGAGAAGCTGCTCGATGCCGACAGCCCGGTCAACCTCGCCTTTGTGCAGGCGGATGCCGCGCAGTTCTATCTGGATCAACACCACGGCCAGATTGAAAAGCTCGACCTGCTGGAGAGTATCGGGCAGGAATGTGTATTCATCATGGCCGGTGTGGACAGCGGTATCCGCAACGAAAAAGACCTGCATGACGCCAGTGACCTGCGCCTCGGTATTGCCAGTCCCTCCAGCGGTGTCGCGGCGACGTTCAACTATATGGTGAGCGAGATCCCGGCGATGGCGGATATCGAGGTCAGCTATGGCGATACCGCCGCGGCAATGGAGCAGTTGACTTCGCCGGAGGGGCCCGTGGATGCGGTGATGGTAGTGCACCGGCCGCGCGCGCACTCGCAGGAGGTGGACTACGCGCTGGCTCACAGCGACCGCATTCGCTTTGTCGAGTTGAACGATGAACTGTTTCTGCAGGGGATGTGGAACGGCGACAGGATTTATCGCACCATGAAACTGGCCATGCCCGAGCCTCATGCGCCGGTGCAGACCCTCTGCGTCAGGGGCCTGCTGCTGGCGAACAAACAAAAGCTGTCGATCGAACAGCGCAATAAGCTCGGCGACCTGATGCTGTACCACTGGATGGAGATCTACCCGACACAATCGTAAGCGCCGTCGCGCCGCTGCTCAGGAGAGTGTCGTGTCGGTGCCTGATGGGTCTGCCGCCAGCAGGGTTGAGCCGGGGATCGACCGCAATAGCTGTTGTGTATAGGCCTGCTGCGGCCGCTGGAACAGATCCTCGGTCGCCGCCTGCTCCACTATTTTCCCTTTGTACAGCACCACGATGCGGTCCGCCAGTTGCCGTACCACGGATAAATCGTGTGAGATAAAAAGCATGGTGAGGCCGTACTCCCTTCCCAGCTCACGCATCAGTTCCAGTATCTGCGCCTGTATCGTGACGTCCAGCGCCGACACGGGCTCATCCGCGACCACGAAGTCCGGGCGGGTTGCGAGCGCGCGGCCGATGGCGATGCGCTGGCGCTGGCCACCGGAAAACTCGTGTGGGTACTTGCGCACGAATGTGCGCGCCAGGCCGACATCGTCCATCAGGCGCAGGACATGCGCACCCACGGTGCTGCGGGTCTCTATGCCGTGCAGTAGCAGCGGTTCCGCCAGCGTGTCATAGACGGTCATGCGCGGGTTCAGCGATGCGAACGGGTCCTGGAAGATGAACTGCATCCTGCGGCGCAGGTTTTTCAGTTCGCGGCGCTGCAATGCGGTGACATCGATGCCGTCGAAATCAATTTGGCCGGAGCTGGCGTGGACGAGGCGCAGCAGCGAGCGGCCGATGGTGGACTTGCCGCTGCCGGATTCACCGACCAGGCCCAGTACCTCGCCCCGCAGCACCTCGAAGCTGACATCGTCAACGGCCTTCACCACGGTGTTGCCGGACTGGAAGGACGTACACAGGTTCCGCACGGTCACCAGCGGCAGCGATGTCGGCAGTGCCACCGGCTTGCCGCCGCGCGGAATGGCCTGCAGCAACTTTTGTGTGTACGGGTGGCTGGCGTGGCGGAAAATTGCGTCCCGGTTGCCCGTCTCGACGATGCGGCCCTGTTGCATCACCACGATCTGGTCGGCGATGTCCGCAACCACGGCGAGGTCGTGGCTGATAAACAGTATGCCGATATTGCGCTTTGCCTGCAGTGTTGCCAGCAGCTTGAGAATCTGCGCCTGTATCGTGACATCCAGCGCGGTGGTGGGCTCGTCGGCGATCAACAGCTCGGGCTCGTTGATCAGTGCCATGGCGATCATCACACGCTGGCGCATGCCCCCGGAAAACTGGTGGGGGTAGTTGTCGATGGTGGATGCCGGGTCGCGGATGCCGACCTCGTCCAGCAGTTCCAGCGCGCGATCGCGGGCCTGTGCGCGGCTGACTTTCTTGTGGTAGAGCAGCGGTTCCACCAGCTGCTGGCCGATGGTCATATAGGGGTTGAGACAGGTCATCGGGTCCTGGAACACCATGGCAATATCGCGCCCGCGAATCCGGCGCAACTCGGCCGCTGTCATCTGCAGCAGGTCCTGGCCGTGAAACAGCGCGCGGCCGCCGTCGATGCGCCCGGGGGGCTGTGGGATAAGCCCGAGCAGGCTGTAGCAGGCGACCGATTTGCCTGAGCCCGACTCGCCGATCACCGCAGTGATCCTACCGGTCTCGACCGTGAAACTGATATCGTCGACCGCCTTGTTGGTGCCCATGCGGGTGACAAAACTGACGCTGAGATTTTCTACCTTGAGCACAGGGTCAGTCCTTCGCGCCGCGCACGTCCAGCGCATCGCGCAGTCCGTCGCCGAGGAAATTGAGTGAGAACAGCGTCAGTGTCAGCGCCAGCCCGGGGAAGATCAGCAGCCAGGGGTACTCCTCCATGCTCTCTGCGCCGTAGGAAATCAGCAGCCCCCAGGAGGTCTGCGGCGGCTGTACGCCCAGGCCCAGGAAGCTGAGAAAAGCCTCCAGCAGCATCACGCTGGGAATGGTCAGTGTGGTGTAGACGATAATTGGCCCCAGCGCATTGGGAACCAGGTGACGGCGGATAATGGTGGCAGGCGACAGCCCCAGCGAGATCGCCGCCTCCACAAACTCCTGCTGGCGCAGGGACTGTACCTGCGAGCGCATAATACGCGCCATTGTCAGCCACTCCACCGCGCCGATCGCCAGGAACAGCAGCAGCATATTGCGCCCGAACACCACCATCAGCAGTACGATGAAGATCATGAACGGCAGCGCGTAGAGAATGTCCACCAGCCGCATCATCACCGCGTCCACCTTGCCGCCGGCATACCCGGCCACTGCGCCCCAGGTCACACCGATCAGCAGGGCTACTGCTGTGGCGATGAATCCTACGGCCAGCGAGACGCGCCCGCCGTACATGATCTGGGTCAGCAGGTCGCGGCCGAAGATGTCGGTGCCCAGCCAGTGTGCCGCCGAGGGCGGTGTGGCACCCACGGCAAGCTGCTGCTGTGCGTAACCATAGGGTGCAATCCACGGCGTCAGCAGCGCCACCAGTATGAAAAACGCCAGCACGGCCAGGCCGCACACGGCGAGGCGATTGCGGCGCAGGCGCAGCCAGGCGTCACGCCACAGCGAGGTGCCCTGTTCGGCCTGTGCGATGTCGGTGATCTGCGGCGCGCTCATCTACCGCTCCCCGTACTGGCTGCGCAGCCGCGGGTTCATCCACGCCGCCAGTATGTCGGACAGCAGGTTGAATACCACGATCAGTGTCGCCAGGAACACCGTGGCGCCGAGAATCATGGTGTAGTCGCGATTGAAGGCCGCCTGCACATAAAAGCGCCCGAGGCCGGGTATCTGGAAAATGGTCTCCACCACGAAGGAGCCGGACAGCAGGCCGGCAAAGGCCGGACCGAGAAAGGCGACCACCGGGATCAGGCCACCGCGCAGGGCGTGGCCGACCACCACCCGCCACTCGGGCAGGCCCTTGGCGCGGGCGGTGCGGATATAGTCCTGAGACATCACCTCCAGCATGCCGGCGCGGCTCAGGCGGGCGATGTAGGCCGCGTAGGTGGATCCGAGGGTGATGGCGGGCAGTATTTTATCGCCGGGCATATCGCCCCAGCCAGAGACCGGCAGCCACTCCAGGTAGATGCCGAACACCAGAATCAGGATCGGGCCCATCAGCAGGGAGGGCACGCAGATACCGATCATCGCCACCGACATCGGGATATAGTCCTGCGCGGTGTTGGGGCGCAGCGAGGCGATCACACCGGCGACGGCGCCGATGCTGATGGCCACCAGCAGCGCGTACAAACCCAGCTCTGCCGTCACGGGAAAGCCGGCGGCGATCAGCTCATTGACACTGCGGCCCGGGTACTTGAAAGACGGCCCCAGGTCGCCCTGCGCCAGGTCGCCGAGGTAGGCCGTGTACTGTTCGAACATCGGCAGGTTCAGCCGGTACTGGGCCTCGAGTGCCGCCTTGACCTCGGGGATCACCGCCTTCTCGCTGGAGAACGGCCCACCCGGTGCAATGCGCACCAGGAAAAATGTGACAGTGATTACCACCAGGAGGACCGGGATCGACTGCAACACACGAAAGCCGATAAAGCGCCACATGCTATTCGCCCGCCTGCCAGTCACTGTCCAGCGACAGGTATTTGTAGTTGATGTAGTTCATCAAATTGGACGGCTTGCCCTGCACGCTCGGATGGACCAGGTGATTGCTGGTGTAGGTGTAGATGGGGATGATGGGCATCTGTTCCATCAGCCGCTGCTCCGCGGCCTTGAAAATGGCGTAGCGCTGTTCGCGTGTTTTCGCCTGTGGCGCCTGTTGCAGGATCATATCGTCGTACACCGGGTCGCAGAACCCGGTGTTGTTATTGCCGCCGCCGCACAGGAACAGGTCGAGGAAATTGTTCGGGTCGACATAGTCGCCGATCCAGCCGCGCCGCGCCATCTGGAAGTCCATCTGGTCGACGGAATCCAGATACACTTTCCACTCCTGGTTTGCCAGCGTCACCTCGATGTTCAGCGCGTCTTTCCACATCTGCTGCAGTGCCACAGCGATTTTCAGGTGACTCTCGCTGGTGTTGTAGATCAGTTCCAGCCCCGGCCAGCCCTCGCCATCGGGATAGCCGGCCTCCGCCAGCAGCTGCCGCGCCCGCTCGACATCGTATTCGAAGACTTTGGGCGGCTGGTAGCCGAGCGTGCCCGGTGGCGTGATGCTGTAGGCGGGCACATTGGTGCCGTGCAACACGGAGTCGTTGAGGAGCTCGCGATCCACCGCCAGCGACAGGGCCTGGCGCACGCGCACGTCGTCCAGAGGTGGTTTGTTGGTATTGAGGAGATAGAAATAGGTGCCGAGATAGGGCGCGTTGGCGTAGGGGCTGTCCTCCATCGCGCGGTACACGGGAATCTTGTCCAGCGGAATGCTGTAGCTGTAGTGCAACTGGCCGACGCGGAACATGCGCTCCTCACTGGAGATGTTTTCGGCCGGGTAGAATTCGATACCATTCAGCTTGACCCGGTCCCGGTCCCAGTAGGTGTCGCTTTTCTCCACGATGATGCGCCGGTTCAACTGCCACTCCTTGAGCCGGAACGGTCCGTTGCCGACGATGTTCTCGACGCGGGTCCACGGGGTGAAACGATCGGTGGCTTTGCCAAACTTCTCGATGGTGGGGCGATGCACCGCGTAGGTGCTGTGATGGTCCATCAGCTGGATAAAGTACGGTGTCCGTGCATTCAGCTGCACCTGCAGCGTGTGCGGGTCCAGTGCCTGCACGCCCACTTTGGAGAAGTCATCCAGCTTGCCGGAGGCAAACGCCTCGGCGTTTTTCACCGGGTACAGCATATACGCGTACTGGTTGCCCATCGCGGGGCTCAGGGCGCGCTGCCAGGACCACACAAAGTCTGTTGCCGTCACCGGGTCGCCGTTTGACCACCTGGCCTCGGGGTTGAGGTGGAAGGTGATGGTCAGGCCGTCCTCGCTGATATCCCAGCGCTGTGCCACACCCGGTTCCGATTCCAGCGTGTAGGGGTTCTTGACCGTCAGCCCCTCGAACAATGCGCTGACGATATTGCTTTCGGGGATGCCGGTGACCACATGCGGGTCAAGGCCCTGGGGTTCGGTGCCATTGCCGGCGTGCAGTATCCCCTCGCGGTTGCCGGCGGTCACATTCGACTCGCCGCTGCCACAGGCCAGCAGGCTCAGGACAGCGATGACGGGCAGTAGGAGTCGGAATGCGCTAGATCGCATAGTGACGGCTTAATCCAGTGATTTGCGGAAGCGCTTGGTTGCGACCGCCAGCATAACGACAGTGAACCCGAGTAGCCAGAGGATGTCAGGCAATAATTGCGCCGCGTCGGCGCCGCGCAGCACCACGCCGCGTATCAGGCGCATATAGTGGGTGGCGGGCAGCACCTCGGCGATGTACTGGGCCGGCAGCGGCATGGCGTCAAAGGGGAACATGAAGCCGCTCAGCAGGATGGACGGCATGAGTACAAAGAAAGTCATCTGCATGGCCTGCATCTGGGTGTCGGCCAGTGTCGAGAACAGCAGGCCCAGTGCCAGGCTGGCGGCAATGAACGGCAGCGTGACGGCGCAGAGGCTGGCGATCTCGCCCTGGAAGGGCACGTTGAAGATCAGGTGACCCAGCCCGAGGATAATGGTGACCTGCACCAGTCCGACAAAAATATAGGGCACCAGTTTGCCCACCATCAGCTCGAGGGGGTGGATCGGGGTGGTGATGAGCAGTTCCAGGTTTCCGCGCTCGCGCTCGCGAACCAGTGCCACGGCGGTGAACAACACCAGCGTCATGGTCAGGATAATGGCGGTCAGCCCCGGTACGATATTCACCTCCGAACGGCGTTCGGGGTTGAAGAACAGTGCCACTTCAAAGGTGGGTGTGGCCGCCTGGTAGGCGCCGGCAGGTGTGCCCGCCTCGAGGTGCAGCGGCATCGTGCGCAGCCCCAGCAGGGCGGAACTCACCATGGTGTCGGAGCCGTCCACCAGCCACTGTCCCACCGGTTCGCCGCCCGCCACACGCTGCGCCAGATTCTCCGGCAGTATCAGCGCGGCGCGAACCGTGCCGTCGACGATAGCGTCCTCCGCTTCCTCTGCCGTCGCATAATAGCCGACGACGTCCACCACCTGGGTGACACGCACCTGTTCGGTGATGAAGCGCGCCGCGCCACTGCCGCTGTTGTCCACCACGGCAACCGGGATATGGCGCACCATGGTGCTGATGGCGTAGCCGAACAGCAGCAGTTGCATCAGCGGAATCATCACTACCATCGCAAAGGTCACGCGGTCGCGCGACAGTTGCCTGAACTCCTTGCCGGTCACGGCGCCGATGCGGCGCAGCGAGCTCACGCCCTGTCTCCACCGGTGGTGGAGGCGACAAACACATCCTCCAGGCTCGCGGCGGCGTGGGCCAGTGTCAGTGTCGAGTCGGACAGGTGCTTGCGCAGGTAGCCGGTCGCGTCCGCGGTGCCGGACCGCAGCAGCACGCGCAGGTGCATACCCTGCTGTGCGGCGGACTGCACCTGTGGCAGGCGCAGTGCCTCCTCCTTGACCCGGCGCAGGTTGCCCCCGGTGATCGCCACCACGCGATCCTGCAGCGCCGCCAGCAGCGCCTGTGGCGCACCCTGGTTGCGCAGGTGGCCGGTTTGCAGGATAGCCAGCTGGTGACAGCGCTCCGCTTCATCCATGTAATGGGTGGAGACGAGGATGGTGGTGCCGGCATCGCTGAGGTCGAACAGCTTTTCCCAGAAGTCGCGCCGGTTCTCCGGGTCGACTGCCGATGTCGGCTCATCGAGGAACAGCAGGGTGGGGGAGTGCAGTGTCGCCACGGCCAGTGCCAGCCGCTGGCGCTGGCCACCGCTCATGGCACTGGCAAAGCGGTTGCGCATGTCCCGCAGCGCGTAGCGATCCAGCAGGCCGTCGATTCTGGCCTTCGCATCCCTGCCCGCCAGGCCGTGGATACTGGCCATGAACTGCATGTTTTCCACCACGGTGAGATCGTCGTACAGCGAAAATTTCTGTGTCATGTAGCCGATCTTGCGACGCAGTGCCTCAGCCTGGGCCGGCACCTCCAGCCCGAGCACGCGGACCTCGCCGCTGGAGGGCGTCAGCAGCCCGCAGAGCATACGGATGATGGTGGTCTTGCCGGAGCCGTTGGGCCCCAGAAAGCCGTAGATCTGTCCCGCCGGGATGTCCAGGTCAACGCTCTCGACGGCAGTGACGTCGCCGAAGTGCCTGGACAGGTTTTTCGCGTGAATCGCGATCTCAGTCATCGCCGAGCAACACCTGTGCCGGCACCCCGGTGGGCAGCGTCTCCCCGTTCTCAAGGTCAAACTCCGCCAGGTAGACAAGGCGGGCGCGGTCGCTCGCATTGAGCGCAAAGTATGGTGTGAACGCGGCTTCTGAGGAGATCCAGCGCAGCGTTCCGGTGAAGGGCTCGGCGATGCCGTCCACGTGTACCGGCCGGCGATCCCCCACCTGCAGGCGTGCCCGCCAGGGTTCAGGCACATACACCCTGGCGTAGGGCGCCGCGTCGGCCAGCAGTACAGCCACCGTTGATCCCATGGTGACGCGCTCACCGACATGCCAGGGCAGGCTGTCGAGGTAGGCATCGCGGGTCGCGACCACACTGAGATCGGCGAGCTGCTGCAGCTCGAGGGCGAGCTGCGCTTCAGCGGCCTGCACAGCCGCTGCAGCCTGGTCCAGCTGCTCCTTGCGGGTGCCGTTGGTCAGGCGCAGCAATTCCTCGTGGGCCGATTGCAGCGCGGCCTCCGCTGCGTCCCGATTGGCCACGGCGGTGTCCAGGTTAGCCGGGGCCGTGAGCTTTTGCTGTAGCATTTTTTTAGTGCGCTTGTAGCTTGCCTCCGCCTCCACCACGGTTGCTCGCGCCCCTGCGACCCTGGCGCTCGCAGCGGCGATATCCTCTGCGCGGGCGCCGTTGCGCAGCTCCTCCTGTCGCGCCTTGGCCTGTGCCAGTTCCGCTTTCGCATACGCGACCCTGGCCTGCTGGCGGGTGTCGTCCAGCTGCACCAGCAGCGTGCCGGCGGCGACCATGGTGCCTTCGGGGACGGGCTCGTCGACCAGGATTTCACCCGCGGTGGCCTTGAGCACGATGCGGTCGCGTTCCAGTGTCCCCAGCGCCTCGCGCGCGCTGTCATCGGTGCATGCCGCCAGTAGCAGAACTGCAAGGGTGATGGCCGCGATTCGCATGGGGGAGCCTGCTGCTGTGAAAGGTGTCCTGCTATATTTTTATACGCAGGGAGCGGCGCCGTTGCAAGCGCTACACAGCTGTTTCATCACGGACTGCGCCGCCGCCGGGTGGGTCCGGCAGCGGGGCGCTCCGTAGCGACCGCCCGTCAGGCGGCTGTTTTGTTGTGAGACTGTACCGCCGGCCCTGTGTAGCGGGCGCGCGGGCGGATGAGGCGGCTGTCGCGACGGAATTCAAGGAAGTGTGCGATGTAGCCATAGACGCGCGACATTGCGAACATCGCGGTGAAAAAGTGGGTCGGGATGCCGAGACTGTGGAATACCGCGCCCTTGTAGAACTCCACGTTGGCCCAGATCTCCTTGTCTTTGTCGGCAAAGGCGCGCTGGCAGGCCTCTTCCACGGCGATCAGGGTGGCGAGCAGGTTTTTGCTCTCGTCATCCTGGCACAGCTCCACTGCCATCGGTTTCAGGATCTTGGCGCGCGGATCGACGGTGCGATACTCGCGGTGGCCCATGCCCATGATCTTCTCTTTGTTCGCCAGACAGTGGGTGACATAGGCCTCGGCCTTGTCCGGGCTGCCGATCTCGATGGCCATCTCCAGCGCGGCCTGGTCGGCGCCGCCGTGCAGTTTGCCGAACAGGGTGCCGATGGACGCCGAAATGCTGGACTGGATCGGGGCGAGTGAGCTCGCGCAGACGCGACCGGCAAACGTGCCGCAGTTGAAACTGTGCTCCATCTGCAGGATCTGGGCAGCGTCCAGCATACGCCGCTGTTCCTCGGTCGGGGCGCTGCCGCTGAACATGGTCAGGAAATTCTCGTGGAAACGCTTGCCGGGCTCCGGTGCCAGGATCACCTTGTTCTGCGACAGGCGGTAGTGCGCGGCCACCAGCGCGGAGATCTTGGCCGCCAGGAACAGGCCGTACTCCGCATCCGGCTCCACTTCCAGCCGCAATTCCTCGGGCAGGGTGAGCAGGGGTACCAGGCCTTGCAACACCAGCATCGGGTGCAGGTCGCGCGGCACCTGCTTGAGCAGGTCGATCTCCGCGTGGCTGAGACGACTGTGCCGGCACATAAAGGCTTTCAAGCGGCTCTTCTGCTGTTCATCCGGCAGCTCGCCGAACAGCACCAGCCACACCACGTGCAGGAATGGCACCGCGACAAGGTCATTGATGTCGATGCCGCGGTAGCTGAGCAGGCCGACGTCGCCCTGCACATCGGAGATGGCGGTCTCCCCGACGATGATACCGGCGAGGTCGTTGGAGAATACGGGTTCTTGTGAGGACATAGCGGTTACTCGGTATTGTTCGAAAATGGTACTTTTTCACAGTATAGGCTGGACGCTGCAATCAGTTGAGTTAATTATACTTATAAATGTATTAGGAGAATTAATATGCGGCTGGAGAACAGTGAGCTGCGGGCCTTCCGCGCGGTGATCGAAGAGGGCGGGTTCAAGCGCGCGGCCGAGTCCCTGCATATCAGCCAGTCCGCTGTCAGCCAGGCCGTTGCCGGGCTCGAGTTCAAGCTGGAGGCGCCGCTGGTGCAGCGCGGGAAGGAGCTGCGCCTGACCGATGTCGGGAAGCGCCTGTTTGAGCACGCAGTGGATGTGCTGCGCGATGAGCAGCAGACACTTGAGGACATCCTGCAGCTCAAGCAGGGCAAAACCGAGACCCTGAGCCTGGCGCTCAGCGCCTCGCTGAACCGCTTCTATGCCCCGGCATTAATAAGCGCTTACTATCAGGAAAACCCGCGGACCTGCATGAAGGTGGCGGAGATGCCCTCGCGCAGCATCATCTCCGCCGTGCTCTCGGGCAATGTGGAACTGGGGCTGGGGCCGTTTCAGAAAGACATGGCGCCGTTCCATACCGTGCCCCTGTACCGGGACTCGCGGCACCTCGTGGTAAGCCCCAGGCACGCGCGCTACCAGGACATGATTAACGGCGACGAGCGGGCGCTCAAGCTGACGCCGCTGATCGCCTCGGCGCTGGATAACCCGGATATGCGCCCGTCCATCCAGCGCCTGCGCGACCAGTTCAGCAGTGTCTGGGAGGTCAGCAGCCTCTCCCTGCGTATCTATATGGTGGCCGAGGGTATGGGGGTCACCTTCATCGACCGCAAACTGTTGGAGGAGCATCCGAGTTGTGCGGATTTCCGTATCATGGATGACGTGTCGTTTGGGCGTATCGACAAGCAAGTGGGCATATACTATCGCGCGCGCAGCAGCCTGAGTGACAGCGCGACCAACTTCATCGCGCTTTGCCAGCGCTACTGGAAACTGTAACGACACCAAGCGGGAATGGAGCCGGGCCCAATGACAGCGACGCTGCGCAACAGTAATTTGAAGAAGCTGGCGGAACAGCCGTTCGATGTACTGGTTGTCGGCGCCGGCATCAACGGTGCCGTCGCCGCGGCCTCGCTGGCCGGTCGCGGCGTCCGGGTGGCACTGATCGACCGCGGTGATTTTGCCGGCGGTGTCAGCTCCAATTCCTCCAACCTGGCCTGGGGTGGTATCAAGTACCTGGAGAGCCTGGAGTTCCTGCTGGTCAACAAGTTGTGCAAATCGCGCAACCGGCTGATGCGGGCCTATCCCTCCACCGTCAAGGAGATCCGTTTCCTCACCACGATTCAGCGCGGGTTCCGTTTTCCGCCCTTTTTCGTGTTCCTGGGCAGTGTGCTGTACTGGGTGATGGGGCGTTTCCACACCCGTGCGCCGCGCTACTTCGGCGCCGCCAGTATTGAGAGTGCGGAGCCGGTGGTGAACACCGGCAACGCCGCCGGGGGCCTGGAGTACTCCGACTGTTACCTGTACGACAACGATGCGCGGTTTGTCTTCAACTTCATCCGCAAGAGTCTCAACTTCGGTTGCATCGCGGCCAACTACGTCGAGTCGACCGATACCCGGCGCGAGGGTGATCACTGGCTGACCACGGCGCGGGATGGCATCAGCGGCGAGGTGTTCCAGATACGCGCAACGGCGATTATCAATGCCTGTGGCCCCTGGGTCGATACGCAGAACCGGGTCGCGGGAGAGCACACCGAGTACCACCACCTGTTTTCCAAGGGTGTTCATCTCATCGTCGACCGGATCACAGACAACAAGCGCGTGCTCACCTTCTTTGCCAGTGACGGCCGGTTGTTTTTCCTGATACCGATGGGGCCGAAAACCTGCATCGGAACTACCGATACCCAGGTGCAGTCCCCGGATGTCTCGGTGACAGACGAGGACCGCGATTTTGTGTTGAGCAATGCCAATGCACTGCTGGACCTGGACCCGCCGCTCACACGGCAGAGCATCATTGCCGAGCGCGTGGGCGTGCGGCCGCTGGCGATCAAGGGCGATGGTGGCAAGGCCGACTGGGTCCAGCTGTCGCGCAAGCATGTGATCGAGGTCGACGAGGCGCGGCAGCACCTGAGCATCTTCGGCGGCAAGCTCACCGACTGCCTGAATGTGGGCGACGAAGTCGCCGAGTGGATCGCCCGGCTGGGTATCGATGTCCCGCAGAAGGCAAACCGCTGGTACGGTGAGCCCGGTGTCGAGTTGCGCGATGAGTTTATGCTGCAGGCGAAGTTGATGGATCTCGATGCCCTGACAGACCCCTCGTCGTCGGAGCCGCTGTCAGAGCGGTTCTGGCGTCGCTACGGGGAGAGTGCCTTCGGCCTGCTGGAACGCATTCGGGAAGACGAGAGCTGTGCCAGCCTGCTGATCGAGAACGCCGAGTACACGCGCTGTGAAATCGAGTTGGCGGCGCGGCGGGAAATGATCGTCAAGCTGGAGGATTTTATGCGGCGACGCTCGAAGATTGAGCTGGTGGTGCGCAACGAGGACATCGCCGATGCCCCCGGTCTGCGTGAGGCCTGTGAAATCCTGTTCGGCGATGAGGCCGAGGCGCGCTTGCAGGAGTATCTGCAAGCGCAGCGGCGTTGAAGCGTTTGCGGCGGCCCGGTCTAGAACCTGGGTTCGGTGCCGTGTGCGCCGAGATAGTGTGAGCTCAGTCTGGGTCGCTCCTCCAGCACATCATTGATCTCATAGATGCGCTCGTAATTGGTTTCCCTGATCAGCCATTTGCCGTCCACTTTCAGGTAGCGGTCCCAGTACAGCGCGGTGCCGTGGGTTTTCACATTGTGGTTCAGTATCCACATATTGTCCGCCAGGTACCACAGCGCCGTGGCTTCGGTCTCGCTGAGAATCTGGATCTCCGGATGGTGGGCGTTGTGCTGGCCCACCGCTTCCCTGCTGAAGGCGTTGCCGATGTTGCTGACGTACTCCTCCCTGCCCTGCAGTTTCCACTCGTAGTTGCCGCCGCGGAAATGCACAGTGACATCCTCATGGAACAGGGTGCCCAGCTCTTCGAGATTGGCCGTATCCACGCACCTGAAGTAGGCGTACTTCAATTGCTTGATGGCCTCGATATCCATCAGGCGCTGGATATCCTTGCGCAGCTCGTCAATGCCGCCCTCGCTCGCTTGCAGGGGCAGGCCATCCTTGATGCCCAGATTGGTTTTATTCAGTACCTGGCGTTCGCTCATGCTGCAATCCTTATGGGTCTTTTAAAATAGATGAATGCCGGAAAATTGCTGATTGATGATAGGTGGTGTGCGACATTGGTGACAGCCCGGCGGCAGCCTCACGGGCCATTGGGCTGGTTTGGTCCAGTTATTTGACCCGCCCGGCGGCTGCCGATGTCGGGGCTTTGGGCGGTCGGTACCGCGATTTTTTTGCTGTTCGCAGTTGACGCAATACAATATGTCTACTAGTCTGGACATATGGAGATAAAAGAAGCGATTCCACTGTTCGACGCCCTGTCCCAGGAAACCCGGCTCAGTGCCTTTCGCCTGTTGGTGCAGGCGGGCCACAGCGGCCTGCCGGCGGGTGAACTGAGTGAGAAACTGGGCACCCCGCACAACACGCTGTCTTTTCATCTGAGCCACCTGTCCAATGCGGGCATTGTCCAGTCCCGCAGGCAGGGGCGATCCATCATTTACTCCGCGAACTACGACGTCATGCACCGCTTGATCAATTTCATGGTGAAAGACTGTTGCAGTGATGAGTTCGCCAGTATTCACCAGGACACAAGCAGTGGGTGCTCTGTTATTGAGCTGGCCGATTGCTGTGGCACAACAGAAACCCAGGAGAGCCGCTTATGAAGCGCATGCATATTCACGTCGGTGTCGACCAGCTCGATCCGGCGATCACGTTCTACAGCGCCCTGTTCGGTGCGCCGCCCGCCAAGACCAAAGTGGATTACGCCAAATGGGTGCTGGATGACCCCTGCGTCAATTTCGCGATATCCACCCGTGTCAGCGGCAGGGGCGTGGATCATCTGGGCATACAGGTCGATGAGGACCGCGAGCTCGAGGAGATGCGCGATCGCCTGAAAGCGGCCGATATGTCAGTCTTTGACGAAGGTGAAACCGTCTGCTGTTACGCGCGCTCCGACAAGTCCTGGGTGGAAGATCCCGCAGGCATTGCCTGGGAGGCCTACAAGACCATGGATGAGGCCCGTTTCTTCCACGCTGACGAGGCCGGCGACGACAGCGCCGCCAGCGCACCCGAAGCGGGCGCGTCGATGGGTGGTTGCTGTTGATATAAAGGGGCCTTTGCCATGACCAGCATTAGCAATACCGGGGCCTCGCCCATGGGCCTGTTCGAGCGCTACCTGTCGCTGTGGGTGGCACTGTGCATCGCTGCCAGCGTGGGGCTGGGGGTTCTGCAGCCGGGGCTGTTCGACACCATCGCCGGTATCGAGTACGCCAGCGTCAACCTGGTGGTTGCGGTGTTCATCTGGGTGATGATCTACCCGATGATGGTGAACGTGGATTTCGCCTCGCTGAAAGATGTGGGCAAGAAACCCAAGGGCCTGTGCATCACCCTGGTGGTGAACTGGCTGATCAAGCCGTTCACCATGGCCGCGCTGGGGATACTGTTCTTCGAGCATGTGTTTGCCGGCCTTGTCGATCCGGAGTCCGCAAAAGAATATATCGCCGGTATGATACTGCTCGGTGTGGCGCCGTGTACCGCGATGGTCTTTGTC